>NZ_JBXAFA010000023.1:0-69138 GCF_058792515.1 Pseudomonas sp. MT92
GCACCCACACGAATTGCTTGATTCAGTTGTTAAAGAGCGGTTGGTTAAGATCTTTCGTCTCAACCGAGGCGCGCATTTAACAGCGCCCCTAAGACAACACCCTTAAAAGCCACTGATTTTATTAATAAAATCAATTACTTAAGCTTCAAGCAACTTCAGGTTGCTCGTTAGCGGGAGGCAAATAGTACAGTATTAAAATATGCTGTCAACCCCCCCCCACCTATAATTCTCCCAGCGAGCTGGCCGTGCACACTGGCACCAGATGTGGGCTGACGGATTTGGCGAATACCCGATGGCCGTGGTGGTCGCCGACGATGCTGAGGCGATGTTGTGCAGGCCGGTTTCGTCTTACTGTCTTCTGCGACTGCAATGCACTCATTGCCGAACGCAGGGCACACAGACGCTGATGGGCGCTGACTGGGTCGCCGTCGCTGTCAGTACAGGCAATTTCATAGAGCGAAGCCCCGAGCAGTCCGGCACGAGCTAACCACGCCTCATTGGCCAGGTAGGGAAGAAGATCCTCTTGAGGGATGTCGATAAGTGTGGACAGTACCCTCAATGTTCGGTTGAAACCGAGCGCGCCGAGTTGGTCTGAGGCATCGTTGAGGCAGGGATCGGTTTGCAACAGTGCGCAGAAAGCCAGTTTGCGCTGCTCGACGGCATCCAACCCGATCAACTGGCCGAGCGCCTGTACATTCGCCTGCAGCCTGTCCGGGTAACCTACTAAGAGGAACGTCAGGTCGAAGGCCAGCGCCGGGCTGAAATCGTCTGCATCGACCAACTCCTGCAGGCCAAGCTCTGCAGCGATTTCATCGTCGTTGAAATGATGTCGTTGAATGAAGTTTCAGTGTCCGCCGAGATCGAGCATCAGCATGAACACCCATTTCAGTGACAGCGCACACGTATCGGAGGAGTGTGGCCATGATGCGCGGAGGGTGGTAGAACTGGCCGAACGACGACGTATGGACAGGAGGCATTTCCTGTACCGAATGTAGCGTCATTCTGGCGCAGGAGCGCGTCATCTTATGTCGCAACCATATGGAAGCAACCTCTAATCCCGTCTAGCGATAGCAGGAGATCCGATCGCTCGTTGCACAGGTAGGTGTTGAGCAGGGCTGTAAGGGCGGGCAAAGAATTCCATTTGAATAAGGTAGGCGCACCACGAGCGCCAAATCGCAGCAGTTTACCGACTCAAATAGAGGAGGGTTTTCTGTCCTAACTTGACGTCAGGGACTTTGGCCAAGTCGCTTAACTTCGACCGAAGCAATTAACTTTGACCACCTACAATGTAGGGTCACAAAATAGACGATTTGGGAGCCCCAGCAAACGCTGGCAGAAAATCATCTTTTTTGTGAAACCGTCGGTTGAGATTCACAAAATAAATGAGAAAAGCCTACTCGCCTCACAGAATAGATGCGTCCGAGTAGAAACGTTCTCACCTTCAGCCTCAACTGTCCAACCGTTCATGCCATTCTGCCTACAACAAAAAAGGTACGTCCGAATACTGCGAGCCCGATACAAGAGTTGAGAGAGGTCGCAGTTGCTGACTACTCGAAACCATACGCTTTCCAGTACGATCAGGCCTGGTTCGACGCCGCGAAGATCAGCGTCATTCTCTTGATAAGGGGATGCACGGGAAGGGAAGTGCAGATTGGCGAGGGCCACACCTTCCAGATTCCAGCACTAAGGTAATGGTGGTGCGCTGCATTTCTGGTCGAATTTGGACTCCAACACCTTTTGTTCTAAGGCATATCGACTGGGTACTTCACCCAGTACACGCTTGAATACCGTTGCGAATGCACTTGAACTGCTATACCCCAACTCTATTGCGACCTGCGTAACTGACTGGCCGTTTCCAAGTCTAACAACAGCCGCGAGCAAGCAGGCTTGTTGTCTCCATTCGATATAGCTGATGCCGGCTTGTAGTCGAAAGTGGCGGGTAAAGGTGCGGCGGCTCATTCCGGTGCGCTGCGCCATGTCGTCGATGCCGATCTCCAGTGAAGGGTGGGCCAAGAAATCGCGGCACACTCGAGCAAGACGAGGTTCAGTCGGTAAGGGCGCACTGAGCGATAGCGCAGGCATCCCGGCAATCTCGTGCAGCAACAAACCCATCAGATAGCCATCGCGTCCATTTTTGTCATAGCGCACGGGTATATCGATGGCCTTCTCCAATAATTGCCGCAGTAGCGGCGATACATCGAAAACCTGGCAATGAGCCGGTAGTCCCAGGCGCTGCGCAGCCTGTTTGCGGATATAGGTGTTGAGCATCGTGACAGGGCCACGCATTTGCATAGCGTGAGGTCGCTGGGACGGTACCCATATGCCGCGCAGGGGCGGAACGACCCAGCTGCCTTCGTCGGTGAATATAGTGATGACGCCGCGTGCGGCATAAGCGAATTGTCCACGCTGATGGATGTGCGACGGGAACAGCTCACCGTCTGCATAGTCGTTTGCGGTCACGACAGCATCGCGCGGTATGTTTTGGTAGGGATCTAGCGCTGTTGTTTGCATGGCCTAATTTTAATGATATTTGGCCCTCGCCAGAAAGCGGGCCATTCCGATTTCTTGCATATTCCCAGAGGTGCAGGGCATTTAAAACTCACTATTTAGGGAAAGACACGCGAACCATGCAGAAAAAACACTTGTTGCTTGCCGTCTTGGTGACGGCCGTTTGGGGATTGAACTTCCCCATTACAAAACTCGGTCTTACCGATATTGACCCCCTGCTGTTGACTGCGATTCGCTTCACGCTAGCCGCCTTACCCTGTGTGTTTTTCGTGAAGCGTCCGCAAGTTGCCTTCCGCTGGCTTGCGGCCTATGGATTGATCTTCGGCGTAGCGATGTGGGCCTTGATTAACCTGGGTATCGCATTGGGTGTGCCGCCCGGTAGTGCCTCGCTGCTGATCCAGTTCAGTGCATTCTTCACGCTCGGTTGGGGTGTGCTGTTGTTCCGTGAGAGCTTATCAATGCCTCAATTGTTCGGCATCGTGCTGGCTGCGATAGGGCTGGTTGGAATCCTGCAGGGCAGTCCCGGTGAGGCCACCATGATCGGTTTTGCATTAGTGATCGTTAGCGCTGTGGCATGGAGCGTTGGCAATGTCGTGATCAAAATATCAAAGGTGCATCAGATTTTCGCCTTCGTGGTGTGGGCCAGCTTGTTTCCACCAATTCCGCTATTTCTAATGACTTGGCTGTTGCATGGCTCGGCTCCATTTATAGCCTTGCCTTCGCATTTGAATGCGGTTACGACATTTTCACTAGCTTTCCAGGCCTACGGCGCGACGCTCTTCTGCTACTGGGGATGGAACCTGCTATTGCGTGAGTACCCTGCATCGCGGGTGGCGCCGCTGTCGCTGCTGATTCCCGTGTTTGGCATCATCAGCTCCATTCTCATACTCGACCAACGCCCCAGCGTCTCAGGCTGGGCCTCCATCGCATTGATTCTTTTTGCGCTTGCCGTTGGTTCAAGGCCAGGACGTCTCTTGCTGGTACGCCATCGTGGCCTCTGACACGCGATACATGCGACGAAGTTGATGTGGTACGACCGCCCATCTTCAAGATTAAAGCCATCCCACTTCCAATCCTCATTGCCACCCTGAGCGCCTTTCTCTGCCTGAACTGGCGCCAGATCGCCGTTGAATCGATGGGGTCGTAGATGTGAACACCAGTGAATGTCTGGCTTCACCCTGACACTACCTGTTCAGCGCAATAAACACCTTGGTGTTGGCGCTGATGAGATTTTGACCCAGGCTGCTGGAATTCATTGCCCCACCCGAATACTCAGCAAACGATGGCCTTGCTCGGTAAGCGTTCCGGGAACACACCTTCCGAAGTCCAGCGTAACAATGGTGTCCGCTTGTTTTTAAGCGGACGTGACTTGCTCGATATCGACATTGCAGCTACCCGAATCCATTTGTGGAAGAAGTTCACCCATCAGGTTCCCGCCAAACAAAATCCCGGCACAACGGCCCTGATATAGGCGCCTTCCTCGGACACTCCCTAAGCGTGTTGGTCCCAGCACCTTGCCTTGCAGAAGGCAAATACCGAATTTCGAGCGCATAAAAAAGGCCAATACAATGAATTGGCCTTTTTTGTCGCTTCCTTGTCAGAGGAGCGTCTGATCAACTATTTGTTAAAACGATCAACAAATTTGTGATCCTACACTGAATCAGAAGTCCAGGTTGGAAACCGCCAAGGCGTTGCTTTCGATGAAGTCACGGCGAGGTTCGACCGCATCACCCATCAGGGTGTTGAAGATCTGATCTGCACCAATGGCGTCTTCGATGGTGACCTTGAGCATACGGCGCGAACTTGGGTCCATAGTGGTTTCCCACAGCTGATCCGGGTTCATCTCGCCCAACCCTTTGTATCGCTGGATGGTGTGGCGCTTGGTACTTTCGGCCATCAGCCACTCAAGGGCTTCCTTGAACTCGGTGACCTGCTTCTTGCGCTCGCCACGCTGGATGTACGCGCCATCGTCCAGCAAGGTGCTTAGTTGGGCCCCCAGGGAAACGACGGTTTTGTAGTCATTGCTGCCGAAGAAGTCGCGGTTGAAGGTGACGTAGTTCGACAGGCCGTGGGAGATCAACTCGACCTCTGGCAGCCAGACGTTACGCTCACGGTCTTCACGCAGGCTGGCCTTGTAGACCAGGCCGGACTTCTCGACGGTGCGCAAACGCACCTCGTACTGAGCCAGCCAATCCTGCATCGCTGCGTGATCGGACAGCTGCTCCAGGCTGACGGCCGGCAGGTAGATGAAGTGCTCGGTCAGTTCCTGTGGGTACAGACGCGAAAGACGCTTGAGGGTCTTCATCACCAGGCGGAAGTCATTCACCAGACGCTCAAGGGCTTCGCCGGAGATACCCGGTGCTTCCTCGTTCAAGTGCAGGCTCGCATCCTCCAGGGCCGACTGCGTCATGTACTCTTCCATGGCGTCGTCGTCTTTGATGTATTGCTCCTGCTTGCCTTTCTTGACCTTGTACAGCGGCGGCTGAGCGATATAGATGTAGCCACGCTCAATCAGCTCCGGCAACTGACGGAAGAAGAAGGTCAGCAGCAAGGTACGGATGTGCGAACCGTCGACGTCAGCATCGGTCATGATGATGATGTTGTGATAGCGCAGCTTTTCGATGTTGTACTCGTCGCGACCGATGCCGCAACCCAGCGCAGTGATCAAGGTGCCCACTTCCTGGGAAGAGATCATCTTGTCGAAACGCGCCTTCTCGACGTTCAGGATCTTGCCCTTGAGGGGCAGAATGGCCTGAGTCTTGCGGTTACGACCTTGCTTGGCGGAGCCGCCAGCAGAGTCACCTTCCACGAGGTACAGCTCAGACAGGGCAGGGTCTTTTTCCTGGCAGTCAGCCAGTTTGCCCGGCAGCCCGGCGATATCCAGCGCACCTTTACGACGGGTCATCTCACGAGCCTTGCGCGCCGCTTCACGGGCACGGGCGGCGTCGATCATCTTGCCGACCACGAGCTTGGCTTCGTTCGGGTTTTCCAGCAGGAAGTCGGAGAAGTACTTGCCCATTTCCTGTTCAACCGCGGTCTTCACTTCGGAAGACACCAGCTTGTCTTTGGTCTGGGAGCTGAACTTCGGATCCGGCACCTTCACCGAAATGATCGCCGTCAGGCCTTCACGGGCATCGTCGCCAGTGGTGGCAACTTTATGCTTCTTCGCGAGGCCTTCGGCTTCAATGTAGGTGTTCAGGTTACGCGTCAGTGCGGAACGGAAACCCACCAGGTGAGTACCGCCATCGCGCTGTGGAATGTTATTGGTGAAGCACAACAGGTTCTCGTTGAAGCTGTCGTTCCACTGCAGGGCGATTTCCACGCCGATGCCGTCTTCACGCTGGATGTTGAAGTGGAACACCTGGTTGACCGGAGTCTTGTTGGTGTTCAGGTATTCAACGAACGCACGCAGACCGCCTTCGTACTTGAACAGTTCTTCCTTGCCGCTACGCTCATCCTTGAGGACGATGCCGACACCGGAGTTGAGGAAGGACAGTTCACGAATCCGCTTGGCCAGGATGTCCCAGCTGAAGTGAATGTTCTTGAAGGTTTCGCTAGAAGCCTTGAAGTGAATCTGGGTACCGGTGGTTTCACTGTCACCGACAATCTTCATCGGCTCCTGCGGAACACCATGAACGTAAGTCTGTTCCCAGATCTTGCCGCTGCGGCGTACGGTCAGGACCAACTGTTCGGACAACGCATTCACAACCGACACACCTACACCGTGCAGACCGCCGGATACCTTGTAGGAGTTGTCATCGAACTTACCGCCGGCGTGCAGAACGGTCATGATGACCTCGGCTGCCGAAACACCTTCTTCTTTGTGCACGTCTACCGGGATGCCACGGCCGTTGTCGCGAACGGTGATGGATTCATCCGGGTGGATGATGATACTGATGTCGTCGCAGTGGCCGGCCAGCGCTTCGTCGATCGAGTTATCGACCACCTCGAACACCATGTGGTGCAGACCGCTGCCATCGTCGGTGTCACCAATGTACATACCGGGACGTTTGCGTACGGCATCCAGGCCTTTCAGCACTTTAATGCTCGTTGAGTCGTACGTATTTTCTTCGCTCAATGCCTTCACTCCCGATGGTCGAGGGTCTGGGTGATACGGCCCTGTTCCACGTGGAACAGAGCGACTGGCGTTTCCGTCTGCCAGCCTTCCCTCAATAATTCGTGATCTACACAGGTGATAAACACCTGGCAGCGTAAGTCTTCCAGCAAGCGGCAAAGCGCGCGGCGGTGCTGCTCGTCCAGCTCGGACGGCAAGTCATCCACCAGATAAATACACTGACCGCGACGGGCCTGGCTGACCAGGTGCCCCTGGGCAATCCGCAATGCACAGACCACCAACTTCTGCTGGCCGCGGGACAATATATCCGCGGCATTATGAGCGCCCAATCTGAGGCGCAAATCAGCGCGTTGTGGTCCGGCCTGGGTATGCCCTATTTGCTGATCCCGCTGAAGGGACCCGGCGAGCACAGCGCTCAACTCACGGTCCTTGTCCCAACCCCGGTAATAGCTGAGCGTTAAGCCCTCGAGCTCAACCAGTTCGCTCAAGGTCTGTTCAAAGACTGGTTTCAAGGCTTTGATGTAAGCGCGGCGGTATTCATCAATTTCAGCGCTGGCCTGGCACAGCTCCCTGTCCCAAACCGCTTGCGAAACGGCGTCAAGTGTACCATGCCGCAGCCAAGAGTTTCTCTGGCGCAGGGCCTTCTGCAAGCGCTGCCAGGTGGACATGAAACGGGGTTCCACGTGGAACACGCCCCAGTCGAGAAACTGTCGACGAATCTTCGGCGCGCCTTCCAGCAAGCGAAAGCTGTCAGGGTTGATCAACTGCAATGGCAGGATTTCCGCGAGCTGAGCTGCGCTACGAGCGTTCTGCCCATCGATGCGGATCTGAAACTCCCCTTGGCGGTCGCGCGAAATGCCCAACGCACTATGCCCACCCTCGGCCAGCTCGACCTGCCCGAACACCGTGCACGCCAATTGCTCATACTGAATGACCGGTAAGAGGCGGGTGCTGCGAAACGAACGGGCAAGCCCCAGCAGGTGTATGGCTTCCAGAACACTGGTTTTGCCGCTGCCGTTGGCGCCGTAAAGAATATTGATTCGGGGGGAGGGGGAGAAGGTCACCGGGTGCAGATTGCGCACCGCGGTGACCGAGACGCGACTTAAGGACATCTAGCTTCTGCTGAGCATGATTACAGACGCATCGGCATGACAACGTAGGCCGAATCGTCGTTGTCGGACTCTTGCACCAGCGCACTGCTGTTGGAGTCGGACAAGATCAGACGAACCTGCTCGGTAGTCATTACGCCCAGCACATCGAGCAAGTAGCTGACGTTAAAGCCGATCTCGAGGGAGCCACCGTTATATTCAACGCCGACTTCTTCTTCCGCCTCTTCCTGTTCCGGGTTGTTAGCCTGGATCTTCAACTGACCATTCGCCAGTTGCAGGCGGATACCGCGGTACTTCTCATTGGACAGAATCGCGGTGCGGCTGAACGCTTCGCGGAGCGCCTGGCGGTCACCGAGTACCAGCTTGTCGCCGCCTTTGGGTAGAACGCGTTCGTAATCCGGGAATTTACCGTCGACCAGTTTCGAGGTGAAGGTGAACTCGCCGGTGGTGGCTCGAATGTGGTGCTGCCCCAAGACAATACTGACGATGCCGTCCGGTTCAGTCAGCAGTCGGGCAAGTTCAAGGATACCTTTACGCGGCACGATGACCTGATGGCGATCCGGCTGACCTATGTCGGCCTGCATCGAGCACATGGCCAGACGGTGACCGTCGGTGGCGACAGCGCGAATGACACCGGCAGAGACTTCCAGCAGCATACCGTTGAGGTAGTAACGAACGTCCTGCTGGGCCATGGCGAAACTGGTGCGCTCGATGAGGCGACGCAATTTGCTTTGCTCCAGGCTGCAGGTCAGCGAACCCGGACCTTCTTCGACCGTCGGGAAATCGTTGGCCGGCAGGGTCGACAGGGTGAAGCGGCTACGACCGGCCTTTACCACCAGCTTCTGCTCGTCGAGCTTGATGTCGATCAGCGCGTCGTTCGGCAGGCTTTTGCAGATATCCATCAGTTTGCGCGCAGGCACGGTGATGGAACCTGGTTCGGCAGGCTCTTCGAGTTGAACACGACCGACCAGCTCGACTTCCAGGTCGGTACCGGTCAGCGACAGTTGCTGGCCTTCGACAACCAGCAGCACGTTGGAGAGCACCGGCAAGGTCTGGCGGCGCTCGACGACGCCTGCGACCAGTTGCAGGGGTTTCAACAGGGCTTCGCGTTGAATGGTGAAATGCATGGTCTAGTCCCTTGCCTTAATAAGCTGCGCTGGTGTTCATCAAGTGGTCAGTGTACGCAGCAGGTTCTTGTAGTCCTCGCGGATGTCCGCGTCGGATTCCTTAAGTTCGTTGATCTTGCGGCAGGCGTGCAAAACCGTCGTGTGATCGCGACCGCCAAACACATCGCCAATTTCCGGCAGGCTGTGGTTGGTCAGTTCCTTGGACAACGCCATGGCGACCTGGCGTGGACGGGCGACCGAACGCGAACGGCGTTTGGACAGCAAGTCGGAGATCTTGATCTTGTAGTACTCGGCGACCGTGCGCTGAATGTTATCCACAGAGACCAGTTTATCTTGCAGCGCCAACAAGTCCTTGAGGGATTCGCGAATCAACTCGATGGTGATGTCGCGGCCCATGAAGTGAGAGTGGGCAATCACGCGTTTGAGTGCGCCTTCCAGTTCCCGGACGTTGGAGCGAATGCGCTGGGCAATGAAGAACGCCGCATCGTGGGGCAGTTCGACTTTGGCCTGGTCGGCCTTCTTCATCAGGATCGCCACACGGGTTTCCAGCTCCGGCGGCTCGACGGCTACCGTCAGGCCCCAGCCGAAGCGGGATTTGAGGCGCTCTTCAAGGCCTTCAATTTCTTTAGGGTAGCGGTCACTGGTGAGAATGACCTGCTGGCCACCTTCAAGCAGAGCGTTGAAGGTGTGGAAAAACTCTTCCTGGGAACGCTCCTTGCGGGCGAAGAACTGAATATCGTCAATCAGCAATGCATCCACCGACCGGTAGAAGCGCTTGAACTCGTTGATCGCGTTCAGTTGCAGGGCCTTGACCATGTCAGCCACGAAGCGCTCGGAATGCAGGTACACAACCTTGGCGTTCGGGTTCTTCTTTAATAGATGGTTACCCACAGCGTGCATCAAGTGGGTTTTACCCAAACCGACACCGCCATAAAGGAAGAGCGGGTTGTAACCATGCTTGGGGTTGTCCGCCACTTGCCAGGCCGCGGCCCGGGCCAGTTGGTTGGACTTGCCCTCAACGAAGTTCTCGAAGGTGAAGGTACGGTTCAGGTAGCTGGTGTGCTTGAGCGCGCCTTCGACCTGCACGGTGCGTTGTTCGGAACGAACCGGTGCCTGCTGGGAGCTGGCGCCCGCCATCGGATCGAAGCTGTCGCGCGAAGGCTCTTCTTCAGTAACTTCGGCGACTTTTTGCGTCGCACGCTTGGTCGGTGCCAATGCCGGCGGTGGTGTGCTGACCGGTGCAGCCGCAGCCTGAGCCTGGGATGCTGCAGCCGCCAGCGGAGCATTCGGCGCGGCACGCGGTGCCGAGCTGCGTTTGCTGCCTATTAATAAGGAAAGCGCTGGCGCCATGCCATTGCCATGCTCGTCCAGCAACTCCAGGACGCGGCCCAGGTATTTTTCGTTGACCCAGTCCAGCACGAAACGATTGGGCGCATAGACACGCAACTCGTCGCCTTCGGCTTCGACCTGTAGTGGACGGATCCAAGTGTTGAATTGTTGGGCAGGCAGCTCATCGCGCAATAGCTCCACGCACTGCTGCCAAAGTTCCACTGACACGGATATCCCCTAAGTTGAAAGCCGGTGAGGCAAAAACAAGCGGCCATTGTAGCGACCAGACGCTGACTTATCCACATGAAGCTTGATCACCGGCCAAGAAGAATCAACGCTTTATACGCAAAAAAGACGACCAATGGTCTGTGCATAAGGTCTGTGGATAACCGGGTCTGAGCTCATTGCACAACTGGGGCGGAAACTCGGTGGATAACCTGCCTGTGGATAAGACGCCCTTTCGCACACAGGTTATCCGACAGTGCAGCACAGGCTGAACACGGTTTTCCACTGTAGTTGTCATTCTCTGTACATCAGGTGTTAAAAGGGCTGAAGCCAGTTATCCACAGATGGCCGTGGCCCTAGCTTTTATAAGCTTTACAGAAAAGCTTTAAATACTTTCCTTCTTTAATTTTATGTTTGGCTAAGGGCGGTCGCTCCGCAAAACGTCCGGAGATCTATTTATAAGGAAACGTTGGTTGGAAATTGACCTAGAGGCTTGCTTTCTCTAGAATCCCCGGTCTCTTAAAACGGGGGCCATTCCGGCCCGTTGTGGACGAACCAGGTAACACGACAATGAAACGTACTTTCCAACCAAGCACTATCAAACGCGCTCGTACCCACGGTTTCCGTGCTCGCATGGCTACCAAGAACGGTCGTGCCGTCCTGTCGCGTCGTCGCGCCAAAGGTCGTGCGCGTCTGGCCGTTTGATAATCCGGCACTGGAGGTGAGTCAGGACTTCAGTCGGGAAAAGCGTCTGCTTACTCCCCGGCATTTCAAGGCAGTCTTTGACTCCCCTACCGGCAAGGTTCCGGGGAAAAATCTCCTGCTCCTTGCGCGCAACAACGATCTTGATCACCCCCGTCTTGGGCTGGTTATCGGGAAAAAGAGCGTAAAGCTCTCCGTCGAGCGCAATCGCCTCAAACGTCTGATGCGCGAATCGTTTCGCCTGCACCAGGATTCACTGGTCGGTTGGGACATTGTTATCGTCGCGCGCAAAGGTTTGGGTGACGTAGAAAACCCCGAATTGATTCAGCATTTCGGAAAGCTCTGGAAACGACTGGCACGCAGCACGCCGGTACCAGCAGTCAAAACCGAAACTGTAGGGGTAGACAGTCCAGATGCGTAAACTGGCACTCGTTCCGATCCAGTTTTATCGCTATGCCATTAGTCCCCTGATGGCCAATCACTGTCGTTTCTACCCCAGTTGTTCCTGCTACGCGTTAGAAGCCATTGAAAATCATGGCCTTCTGCGCGGTGGCTGGCTGACCTTTCGTCGTTTAGGTCGCTGTCATCCGTGGACTCCCGGTGGTTATGACCCGGTTCCACCTATCCCTACCTCCCGTTCTTCTTCGATGGCCGAGTAATCATGGATATCAAACGCACGATCCTGATCGTCGCCCTGGCAATCGTGTCCTACGTTATGGTTCTTAAATGGAACCAGGACTATGGCCAGGCTGCCCTGCCGACTCAGAATGTTGCTTCCAGTACTTCCGCACCGGGCCTCCCGGATACGGCAACTGGCAATAAAGCGTCCGTCAGTGACGACATTCCGCACGCCGCAAACGATACCAGCGCACCTGCCGAAACTCCGGTAGCGGCGAGCACCGACCTCATCCAGATCAAAACGGATGTGCTCGATCTGGCCATCGATCCACAAGGTGGTGATGTCGCCCAACTGAAGTTGCCGCTGTATCCACGTCGCCAGGACCATCCGGAAATTCCATTCCAGTTGTTCGATAACGGCAACGAGCGGACTTATCTGGCTCAGAGTGGCTTGATCGGCAGCAACGGCCCGGACGCAAGTCCTGCCGGTCGTCCGGTTTACTCCTCGGAGAAGAAGATCTATCAACTGGCTGACGGTCAGGACCAATTGGTCGTGGACCTGAAGTTCAGCAAGGATGGCGTCAACTACATCAAGCGTTTCACCCTGAAACGCGGCCTGTATGACGTAACCGTTTCCTACCTGATCGACAACGAGAGCACTCAGCCTTGGTCCGGTGCAATGTTCGCGCAACTGAAGCGTGATGCCAGCTCCGATCCGTCATCCAGCACCGCCACCGGCACTGCGACTTACCTGGGCGCCGCCCTGTGGACAAGTTCCGAGCCGTACAAGAAAGTGTCCATGAAGGACATGGACAAAGGGCAACTCAAAGAAAACGTGACCGGCGGTTGGGTAGCCTGGCTGCAACACTACTTTGTGACTGCCTGGATTCCGGCCAAGGGCGAAAACAACGTCGTCCAGACCCGTAAAGACAGCAAAGGCAACTACATCATTGGTTTCACCGGTCCGTCCTTGACCGTTGCGCCAGGTGCCAAGGCTGAAACCAGCGCTGTTCTGTACGCCGGTCCGAAAAGCCAGGCTGTGCTGAAGCAGTTGTCCCCAGGTCTGGAACTGACCGTTGACTACGGCATCCTGTGGTTCATCGCCCAACCGATCTTCTGGCTGCTGCAACATATCCACGCCATTGTGGGTAACTGGGGCTGGTCGATCATCTTCCTGACCATGCTGATCAAAGGGATTTTCTTCCCGTTGTCGGCCGCCAGCTACAAATCCATGGCGCGTATGCGTGCAGTGGCTCCGAAACTGGCCGCGCTGAAGGAACAACATGGCGACGACCGGCAGAAAATGTCGCAAGCCATGATGGAGCTGTACAAAAAAGAGAAGATCAATCCGCTGGGTGGTTGCTTGCCAATCCTCGTGCAGATGCCGGTTTTCCTTTCCCTGTACTGGGTTCTGCTGGAAAGCGTTGAAATGCGCCAAGCGCCGTTCATGCTGTGGATTACTGACCTGTCGATCAAGGACCCGTTCTTCATTCTGCCGATCATCATGGGTGCAACCATGTTCATCCAGCAGCAGTTGAACCCGACTCCTCCGGATCCGATGCAGGCCAAAGTGATGAAGCTGATGCCAATCATCTTCACCTTCTTCTTCCTGTGGTTCCCGGCTGGTCTGGTGCTGTACTGGGTAGTGAACAACTGCCTGTCCATCGCCCAACAGTGGTACATCACTCGTAAGATCGAAGCAGCTACCAAAGCGGCTGCCTGACTTACACTGTGGATAACCACTCAAGACGCCCCCTAGTGGGGCGTTTTGCTATCTGTCACTTTTGTCTGGATACCGGTTTATGAGCGCTCCTCGTGAAACCATCGCCGCCGTCGCCACCGCCCAAGGTCGCGGAGGCGTTGGCATTGTCCGCATTTCCGGGCCGTTGGCCAACGCTGCAGCCAAGGCCTTCAGTGGTCGTGAGCTCAAGCCAAGATTTGCTCATTACGGGCCGTTCCTCGGCGCCAATGACGAGGTGCTGGATCAAGGCATCGCGCTGTATTTCCCAGGACCCAACTCGTTCACTGGCGAAGATGTCCTGGAACTGCAGGGACATGGCGGTCCTATTGTTCTGGATATGCTGCTCAAGCGCTGCCTGGAGATGGGCTGTCGCCTCGCGCGGCCGGGTGAATTCAGTGAGCGCGCTTTCCTGAACGACAAACTCGACCTGGCCCAGGCCGAAGCCATTGCTGACTTGATCGAAGCCAGTTCGGCTCAGGCGGCGCGAAATGCTCTGCGTTCCCTGCAGGGTGCGTTTTCGGCACGTGTACATAACCTCACCGAACAACTGATCGGCTTGCGGATTTATGTCGAAGCCGCGATCGACTTCCCGGAAGAGGAAATCGACTTCCTAGCCGATGGCCACGTGCTAAGCATGCTCGACAAAGTTCGTGACGAGTTATCCACCGTGATGCGCGAAGCCGGGCAGGGCGCATTGTTGCGTGACGGCATGACGGTCGTGATTGCCGGTCGACCGAATGCCGGCAAATCCAGCCTGCTCAATGCCCTAGCGGGTCGTGAAGCGGCAATCGTCACCGAAATTGCCGGCACTACTCGTGATGTCCTGCGCGAACATATCCACATCGATGGCATGCCCCTGCATGTAGTCGATACCGCGGGACTGCGTGACACCGACGATCATGTGGAAAAGATTGGGGTAGAGCGGGCATTGAAAGCCATTGGCGAGGCTGATCGCGTGCTTCTGGTCGTCGATGCAACGGCCCCGGAGGCTATTGATCCCTTTGCATTGTGGCCGGAATTCCTCGAGACCCGCCCCGATCCGGCCAAGGTCACGCTGATCCGCAACAAGGCTGATCTCACGGGTGAAACGATCGCCCTGGATATCAGTGACGATGGCCATGTCACCATCAGTTTGAGCGCCAAGTCCGCCGGCGCAGGACTGGAGCTGCTGCGTGATCACCTCAAAGCCTGCATGGGTTACGAACAGACTTCGGAAAGCAGCTTCAGCGCACGCCGGCGACATCTCGAAGCATTGCGACATGCCAGTGCTTCCCTCGAGCACGGTCGCGCTCAACTGACATTGGCGGGCGCTGGGGAATTGCTCGCCGAAGATTTGCGCCTGGCTCAGCAATTTTTGGGCGAAATCACTGGCGCCTTCAGCTCCGATGACTTGTTGGGCCGGATCTTCTCCAGCTTCTGCATCGGTAAATAGCCACCTCGTTGTCCACAGACAGGCCATTCGTGCCTGTCTGTTCCCTCTCTTTTTCACACCAGCCTGCTATGCCGAGCGGAATTCTTTCTGCTCAGGCGGATTTTCTGCGCCCTGGATTCCTTCAATCCGCAGTTTTCTGTGGATTAAGCCCTGTGAATAACCGCCGCTAAGGGCAGTTGATAACAGGGCCTCAAAACTGAAGATAACCGCCTCTGTGGATAACCATCACTTTAATCCACAGGCTTACACCGGTTATCCAAGGGCCTCCTTGGCACATGACCACAGGGTTTTGAATCTTTGTACACATTGAAAATAAAGGCCTGTATCAATCTATCCACAGAAAGGTCGGTCAGTAGAAATAAACATAAAAACAAAGATTTAATAAATTTCTCTCTTTTTAATTTCTATAACTCCGACTTCTCCACAGCTGGTTAAATTTTGTGCAAAGGGTTCTTTAGGAAGGACGAAGTCCCTATACTTGTCGACCAGGTCCGAAAACCTGAGCTCAAACTATTCCTGAATTACCTACTTAAGCAGGCACGAGGTGCGTGGTGGATTTCCCTTCCCGTTTTGAAGTGATCGTCATCGGCGGCGGTCATGCCGGTACCGAGGCAGCACTGGCCTCAGCACGCATGGGGGTCAAAACCCTGTTGCTGACGCATAACGTGGAAACCCTCGGTGCCATGAGCTGCAACCCCGCTATTGGCGGTATTGGCAAAAGTCACCTGGTCAAGGAAATCGACGCCCTCGGCGGCGCGATGGCCATGGCTACCGATAAAGGCGGCATCCAGTTTCGCGTGTTGAACAGCCGCAAAGGCCCGGCGGTGCGCGCAACCCGCGCTCAGGCGGATCGGGTTCTGTACAAGGCGGCAGTGCGCGAAATCCTGGAAAACCAGCCGAACCTGTGGATATTTCAACAGGCTGCGGACGAT
Organism: Pseudomonas sp. MT92; assembly: GCF_058792515.1. NCBI lineage: Bacteria > Pseudomonadati > Pseudomonadota > Gammaproteobacteria > Pseudomonadales > Pseudomonadaceae > Pseudomonas > Pseudomonas sp. MT92. The sequence continues at coordinate 15,799 of NZ_JBXAFA010000023.1, forward strand.
CTGATCGTCGAGCAGGAGCAAGTGCGCGGTGTTGTCACGCAAATGGGTCTGCGTTTCCTCGCCGATTCCGTGGTGTTGACCACCGGTACCTTCCTCGGTGGACTTATCCACATAGGGTTGCAAAATTTTTCCGGCGGTCGAGCCGGTGATCCGCCGTCGATCGCCCTGGCTCAACGCCTGCGTGAGTTGCCGCTGCGTGTCGGTCGCCTGAAAACCGGAACGCCGCCGCGTATCGACGCCAGGTCTGTGGATTTCTCGGTGATGACCGAGCAGGCCGGCGATACGCCGATTCCAGTGATGTCGTTCATGGGCTCCAAAGAGCAGCACCCACAACAGGTCAGTTGCTGGATTACCCACACCAACGCGCGCACCCACGAAATCATCGCTGCGAACCTCGACCGTTCGCCCATGTATTCCGCTGCGGGTGAAATCGAAGGCATCGGCCCGCGTTACTGCCCGTCGATCGAAGACAAGATCCATCGTTTTGCCGACAAGCAAAGCCATCAGGTCTTCATCGAACCGGAAGGCTTGACCACCAACGAGCTGTACCCGAACGGGATATCCACATCCTTGCCGTTCGATGTGCAGTTGCAGATCGTGCAATCGATCCGTGGGATGGAAAACGCGCATATCGTGCGTCCGGGCTACGCCATCGAGTACGACTACTTCGATCCGCGGGACCTGAAATACAGCCTGGAGACCAAGGTGATCGGCGGTCTGTTCTTTGCTGGACAGATCAATGGCACCACCGGTTACGAAGAGGCCGGCGCCCAGGGCTTGCTGGCCGGAACCAACGCAGCACTGCGTGCGCAAGGAAAAGATGCCTGGTGCCCGCGTCGCGATGAGGCCTACATCGGTGTGCTGGTCGATGACCTGATTACTCTCGGTACTCAAGAACCGTATCGGATGTTCACTTCTCGTGCCGAATACCGTTTGATCCTGCGCGAAGACAACGCCGACCTGCGCTTGACCGAAAAAGGTCGCGAACTGGGTCTGGTGGATGACGAGCGCTGGGCGGCCTTCTGTAAAAAACGCGAAAGCATCGAACTGGAAGAGCAGCGCCTGAAAAGCACCTGGGTACGTCCGGGTACCGAGCAAGGTGATGCGATTGCGGAAAAATTCGGCACTCCGCTGACCCACGAATACAACTTGCTGAACCTCTTGAGCCGTCCGGAAATCGACTACGCCGGTCTGATCGCCGTGACCGGTGGGGGTGCAGAAGATCCACAGGTCGCCGAACAGGTCGAAATCAAGACCAAGTACGCCGGTTACATTGATCGCCAACAGGATGAAATCGCTCGTCTGCGGGCCAGTGAAGACACCAAATTGCCTGTGGATATCGATTACACGAACATTTCCGGTCTCTCCAAAGAAATCCAGAGCAAGCTCGGCGCGACCCGCCCTGAAACCTTGGGTCAGGCCTCGCGTATTCCGGGCGTCACGCCGGCAGCCATTTCGCTGTTGATGATTCATTTGAAAAAACGCGGCGCGGGCCGTCAGTTGGAGCAAAGCGCTTGAGTTCGTTGGTCACCTCGCAACATGCAGAAGAGTTATCCACAGGTGCTCGCCAGCTTGGTGTCGCTCTGACTGAAACCCAGCACGCGCAGCTGCTGGGATATCTGGCCCTGTTGATCAAATGGAACAAGGCTTACAACCTGACCGCCGTGCGCGATCCGGACGAAATGGTGTCCCGGCACTTGCTCGATAGTCTGAGCGTGATGTCGTTCATCGAAAACGGTCGCTGGCTCGATGTGGGCAGTGGCGGCGGTATGCCGGGCATTCCATTGGCGATCCTGTTTCCAGAGTCCCAAGTGACCTGCCTGGACAGCAATGGCAAGAAAACCCGCTTCCTGACCCAGGTCAAACTCGAGCTCAAACTGGATAACCTGCAAGTTATCCACAGTCGTGTCGAAGCCTTCCAGCCTGCACAGCCATTCAACGGGATCATTTCCCGGGCGTTCAGCAGCATGGAGAACTTCGCAAACTGGACTCGCCACCTCGGCGACACCGAAACACGTTGGCTGGCAATGAAGGGCGTTCATCCCGCCGATGAGCTGGTAGCATTGCCGGCAGACTTCCACCTCGATAGCGAACACGCCCTGGCCGTACCCGGTTGCCAAGGCCAACGCCATCTGCTGATACTGCGCCGCACGGCATGATTGGGAACACAAGCAAGAATGGCTAAGGTATTCGCGATAGCGAACCAAAAGGGTGGTGTGGGCAAGACCACCACCTGCATCAACCTCGCAGCATCTCTGGTCGCGACAAAGCGCCGGGTATTGCTGATCGATCTCGATCCACAGGGCAACGCCACCATGGGAAGCGGTGTGGATAAACACGGTCTGGAAAACTCGGTCTACGACCTGTTGATTGGTGAATGCGACCTGGCCCAGGCCATGCATTTCTCCGAACACGGTGGTTACCAGTTGTTGCCGGCCAACCGCGACCTGACCGCCGCCGAAGTGGTTCTGCTGGAAATGCAGATGAAGGAAAGCCGCCTGCGCAGTGCGTTGGCGCCGATCCGCGAAAACTACGATTACATCTTGATCGACTGCCCGCCGTCGCTGTCGATGCTGACGCTGAACGCACTTGTCGCGGCCGATGGGGTCATTATCCCCATGCAGTGCGAGTACTTCGCGCTGGAAGGGTTGAGCGACCTTGTGGATAACATCAAGCGTATCGCCGAGTTGCTGAACCCCGATCTCAAGGTCGAAGGACTGCTGCGCACGATGTACGACCCGCGCCTGAGCCTGATGAACGATGTATCGGCACAGCTCAAGGAACACTTCGGTGATCAGCTTTACGAGACCGTCATTCCACGCAATATCCGTCTGGCCGAAGCCCCAAGCTACGGCATGCCGGCGCTGGCGTATGACAAATCATCGCGTGGCGCCGTTGCCTACCTGGCTCTGGCGGGCGAAATGGTTCGTCGTCAACGCAAAAACTCACGCATCGCCGCTGCCCAGCCAACTTAAGGAATCCCCATGGCCGTCAAGAAACGAGGTCTCGGACGTGGACTGGATGCACTGCTGAGTGGTCCGACTGTCAGCGCGCTGGAAGAACAAGCGATACAAGCCGATCAACGCGAGCTGCAACATCTGCCGCTGGATCTGCTCCAGCGTGGCAAGTATCAGCCTCGCCGCGACATGGATGCACAGGCGCTCGAAGAGCTGGCGCAGTCGATCAAGGCCCAGGGCGTCATGCAACCGATCGTGGTGCGCCCGATCGGGGGGGGGCGCTTCGAAATCATCGCCGGTGAACGCCGTTGGCGAGCCAGCCAGCAGGCCGGTCAGGAAACGATCCCGGCAATGGTCCGCGATGTACCGGACGAAACCGCGATCGCCATTGCGCTGATCGAGAACATCCAGCGCGAAGACCTCAATCCGATCGAGGAAGCGGTAGCCCTGCAGCGTTTGCAGCAGGAATTCCAGCTGACCCAGCAACAAGTGGCCGAAGCTGTGGGCAAATCCCGAGTGACGGTGGCCAATTTGTTGCGCCTGATTTCTTTGCCGGAAGTCATCAAGACGATGTTGTCTCACGGTGATCTGGAAATGGGGCATGCACGCGCTTTGCTCGGTTTGCCGGACAATCAACAGGTTGAAGGGGCGCGACATGTTGTCGCACGCGGGCTGACTGTGCGCCAAACTGAGGCACTGGTTCGCCAGTGGTTGAGTGGTAAACCGGAGCCTGTTGAACCGGTAAAACCGGACCCGGATATCGCTCGTCTGGAGCAGCGTCTGGCCGAGCGCCTAGGCTCTGCGGTGCAGATTCGCCACGGTAAGAAGGGGAAAGGGCAGTTGGTAATTGGCTACAACTCCCTGGATGAGCTACAAGGTGTACTCGCTCATATTCGCTGAAACATTTCCTCATGTAGCGCGCAGTCGGAAATCACTACCTGATAGTTGAATAGGTGCTGAACCGCCCCTATACTCTGCGCGCATTTTGTCGGCACAAATTATGCCAAGTTGTTGCATTTCGGCAGCCGACCATTGGAGAGCAATAGTGATGGAAACCCGCACGCCAAACCGCTTGCCGTTCCATCGATTGGCAGTTTTTCCGGTGTTAATGGCTCAATTTGTCATTTTGCTCATTGCTGCTTTGGCGCTCTGGCAATGGTATGGAGTCGTTGCCGGGTACTCGGGACTTTGCGGAGGCCTGATAGCCTTGCTGCCCAATGTTTATTTCGCTCACAGGGCATTTCGGTTTTCCGGCGCCCGAGCAGCTCAAGCCATCGTCCGGTCTTTTTATGCCGGCGAGGCGGGCAAACTGATTTTGACGGCAGTGCTCTTTGCATTGACGTTTGCAGGTGTGAAGCCATTGGCGCCGCTAGCTGTATTCGGCGTCTTCGTGTTGACCCAACTGGTCAGCTGGTTCGCGCCCCTGCTGATGAGAACAAGACTTTCGAGACCTTAGGGCGTTTGAGGCAACCATGGCAGAAACAACCGCTTCGGGCTATATCCAGCACCACTTGCAGAACCTGACTTTCGGTCAGCACCCTACCGGCGGCTGGGGCTTTGCCCACACCGCAGCAGAAGCCAAGGAAATGGGCTTCTGGGCTTTCCACGTCGATACTCTCGGCTGGTCGGTCGCACTGGGTCTGATTTTCGTTCTTCTTTTCCGCATGGCGGCCAAGAAGGCGACTTCCGGTCAGCCAGGGGCTTTGCAAAACTTCGTTGAAGTATTGGTCGAATTCGTCGATGGCAGCGTGAAAGACAGCTTCCATGGCCGTAGCCCGGTGATTGCGCCGCTGGCACTGACCATCTTCGTCTGGGTGTTTCTGATGAACGCCGTCGACCTGGTACCGGTCGACTGGATTCCTCAGTTGGCCATCCTGATCTCCGGCGACCACCACATCCCGTTCCGCGCCGTGTCGACCACCGACCCGAACGCAACTCTGGGTATGGCGTTCTCGGTTTTCGCACTGATCATTTTCTATAGCATCAAGGTCAAGGGCCTCGGCGGCTTCATCGGCGAGCTGACCCTGCACCCGTTCGGCAGCAAGAACATCTTCGTTCAGGCCCTGCTGATCCCGGTGAACTTCCTGCTGGAGTTCGTGACCCTGATCGCAAAACCGATCTCCCTGGCTCTGCGTCTGTTCGGCAACATGTACGCCGGCGAGCTGGTCTTCATTCTGATCGCCGTGATGTTCGGCAGCGGTCTGCTCTGGCTCAGTGGCCTGGGCGTAGTTCTGCAGTGGGCGTGGGCCGTGTTCCACATTCTGATCATCACCCTGCAGGCGTTCATCTTCATGATGCTGACCATCGTTTACCTGTCGATGGCGCACGAAGAAAACCATTAAGACCAGTCTCGACTAGTCTGATGTCCCTCCCGGTCAAACGGGAGGGTGCTCCTCACGGGGCATCTGAAACGATTTGTTTTACCGCTTTAATCTAAAAAACCTAAACCATACGACGTAAAAGTCGGGAGGAAAGATGGAAACTGTAGTTGGTCTAACCGCTATCGCTGTTGCACTGTTGATCGGCCTGGGCGCACTGGGTACCGCAATTGGTTTCGGCCTGCTGGGCGGCAAGTTCCTGGAAGGCGCAGCGCGTCAGCCAGAAATGGTTCCAATGCTGCAAGTTAAAATGTTCATCGTTGCCGGTCTGCTCGACGCCGTAACCATGATCGGTGTTGGTATCGCTCTGTTCTTCACCTTTGCGAACCCGTTCGTTGGTCAGATCGCTGGCTAATTACTCGGATCTTCCGAGTAATTTGGTGTGATGGACAACGTAACTGCGAGGTGTTGGCGTGAACATTAATGCGACCCTGATTGGCCAGTCCGTTGCGTTCCTGATTTTTGTACTGTTCTGCATGAAGTTCGTATGGCCTCCGGTCATCACGGCACTGCACGAACGTCAAAAGAAGATCGCGGATGGACTGGACGCTGCCAGCCGAGCAGCTCGCGACCTGGAGTTGGCCCAAGAGAAAGCGGGTCAACAACTGCGCGAAGCGAAAGCTCAGGCAGCTGAAATCATCGAGCAAGCCAAGAAGCGCGGTACTCAGATCGTCGACGAAGCCCGTGAACAGGCTCGCGTCGAAGCTGACCGTGTGAAGGCTCAGGCTCAGGCCGAGATCGAACAGGAGCTGAATAGCGTCAAAGACGCGCTGCGCGCCCAAGTGGGTAGCCTGGCCGTTGGCGGTGCCGCGAAGATCCTGGGTGCCACAATCGATCAAAACGCGCACGCAGAGCTGGTTAACCAACTGGCTGCTGAAATCTAAGCGAGGGCGATCATGGCAGAACTGACCACGTTGGCCCGACCTTACGCTAAGGCGGCCTTCGAGCACGCTCAGGCCCACCAGCAACTGGCCAATTGGTCAGCCATGCTCGGCCTGGCAGCAGCGGTGTCGCAAAACGACACCATGCAGCGCGTGCTCAAGGCCCCGCGACTGACGAGCGCAGAAAAGGCCGCCACGTTCATTGACGTGTGCGGCGACAAGTTCGATGCCAAGGCACAGAATTTCATCCACGTCGTTGCCGAAAACGACCGTCTCCTGCTTCTGCCGGAGATCGCCAACCTGTTCGACCTGTACAAGGCCGAGCAGGAGAAATCGGTAGACGTAGAAGTGACCAGTGCTTTTGCATTGAACCAAGAACAGCAAGACAAACTCGCCAAGGTTCTCAGTGCACGACTCAACCGGGAAGTGCGCCTGCAAGTCGAGGAAGATTCATCCCTTATTGGGGGTGTTGTCATCCGCGCCGGCGACCTGGTTATCGATGGCTCGATTCGCGGCAAAATCGCGAAACTGGCCGAAGCATTGAAATCTTGAGTTTGAAGGGGCAGCAGAGCAATGCAGCAACTCAATCCTTCCGAAATAAGTGAAATTATCAAGGGCCGCATCGACAAGCTCGATGTGACCTCCCAAGCCCGTAACGAAGGCACTGTCGTCAGCGTATCTGACGGCATCGTGCGGATTCACGGTCTGGCCGACGTCATGTACGGCGAGATGATCGAGTTTCCGGGCGGCGTCTTCGGTATGGCACTCAACCTGGAGCAGGACTCCGTAGGTGCCGTTGTATTGGGCGCATACCAGTCTCTGGCTGAAGGCATGAGCGCCAAGTGCACCGGCCGCATCCTGGAAGTTCCGGTTGGTAAGGAACTGCTGGGTCGCGTTGTCGACGCACTGGGTAACCCAGTTGACGGCAAAGGTCCGCTGAACAACACCGAGACCGATGCGGTCGAGAAAGTTGCTCCAGGCGTGATCTGGCGTAAGTCGGTAGACCAGCCTGTACAGACTGGCTACAAGGCTGTCGATGCCATGATCCCTGTCGGCCGTGGCCAGCGTGAGCTGATCATCGGTGACCGTCAGATCGGTAAAACCGCTCTGGCGATCGACGCGATCATCAACCAGAAAGACAGCGGCATTTTCTGCGTCTACGTAGCGATCGGTCAGAAACAATCGACCATTGCCAACGTGGTTCGCAAGCTGGAAGAAAACGGTGCACTGGCTAACACCATCATCGTTGCTGCCAGTGCTTCCGAATCGGCTGCACTGCAGTTCCTGGCACCGTACTCCGGTTGCACCATGGGCGAATACTTCCGCGACCGCGGTGAAGACGCGCTGATCGTTTATGACGATCTGTCCAAGCAAGCAGTGGCTTACCGCCAGATTTCCCTGCTGCTGCGCCGTCCACCAGGCCGTGAAGCTTACCCAGGCGACGTGTTCTATCTCCACTCCCGTCTGCTGGAGCGCGCATCCCGCGTTTCGGAAGAGTACGTAGAGAAGTTCACCAACGGCGCAGTGACCGGCAAAACCGGTTCCCTGACCGCACTGCCGATCATCGAAACCCAGGCTGGCGACGTTTCCGCGTTCGTTCCGACCAACGTGATTTCCATCACCGACGGTCAGATCTTCCTGGAATCGGCCATGTTCAACTCCGGGATCCGTCCTGCAGTGAACGCCGGTGTTTCGGTATCCCGTGTGGGTGGTGCCGCTCAGACCAAGATCATCAAGAAGCTGTCCGGTGGTATCCGTACCGCTCTGGCTCAGTACCGTGAACTGGCGGCATTCGCCCAGTTCGCGTCTGACCTGGACGAAGCGACCCGTAAGCAACTTGAGCATGGTCAGCGCGTTACCGAGCTGATGAAGCAGAAGCAATACGCGCCAATGTCGATCGCCGACATGTCGCTGTCGCTGTATGCCGCTGAGCGTGGGTTCCTGACTGACGTCGAAATCGCCAAGATCGGCAGCTTTGAACAAGCGCTGATTGCTTACTTCAACCGCGATCACGCCGATTTGATGGCGAAGATCAACGTGAAGGGTGACTTCAATGACGAAATCGATGGCGGCCTGAAAGCCGGTATCGAGAAGTTCAAGGCCACCCAAACCTGGTAAGCCGCAGCGGGAGCCGCAAGGCTCCCGCTTGCTAACCTGATAGGTGTTACATGGCAGGCGCAAAAGAGATTCGCAGTAAGATTGCGAGCATCAAAAGCACGCAAAAGATTACCAGCGCCATGGAAAAAGTGGCGGTCAGCAAAATGCGCAAGGCACAAATGCGCATGGCTGCTAGCCGTCCTTATGCGGAGCGCATCCGCCAGGTTATTGGTCATCTGGCCAACGCTAACCCGGAATATCGCCACCCGTTCATGATCGACCGTGAAGTAAAGCGCGTCGGTTATGTCGTAGTGAGCAGTGACCGTGGTCTGTGTGGTGGCTTGAACACCAACCTGTTCAAGGCTTTGGTCAAGGACATGGCGGTAAACCGCGAAAACGGCGTCGAGATCGATCTGTGTGTAGTTGGTAGCAAGGGTGCGGCTTTCTTCCGTAACTTCGGCGGTAACGTCGTTGCAGCTATCAGCCACCTGGGTGAAGAGCCGTCGATCAATGATCTGATCGGCAGCGTCAAGGTGATGCTGGATGCCTACCTGGACGGCCGTATTGACCGCCTGTCCGTGGTATCCAACAAGTTCATCAACACCATGACACAACAGCCTACCGTGGAGCAGTTGGTTCCGCTGGTGGCAACCCCGGATCAAGAACTCAAGCATCACTGGGACTATCTCTACGAACCGGATGCCAAGGAGCTGCTCGACGGCTTGATGGTCCGTTACGTGGAGTCGCAGGTCTACCAGGCGGTGGTCGAGAACAACGCGGCTGAACAAGCTGCGCGGATGATCGCGATGAAGAACGCTACCGACAACGCCGGTGATTTGATCAGCGATTTGCAGCTGGTCTATAACAAGGCGCGTCAGGCTGCGATCACCCAAGAGATCTCGGAAATCGTCGGCGGCGCTGCCGCGGTTTAACGGTTCAAATATTCAGAGGATCCAGCTATGAGTAGCGGACGTATCGTTCAAATCATCGGCGCCGTTATCGACGTGGAATTTCCACGCGACAGCGTACCGAGCATCTACAACGCGCTGACAGTTCAAAGCGCGGCCGCAACCACTCTGGAAGTTCAGCAACAGCTGGGCGACGGCGTGGTTCGTACCATCGCGATGGGCTCCACCGAGGGCTTGAAGCGTGGTCTGGACGTCGTCGACTCCGGCGCAGCCATCTCCGTACCAGTCGGTAAAGCGACCCTGGGCCGGATCATGGACGTTCTGGGCAACCCGATCGACGAAGCAGGTCCAATCGACACCGAAGAGCGCTGGGGCATTCACCGTCCTGCGCCAACCTTCGCAGAACAAGCCGGTGGCAACGAGCTGCTGGAAACCGGCATCAAGGTTATCGACCTGGTTTGCCCGTTTGCCAAGGGCGGTAAAGTTGGTCTGTTCGGTGGTGCCGGTGTAGGCAAAACCGTAAACATGATGGAACTGATCCGTAACATCGCCATCGAGCACAGCGGTTATTCCGTGTTCGCCGGTGTGGGTGAGCGTACTCGTGAGGGTAACGACTTCTACCACGAGATGAAGGACTCCAACGTTCTGGACAAAGTGGCACTGGTTTACGGTCAAATGAACGAGCCGCCGGGAAACCGTCTGCGCGTAGCACTGACCGGCCTGACCATGGCCGAGAAGTTCCGTGACGAAGGTAACGACGTTCTGCTGTTCGTCGACAACATCTATCGTTACACCCTGGCCGGTACTGAAGTATCCGCACTGCTGGGCCGTATGCCTTCCGCAGTAGGTTACCAGCCGACCCTGGCTGAAGAGATGGGCGTACTGCAAGAGCGCATCACTTCGACCAAGCAAGGTTCGATTACTTCGATCCAGGCCGTATACGTACCAGCGGACGACTTGACTGACCCGTCGCCAGCGACCACCTTCGCCCACTTGGACGCCACCGTCGTTCTGTCCCGTGACATCGCTTCCCTGGGTATCTACCCAGCGGTAGACCCACTGGACTCGACTTCGCGTCAGCTGGATCCGAACGTGATCGGCAACGACCACTACGATACCGCTCGCGGTGTTCAGTACGTGCTGCAGCGCTACAAAGAACTGAAGGACATCATTGCGATCCTGGGTATGGACGAGCTGTCGGAAGCCGACAAGCAGTTGGTAAACCGTGCTCGTAAGATCCAGCGTTTCTTGTCGCAGCCGTTCTTCGTGGCTGAAGTCTTCACCGGTGCTTCGGGTAAATACGTTTCCCTGAAAGACACCATTGCTGGCTTCAAAGGCATCCTCAACGGTGACTACGACCACCTGCCAGAACAAGCGTTCTACATGGTTGGCGGCATCGAAGAAGCGATCGAGAAAGCCAAGAAACTGTAATCCCAGCGCCCGGCAACGGGCGCTAATTTAGGTTGAGGCAATCATGGCTATGACAGTCCATTGCGATATCGTCAGCGCGGAAGGGGAAATCTTTTCCGGCCTGGTCGAGATGGTGATTGCGCACGGTGCACTGGGTGATCTTGGTATCGCTCTGGGTCACGCGCCGCTGATCACTAATCTGAAGCCAGGTCCGATCCGCTTGGTCAAGCAGAACGGGGAAGAGGAGGTGTATTACATCTCCGGTGGCTTCCTCGAGGTTCAGCCGAACATGGTCAAGGTTCTTGCCGACACCGTGCAACGTGCTGCCGACCTGGACGAAGCCTCCGCTCAGGAAGCCGTAAAGGCTGCCGAGAAGGCCTTGCATGAGCGGGGCGCGGAATTCGACTACGGTTCTGCTGCCGCACGTCTGGCCGAGGCTGCAGCTCAGCTGCGCACCGTCCAGCAGATCCGCAAGAAGTTCGGCCACTAAGGCCTCGCTTGTTGTGTGATTGATAAAAAAGGGTAGCCTCGGCTACCCTTTTTTCTTTTCTGATGTTCACCATTATGGTCGCAGCCGCTGACCACCCAGGATTGGTAGCCAGTCATGTCTCTTGAAATCGTTATTCTCGCCGCCGGTCAAGGCACGCGTATGCGCTCGGCGTTGCCCAAAGTTCTGCACCCGATCGCCGGCAACTCGATGCTCGGCCATGTTATCCACAGCGCCCGGCAACTTGATCCACAACGCATTCACGTGGTGATTGGCCATGGAGCCGACGCAGTGCGTGAGCGTCTGGCTGCGGATGACCTGAATTTCGTTCTTCAGGACAAACAACTCGGCACAGGCCATGCGGTGGCCCAAGCGGTCCCTTTTATCAAATCCGACACCGTGCTGATTCTTTACGGTGATGTGCCATTGATTGAAGTGGAAACCCTGCAACGACTGCTCCAGAAGGTTGGGCCGCAGCAACTGGGCCTGCTCACCGTGAACCTGGACGATCCGACCGGTTATGGCCGCATCGTGCGTGATGCGGCGGGTAACGTTACCGCTATCGTTGAGCAGAAGGACGCCACTGAAGCCCAGCGCGCAATCACTGAGGGCAATACGGGCATTCTGGCCCTTCCCTTCGAAAGCCTGGGTGGCTGGATGAGCCGACTGTCCAACAACAATGCCCAAGGCGAGTATTACCTCACGGACGTCATCGCCATGGCAGTGAGCGACGGATTGGTGGTGGCGACCGAGCAACCTCAGGATGCTATGGAAGTGCAGGGCGCGAATGACCGCAAACAGCTGGCTGAACTTGAGCGTCATTATCAGCTGCGTGCCGGTCGTCGTTTGATGGCCCAGGGTGTGACGCTGCGAGACCCTGCTCGTTTCGACGTCCGAGGAGAAGTCAGCGTCGGCCGTGACGTGTTGATCGATATCAACGTGATTCTCGAAGGCAATGTCGTCATCGAAGACGACGTGGTGATTGGTCCTAACTGCGTGATCAAGGACAGCACCTTGCGCAAAGGCGTGGTGATCAAGGCCAACAGCCATATCGAAGGCGCGATTCTGGGTGAAGGCAGCGATGCAGGTCCATTCGCACGGTTGCGCCCAGGTACGGTGCTGGAAGCTCGGGCGCATGTGGGTAACTTTGTTGAACTGAAAAACGCCCACTTGGGCGAAGGCGCCAAGGCCGGACACCTGACTTACCTGGGGGATGCCGAGGTCGGTGCGCGTACCAATATTGGCGCCGGCACCATCACCTGTAATTACGATGGCGCCAACAAATGGAAAACCGTGTTGGGCGAAGATGTGTTCATCGGTTCCAACAATTCGCTGGTCGCGCCTGTGGATATCTCTTCCGGTGCAACCACTGCGGCCGGTTCGACCATTACGCAGAATGTGGATAACGCACAGTTGGCCGTGGGCCGTGCGCGCCAGAAGAATATCGATGGCTGGAAGCGGCCCGAGAAAATCAAGAAGAGCTAAGTTATCCACAGATCGCTGAAATCTAAGGATCGCAGCCTGCTTCAGCGCCTACAGGGCAATATTAATATTCTGTAGATGTTGAAGCAGACTGCGATCCTTTGTGTTTTATCCACAGATAAATTTTCTTTGCACAGCTTGACGAAGTTTCGCCGATAGGTTTTGATTGGTTACGTTATCTTTCGAAACGAAACTTACTGAATTATGTCGAAGCGCAATACACCTCAGCGTCGCCACAACATCCTTGCCTTACTCAATGAGCAAGGCGAAGTCAGTGTGGATGAGTTGGCCAAGCGCTTCGAAACCTCCGAAGTTACGATTCGCAAGGATCTGGCAGCCCTTGAAAGCAACGGTCTGCTGCTTCGCCGTTATGGTGGTGCGATCACCATGCCCCAGGAGCTGGTGGCCGATATCGGTCAGCCGGTCTCCAAATACAAACAGGCCATTGCCCGTGCTGCGGTGACACGAATCCGCGAACATGCGCGGATCATCATCGACAGCGGCAGCACTACCGCTGCGATGATCCCGGAACTCGGTCAACAACCGGGCCTGGTGGTGATGACCAACTCACTGAATGTGGCCAATGCCTTGAGCGAACTCGAGCATGAGCCAGTGCTGTTGATGACCGGTGGGACCTGGGATCCGCATTCCGAGTCCTTTCAGGGTCAGGTTGCCGAGCAGGTATTGCGCTCTTACGACTTCGATCAGCTGTTCATCGGAGCTGATGGCATCGATCTGGTCCGCGGTACAACCACCTTCAATGAATTACTTGGACTGAGCCGGGTCATGGCTGAAGTCGCCCGAGAAGTGGTTGTCATGGTGGAGGCCGACAAAATCGGTCGCAGAATTCCCAATCTGGAACTGCCCTGGAGCAGTGTTCATACCCTTATTACCGATGATCGCCTGCCGCTTGAGGCACGGGATCAGATTCAGGCGCGCGGCATCACGTTGATCTGCGCCGCTATCAGTCAGGAGAAATAGCATGTGTGGAATTGTCGGCGCAGTCGCAGAACGTAATATCACCGCCATCCTGGTCGAAGGCCTGAAGCGTCTGGAATACCGTGGGTACGACAGTGCCGGCGTGGCGGTCTACACCAACGACGCGAAACTCGAACGCCTGCGTCGTCCGGGTAAAGTCAGCGAGTTGGAACTGGCGTTGGCTGAAGCACCATTGATGGGGCGCCTGGGTATTGCCCATACCCGTTGGGCGACACACGGTGCGCCGTGCGAGCGCAACGCGCATCCGCATTTTTCCGGTGACCTGGCGGTGGTGCACAACGGCATCATCGAAAACCACGAAGCCCTGCGTGAACAACTCAAATCCCTGGGTTACGTGTTTACGTCGGACACCGATACCGAGGTGATCGCGCACCTGCTGGACCACAAACTCAAGGACCTGCACGACCTGACCGTCGCGCTCAAGGCAACGGTCAAAGAGCTGCACGGTGCCTACGGCCTGGCAGTGATCAGCGCTCGCCAGCCAGATCGCCTGGTCGCTGCCCGTAGCGGGAGTCCGCTGGTGATCGGCCTGGGTTTGGGTGAAAACTTCCTGGCGTCCGACCAGTTGGCACTGCGCCAGGTCACTGACCGCTTCATGTACCTGGAAGAAGGCGACATCGCCGAAATTCGTCGCGACAGCGTGCAGATCTGGGACGTTGACGGCAAGGCTGTCGAGCGCGAAGCCGTGCAGTACCGTGATGGCGCAGAAGCGGCCGATAAAGGCGAGTTCCGTCATTTCATGCTCAAGGAAATCCACGAGCAACCGTCCGTTGTACAGCGCACCCTGGAGGGGCGTTTGAGTCAGACTCAAGTCCTGGTGCAGGCATTCGGTCCACAAGCGGCCGAGTTGTTCGCCAAAGTTCGCAACGTACAGATTGTCGCTTGTGGCACCAGTTATCACGCTGGCATGGTCGCTCGTTACTGGCTTGAAGAGCTGGCCGGTATTCCGTGCCAAGTCGAAGTGGCCAGTGAGTTCCGCTACCGCAAAGTAGTGGTGCAGCCGGACACGCTATTCGTAACCATCTCCCAATCCGGCGAAACCGCCGACACTCTGGCCGCGCTGCGCAACGCCAAGGAGTTGGGGTTCCTCGCCAGCCTGGCAATCTGCAACGTCGGCATCAGCTCGCTGGTGCGTGAATCCGATATGACCTTGCTGACCCAGGCCGGTCGCGAAATCGGCGTGGCCTCGACCAAAGCCTTCACCACGCAATTGGTCGGCTTGCTGCTGCTGACTTTGTCTCTGGGGCAGGTTCGCGGCACGTTGAGCAAAGGCGTAGAAGCAACGCTGGTCGAAGAGTTGCGTCGCTTGCCAACCCGTCTCGGTGAAGCGCTGGCCATGGACAGCACCGTGGAGAAAATCGCTGAGTTGTTCGCCGAGAAAAATCACACCCTGTTTCTCGGGCGTGGTGCGCAATTCCCGGTAGCGATGGAAGGGGCGCTCAAGCTCAAGGAGATTTCCTACATTCACGCCGAAGCCTATCCGGCTGGCGAGTTGAAGCATGGTCCGTTGGCGCTTGTGGATAACGACATGCCAGTCGTGACCGTGGCACCGAATAACGAGCTGCTGGAAAAGCTGAAGTCCAACCTTCAGGAAGTCCGCGCCCGTGGTGGCGAGCTAATCGTCTTCGCGGATGAAAAGGCAGGCATGACCAACGGTGAAGGAACGCACGTCGTACACATGCCACACATCCACGACATCCTGTCGCCGATCCTCTACACCATTCCGCTGCAGCTGCTGTCGTACTACGTGGCCGTGCTGAAAGGCACCGACGTTGACCAGCCACGCAACCTAGCCAAGTCGGTGACTGTGGAATAAGTTATCCACAACTGTTCGAGTCCTTTGGCTTCTAACAATAAAGATTGACACAAAACAATAAAGGTTGACACGACACAACATAGATTGACACAAAGCCTAAACCCCCGTATTTACGGGGGTTTCCATTTTTGGGCTAAGCCATCGGTCTAGATTCTTCGCTTCGTTTCGCTCCGGGAGTAGGCTAAAAAAGCGCTATGCCATCGGCAAATGGTGAACGATTTTTTCCTATAACTATTTTTTCAGGGCGAGGAAGAGGCGGTCCCGGCGGACGAAGGAGGTAGCATTGCGCGGTCGTAGGTTTTCGTCAGAGTTAGACATTCAGCGGCACATTACGAATGGATTCGGTAGCGGAGCTGGTGCCAGTTATCTGCCGTGGCTGCGCGTTCAAGATGTGCCTTCGAGAGGACGCTCCCACAAGATCCAAGGTGTGAAGATCGATCGCCTCCATCACCTCTTTTCTGACCTAGAACGCGCCTATTTTTTGGTATGTGAATTTTCGGAAGATGTTGTGGATATACGCGAGCAGTATCCATTGTTGCCGCGTGAAAGTGCTCAAGCAATCGCTAGCTCTATCGGAGTGAGATACCCCAGGTATCCGAAGACAGTACTTCCTTACGTTATGACCACGGATTTTGTATTAACAATCAAAAAGTCCGATGGAAGCTTTAAATCCGTAGCCCGCACAATCAAATACCGCAGCGACCTCGAAGGCAAACAAGCCAGGAGAACGCTGGAAAAACTTGAGGTCGAAAAGCGTTTCTGGACTGGTCAACACGTTGATTGGGCCATTGTCACTGAAGAAATGTTTAGTCCCGACTTGATCAAGAATTTAGGCTTGCTAAGGAAATTCGCTCAGCTGCCGCGCGCCTTGGCAGAGCCCTCATTACATTCAGATTTTCTGGAGCATTTAGCTAGCTGCCGTCCGTACCCATGGAGTACTGCTGAAAGTCTGCGAAAGATTTCCGCACGTTTATTTATTTCCTATCAAGATTCTCGGGCTTTATATCATCACCTGATATGGGCCAAGTCGATCAAGGTAGATTTGGTTGATACTCCCATTCAAATGACTGCACCACTACCAACCTTTGAAATCATCGAAAACCCCGTAAAAATTTCACTGGCGGCGGAGGGTTTATCATGAAAGTCCAAGTCAATGATTATTTCGAACCGGTCACTGAGTTTTCGGTCGTGCCGGGCATCGTTAGGGTCTTGTATCTCAATGAGCGATACGATGCGGTGGTTTTGATTCAATTAACGGACCCGCCCCGCCAACCGATTGGTTTGGGCTTGGAAGAGCTTCGCGGCTCCGTCATAGCAGGCGATACGAAACCAGCCAAGATTGTTACACCTGAGTTTCTCTTAGTACTAGAGGATGACCTGGATGAGAAAAAGAAGCGGGAAAGGGATGAAAAGTGGAACATCATCGCGCCCCTGATCGACTCAGATTACCCAGGTCAGATATTTGCTCCCGGTGAGATGGGGCGAATGGTGGGTGCTAGAGCTGTTGAGCTTGGCATGCAGCGCAAGAGTATCTATCGACTTCTGTACCGTTACTGGATCAATGGCCAGGTTCGAAATGCGTTCTTGAAAAACTACGCGGGCGTCGGAGTTCCTGTGCGCAAGTATGATCCTGCAAAACCTCCGGGCAGGAAACCACGATACCAAGGCATTGCTGTTTCGCCGACCAAGCTAATTGATGCCGTGGATAAGCGCTGTATCCGTGTCGGTTACTCGTTATTCGTGGGAGATAAGACTTCTACGATAACCAGCGCCTATGTCGAGATGCTCAGGAGGTTCTACACAGCGAAAGACCTGTCGAAAAATCCAGAATCGGGTGGTCGCCTCCTACCCGATTCGGAAATTCCTTCCTTCAGGCAGTTTGATTATTGGGGAAAGCAATATTTCGACGAAGTTGAAACTGAACGCGGTCGTAAGGGAATGCGAAAGTGGCTAAAAGATTGCCGCCCCCTTTCTGGAACCGTGCGTGACTGGCTTCGCGGTCCCTGCCATCAGTTTGAGATCGATGCCACCATTGCTGACATTTATCTCGTGAACGGCTACTCCAGACGGATGCTCATTGGACGGCCGGTGGTGTACGTCGTCATCGATAGCTTTTCCGGCATGATCGTCGGTCTCTACATCGGGTTGGAGGGGCCGAGCTGGAACGGAGCCAGGCAAGCGCTGTTCAACGCTTTCACTTCGAAGGTTCAGTTCTGCGCTACCAACGGGGTCACAATCGATCCCGAGGAATGGGCCTGTCATCACCTCCCACATCACATCTACGCCGATCGAGGCGAGATGTTGGGGAAAGCAGCTGAAGGTCTTGCCACTGGACTGAAAATCGAGCTGGGAATCGCTCCGCCTTACCGGCCGGACTGGAAGTCGATGGTGGAGAGCCGGTTCGGTATCCTGAACGATCTGACGGGCATCAGGTGGCTTCCAGGTGGCGTAGCGGCCAGGGAGAAGGAGCGTGGCGAGCGAGATTACCGACTCGACGCGACGCTGAGCATGAAAGAGTTCACTAAGATCATCATCCAGTGCGTCCTTCACTATAACCGCTTCAACCGGCAGCCCGACAGGCTCACTCAAGAGATGATGAGCGACGGTGTCGATCCGACGCCGGTAGGTATTTGGACTTGGGCGATGGAAAATGGCCACGTCGAACCAAATAATCATCCCGACGAACTGGTCTATCTCCATTTGCTTCCGCGCGAGCAAGCAACGGTGCAAAAGGGTGGTGTGTTATTCCGAGGGATGCACTATGTCTGTGATGCAGCGATCGAGAACAACTGGTTTGCGAAAGCCCGTAGCCGTGGGGTTTGGTCTATAGAGTGTTGGTATGACCCAAATTCCTCAGCACATATTTGGATCCGGGGAGACAACAAACAGTTCATCCGTTGCGATTTGCGTAAGTCTGACAGCAAGTATGCTGATTATCGATCCGATGAAATTTTCGACCTGCTCGAAGCTTACCGCCAGGCTCCACCAGCTCATAAACGCGCTGAGTTGGAGAGTCGGATTTCGCTTCTAGAGGAGGTTAATCAAATCGTCAGTGGTGCGATGGCTGAGCGAAAGGAAGAGCCTGCCCCTGCGACCAAGGCCGAGATGATTGGGAATATTCGTGAGAACCGCGCTGTTGAACGCCTCAAGGAACGGGAGACCGCCCATGTGCCAGAGGGTGTGAGGATTGACCCACCTACGCAGAAGGCAGAGACCGCCCCAGAGCGCTCCGAGAACTTTGCCGGCCCTCGCAGCGCTCAGGTCATCGATATGCTCAAACGACTCCGCCCAGGACAAAACTAATGAAAGGCGCCCAAGTTTTCGCAAGCTACACCAAGCAGGCGATCGTGGATTACGCGGGCAATCCGCTCATCGAAGCGCTGCCACCTATCTTCTCAGAAGAGGTAGCAGTCCAACTGATTTCGAATTTTCCCCGTCCTGTTGATTCAGAGGAGCTCACCCTTGACCGTTCGACTCGGATCCATTGTATCGACCGGTTGAGGACGGTGGTTCAGCCTCTGATGGTCCACATGGATCTGGAGTCCGTATTTTCCTTGCTGATCCGACGAGGGTACGTCGGACGTAACCCGACTTCTCCAGACACTGTCAGACATCTACACTCGCTTTCGGGTGCACAGCGCTACCACGATGGATTCAAGTCCACTGCCGAAACGTTCAGTCTGGTTGGCCTTAGTGGCATTGGGAAGTCCACCGCCCTCGAAGCCATTTTGAGTCTCTACCCTCAAACGATCCGACATGAGCGTTATGAAGGAAAGCAGTTCGTTCATACCCAGATCACCTGGCTCAAGCTTGACTGCCCCCGAGATGGGTCGCTGGCAGGCTTCTGTCAGCAATTCTTCTATGCGGTTGGGCGAGCGTTGGGTGATGAGGATTACTACAAGCGGTATCGGGCTCGGAACATCAATGACTCGTTGCAACAAATGGAGCAGGTTGCGAGTACATTTTTCATCGGAGCTCTGCTGATCGACGAACTTCAGAACCTGCACCTGGCGAAAACTGGGGGCAAGGACAACATGCTGAATTTCTTCCTCCATCTTGTGAACAACATCGGCATTCCCGTGGTGTTTATCGGGACAAATTCCATGATCAGCCTATTTTCGGACGTCATGCGTAACGCACGACGTTGCTGCGGCGTCGGGGTTCTAGAATTTAAACGCTTTGAGAAGGACGATGACGAATGGCGAATGCTCGTTGAAAACCTCTGGAGCTATCAGTGGTACCAGCAGCCGGTCGAACTGACCGAAGAGGTGTTTGATGCGCTGTATGAGCATACACAAGGCGTCACCGACTTTTTGGTGAAGCTTTTGGTGCTCAGTCAGAGGTATGCGATCCAGAGTGGTTCGGAATGCGTTACCGCCGAGACAATCGCGTTGGTGAGCAACACCAAGATGCAGATATTGAAGCCAGCTTTGTCCGCCCTGCGAAGCCGAGATCCTAAACGGATGCGGCAGTTCGACGATTTGCTTCCGATTGAAGACCAACTAAGCGACATGATGGCGTTCGATGGTTTGGCTCGGCCGGAGCGACTGGCATTGCTGCGCAGTGTCATCAGTCGCAGCGACAATAGTGCCCCAAAGCCGAATGCGGCGCCCGTTAACGCAGTCAAATCGCAGCCGCCTGCGGCGGTGGCGGTTGAGACGTCAGAGGCACAGGCGTTAAGTGAAAGTGAAAACTCCATTGAGGCGTTAAAGAGCGCCGGTTGGATAAACAGCGATCTGTTTGAGTTCTCTCCGTTGTATCGGAAGGGGTGAATAAAAGGTGACGAAATGGGGCTCAAATTCCATTTCTTTCCGGCCGTATTCCCCGATGAGACGCTTCACAGCGTCCTTTCAAGATACGCCCGCCTCTGTGGCCTACGTAGCTGCGGAGCAGTTTTCGATGGAGCGCAGTCCGCAAACTTCTTCTCGCAGAACGTGGCTTTTCCATGTCGACTAGCTGAGCTTGCCGAGGCGCTGCCGAGTGGCACGGGTCTATCGTTAGCGGAAGTGATAAAGCGCCATACGCTGCTGCCCTACTACGAGCCTTTTTTGACCCAGCAACAGGTGGACGACGCCAATACCTTGATGGCGGGAAACGGCGAGGGGTTGATGCTAAGGTTGGGGTTGATTGCGAGTCGACTCGAGTTCGCTTCGAGAGTGCGATTTTGCTTCGACTGTATCGACCAGGACATGGCCTGTGTGGGAGTTGCGTACTGGCACCGTGTGCATCAGCTTCCAGGCGTTTTGATCTGTCCCCACCATGGAACCCTGCTGAGGTTCCTTGATTACCGCTGGTTGAGCCGAAATTCTCGACGGATGCACTTACCGGATGAGGAAGACGTTCAGTCCCACTCCATTTCGTTGAACATTCCTCAAGATCTACAACAAGCACTGCACGAAATAGCGCAGCGTTCACTGTGGGTGCTTGAGACTGATGTTCCTCCACTATGTCCACATGCTATTCGTTCAGTGCTTTTGGATAGTGCTATCGCCCTGGAGCTGGCTTCCTGCTCTGGTCGGCTGCATTTAGGCAGATTGGCGCGGCACATGTCTGCGTTCTTTAAGGCTTTCCCCTCCTCAGGGGAGTACTCGATATTGAGCAAATCGTCTGCGGATATACCGGCGGCCTGGGTTATGAAGCTTTTGCGTAAGCCGAGGTCCACACATCATCCGCTGAAATTCATCCTGCTGGCCTGCGCGCTGAAGGTCGACATGGAAACGTTCCTGCGGCAGAACGGGCCTATTACCGAGTCGCTTAACCGAACAGCCAATACCGAGACTCCTAGTCGACGCGCTGGCAACGAACCTCAACCTCATCGCTCACGCACCAATGAGTATATGAGTGAGGCATCTGAAGCGATCTGGATGCGGGCACTCTCAGGGGCTGATGCGAAGACCATAGCGTCAGAAACGGGGAACTCGGTTACGTGCGTTTACCGAACGATACGCGCGATTCCGGATGGACCAGGCCGATGGAAAGAGGCGAGGCTTTCAAAACAGCTGGGTGATAGGAGGAATCGATTTGGGGGTGATTACAGGGCTCGCCTAGCTCATGAGTGTCGAGATTATGTGTGGCTTCATCGAAATGATCGGGAATGGCTGTCCCAGCTTACACAAGAGCCAGGTAAAGCCCATCGACCGTGTGGTCAGCAGATCGAAAGATTCAAAGATCTCGACCTTAAACTCGCCAACGAAGTTGTTCACTGCGCTGAAAGGTTACGAACGCTCCCAGGTAAACCTGTCCTTATCTCAAGGACAAAAATAGGCAGAGAGCTTCATGTGTTATCTAGGTTTGAAAAGCAGCTCAATAAACTGCCGTACTGTGCAGCTGCCCTGGCAGCCGAATGCGAAACCCTGGATGCATTCCATAGGAGGCGTTTGAGCTGGGCCGAGCGTAAGCTAAAACTGGACGGCAAACCAATTACTCAATCATCGATATATCGAACAGCGTGTATCAGAAAACCGCGCACAGGAGGACGGCATTCTGATTCTCGTATGGATATTGCTCTGTAACGCCGTCGCCAGAAGCCCCGTCAATGAGCAACGCGTAGATTCGCTGTGTGAGTTTTTGGCGAAGCAATACACGGAGGGTATTTATATGTGTTCGGTATTATATTGTGACACCGAATAAAAACGGCTGATTTTTTAAAGTAGTGGTTGGTGGCTGTTCGCTACTGTGTTGCGTTCATAAAAATCCTTGCCTGGGTACAGGGTGATATGTGATAAAAGTACTTCCTTCACAGGATTCGCGTCCTACCAGAACCCACGCTAGAAAGTCGGCTACTCATGTCCAGTATTCTTTTTTTCCCAATATCGATGCCAGACGAGACACTATTATCTCGTATTACGAGGTACCATTTTTTGTCCGGAAACAAAACCGAGGCAGAAACGTTTCGTGATCTTTTTGGCGTTGCCCCATTTCAACTTTCGATTATACCAAAGCAATTAGGGAGCCTTGCGTCTCGATTACCTGGAGTTAAAGAAAGCAATTTTAATGAATTGCTTGAAATTAATACTTATTTTCCTGCATACAAGCCTTTTATAGGGTTATCAAAAGACCCTTCTAAGGATCTGGACAGAGTTTTGTCTGATGTTGCTCGAGTGCCGAGGTGGGAGGGCACTAAGAATAGCAGAGCCAAGATTTGCTTAGCCTGTGTGCAGGCCGACCTCATAGAGTCAGGTTACGCATATTGGCACCGAGCTCATCATTTACCGGGCGTTACAGCCTGCTGGCGGCACGGTGAAGAACTTCTTCAATCTTGCCCTAATTGTTCTCACCCTTTCTATCGTAAGAACAGATTGTTACCTATTTTGACCGACGATTGTGTTTGTGGGTGGAACGCTGTTAAACCTGCGAACCGTTTACTAGCCTCAAATGAGGAGCGAGAGTATGCAGTTTTTGTAAATGATATTCTGCAACGCAATCTGCCATCGGTGGATTATAAGGTTTTGGCTGCCTGTTATCGGCGTCAAGCAAAGAAGCAAGGGTTTAATTATGGAGATCAAATTGGTACTGCTAAATTATTCAGCAGTATTCGTGATAGGTTCGGCGATGAAATTATTTCTAAAATTGACCTAGCGTACGCAGCTGGGATCAGACGTCAATGGATTAGACTATCGACAACAAGAGGTCAAATCGACATGCCATTGGCGCGGCACCTTCTAATATCGCTCCATCTTTTTGGTAGTGCAGAAAAATTCGAGAAATGCTTGGCAGAAGAGTCTCTACTTACTAGTTCGGAAAAACCGATGGCCCGTCTTAAAGAGAGAGCTTTGCCAGAAAGTAAAAAAAAGGCTTATCGAGAAAAAATTTCAATACTACTTGAAGTTAAGCCAGGTATTGGCATGGACTATCTTTGGGTCAATGCTTATCAAGCAACACGTTGGCTCAACGAAAACGATAAGGACTGGTTATTGAGTGAAATTACAAAGGATGTAAAACAGAAGAATAGTGTTGAGTCGGTGGTGAGCGATGAGGACGAAAAATACGCAAAAATTCTTAAAGAAGGCGTGGAGAATTTGTACCGAGTCACCCAAAAGCAGGTTCGAGTAAATATCAGTAACATGCTTGCACTTTTGCCGCGAAAAGTAAGTAGGGAGCGTGCGACTCGTAAGTCGTTTCCGTTGGTGTCAGAACAACTTGAGCTTCATCTAGAATCTCTTTGGCATTTCCGGTTACGGAGATTGATATGGACGATGTCGGAGATCGCGAGGCTTAAGTTACCCCCAAACAGCTCCACCTTAAAATTATTGACTACAGTACCTCATGTGGCGTGTCAGGCGTTGATAAATCACTTCGAGTGGGATTTAGACAACATGGTTAAGGAAGGTATTGATGGTGAAGTTATGCTTAGAAATACTGGCGTCTCGCGGCAATGGGAAGGGCCACCAGGTTATGATATTCCCATGGGTGGCAATGCATACATGGAGATGATCGCGTCCAATTCAAAGCTCTAGCAGATTTTTATGGAACGACACAGCAATGTTCTGGATCCGATGATCTCTGAGGCGTAATGCTGGGCAGTGGATGTCACTGTTTATACTGACCCAGCGGCACAGCGACGTGGCATTGGACGTGCACTCTATCAGCGGCTTGAGCAGGTAAGGGTTCTATGCCGCGTACGCCGATATCGCCTACTCAATGCCGCAGACATCGGTATTCATGAGCCCCCGGCTTCCTCCCATTGGCACCTATCCCAAAGAGGGATTCAAGCATGGGCAATGGCATGACGTCGGTTACTGGCGCAAGCCACTCCAGGTGGCAACACCACCGATCGAAATTGTGGTTTTCAGTGAGGCGAGGGATACGTAGAGCTGTCGGTCTTGAGAACGTGAGCCCGCGATCAGAGGTATCGCGGGGTGAATCAGACCATAGCGACGGGGCTAAGCATCAGCTTTCGAGGAGATGAGTCAAATTTTGCGTACTGTTCATCGGCGTTAATTCCAGGCGCATTACGGGCAGCTATGCTGACTGGGGTGATTGATTATTCGACTCGATTGTCGAAGAGGGTCGGAGGGACGAATGAATCTTGAGGGCCTAGCCGAACTGCTTTCCGGTGGCGAAAAACTACCTGGATGTGAGCTAGCTCATTCAGACGCCTTGGCTCTGGTCGGATTTTACTTCCCTGGACGCGCCTATTGCCTGGTCGCTGACTGGACAGTGGTTGATATAGCGGTCTCCCCCCGTCAGTTAAAGGCCGTTGCTAGAAGAGGAGTCACTCCTACTTTGGTCAACGCTTTATGTGTTATCCACGATAGCAAAGGACGTTTCCCTCGCGGTCATTGGGTAAGAACCTCATTGGGTGTTTCCTTCACCCATGATTGCCTGTTCGAGACTAAAAACACCGTTTATGTGTTGATGGGACCCGGTCGAAGGGTACGAACAGACCTGGACGTCGCGCAGAGCCTGTACTGAAAATTCACTGGTGCGCAATGTCATCGACGTTCCGCGGTGTAAGTTTCGTCCGTCTCAGCCATCCCTATATTTTTCCGGTGTTTACGAAGACATAGCGCTGGACAGCAACCGTGTCGAACAGTACATGCATGTAGGCAGCACGTAGGTTTGCCCTTGCCCATGATCGTGGTCATGTTGTGTGCGGGATTAACCATCCTTGAGCAACCAGGCTAGGCGATGTTCACTAGCAGTCCCACAATTCCAATGGGATGGCTTGGTCGTAGTGAATCGCAGAGGGGGATATCAACCGCTCAATCGATTGATAGAAATCACTGTGTGGGGCATACCATGCCACGACAAGAAACGGCAGACTTCATTCCGTGCTTGACCCTGTAGTAGGTACAGGCTGTTGAATGGTGGAATTATCCTCTGCGGTAGAAACACCATGAACCAGGAAAACAAGCTCAAGCCGGTCCTCCGTCTTCACGTACAGAAGAAAGAAGAGTGTTGCGGATCTGACCATCAGCATGGGTCTGTTAAGGCTGCTGAACCTAAGCATCATAAAGAACATGGTCACGACCACGACCACGACCACGACCACGACCACGACCACAAGCATGAGCATGCCCACGATCATGCCGATGCGTGTTGTGCTCATGGCACGCAAGCTACCGAAGGTGTTGCGATTATCAAGAGTAGTCCCGCTCCGGAAGGGACCAACAGGGTTCGATACCGCATCGACAAAATGGATTGCCCCACAGAGGAGCGCCTGATCCGTAACCGGCTGGAACCCATGTCCGGAATTGTCCGACTCGACTTCAATCTCTTGAATCGTGAGTTGACCGTGCATCACCGCTTAGATGATCCGCAGGCAATCGTCACCGCATTAGTCGCGTTGGACATGGGGCCGAGCTTGCTTGAGGCCGGTGCCGCGCCATCGGCGGTTCCCCCTGCCCTGAGCGCAAAATTGAAAGGATTACTGGCCATTAGCGGCCTGGCTGCTATCGCCGCTGAGGTCATCGCGTGGACAACTGGGCAGGAAGGCTCCTGGCCGGTGATGGTGCTTGCCGCTCTGTCCATTCTTAGCGCTGGCCTGCCTACCCTCAAAAAGGGTTGGATTGCGATTAAGAACTTCACGCTGAACATCTATTTTCTGATGTCGCTGGCTGTCGTCGGTGCTCTCGTCATAGGTAAATGGCCTGAAGCTGCGATGGTGGTTTTTCTCTTCGCTATTGCTGAAGCTATCGAAGCACTTTCTCTGGAGCGCGCGCGTAACGCGATCAAGTCGCTAACTGCGTTAGCGCCAGAAACCGCTGAAGTCATGATCGATGGCGGTTGGAAAGACCAGCCGGTGGCAAGTGTGTTACTCGGTAGTCGTATTCGGGTTCGCACAGGTTCACGAGTACCCTTGGATGCTAGCGTCGAGTCTGGTCGTGCGGCCCTTGATCAGGCTCCAATTACCGGCGAAAGCCTGCCGGTTGATAAGCAGGTCGGTGATCCTCTTTACGCAGGCAGTATCGTTACTGATGGTGTGGTTGAAGCGACTGTGACGGCCGTAGCAGGAGAAAGCACTCTTGCTCGTATCGCGTCGGCGATACAAGACGCGCAATCTCAACGAGCACCTACTCAGCGCTTTGTGGATCAGTTTGCACGCTATTACACCCCGGCTGTAGTGGTACTTGCCCTCTTGGTTGCTGTATTGGGCCCTGTTCTGATCGGTGGGACCTGGGGCAATTGGCTCTATCAGGCGCTGGTCTTATTAGTCATTGCTTGCCCTTGTGCCTTGGTGGTTTCAACGCCAATTACCGTCGTCAGTGGTCTGGCTGCGGCTGCCAAACATGGCATCTTGATTAAAGGCGGCGCATACCTTGAAAGTGGCCGACTTCTGAAGGTTGTCGCACTCGATAAGACCGGCACCTTGACCCAAGGCAAACCAATACTGACTGATACCGAGCCGTTTGGTGATCTGCCCATCGGGATGGCCTTGAAGATTGCTGCGAGTCTCGATGACCACAGCACACACCCAGTGGCAAAGGCCCTGGTCAGCGGATGGAAACTACAGCAGCCAGACGCCTCGACTCTGCCGGTCGAGGACTTTGGTGTACTCAACGGGCGTGGCGTCAAAGGCACTATTGACGGTCAATCATGGCACTTGGGTAACCACCGCTTGGTAGAGGAGCTGGGTGTATGTTCGCCGGCGCTTGAGGCCCGATTGTCGTTGCTGGAAAACGCAGGAAAAACAGTAATCGTGCTCTGCGCCACCAGCGGCCCAGTGGCGATTTTTGCTGTGGCGGACACAATAAGACCTGAAAGTATTGCAGCCGTAACTGCTCTGAAAGCGTTGAATGTCGTACCGGTGATGCTCACGGGTGACAACCCTGCAACAGCCAAATCCATTGCCGCGCAGCTCGGCATTCAGGATGCGCGCGGAAACCTGATGCCGGAGGATAAACAAGCCGCCGTCGCTGAACTCAAACGCCGTTTTGGTTCTGTTGGCATGGTGGGTGACGGCGTAAATGATGCTCCAGCATTGGCACAAGCCGATATTGGTTTTGCAATGGGGGCCGCAGGGACTGCCACAGCGCTTGAAACGGCTGATGTAGCCATCATGGATGACGACCCGCGCAAGATTGCTGATTTTATTAGCCTGAGTCGTCGATGTGCCACTGTTTTGAAGCAAAACATCGGACTGGCGCTGGGCATCAAAGTTGTTTTTTTGACGCTTGCGTTGTCTGGCCACGCTACGTTGTGGATGGCTGTTTTCGCCGATATGGGGGCGAGCTTGCTCGTCGTATTTAACGGCCTGCGGTTATTGCGTCGGTGATACGAAAGCTGCGACTTCTTCTTCAATTACATGTCCACACAAGGAAATCAAATCATGCAATGTCCGATCTGCAAAGATACTGCCCTCGTAATGACTGAGCGCCAAAGCATCGAAATTGATTATTGTCCTCAATGCCGTGGTGTTTGGCTCGACCGAGGCGAACTCGACAAGATCATCGAGCGCAGCCAACAGCAGGAGGCCGTCAGGTTTCTTCCACAGAACCTAACTTCACCTGTGCAAAGTTCTCCTCCCGCAGAACAGCCTGGTTACAACCAACATGGGAATGGCCATGGTCATGGAGATCAACGAGAAAGTCACGGTGGCGGCTGGAGAGACGGTGGCCATCAAAGCGGTCATCAGAGTGGCCATCAAAGTCAGGGTGGGCATCAGGGGCAACAGCCGTATCGCAAAAAATCGTTTTTGCAGGAGATGTTCGATTAAGGCTGCGCTTTCGCGCTTTTGATTGAGATTTCCCTCAAACCACCATCAATCCTGAAGTGGGATATCGCTTAAGGGAACGGTTTGGGGTAGTCACAGGTCCTTATGTTCTGCAACAGACCGTAGCAACGTACTACCAGGATGGTGGGGGTTTCTCGAGTCACTATTAGGAGAATAAGATTATGGGCTCTGGACACAGTCACGGCCAAGTGCGCGCAGGCCATGAGAAGATGTTGTGGATCGCTCTCGCCCTAACGACGAGCTTTATGGTGGCGGAGGTCATCGGGGCCTTTGTCACCGGCAGTCTGGCCTTACTATCCGACGCGGCTCACATGTTGACGGATGTGGCCGCTTTAGCGATATCCTTGGTTGCTATTCATATAGCCAAGCGCTCTGCGGATAAAAAACGGACCTTTGGTTACGCAAGATTCGAAATACTTGCAGCCACATTCAATGCGGTTTTGTTATTTTTAGTCGCAATATATATCGTGTATGAAGCGTATCTGCGACTTAAGGCCCCTGCAGAAATTCAGTCAACGGGCATGTTGGTTATCGCGGTGATTGGGCTCATCGTCAACCTCATTTCAATGCGCCTGCTAAGTGCTGCCAGTGGTGAAAGCCTCAATGTTAAAGGTGCCTATTTAGAGGTTTGGAGCGACATGGTGGGGTCTATAGGCGTCATCATCGCAGCCCTGTTGATACGCTTCACTGGTTGGAACTGGGTAGATTCCCTTGTCGCTGCCGGTATTGGGTTCTGGGTGCTGCCTAGAACGTGGTCCTTACTTAAGGAAAGCTTGAACATATTGCTTCAAGGAGTTCCAGATGGCATCGATATACAGAAGGTGGAGGCGAAGCTTTATGGGATCGATGGCGTCAAAAATGTGCACGACTTGCATGTTTGGGCTTTGACCAGTGGAAAAAGTGTAATGAGCGTCCATCTTATTGCTGACTCCAACTCTCGTAGCGAGCAAGATATTTTGTCCGAAGTAACTTCGCTTATGAGTGAAGAGTTTCAGATCAGTCATACGACTGTCCAAATGGAAGGTTCGGACTTTCATAGCAAACTAGCTGACGACCATGAGGGTATGGTCCACTAACTGAGTTGCATTTATTTTAACCGGGCGCAAGTTTTTACATCGCGGATACCGATCAATAGGGTTGATTAAAATGATCAGAAATATTTTAAGTTGTTCTGGGCTGGCAATGCTTTTGGCTTTTGTAGCACAGCCGGCTTTTTCAACACCTGCTAATCCAGAAAAGGTATTCGGGTGGATTGAAGAAGGAATACTTTTACCGGAAAATATTGCCGTGAAAGTAAAATTAGATACAGGGGCTCTTACCTCTTCGATGGATGCGAAAGACTTGGAACGATTCCGAAAAAATGGAGAGGAATGGGTTCGTTTCAACGTTAAAGTCAAAGATACCAAAACTAAGAAGGTGAGTAACGCACTCTTCGAGCGACGCGTCGAAAGAAATGTAAAGGTTAGAGGCGCCGGCGGAGCTGAACGTCGTCCAGTAGTCATGATGACGATGTGCATAGGTGATAAAATTTATGAGGAAGAGTTTTCACTGAAGGATCGAGGCGACATGAATTATCCCGTCTTGCTTGGTCGCCGAACTTTGGGGGCGTTGGGGGCGGTCGATGTCTCGCGCACCTTCACTGACGAACCCAACTGTAATTAGAACTAACATCCTACCTTTTATCTATACGTGCAGGGTGATTATACGTAAACGGCTGGCGATCCCCCTTGCGTAATTACGCCGATTACCACCGGTGGGATCGCCGTTCCTAATCTCACTTGCTCATTGTTGGTCAGTCAGTTAGCGATAACGCTCATATTTCTTCCGCTGGTTTTGGCGACATAGAGTGCCTTATCCGAGGCGTCAATCAAGTCGTCGGGTGATTCCTGGGATGTAGGATTGCAGGCGCTAACGCCAAGGCTGACCGTGACGGTGCCTTCAGTGCTTTCGTTATGCTCGATTCCTGCTTGCTGAACGGCACGGCGGATTTTCTCTGCAACCAGAAATGCCCCCACATAGTCAGTGCCCGGCAACACCACGGCAAACTCCTCGCCGCCATAGCGCGCAGCGAGATCCCCGGGGCGTTTGATGTTCTCTCTTATGATCGCGCCGATGGTGCGTAAACACTCATCCCCGGCCAAATGACCGTATTGATCATTGAAGCGCTTGAAGTGATCGACATCGATCATCAGTAAGGCAAGGTTCCCTTGGCTGCGCTTGGCACGCCCCATTTCCGCCTGAATGAAAAGGTCGAACTGACGCCGATTCGCCAGCCCTGTCAGCGCATCCTCCAGTGCCAGCAACTCGAGCGTTCGATTGGCCTCGATCAAGTTGTCTTGAGCGCCCAACAATTCGTTTTGAATATGATTCTGCTGCCTCATCAGCCTGATAAGCCGATAGCCAAGCACGCCCAGAATGCCCAGCAGCAATGAAACTATTGCCGCGCTTAGCCACGACTCCTGTCGCCAGCTCGCCAGGACTTCATCCTTGTTGAGCGCTGCAAATATGATGAGCGGATACTCATCGACTCGCCGAAACCCCACCACGCGTTCCACACCATCCACATAGGATTTAACGGTTGCGGTGCCAGAACTCCCCTTGGGCAGGAGTTGTGTGAAGAGCGGGCCATTGGCAACGCTGGTGCCTACTTTAGCTTCGCTGAAGGGGCGGCGAACGACGATTTTGGCGTCGGCCGATATCAGGTTGATAACGCCGTCACCGCCGATATCGATGCTGTTGTACAGCCGAAGAAAATGATCGAGGTAGAGGGTCGCCACCACCACGCCAGCAAAACTGCCATCGGGATGATTGATCCTGCGCGACACCGGGATGACCCACTCGCCCGTGGTGCGACTTTTTATCGAAGGGCCGATATGCGGACTGCGTTCAGGATGCTCTCGATGAAAGATAAAATATTCGCGGTCGGAGTTGTTGGTGGTTGATGGGGTGACCATGCTTGAACTCGCTACCCATTCACCTTTTTCGTCATGGATGAACAGGCCATGCAACTGAGCCAACTCGTTGCGCTGAGCAATGAGCAAGCGCTGTAATCGGGGTAACTGGTCGTGGCCCATGCCATCGATTTCGAGGCGGTCTACCAGGCTGAACAAGACGGTGTCGGCTTGCTTGATCGACGCCTGCGCTTGCGATGACAGGGTCTGCGCAAGGTTCGACATCGCGATTTTTTGGTCATGCAAACGATACTGGCGAGAGTTCCAGACGTCCCACATCACCACAGCTACCAAGGACAGACACACCACCCCCAGAAAAAAGATTGCGGATCGAACCTTGAGTCTGGCCTCGAGCTTTTCAACTCCTCGAGATTCGACGTCCTTTATTTTAGCGATAGGCTCTTCTAGCCACTCTTGCTGCATGACGCTCCCTAACACCTGATGAAATGGCGACACATCCCCTTAGCCATTTTTAAATAGTTACTTCGCCCATTTGTTGCATTTACAACTATGCATCATCAAAGTTGAGATAGGTGGCTTTTACATGTCCTGGATGAGGAATCTGATTTGCGACCTAACACCTTGCCTGCTCGCTAGCTCGCGATTCTTGACGCTCGAAGGAATGCTAAGGCTCCTGATAGTGGTCAGATCAGCCTGGTGGGTGCCTATGCTACGCGCAAGTGCAGAGTTACCGGCATCAATGACAGTCGGCTAATCACGCAAGGTGGAATCCCCAAAACGCTTTGAGCGCCAGTTAAAGCTGGCGGAGGATAGTCGATGAAAGTTCGATACTGGTAAGAAATGGCGAATCAACCGGACCCCGAGTCATGCATGTTGCACCGTGAGATGCAGGGTGAAGCGTTGACAGGGGTAACCGATGGGCCAGCCATTGAGCCGCGTAATCAGGAGTTCGGGATGCCGATGCTGTTAAGCGAAGCAGAAGGCAACACGGAGCATGGCGTTATACGCCAGTCATGCTCTGATCCCGCGCGGTCGGAGACCCTGTGCACGTCGGGAAGTCCTCCGCACAGAAACTGGGAGATCTCAGCTGCGTCCAGTGCGCAAGCACCGGGCGGAGCAGGAAAGGCCAAAAGCCGTACCCCTGCTGTTCACGTCGCTGAGAAGTCGGATACGTCCGTAGTACCTGAGAAGCCATCGAACAAAGGGCCTGGCCCTGCGGAGATAGTGGAGGAAAGGGACGTAGCCAAGGGAAACACCAACAGGCCTCCCGCGCCCCGGACAATGAGCCGGATCAGCTGCGCGTCGATGGGACTTGACGGTGTAGGTGAAGCAGCCCGAAGGAACAAGGGCATGCAGTTCACGGCATTGCTGCACCACATCACACCGCAGTTATTGGCGCAGAGTTTCTATGCCCTGCGCCGCGATTATGGGTGTGTGTCGTAACACGCGCGAATGACCGGCTGATGTGATAGGGGCTGTTTTTTTCTTTGGTTGGTGTCACCAGCTGGTTTGTCCATGGATGTTTGGAAAACCGAGCTTGAAGGTCGTGATCTTGCCCGGGGAGCTATTAACTTCTGCGACGCCCTGATGCAAACTCATGATCGATTTCACAATGGCTAAACCAAGCCCGGTACTTCCTTCAGCGCGCGAATGATGAGTGTCAACTCGATAAAAGCGATCGAATAAGTGCGGTAGGTGTTGAGGTTCAATACCTGCGCCTGGGTTGGCTACATGTAGCGAGACGTCTGTGGCATGGACTTCGATGGTGATTGTGATGGCTTGGCCTACTGGGCAATGGCGGATTGCGTTGGACATCAGGTTGGAAATTGCCCGCTGAATCATCAACCGATCACCAATGGTCGACCCCCTGCCAGTAACGCTCACGCTGATCTGTTTATCTTCCGCCGACAGTGAAAACAGATTGATGACCTTCAAGGCTTCATCCTCAAGCGCAATGGTCTCAAACGGGACCAGCGCAGCGGGATGACTGACTTGTGCCAGGAAAAGCATGTCCGAGACAATCCGGGCCACGCGCCCAAGCTCTTCGGTGGAGGACTCCAACACCGCTTTGTACTCTTCGGCCGGCCTCTCCCGGGACAACGTCACCTGGGCTTTGCCCATCAGGTTGGAAATGGGCGCTCGTAGTTCGTGGGCCAAGTCATCGGAGAACTGCGACAACTGCTGAACATCGCTGTCGAGTCGGTGCAGCATGAAGTTGATGCCATGGGCCAGTTCGCTGAGCTCCTGCGGCATCTTGACCACCGAGAGTCGATGGCTGAGGTCCTGAGCAGAGATCATGGCGGCCACCTTGCGAAACTCCCGCAGCGGCGCGAGCCCCCGTTTTACCACTGCCCAGGTACTGAGGCCGATAAGTAGCAGCAGCAACGGCAAGGCCATGATCGTCGAGCTTAGATATGTGCTGAGCAGCGCTTCATCGTTGGCGCAATCAAGCGACAGCAATACGGCGACATTCGTACCGTTCGGCAAGCGGATCAGTCTGGATGCAGTCAGGAAGTGCCGGCCCTGATCATCGGTGCTTCGGGAGTACGACACCTTGTCGGTGGCAGACCCTGCCGCCTTCAACTCCACCCTGGGGTCCGTCAAGCCAAAGCCTGACTTCAAGAGCGGCGTCCTCATATTTATCAGGTCATAAATGGTAAGGTTGAGGTGGTCATGCCCCATCACCTGATCCAGCAATACGTGCGGTTTAATGTTGATGTCGACAGGTTTTTCATACAGCGAAAGACTGTGCTCGATTTGCCGCATTTTCTCGCTCAGGTTGTCTTTTGACAGTTTATCTAACTCATGCGTTAGCGCGAGGAACGCAAGAACCGCCAGAAATAACACCAACAATGCACCCATGATACTCACCGCCAAACCCAGCCGCATTGACAGGCTTGCCGACTTCATTCCCGGGCCTCCAGTACATAGCCAACGCCGCGCAGGGTATGGATTAGCTTCTTGTCAAAAGGATCATCAATCTTGGCCCTCAGGCGGCGGATTGAAACCTCGACCACATTGGTGTCGCAGTCGAAGTTCATGTCCCAGACCAATGAAATGATCTGAGTGCGGGAAAGCACCTCACCCGACTGGCGCATCAAAAGGTGCAGCAGAGCAAACTCCTTGGTCGTCAGGTCGATGCGCTGCTCGCCCCGGAAGGCCCGATGGCGGCCCTGGTCGAGTTCCAGGTCGGCGACTTTCAAGACCTCCGGGACGGAAACGTGTTCGCTGCGACGCATTAAAGTTCGTACCCGGGCCAACAGTTCCGGAAATTCGAATGGCTTGACCAGATAGTCATCGGCACCCAGGTCGAGGCCGCGGATCTTGTCCGCCAGGCGCCCGCGAGCGGTCAGCATCATGACCCGGGTGTTACTGCTTTGGCGCAGGCGCTCAAGTACACCCCAGCCATCAAGTTGTGGTAGATCGACGTCAAGTATTACCAAATCGTAGGTCTGTTGACGCGCAAGGTGAAGTCCATCCGTACCATTCGCCGCCCGGTCTACTATATAGCCGCTTTCAGTCAAACCCTGATGCAGGTATTCGGCAGTTTTAAGCTCATCCTCAACTACAAGCATTCGCATGGTAGTGCTGCCCTATGTAATATGAATTGAATAATAAAATTTCGAAGTTTATTTAAGTGCTCGACTAAGAAATGATGTAGAACTATTCGATCATAAAAATCTCAAAACCGCGCATTGCTCAAGTGGTCAGTATCAAGCCTGAAGCTGCTACAGGGTCAACAGGAGGAGGGCGTTTTACGACAAAGTATTTGCGACTATATGTCGCAGGCATGTTAATTCGCGACTCTCGTACATTTATTTCAGCCTGAAGCCAAGCTCCGCTCGGCTGATATCTATGGGGAATTGTTTCGAAGTGTTACGGCGCAGATAGTCAATTTAATGCTGCACGCATTTTTTGGGGAGGCTGGCAGGATGTACCAAGGGGAGATGATCTCGCTTTGCGATTTGTAAGTACCCGCGCTATCTATGCTCTATGGATTTTCGGACTCGCGGTCTTAGAGTATTGTTTGTCGTGGTTTTAGTTACAGCTTTACTAAAATCACTCCCCTGAAATTTGGGCTTTTAGGTTGCTTTGTGCATTATATTTTGGAAATGTAAGTCGAAAGGCTGTCGGATGGCCCGGCATACTCTGGACATCTGCCGTTCCCTGATGGAGGCTCATGATGGATCGGACAATGGCCAACCCTAATCCAGTACCACCTTCCGCTCGTGAGCGACTGTTATCCACACGATAGAAACGATCGAAAATATGGAGCAAGTGCTGGTGATCAATTCCTACCCCTGGATTACTTATTGATAGGGAGACTTTTTCAGTTTGCGTTTCAATCACTATAGCAATGGACTGCCCTGCAGGGCAGTGACGAATAGCATTTGATAAAAGATTGGAAATTGCTCGCTGAATCATGAGTCGGTCACCTAGAACTTTGCCCCAACCGCTGACAGTTATAACAACGCTCTTTTCCTCAGCCGATAGAGAAAAAAGATCGATGACTTTTAGCGCCTCGTCCTCTAGTAAAATACCTTCAAACGGTACGAGTGCGGCCGGATGACTAACTTGGGCTAAGAACAGCATGTCTGAAACAATTCTGGTAACTCGTCCTAGTTCCTCTGTGCATGACTCTAGAACAGCCTTGTACTCTTTTGCCGGGCGTTCTCGAGAAAGAGTTACCTGAGCTTTCCCCATAAGGTTCGTAATCGGTGACCGCAACTCATGCGCCAAATCATCAGAAAATTGCGATAGTTGTTGAATTCCGCCGTCAAGACGGTGCAGCATGAAGTTTATACCGTGAGCAAGCTCACTGAGCTCTTGGGGCATATTGACAACGGAGAGTCGATGACTTAAATCCTGGGCCGACACCATGGCCGCCACTTTACGGAATTCCCGGAGGGGGGATAAGCCGCGCTGCACAATCGCCCAGGCGCTGATACCAATCAGAATTAGCAGCAGTGGAACCGCTACGATGGTCGAACTCAGGTAGGCGCTCAATAGCGTTTCATCATTCGAGCGATCAACAGACAGTAAGACCGATACGAACTCACCATCCTTTAATTTCATGAGTTTAGAGGCGGTGAGGATGTGGATACCGGACTCTTCGGCTGGGGAATAGTACGATAGCTTATTACTGGCGGCTGTTCCGGCTTGATTTGTAGATAATTCAGGTATATCCGCGCCAAAACTCAGGAGAGGTTCACTCACATTATCATCATCAAAGATAGTCAGGTTAAGGTTGTCATGCCCCAGTACTTGATCTAATAGCACGTGTGGTTTTAAACGCATGTCACGGGTACTGATATCCATCAGCAGACTGTGCTCAATCTGACTCATTTTCTTTTCTAAGCTGTTTTTTGCACGTGAATCAAGCTCGTGAGTAAGCGCTAAAAAAGCTAGTATCGCTAAAAGCACTACTAGTACTGCTCCCATTATGCTAACTGTCAACCCCAGTCGCATCGATAGGCTGACCGGTTTCATTTTCGCGCCTCCAGTACATAGCCTACGCCGCGGAGGGTATGGATTAATTTTGTTTCAAATGGATCATCTATTTTAGCCCTCAATCTTCGTATCGAAACTTCTACAACATTGGTGTCGCAGTCAAAGTTCATATCCCAAACTAAAGAAATTATTTGAGTGCGGGATAACACCTCTCCTGATTGACGCATCAACAAATGGAGCAGCGCGAACTCCTTTGTCGTCAAATCTATGCGTTGTTTTCCGCGGAATGCTCGATGTCTGCCTTGATCAAGTTCAAGATCAGCGACTTTTAACACCTCTGGAACTGGAATATGTTCGCTGCGGCGCATTAACGTCCGTACTCTTGCAAGCAACTCAGGGAATTCAAATGGCTTGACCAGATAATCATCGGCTCCCAGATCCAATCCTTTGATTTTGTCTGCCAGACGCCCTCGTGCAGTCAGCATCATTACCCGAGTACTACTAGTCTGCCGAATATTTTCAAGAACGTCCCATCCATCAATCTCAGGAAGATTTACGTCTAGTATTACCAGATCATAAGCTTGCTGACGTGCTAGATGAAGTCCATCAGCCCCGGTCGATGCGCAGTCTACAATATAACCACTTTCGGTCAGGCCTTGATGTAAGTACTCAGCAGTTTTTAGCTCGTCCTCTATCACAAGGATTCGCATAGAATTTCACCCTCTGGTAAATGTATCGAAATGGTTGAATGTTCGTAGAACTTGATTCAAGGGTTTTATTAATCTGTATAAACGTTTCGACTCTGGCTATATCTTTAATTTGCTTGGCAATATGGTCTTCTAAAGCTTTGCAAGGTCCGTCATGTTTCCTTGCCCTCCTAAAGTACTAGGTCTGGATCCCTTTTTTTGTTTCGGGTTGTTGCTTGGTGCGAGCACCTATTGAGTTCATCCTAATGCATTAATTGAAGTTTTTCCGCTGGATAACGTATTTGTAATTTTTCAGTCACCTTGTTGATAGGTGCGGAGAATTACATTTGCCTCATGGGAAATTCTTTTTGTTTTAAAGGTTTTAAGGAATGATGGAATTACTTAGGTGTAGAAAGTTTGTTGCTCACCCAATCACGCATAAAACCATGCTAAGAGCAGGTCTAATTTCGATCCTCGCACTTTTGACTAGTCCTTTGTTTGCGGCGACCGCTCAAATGCTCACAGTGGATCAGGCGCTTGAAACTGCTTTTGCCAATAACCCTGATCTGGCGGCCGCTCAATGGGAGACTGGTATTGCTCAGGGAGAGCGACAGCAGGCAGGGTTGATCCCTAACCCTGAGGTTTCCTGGGAGGCTGAAGATACTCGGCGAAACTCACGCACTACGACGGTGATGATCAACCAGCCGATCGAGCTTGGCGGTAAGCGCGGGGCTAGGATCGAGGTGGCCAGTCGAGCTCAGGACGCGGCCGGGATTGAATTGGAACGCAAACGCAATGTTCTGCGTGCCGATGTCATTCAGGCGTTTTATAGCTCCTCAACGGCTCAGCAAAGGCTGCTGTTATCACGTCAATCACTTGAACTCGCCGAGCGCGGTTTGCGTGTAGCTCAAGGTCGCATCAAGAGCGGTAAATCCTCACCCGTTGAAGGTACACGCGCAGAGGTTCAGCTATCAGAGGTGCGCCTGGAACTGAGGCGGGCTGAGCGGGATGAGGCCAGTGCCTACCAGCGACTCGCTCAGGTCATGGGCGCGCCTTTGCCTGCATTCGTATCTGTGGGTGATCCAAGCCGGTCGATGCCAACCGTGCCGGATTCGTCACTGCTGCTTAATCGCATAGGTGAAACCGCGGAGCTGCGATTGGCAAAACTGCAAATAGATCAGCGGGAAGCCTCCCTTGGCCTGGAGAAGGCTCAGCGAATTCCAGACCTCACCGTGAGTATCGGGAGCCAATACGACGAGCGTGAGCGCGAGCGGGTGAATGTCGTGGGGTTGTCTATGCCCATCCCATTGTTTAACCGTAATCAGGGCAACGTACTGGCCGCCGCCCGCCGTACCGATCAAGCCCGTGACCTTCGTAACGCCAGTGAGTTACGACTGCGCACAGAAATCCAGACCACCCTTGATCAGTGGATGACGGCTAACACTGAAGTCGCGTCGTTCAATCAAACCATCCTGCCTGCCGCGCAAAGTGCCGTCGACACCGCTACCCGAGGTTTCGAAATGGGCAAGTTTAACTTCCTCGACGTGCTCGATGCTCAGCGCACTTTGATCAGCGCCCGAACGCAATACATCCAGGCCATCGCCGAGGCGACAGACGCCTGGGTGCGCATCGAGCGAATTTTCGGTGATGTCGCCCTTCTCACTCGAACCCCGTGAATTTCATATAACGCTTTTTTTACCGCTGCTCAGCATCGCAATACCACGGTAATCCGTGACTGCCGACTGGGCTGCGCAGGGAGTCTCCATGGATAAAAAACTAATCCTCGTCACTGTACTGACCTTGACGGTGGGTATAGGCATCGGCTCATTGTGGATGAGCAGCCCATCGCTGCCCTCAGCCGAAGCTCAGGCTCAGGAGGGCAAAGGCCATGACGATCACAGCGATGAAACTACGGGCGGAAAGTCGGCTGAGGGCGACCACGCGGAAGGCGAAGCGGAAGAGGGTCACTTGACACTGAGCCAGGAGCAGATCAGTTCAGCCGGCATCCAGTTGGTCGAAGCCAAGGCGCAGAGCATTAGCCTTTCATTGCCCTTTCCTGGAGAAATCCGTTTTGATGAAGACCGCACTGCGCATGTGGTGCCCCGCGTACCCGGTGTCGTTGAGTCGGTCCATGTCAATCTTGGTCAGCCGGTGAAAAAAGGCCAGTTGCTGGCCGTGATCGCCAGCCAACAAATTTCTGATCAACGTAGTGAACAAGCCGCGGCGCAACGTCGTCTTGAGTTGGCCCGTACTACCTACGAGCGTGAGCGACAGTTATGGCAGGACAAAATCTCTGCCGAACAGGATTTCCTGCAAGCCCGCCAGGCTTTGCAAGAAGCCGAAATTGCCCTCAGCAATGCTCGACAAAAAATCAGCGTACTCAGTGGCAGCTCGGTGGCCAGCGGGGGTAACCGATATGAATTGCGTGCGCCGTTCGACGGCGTAGTGGTTGAGAAACACTTGGGCCTCGGTGAGGTTGTCAGCGAAACCACTAATGCCTTCACCCTTTCCGACTTGTCGCGTGTATGGGTGACCTTTGGTGTCTCACCAAAGGATTTGAACAAGGTACTGGTGGGCAAGTCGGTCACGGTCAGTGCGCCGGAACTGAATGCCGAAGTCACTGGAACCGTGGCCTATGTCGGCAGTTTGTTGGGTGAGCAAACCCGTACTGCCACGGTCCGCGTGACCTTGGCCAATCCACAAGGTGCATGGCGTCCCGGGCTATTCGTGACCGTGCAGGTTGACACTGATACTCGGCAAACAAAAGTTGCTGTACCCGAAGCGGCTATCCAGACCGTCGAGGACAAGCAAACTGTTTTCGTTCGAACGGACGACGGGTTTAAGGCTCAGCCAGTGGAGACAGGCGGCCGTTCGGCGGGTCTGGTCGAGATCACGGAGGGCCTGGAACCCGGTGTTCAAGTCGCCGCTGCCGGCAGTTTCATTCTGAAATCAGAACTGGGTAAAGCCTCGGCTGAACACGCCCACTGATCCGCCACTTCCACGAGAAGGTTCTCATGTTCGAACGCCTGATCCAATTTGCCATCGAGCAGCGCATCATCGTGCTGCTCGCGGTTCTCCTCATGGCCGGCCTCGGTATAGCCAGCTACCAGAAGCTGCCGATCGATGCTGTTCCCGATATCACCAATGTCCAAGTGCAAATCAACACGGGTGCCGCAGGTTTTTCACCACTGGAGACCGAGCAGCGCATCACGTTTCCCATCGAAACTGCAATGGCT
The DNA here is from genome assembly GCF_058792515.1 of Pseudomonas sp. MT92. NCBI lineage: Bacteria > Pseudomonadati > Pseudomonadota > Gammaproteobacteria > Pseudomonadales > Pseudomonadaceae > Pseudomonas > Pseudomonas sp. MT92. Next base: position 56,175 of record NZ_JBXAFA010000023.1, read on the forward strand.
GGTTTGCCGGCTCTAGAACAAACTCGCTCGCTGTCACGCTCGGGGTTGTCGCAAGTCACAGTGATCTTCAAGGAAGGCACTGACCTGTTCTTCGCCCGGCAATTGGTCAACGAACGGTTGCAGGTCGCCAAGGAGCAACTGCCCGAGGGCGTGGAAGCCGTCATGGGGCCGATCTCAACCGGCCTGGGTGAAATTTTCCTGTGGACGGTCGAGGCTGAAGAAGGTGCAGTCAAGGAGGACGGCAGTCCCTATACGCCGACCGACCTGAGGGTGATCCAAGACTGGATCATCAAACCTCAGTTGCGCAATGTTCCCGGGGTCGCAGAAATCAATACCATTGGCGGGTTCGCCAAGGAGTACCAGATTGCGCCCGATCCAAAACGCTTGGCGGCTTACAAGCTTACGCTGACTGACCTTGTTACAGCGCTGGAGCGCAACAATGCCAACGTAGGTGCCGGATACATCGAACACAGTGGCGAACAGTTACTAATTCGCGCACCCGGCCAAGTAGCGACCACCGACGATATCGCCAATATCGTCATGGCCAACGTCGACGGCACGCCCATCCGCGTCAAGAACGTCGCAACCGTGGACATCGGCCGTGAGTTGCGGACGGGGGCCGCGACCGAAAACGGTCGTGAAGTGGTGCTCGGCACAGTGTTCATGCTGATCGGTGAGAACAGCCGCACCGTAGCCCAGGCAGTTGCCAGCAAGCTTGAGCAAATCAATCGCTCACTGCCAAAAGGGGTGGTGGCAGTCACCGTCTATGACCGTACTAATTTGGTGGACAAGGCGATCGCCACCGTTAAGAAGAACTTGATTGAAGGTGCGATCCTGGTAATCGCGATTCTGTTCCTGTTCCTCGGCAACATTCGCGCCGCGCTGATCACTGCCATGGTGATCCCGCTCGCGATGCTATTCACATTCACCGGGATGTTCACTAACAAGGTCAGCGCGAACCTGATGAGCCTCGGAGCTCTGGACTTCGGCATCATCGTTGATGGCGCGGTGGTGATTGTCGAAAACGCCATCCGACGTCTAGCCCATGCGCAGCAACACCACGGACGCATCCTCACCCGCTCCGAACGCTTTCACGAAGTGTTCGCGGCGGCCAAGGAAGCACGCCGACCGTTGATTTTCGGCCAGCTGATCATCATGGTCGTGTACCTGCCGATTTTTGCCCTCACCGGCGTCGAAGGAAAAATGTTTCACCCAATGGCGTTTACCGTAGTGATCGCCTTGCTCGGCGCGATGCTGTTGTCGGTGACCTTTGTCCCGGCGGCGATTGCGATGTTCGTCACCGGCAAGGTCAAGGAAGAAGAGAACATCATCATGCGTGGCGCCCGTCGGGTGTATGCCCCGGCGCTAGAATGGGTCATGGGCCATCGATCACTGGCATTCGCCATAGCACTAGGCATTATCGCGGTGTGCGGTGTGGTCGCTAGTCGAATGGGCAGCGAGTTTGTGCCGAGTCTCAGTGAAGGGGATTTCGCGTTGCAAGCATTGCGTGTCCCAGGTACCAGCCTGACGCAATCGGTAGAAATGCAGCAACGTCTTGAAAACCTTGTGTTGGCAAAGGTACCTGAGGTCAAGCGGATGTTTGCTCGTACTGGTACAGCAGAAATTGCCTCCGATCCAATGCCACCAAACATCTCTGACAGCTATGTGATGCTCAAGCCGAAGAATCAATGGCCTGATCCGAATAAATCCAGGGAGGCGTTGATAGCCGATATCCAAAAAGCTACAGCCGCGATGCCCGGAAGCAACTATGAGCTTTCTCAGCCTATTCAACTGCGTTTTAACGAGCTGATTTCAGGCGTGCGCAGTGATGTGGCAGTGAAGGTCTTCGGTGATGACATGGCGGTGCTTAACAGCACCGCTGCAAAAATTGCCGCGTCCATGCAGAAAATCAATGGCGCCTCCGAGGTCAAGGTCGAGCAAACGTCGGGGCTGCCGGTACTGACCATCAACATCGACCGTGATAAAGCCGCCCGTTACGGTCTGAACGTAGGCGACGTACAAGACACCATTGGAGTGGCGGTCGGTGGCCGTCAAGCCGGTACGATGTATGAAGGAGACCGCCGCTTCGACATGGTGGTGCGTTTATCCGATGCCATGCGTAAGGATCTCGAGGGATTGTCCACACTGCTAATCCCGGTGCCGGCGCTGCTTAACAGCAATGCCGATCAGATCGGGTTCATTGCTCTTTCAGAAGTGGCGAGCCTCGATCTGGTGCTGGGACCAAACCAGGTCAGCCGTGAAAACGGCAAGCGTCTGGTGATCGTCAGCGCCAACGTACGTGGACGGGATATCGGCTCATTTGTACAGGAGGCCAGTAAGGCCATTGATAAAGAGGTGCAGATCCCGGTCGGTTATTGGACCACCTGGGGTGGACAATTCGAGCAGCTCCAATCCGCTGCCAAGCGACTACAGATTGTCGTCCCGGTGGCCCTGCTCATGGTGTTCGCACTCTTGTTCATGATGTTCAACAACCTCAAGGATGGCCTATTGGTGTTCACCGGTATTCCATTCGCTCTGACGGGCGGAGTCATGGCTTTATGGCTCCGAGACATCCCGCTGTCGATCTCGGCAGGTGTTGGTTTCATCGCGTTGTCAGGCGTGGCGGTGCTGAATGGTCTGGTGATGATTGCGTTCATCCGCAATCTTCGGGAGGAAGGACATTCGTTGAGCTCTGCGATCAATGAAGGGGCTTTGACACGGTTGCGCCCAGTGTTGATGACCGCTTTGGTGGCCTCCCTGGGCTTTATCCCGATGGCGCTGGCCACCGGAACGGGGGCAGAGGTCCAGAGACCACTGGCTACCGTGGTGATCGGGGGCATCCTATCCTCAACTGCATTGACCCTACTGATATTGCCTGCGCTTTATCACTGGGCGCACCGTCGAGATGAGGATGAAGCCGAAGACGACAAAATAGCAGCCATATAGTTCTTTGGTTTTCAAGCCCACTATCGAGATTCGATAGTGGGCTTTTTTACGCAAGTTACATAACGAATCTGTAATCTTGGCGCCACCGTGTTGATAGGTTCGAATTGATACCCTAATAGCGTTAACTATATGAGGTGTCAGTATGAAAATTGCTCAAATCTGCGCTTTTGCGGGTGCTTTAATCCTTTCTTCAGTTGCTTTGGCCGAAGGCGGTGGGGACAGAACCTTCGAAAAAATGATGGCCGCAAGAGACGTGGCAATGGAGAAATACGTAGCTAAAGAAGGAAAGAGTGACCCCGTGGTATCAAGTGATGCTAAAGATGAGACACGTGAAATGTAGTAGTACTGTGTATAAAAAACCGCTTCCGGTTTCCGGTCGCGGTTTTTTTTTGGACGGCTTTATTACACATTCGTAATTTAGGCGCCACGCCGTCGCAATGTTCGAATTGATATCCTTGTAACAGTTAATATATGAGGTGCAAGATATGAAGTTCATGAACATTATTACTTTCGCTGGAGCTCTGGCGTTTTCCTCTCTCGTACTGGCGGAAGGGGGAGGAGACAAGGCCTTTGAAAAAATGATGACGGCTAATGCCAAAGCGATGGAACAGTATGCAATTAGCCAGGGAAAGAGCGCTCCGGTGGCGAAAGAATACGAGTACGGGATGAAGGTGGATGTTGTAAAGGTGATAAGTGTGGTGAGGCCAGCGAAAGTCTGCGCAGTGGTGCCTGCTGCAATGACCTATGAAGATTCCGAAGGACAGCTAAATACGATCACTTACACGGTCGCTGGAGACTGCCGTAAACGAGGCGGCTAATAGCTGCGTTGCTATCAGAAGAATCATTAACGCGCGATCCACCTCGTTATTCAAAGGTGTCGGGCGTTTTTTATTTGCTCAAGTTTTGACAGGCCAAAAAAAGACGTCCCGGAGGACGTCTTAAAAATTCACCTTTTCCAAAGGAGCAAAGGAGCTTCCAAAGGTGAGCGGATATTACAACTGAACAGCATTGAGTTCAGACTTTCGCAGACTAGTTACTCATCTATAGAATCCAAGCTAGATGCGCTAGCTAGAATTCTATTAACTCACGATAAGTATAAAAAACGTAACCTAACGTGAAGATGATTGAAAAATGACATTTTTGTAACTTTCAAATAGCGGGATGCTCCGAGAGCGAGTCATCCCGCTCAATGTCACAGAATAGCCAGTGGATACTCAACAATCACACGGACTTCATCCAGATCCGACTCAAATGCGGTTGAGCGAATGGTCGCCTGCCGCAGGCGGAAAGACATGTCTTTCAAAGTACCTGTCTGAACGACGTATTTTGCCTCGATGTCGCGTTCCCAGCGTTTCTGATCGGTCAGCGGATTTCCGTCGGCATCGCGTCGCATGTACGTCGCGTTAGCGTTCGAGTAATCGGCGTCGGTGCCACGGCCGTAACGTGTCATAAACGACAACCCTGGCACGCCATACGTGGTCATGTCGAGGTCATAGCGAGCCATCCAGGAGCGCTCTTTCGGCGAGTTGAAGTCGCTGTACTGGATTGAGTTATCAAGAAAAATTGAATCAGATTGACGCAGATAGTCGAAGTCGTCATTACCATTATTTCGTTGGTGAGACAGTGCAACCGAGTGGGCACCATACTTCACGCCGACTTTAGCACTCCAGATATTGTTATCGAACTCACCTAAAAGTTTTTTTCCTTCGTCGACGGCCTTGTAGTAGTTCACCCCACCGAATACGGAAAGCTCATCCGTCAATGCGTAATTTAACCCCGTGCCAGCATAGTATTGATTCCAAGCGTCTTTGAGGCGGCTGGAATAGAGGCTGACGATTACGTTCTTGTTTAGGTTATAGTCACCGCCAAAGTAGCCGACCCACGGCGAGTTGACTGGCCCTGCATAGAAGGTCGCGAAGTTGTCGCGCATATTACTGGAAGTCGGCTGACTCATAGAGTGAAGGCGACCCGCCTGAACTGTCAAACCTTCAATGCTAGTATTGGTCGCCGTCACACCACGGAAGCTTTCCGGCAGAAGTCTCGAATCACCAGCAGCGACAACAGGGTTGGCCGGAAATACATCACCGACTTTCACTACGGTGTCAAAAGCACGAACTTTAGCCGCACCACCTACTTTGGTGTATTCGTCCCGCGCCTCTCCGTCGCTATTGACAGGGAGTACGTCGAACGAACTACGGCCACCATTACGGCCGTCACCCGTGTCGAGTTTCAATCCGATCATGGCGAACGCGTCAACACCGACACCCACGGTGCCCTGAGTAAAACCGGACTCGAATTTACTGATGATTGCGTGTGCCCACGCTTCGGAATACCCGTTGCCTGTCGCGCTCGACTGACCGTTGCGGTGATCACGATTGAAGTAGTAGTTTCGGTTAAGAACCGTAAGGCTGCTGCCTTCTATAAACCCTTCGGCCTTCTCCTCCGCAAATACCACGGAAGGGCCAGAACTGACAACGATTGCCAACGCGGCCATCGAAAATTTTGTGTTGTTATTCATCCATCACTCCTTAGGTTCGGCAGAACTAGAAAGCTCTTCGGCTGGAATTATTGTTTACGGGAAGCAGGTTGCGCCTCCCGTATCGTCGCCGAGCTGTATCGTTGCAATCTGGAGATAACGGGGACATGATTGTAAAATTACAATTTTGTAATGTTTATCTGCTCTCTTTATAAAATTGGCTTGCGTGCGATCCGCCAGCCAATGCGTAGCTCTTGTTTGCTACGTTCGTTTCCATGAGCGCTTCATGACCCGCAGCGCAAAACATCGCATTCACACGCAGCATGTTGCACAAACGCTACTGCCAGAATGTTCTTGATGTGCAGCCTCAATGGAGCGTGTCGATCCCCCAGGATCGTAGGTATTTAATTTGAATGAGCGAGCAAGCTGGAATAAGGATTGTTGGCGCAGATGGTGTTACCTAACATCCATTGCCTTGGAATAGGAGGCGCAGATGCGAACTCTGTCGGGGACGGGGTCCCGGCAAGATCACAAATCATCCCCACCTCGCCGGTGGGTGCTAAATTTGGGTGGCGTGGCTAGTCACGAAGCCGCTCAAGTCTGAAGATCCGTGAGACATTTTTGCGTGCGGGGTCAGATTTTCAGAAATATTTTAGGAGTTCCCCCATGGATGAAAGAGTCATTGTTTTGGCCGTCTCAGTTTGTCTCATTCTTTTGGTTGTAATTTTTTTCTTGACCTCCATGCATCATTAACTCGGGCCGGCAGCCGTTATCAACGATAACGGACGTGCGATCATCGATACACATTGGCAAGTCAGGTCGACCCTCCGGGACTCCAAAGCAGTATCGTCGTACCGCAGACGATTATGTATTGATCACCATGCCAAAGGAGGCGTTCGTTCCTGGTCGATCGGACTGAAATCGCGAAGCCTTGTGTAGAATGTCCCATTCTTAAGCAACGAGAGAATTCCAAATGATGGCAGAACTGAGTGAGGAACAAATGCGCCTGGCCCTGTTTGGCTCATCAAACCAATCGGATCCACAGCTTTCTACGGAAAAGCCTGAGCCGGAGGTCGTCTCAAAAGCTGAGCCTAGCCCAAAGCCGAGATCCTTTGCTAAATCTCTCTCTCCGAAGCTTCGGGTTACCCTACACGTTACGAGGGAGTTTGAAGGCGATGTAGAAGTGTTTATCTATGATGCGAATACCTTGAGCACGCTTGTTGCCGAACAAGACGCCAAAAATGAAGCTAAAAAAAAGAAATTTCGGTATTTCGACGTAATATCGGTCAAACCAATCTGAATTACTTGTGCGTGGTTAAGTAAATTGTGATCAGCGCGCAGCTGGTCCATCTTGAGTTGAGTTGCAAACCTGTGAGGTCACTGACACCGCCTGCGATTTTTTCCGCCAGACGAGTGCCGGTATTGCGCGGATGTAGATCAACGCAATCAACGTCTGGGTTATCACCGCAGCGGCAGCAAGCCCTCGAATTTCTTCAATGCCAGAGCCAGCGGGAGAACCACCAAAGAGTTACGGGTCGATGAGCTGAAGGTGACCGCTCTGGCAGCTGTCGACGGCAGTTTGGAAGCTTTCGAAGCCAAAGCGCCTATCAGAGGTGCCAGTAGCATAAAGCCGATCTACACAGGGATGACCGGAGCTAGCTGTCGGCTCCCAAAATAGATGATTCCGAGCCCCAACAAACAATCACGAAAAATCATTTATTTTGTGGGGCCATCGATTAGACCTCACAAAATAGATGAGAAAAGCCTACACGACTCACTGAAATGATGCACCGCCAGAAAAGTACCCGAGCTTCCCCCAGCTATCTATCGATGGCGGTTGATGGGACCCGGTCGAAGGGTACGAACAGACCTGGGCGTCGCGCAGAGCCTGTACTGAGAGTCACTGGTGCGTAATGTGGCATTCATCGACGTTCAATGTTTTGGGCTTCGTCCGACTCAACCATCCCCGTATTTTCCCGGTGCTTACCAAGACATGGCGTTGGCGACGTATCAGCAATCGTCCCCGAGAACCAGGCCCTATGGGGGCCTGTTTACTTCAGAGGAGCCGAGCGGCGTGCTTGCTACAATTCAAACGAATGGCTCGCACCCACAGAGCTTTAGGCGATGGTGGTGGGCTCTCTAAGGTTAAGTGAAAAATCTAGCGGAGTGGCGACACATGACCATGCCCTGCGAGCGTACCCGGAGTATTGTCCAAACAGGCGAGTTCTTGCGTGAGCTGTCCAGAGATAAGACCCTCCCAGAATCTGTTCGTCAGCAGGCAAAACGCCTCCTGCGACATTACCCAGAACCATGGGTGATCTTTGGGATCGGCTCCTTTGAAGAGTTGCTTCAAACAAAGGATCCGAGCGATCCAACACGAGAGTTCGCGATAGTGGTCCACACTCCCCAGTTGAGCTCCAGCACTGACGGATAAGGCTGGAAAAACTCTCTCAGACTGAGTCTATGATAGAGACCATGGTTTGTGGCAATCCGAGATGGTGCTGTCCGCGCTTCAACGCTCCGACCCTCGTGCTGATGAACGGCATAGATTATCATGCTGTATGCATGTACAGTTAATGGGTTCTTGTGGTCTTACTCATTGCCTAAGTGTTGAAGCCCTTAGGCGGTGTCACGTGCCGAGATAAGCCCTGAAGTTTGTTGGGTAAAGTGTTATTTTCAGTGATTCTATATTGATACTATCGGAACGGAATTCGACCAATGATCACACTGAAAACTGCCATTATTCACAGCTTCAAGAAGCTGGCCAAGACCAGCTTTATCTCCGAGGTGGTCAAGAAGGATGTGGCGCTCGATACTGAAAATCCTGCGTTACATTTTCTAGTCAATGGCATCCACGGCCTCATTGGCAAAGAAGGCAACAGCGTGGTCTATGGACAGTTTGCCAATGATGACCGTCAGGGGCCGTTTCCAGAGCGCTTCACCGCGTTCGTAGAAGTACAAGATGATAAAGCGCAATTTATCGACTTGACCCACTTGGCAATGGACCAACTGGTGGAGCAAGCCGGTAATCAAGTCTTGTCGACTGGTGGACACATCCTTTGCGCCCAGTACACCTCGGGCGCAACCGACTTTTTCCTGGTCGCCAGCATGAAGGAGCGCGGTGGTATTCAGCTGGACGAAAACTATGTGCCGAAGGAAATTCAAGAGGTCGATCTCAACAAGGTTCAGCAGGCCGCCAGGATCAACTTGGCTAGCTTCGTGGCCATAAAGGCTATGGCTGCTGCGGCCGCTGCTGCGCCTGAGCAGGATGAGGATGACGCAGAGGATGAAGTGGATTCAACCTACCTGTGCTTCATCAGCCGCGGCCGTGATAGTCAGGCATCTGACTATTTCATTTCTGCACTGGGTTGTGCGAAAGGAGTTGCCTCCGGACGCGCTACAAAAAATGCAATTGATAACGTTGCCCGGTTTTTTCGCGACAACAAAGCGTTAAAAAGCTTTGGTTATAAGGCCAAAGAGGCGGTGATCAAATATCTGGAGGAACAGTTGGCCGCAGGCAAGTCCGCGCGCCTGGACGCCATCTGCCACGTCGCGGTCGCACACGTACCCGCTGACTTAGTGGATGAAATCGTTGGTCTGAAAGACTATTTGAATAGTGAGAAACATAAGGTGCCGGACGACTTTACGGTCAATGCGAAATCGCTGAAAGAGAAGACCCGTATCAAGGGGGACGCTGCTAACTGGTCGTTGCAATTCGAGCGTGGAGCGTTAGGTAAGGATCCGGCCGCAGACGTTTACTATGATGAGGGACGGAAGAAGTTGACCCTGTCCAATCTGACTGCCGAACTGGTTGGTGTGATCGAGAAAGAATTGCTGGCTAGGGCTGGCTAAGAATGTTTTCCAATGTGGTAGCTCTCTACCGTGCCCTCGGAGCGCCCACCATTGAGGATGGGGTCATCCGCTATGAGGGGAGGCCAACGCCCGACATTATCGGTGCGTTGCGAATGTGTGATGACCTGCCCGCAGCTTATGGCAAGTTCGAGCATTGCTCTGAAAAAGCTGACTCTCTCGATATTGAGTTTCGCTTGCCATCGAACGAGTCGGGCCGGTTCTACGCGAACTTAGGCGAGTTTGTCGCTCGCAATGGCTCATTGGGCAAGGGCCAATTTCCGAGCAACGTGTACATTGTTGAGCTCAGTTGGGCGGATAGTGATGACACCGAACCTTCGGCGATTAAGACGCTCAGGCGCGTTTGCCGGCTGATCGAGCTGCTTGCACTGCTAGCGATCGGTGTCGACAAAGACAGCAGTCTAGATGGTTATAACCTGTTTTTTGCCTTGCCTCCTGATGGGGCTAAGCCTCCGAGAACTTTTCTGTTGCCTACCCAGGTTGACGTCAAGGTTCTTGACTATGAGCTCAACCACCTGAGCTTGTTGGAAGAAATACTCAATCGAAAAAACGAAAACAAGGCGCACCTCTCCGAACGAAAATTGATGATTCGGATGGCGGTGGCGAGCGTCATCGAGAAGTTTGAGAGCGAGCCGAATCTATTCTTGGTGATCGTGCGGGAGTGGCGGGAGATCCTCGCCACGTACCGTGCGAATCTGCAAACCTACGTCTATAGCTTCTCGTTTGAGCGGGCCCGGCGCGAGGTGGCCCAGGCTGAAATCGACTATGGCACTAAGCTTAGTGGGGTACTGGGTGACATCGCGGGCAAGATGCTTGCCCTGCCGATATCGCTAGCGGGTCTGGTCGTGCTGGAGAAAACAACCTCAAAATTCGAAGGTTTTATTCTTGTCCTTGGGCTGGCAGTCGTCTCTGTGGTTCTGCTTGCGATCCTGCACAATCAAATGCTGCAAACAGAGCGCTTGTTACACAGTTTCAATGTCATCTTCGATGATTTTAAGGACAAGATAAAAACCTATCCCCCAAAACTTCAGGGCTTGCTCAGGATCACCATTGACCAGGTCGACAAGCAGGGCCGAACGCTCACCAGGACCTTTCGCTTGCTGAAGGGGCTGTCCTTGCTGCCAATCGTCGGGGCCTTGCTGCTGGCCGCGATAAAATACTGGGATGGTTTCGTATGGCTGTTGATGACCATCCTGTCGATCGTGTTTTCCGCGCTCAACGTAGCCCCGAACTTTCTCAGCCCGTAATGGCATTTGTAACACGTTCGCTGCCTAATCTAGCTGTGCGCAAACGACTCATGCTACTGGAGTGTGCCAAGCAGCTCTCCGTGATATGGGGGATATGTATTTTTCAATAAAAGGCTCATAGATACTCCATGTAGAACTCGAGCTAATTTCTGATGCTCGTATGACGCATTCAGAGTACCCGCCAAAAAATTAAATTTCTAAGAGTCGAACTCACGAGTACACGGGACACCTTACACATATGTAATATCCGCGGCAGCTTTCTGAAAGGCTTCATTGGTTATCCTCTAGTCAGAAGTAAGTGAGCTCTAGGAGAAAATCATGAAAGCATTAAAAGCACTTTTCGCCGTTTCTATTTTAACCTTGTCTTCATTGGCAATGGCTGAAGGCGGCGGTGACCGCGTTTACGGCCGGATGATGCAAGAAAACCAACAGGCGATGGAGCAATATGCCTTAAAAAATGGTAAGGCCATCCCTGAAGTTGTTCATTATGAGTATGGTATGAACCTCGATATTCAGAAGGTTGTCAGTGTCACGCAAGCCAACAAATCCTGTAGTGTTGCGCCTTCGCGTATGACCTATGAAGACTCGGCTGGGAAGCTCAACACCGTGGAGTACAAGGTTATGGGTACCAACTGCCCACATGGAAGCTAGCCCTTAAGCGTCATGCCTACGTCAGATCATTCAATTATGCTTTTTAAGCATGCTTACTGGTCGCTGACGTATAAGTAATTTTCAGGTCACGCTGGAGTTATCTTTTGTATGAAATTATGTCTGCCGGCACCTAGAGGGAATCTCTACGTGCCGGTGGCTTTTTTATAATGATAAAAATATTTCATAAAGAAACTCTGCCAAGCTAAAGCCTGGAGTGTTAAATGAACAATAAAAGCTTTTATGGTCTTTCTCTCATTGCCCTTGGCATGAGCATGGGGCAAGTTGCAGTGGCCGTTGAGCAAAAAACTGAGGGGTTCATTGAAGGGAGCACCCTTAGTCTTCTCAATCGTAATCTCTACTTCAATCGTGACTATCGAAAGGGCCAGTCAAGTCCCACAGGCAATGGCTACGCTGAAGAATGGGCTCATGGGATTATCGGGCGCTTTGAGTCTGGCTTCACCGAAGGCACCGTCGGGTTCGGCATTGATGCATTTGCAATGGTAGGACTCAAACTTGATTCGGGTGATGGGCGCTCGGGGGCTCGAAGCTCAGTGGATGTCATGCCCTATAACAGCAAAGGCCAACCTGAAGACTCTTACTCAAAAGTAGGCGGAGCTGCGAAGGCTCGCTTTATGGATACGGTGGTCAAAGTAGGAGACGTATTTCCATCCACGCCTGTCGTGGCATATGGCGATTCTCGACTGCTGCCAGAGAGTTTCCGGGGAGCAACGTTCACCAATACCAGCATTAAAGACCTGACCATTCAGGGCGGCCGGCTGCATGCGATGAGCCAACCCAACTCCAGCAGCATGCGTGACGGCTTTTCGACTTTCTATGCCGGTGCTGTTGATGCTCCGTGGATTGCTTACCTAGGGGGGGATTACACCGTCAATGAGTTCGTTGGTGTGAGTCTTTACGCCAGTCAATTCAAGGACGTTTGGAATCAGTATTACGCTGGCACTTCGCTTAGTTACCCGCTCTCAGACAACGTCGCGTTGATCGGTGGATTTAATTACTACCGCGCGGTCGACGAGGGTAAAAAACTCCTAGACAGCTTTGATAACAATATCTGGAGCGGAAAAGCCGGGGTCAAGTTCGGCGTCCATACGGTGACCGTTGGCTATCAACGCAGCAACGGCAATGACGATTTCGATTACCTACGCCAATCGGACTCGATTTTTCTGGATAACTCCATCCAGTACAGCGACTTCAACTCACCGAAAGAGCAATCCTTGCAGCTACGCTACGACCTTGATATGCAAGCTTTCGGCATTCCGGGCCTTAGCTTCATGACTCGCTACGCGAAGGGGTGGGACGCTGATTATTCCAACGCGAACCGCGTGTACATGCGTCGCGGGGCAGATGGAGCGCCATTGCAAGACCAAAAGCGTTGGGAGCGAGACATTGAGGCTAAGTACATCATCCAGTCAGGCTCTCTGAAGGACATGTCTCTGCGTGTTCGCCAAGCAACCACGCGTGCTACCGATTTCGAATCTGATTTGGATGAGGTCCGACTGATTGTCGAGTACCCACTGCAACTGCTTTAACGAGCGCTAACCTGCGGCACCAATTGTTCGACTACCAGGTACACCCCGTCTCCTTGTTTCTCCTTTGGTTTGGGAGGCGGCTTAGGCGCCCTAGTGGCGCCTTTTTTTATGTGGATTGACATAATGGCAGGACGTTCTGTTGTCAGTACCTGGACTTGCCCCTACAAAACCGGACACCAACTCCCTGTTAAATTGATGCTGCCGCCAAGCGCCTGAACTCCCTCGGC
>NZ_JBXAFA010000024.1:0-66658 GCF_058792515.1 Pseudomonas sp. MT92
GTTTCGCGGTGCCGATCTCCGGCATCAAGACAACCGGCGTCGTTCGCTGCGATCAACCCCGCGTGCTCGATCTTGCAGCGCGTACCGCTCGCAAGGTGGACACGCTCCCGGCTCCTATCCTTGATGAAGTGCTGGCCAAGGTCGCCACGCTGTTCCAGTAGTCAATCCGCGCCCTTCGGTGTGTTCTTAACCCTTGAGGGGCGCTTTCCCTGGCCGTGTCGGCCGCCTTTTCTCCTTGGCGTAAAACCTGCTGCCTTCCAGCTCGCACCGATCTTCGATTAGTGCGCAGATGGTGGCTTCACTGCGGCTTTGACAGTCGGGAGTCCAGAGGGGCGGTAGCCCCTTTGGGCATAGCGCAGCGTAAGCGCACAAAATTTGCTTCTTTCCAGGCGCTTGCGCCTGGTTCAACCGATGGCAGCGCCGTAGGCGCTCCATTTTTGGGGTGAGGACGCGCAGCGGCCGAGGGGCTTGCCCCTGGGGGATGGGAGGCCGCGCAGCGGCCGGGAGGGATCGAGAAGGGGGGCACCCCCTTCGGCGGCCGGTTCTTCCTCGTGCCGGCTTTTTTCCTGGCTTGTCGATTTTTTCGCCAGCCTGGTTATTCTTCTAGGTTATATATAAGGTTTAAAGATAGGTTAAAAGAATGGTTAGAGGCCCTGAAAAACGCTCGTAAGCCGTTGATACGCCAAGGGAAAGGCGAACAGGCCGGCCCCTCAAGTGTCAATGGATAAGCCCCTCAAGTGTCAGTAGTCGGCCCCTCAAGTGTTAGGAAAGCCGCCCCTCAAGTGTTAGCAGGCCCGCCCCTCAAGTGTCAGTAGGGAAGGGCACTTGCTAACAGGGTTATCCACAATTCCTGTGGAAAACTTCCCCGAAATCAGCCGGATACGTGCCATGAAACGCGGTTTCGGGTGGCGATCTGGCCAAAATCGACCGTAGCCCCTCAAGTGTCAGTAGTGCGCCGGCATGGTCGGCCCCTCAAGTGTTAACAACGGCCCTTCAAGTGTCATCGTCGGCCGAGTTGTCCCAAAACTATCCACACCGTCGCCGGTATCCAGGCGGCCGGTGGTCGCCGGCACTTCCTGGCTTCCGGTCGGCTCCTGGAAGGGCCACAAGGCCCGCAGGCAGGCCGCAAGCCCAGCGGCTAGGGCCATAGGCCCGGTGAGCGTCGGAAAGGCGCTGGAAGCCCCGTAGCGCAGCGAAGAGGGGAGAGACTGGCGGCCTTGGTCGCCTGGCTCGATGCGCAGCACGACATAGCCGGTTTTCGCGGCCGCGAAAATTCCCCGGAGCCTGCTGCTGTGGCTCTGCCCCTCAAGTGTCAATGAAAAACGGGAGCCGAAGCCCCCGTTGGTTGATCCTGGCCAGCTTGGCCAACTCACGCGATCACCGCTTGCAATGCACCAGGTCGCTGTTCACCCATGCGCTTTCGACCAGGCCGCTCTTTTGCAGCTCTTCGCAAGCCTCGCCTACCTGCTCGCGCCACTTCTTCGGCCGGGCCGACTGCGAGCCGCACATCAGGCGGAAGGTTTCCAGCTTCATCGGGTAAGGCTCCTGGTGCGATGCGAAGTAATCGAACATGCGTCGGGCCGTGGGCGTCAGCTTGCGGTACTTCTCCCAAATGAACTTGCTGTAATGGTCGCCGGCGAACAGGACAACCATTTCTTCGTCAATCTCGACCTGGCAACGCGAATTGCGCGTGCCACGGTTCAGGACACGGAAGCGGCGAATCAGGGATACCGATTCGAGCCGGCCGATCCGCTTGGATGAAAACTGCATGGCCGATGCTTGCAAGCGGCTAAGGCATTCTTCGGCCTTCGTGTAGTACCGGCTGTTGATCGACCAATCCAAGTCCTGGCAAAGCTCGTAGAACGTGAACGAAACCGGGTCGCCCAGCGGCGACCGTTTGGCGTACTCAAGGATCTGTTGCCACACCAGTTCGTCATCCTCGGCGCGCAGCTCGACGCCGGTGTACGTGATGGCCACGTCCTTGTTGATGTGGAAGATTTCCTTGCTCTGTAGGGCCTCACGCGCCACGCGCTTGTTGCGCGTGGTGAAGAGGGCTGACCGGGCGTAATCGTTGGGCAAGGCGCGCATGTTGTCGGGCCACGGCGCAATGTCGAACAGCGATAGCTGGTTCTCCTTGATCTGCTGCTTGGTCTGCTTGAGCAAGGCGGCCTGCTTGGCCTCGCTGACCTTGGCGGCCAGCTCGCCGCCGGCGGCCCCTGCTTTGCTCTGTTTCTTCGCCGGCATTGCGTCTCTCCGTTTGTTCTCGGCCAACGTGGCCACCTTGGCGGCCACGGTATCAACTACCGTGCGCCGTTCTTCTGGAAGGCCCAGCGTCGCCGCCAGTTCGGCCGTCTCGGCGGCCATGCGCCGCGAGCGCAGCACGGCCGCGCTCTCTTCGGCAGGCGGTAGCGGTAGCGGTGGTGCTACTTCATCGGCTGGCTTGCTGGCCAGCGTATCGAAGAGTGATCCGACCGGCCGCATGGTCTTGCCGGTGTTGCCGGAACTCCGGCGGGCCTCCGCTGTGCGGGCGGCGAGGCTCGCCGCGTCGTTGGCATTCAGCCCGCCCTCGATGAGCTTGCGCTTATATTCCTGCTCGTCGAATTGATCCGGCATACAACCTCCCTTATAAGCATAACGCCCGGCCGAAGCCGGGCGCTTTTATCGTCATTGGCCGCCTGGTGCTTTCGTATCCAGGTATTCGATCTGTTCGGCAATGAAGTCGATGCCGTATTCCGTCTTTCCTTCCTTCTCGAACTTGGTGGGTTCAACGCGGCCCTGGACGAACACCTTGGAACCTTTGCCCAGGTACTTGCCGGCGTTCTCCGCCAAGGCGCTGAAAGCCTTGATGCGGAAAAAGTCGGTTTGCTCCTGCTTTTCACCGCTGGAATTTCGCCACACCCTATTGACAGCGAGATCAAAAATAGCTCGGCTGCTGCCGGATTCACTATGCCTAACATCGGCATCGCGGGTAAGATTACCGATAAACTGGAATTGGTTATGGCTCACTCGATGGCCTCCTTTGCTATTGGAGCCTGTAGTTTAGCTAAACCTGCTCCAACGTGTCAAGAACTTTAGCGGCTAAAATTTTCTATGGGTCGCCCCACCATGAGGCAGTCAACCCGGTGTACAAGTACATCTTCTTTACTAACGTGCTTCGCATCCTCGATGAACGAGGCATGACAAAAAACGAACTCTCCGAGCGGTCGGGAGTGTCGATTTCGTTTCTGTCCGACCTCACTACCGGCAAGGCCAATCCGTCGCTCAAGGTGATGGAAGCGATTGCCAACGCGCTTGAAACCTCTCTGCCGCTACTCCTGGAATCAACCGACCTGGACAAGCACACCCTGGACGCCTTGGCCGGCGGCAAGGCTCCTAGTAGCCTGCCTGCTGGGTACGAAAGGGTGTCGGCGGTACTCCCCGAACACCGGGCCTTCCAGGTCAAAAAATGGGGTGAGGAAACAAGGAAGAAACTAGGGGGTCGGAACGCCAAGAAGAAGTAAGGGGAGGGCAGCGGCATGGATCACGCAGACAAGAATCCACGCCCAAGGTCTTTTTAGCCGCTAAAGCTCGCCGGGGTGGCTCAACCCCCGGATTCCCATCAAAAGCCAGCAGTATCGGTGCCACGGACGCGCCCGAATTGTCGCGCCGTGTTGTGGCCACCATACGCATATTCGAGAATGCCGCACTTCGGCATGTCCATATTGTTGCGCGGTGGTGCATTTCGGTATATCGTATGACCCTGTACAGCCATTGGACGATGAAACGTACATCAAGGGGCCAACGTAGTGACCGATTTAAAAGAACACGACAGCATCAAGGAACGGGCGAAGAAGAAGCTCGAAAGGGACATGGGGCCGCAGCTCCTGGAAGCCCTGCACGATCCTAAAACGGTTGAAATCATGCTCAACGCGGACGGCAAGCTATGGCTTGAGCGTCAAGGCGAGCGGTCGCAGTGCATCGGCACGCTGCGCCGCGCACAAGCGCAAGCCATCGTGGAAACCGTCGCTGGCTACCACAACAAGGAAATCACCAAGAACAGCCCCTTGCTCGAAGGCGAATTCCCGATTGACGGTTCGCGCTTCGCGGGTCAGCTCGGCCCGGTAGTGACCGGGCCAGTCTTTGCCATCCGGAAGAAAGCCATTGCGGTGTACACGCTCGCGCAGTACGTCGAAGCCGGGATCATGACCGCAGCACAAGCGCAGTCCATCGCGGACGCGGTTGCAGCGCACAAGAACATCCTGGTGATTGGCGGCACCGGCTCGGGCAAGACCACGCTGGTCAACGCGATCATCCAGGCGATGGTCGATCACGATGCCTTGGAACGGTTCGTCATCATCGAGGACACCGGCGAAATCCAATGCACGGCCGCCAACTTCGTCCAGTACCACACCAGTATCGAAGTCAGCATGACCATGCTGCTGAAAACCACGCTGCGTATGCGGCCCGACCGCATCCTGGTTGGCGAAGTCCGTGGCGAAGAAGCCTTAGACCTGCTGGACGCCTGGAACACCGGGCATCCCGGCGGCGCTGCCACTCTCCATGCGAACAGCGCATCGGAGGGCCTGACTCGTTTGAAGTCGCTTGTTTCTCGGAATAAGTCGGCTCCATCGGAGATTGAACCGCTGATCGGCGAGGCGGTTCATGTCGTTGTTCATATCGCCAGAACCCCGGATGGCTCTCGTCGTATCCAGGAAATCCTAGAGGTTTCCGGTTACGCCGATGGCCATTACAAAACTGTGTCCCTTTAAGGAGTTAAGACCAATGCAAGCACTCTTCCCGGCCTTCCGGCTCAACCAGCGCACGATGTTTTACCTGGGCCTGGCTGTTGTCCTGGCGTTCCTTCTGCTGGCTCCCCAGCACGCTTTCGCCTCTGAAGGCACCGGCGGTTCGCTGCCGTATGAAAGCTGGCTGACGAACCTGCGTAACTCTGTCACCGGCCCGGTCGCTTTCGCGCTGTCGATCATCGGCATCGTGGTCGCCGGCGGCATCTTGATCTTCGGTGGTGAACTCAACGGCTTCTTCCGCACGTTGATTTTCATTGTCCTGGTCATGGCTCTGCTGGTCGGCGCGCAAAACATGATGAGCACCTTCTTCGGTCGTGGCGCGGAAATCGCGGCGTTGACCGATGGCGCAATTCACCAGGTCAAGGTCGGCGCGCTGAACGCCTTGGGCTTTCCTGGTGATGCCGTCATGCGCTGGGTCGAAACCGGCCGGGTTGCATAAGTCATGGCTCTGCGCGCGATCCCCATCCGCCGGGCCGGCAACCGAGAAAACCTGTTCATGGGCGGGGATCGTGAGCTGGTGATGTTCTCGGGCCTGCTGGCCGGGGCGCTGATTTTTAGCGCCCAAGAAGTACGGGCAACGGTGTTCGGCATTGTTCTGTGGTTCGGCGCGCTTTGGGCGTGCCGACTCATGGCGAAATCCGATCCCAAGCTACGCAAGGTGTACCTGCGGCACCGCCGCTACAAAGGGTACTACCCGGCGCGTAGCACGCCTTTTCGTGACAACACGCCAAGTCAAGGGAAGCAATACAAATGATTGAGTCAATTGCATTTGCCATTGCTGTCCTCGGGGCGGTTTTGTTGCTCATCCTGTTTGCCCGCATCCGTGCGGTCGATGCCGAACTGAAACTGAAAAAGCATCGCTCGAAGGACGCGGGCCTGGCCGACTTGCTCAATTACGCCGCGATGGTCGATGACGGTGTGATCGTGGGTAAGAACGGCTCCTTTATGGCCGCCTGGCTGTACAAAGGGGATGACAACGCCAGCAGCACCGATGAACAGCGGGAAATGGTGTCGTTCCGTATCAACCAGGCTCTAGCGGGCCTGGGCAGCGGCTGGATGGTGCATGTCGATGCCGTGCGCCGTCCGGCTCCCAACTACTCCGACCGGGGGCATTCGACCTTTCCCGATCCTCTGTCGGCGGCAATGGATGAAGAGCGTCGGCAGTTGTTCCAGGGCCTGGGCACGATGTACGAGGGTTATTTCGTACTAACCGTGACCTGGTTCCCGCCGCTCCTGGCGCAGCGCAAATTTGTCGAACTGATGTTCGATGACGATGCAATCTCGCCCGACCACAAGGCCCGCACGATGGGGCTTATCAAGCAGTTCAAGCGCGAAACAACCAGCATTGAATCGCGGTTGTCCTCGGCCGTGAAATTGACCCGCCTACGCGGTCAAAAGGTGGTCACGGAAGAGGGCAGGGAAGTCACGCACGACGACTTCCTATCGTGGCTGCAATTCTGCATCACTGGCCTGCATCATCCGGTGCAGCTCCCCAGCAATCCGATGTACCTGGACGCCTTGATCGGCGGGCAGGAAATGTTCGGTGGTGTAGTGCCCAAGGTCGGCCGCAACTTCGTCCAGGTCGTGGCAGTCGAGGGCTTTCCCTTGGAGTCAACACCGGGCGTTCTAACCGCCCTGGGTGAGCTGGCGTGCGAATACCGTTGGTCGTCGCGTTTCATCTTCATGGATCAGCACGAGGCCGTGGCCCACCTGGACAAGTTCCGCAAGAAGTGGCGGCAGAAGGTGCGCGGCTTCTTCGACCAGGTGTTCAACACGAACAGCGGAAACATCGACCAAGACGCGCTTTCGATGGTCGGCGATGCCGAAGCCGCGATTGCCGAAGTCAATAGTGGACTGGTGGCCGTGGGGTATTACACCGGCGTCGTCGTGCTCATGGATGAGGATCGTACCCGCCTGGAACAGTCTGCACGCCAAGTAGAAAAGGCCATCAACCGCATGGGCTTCGCGGCCCGGATCGAGACGATCAACACGCTGGACGCCTTCCTGGGCAGTTTGCCGGGGCATGGTGTCGAGAACGTGCGCCGTCCGCTCATCAACACGTTGAACCTGTCCGATCTGCTGCCTACCAGCACGATCTGGACGGGCTTGGCCAACGCCCCATGCCCGATGTACCCGCCGCTTGCGCCGGCGCTCATGCACTGCGTTACGCATGGCGCTACGCCTTTCCGGCTCAACCTGCATGTGCGCGACCTGGGGCACACCTTCATGTTCGGGCCAACTGGTGCCGGTAAATCAACGCACCTGGGCCTTATTGCCGCGCAGCTTCGCCGCTATGCGGGCATGTCGATCTTCGCCTTTGATAAGGGCATGTCGATGTACCCGCTGGCCGCCGGTATTCGGGCCGCCTCCAAGGGGAAAAGTGGCCTGCATTTCACGGTGGCCGCCGATGATGACCAGCTCGCGTTTTGCCCGCTGCAATTCCTGGAAACCAAGGGGGATCGTGCCTGGGCAATGGAATGGATCGACACCATCCTGACGTTGAACGGGGTGGAAACCACACCGGGCCAGCGTAACGAAATTGGCAACGCGATCTTGAGCATGCACGCCAGCGGCGCGCATACGCTCTCGGAGTTCAGCGTAACGATTCAAGATGAAACGATCCGCGAAGCCATCCGGCAATACACGGTGGACGGCACGATGGGCCACCTGCTCGATGCTGAAACGGACGGCCTTTCGCTCTCTGATTTCACGGTCTTTGAAATCGAAGAGTTGATGAACCTGGGCGAGAAATTCGCGCTGCCGGTGCTGCTGTATCTGTTCCGCCGGATCGAGCGCGCCCTTCATGGCCAGCCCGCCGTCATCATCCTGGATGAAGCCTGGTTGATGCTCGGCCATCCGGCCTTCCGCGCCAAGATTCGGGAATGGCTCAAGGTGCTGCGTAAGGCTAACTGCCTGGTGCTTATGGCCACGCAAAGCCTCTCTGACGCGGCGAACAGCGGCATTTTGGATGTGATCGTGGAATCGACCGCAACCAAGATTTTCTTGCCGAACGTGTACGCCCGCGATGAGGACACCGCCGCGTTGTACCGGCGCATGGGCCTGAATGCACGCCAGATTGAAATCTTGGCCACGGCCATTCCGAAGCGCCAGTACTACTACGTGTCGGAGAACGGCCGCCGACTCTATGACCTTGCCCTGGGGCCTCTGGCCTTGGCCTTCGTCGGTGCATCCGACAAGGAATCGGTCGCCACCATCAAAAGCCTGGAAGCCAAGTTTGGCTACGCCTGGGTGGATGAATGGCTGGCTGGCCGGGGCCTGAATCTCAATGACTATTTGGAGGCCGCATGAGCTTTGCAGACACGATCAAGGGCTTGATCTTCAAGAAGAAGCCCGACCGCCGGCAATCGCCGCAATCATCAGAAGCCGGCCCGCGCAGTAGTGGGCTGGAAAATCCCTACCTGTCGGCACGTCGCACCTGGAACGAGCATGTTGGCTCGGTCGTCTCGTCGCGCCAGACCTGGCAAGTGGTGGGCATCCTCTCGCTGTTGATCGCACTCGCCGGCGTCGGCGGCGTGATCCATATCGGCAGCCAGTCGAAGTTCATTCCCTACGTGGTGCAAGTGGACAAGATGGGGCAGACCATCGCGGCCGGGCCTGTTACGGCGGCCGACAAGGCCGACCCTCGCATCGTCCACGCCACGGTTGCCGACTTCATCACCAGCGCCCGCATGGTCACGCCTGACGTGGCTTTGCAGCGCAAGGCCGTGTTCAAGGTGTACTCGGTTCTGTCTCCCAACGATCCGGCCACGGCAAAAATGAATGAATGGCTCAACGGCAATGCCGATGCCAGCCCATTCAAGCGTGCAGCGAAAGAAATGGTGAACATCGAAATCACTTCGGTCATTCCGCAGTCGCCGGATACCTGGCAAGTGGATTGGACAGAAACCACCCGCGACCGCCAAGGGGCGTTGAAGGGCCAGCCCGTACCAATGCGCGCCCTTGTCACCGTCTATA
This sequence comes from Pseudomonas sp. MT92, assembly GCF_058792515.1. NCBI lineage: Bacteria > Pseudomonadati > Pseudomonadota > Gammaproteobacteria > Pseudomonadales > Pseudomonadaceae > Pseudomonas > Pseudomonas sp. MT92. The sequence continues at coordinate 8,760 of NZ_JBXAFA010000024.1, forward strand.
CCGCCGAACCCACTTCGCAGACCACGGACGAGCAACTACGCAATAACCCAATGGGGATTTATGTGCGTGATTACTCCTGGTCGCGCCTTCTTTAATTACGAGGCTAATTCACCATGAAGAAACAACTTTTCGCTGTGCTGTTGGGCGCTTCGCTGACGATCCCGACCCTGGCCCTTGCCGCCGATGACCTGGCCGACAAGTATTTTTCCAACAACAACCCGACCCTGACCGCGCAGGAAAAGGCGGCCATTGCCATCGCCAAGCGGTGGGAGGCCAGTTCGGCGACCGGCATGAAGCCGGTCGCCGGCTCCAATGGCGCGATCAAGTTCCTGTTCGGCGCGCAGCAGCCCAGCATCGTTTGCGCGGTGCTCCAGGTGTGCGATGTGGCTTTGCAGGCTGGCGAGCAAGTCAACTCGATCAACCTGGGCGATACGGCCCGCTGGACAGTCGAGCCGGCCATCACTGGCAGCGGTGCCGGCGAAGTGCAGCACCTCATCATCAAGCCGATGGACGTGGGCCTGGAAACCAGCCTGGTCGTGACCACGAACCGCCGCACCTATCACTTCCGGCTGCGCTCGCATCGCACGCAGTACATGCCGCAAGTCTCGTTCACGTATCCCGAGGACGCGCTTGCGAAGTGGGACGCGATCAAGACCCGCGAAGTGCAACACCGCACCGACAACACCATCCCTTCCACCGGGGAGTACCTGGGCGATCTGTCGTTTGACTATGACGTGTCCGGCTCGGCCTCCTGGAAGCCTGTGCGCGTATTCAACGATGGCCGCAAGACCATCATTCAAATGCCGCGCTCGATGGAGCAAACCGAAGCGCCGACCCTGTTGGTTGTGCGCCGTGATGGCGGCCTGTTCCGTGACGCTGAAACCGTCATGGTCAATTACCGCGTCCAGGGCGACCGCTTCATCGTGGACACGGTTTTCGACAAGGCAATCCTGATTGCCGGCGTCGGCAGCGGGCAAGACCGCGTGACCATTACAAGGGGGAAATAACATGCGCAAGCTAATCATTGCCGCGCTGTTCGCGTTGACGCTGGCCGGCTGCGCCACGACTGGCCAATACGGCAACTTCGTTCCGGCAGCAGCAGGCCAGCAGCAGATTGCTACCGATGCCGTGCAGCAGCTCGCCACGCTGTACCCGCCGGCCAAGACCCGTTTCGAGCTGCACCAGGCCACGCCTGACGCCTTCGGGGTAGCCCTGGTCAACACGCTGCGCGAACGCGGATACGCCCTCTTGGAGTTCAACCCAGCCGACAAGGCGCAAGCCTCGGCGGCACCGGCCGAAGCATCGGGCGCATTGCCGCTGCGCTATGTGCTCGACCAGGCCGGAACGTCGAACCTGTACCGCCTGACCTTGTTGGTCGGCAGTCAATCCATCACTCGCCCATACCTGGAAGAAAACGGCACGTTTGCGCCGGCCGGGTATTGGGCGCGCAAGGAGTAAGCCATGAGCGAAACAGCCGATCAAATGGCACCTGACGCCTCGCCGGGCGCGGTGTCGAAAAAGTCCGGCGTCCGTCGCGTCAACAACCTGCCGATGTACCTGCTGGCTGGTGTGCTTGGCTTGTTCCTGCTCGTCATGGCCCTGGTGGCAGCGGATCGTTCAGCGAAGCAGAACGCGCCGGCTACCGGGCCGCAGGAACGGGCTGGAAACACGTCGATGTTCGCCAAGGAAATCGCAGGCGATCAGGACGGTGGCATGGTGGCTCCGGCTCAAGCCCTGACGCCACCCGACATGCCGACCACGGCGGCCGCCGATCCGGTATTGATTGCCCGGCCGGACAACCTGGACGCGCCGCCGGCTCCGCCAACTGGCGGGCATCTGGATCAGCCGGCCAACGATGACGAGGCCCAGCGCATCCGCATGGCGAAGCTGCAAATGCTGGAAGAAGCCATCAAGGCAAAGACCACGGTTCAAGTGGTTGCGCCGCGTAGCTCCGGCTCGGCTCCTGGTGGCGACACGTCAACCCCGCAAACCCGCGATGAAATGCTGGCTCGGCTGGCGGCGGTTCGCCAGCAGATCGACGCCCAGCGCACCGATGACCCGACAGCCGCCTATCAAGCTCGCCTGGCGCAGCTTCGCAGCTCTGGCGTGGGTGGGGCAGGGGCCGGCGGTGGCGCGCCTTCTGGCGCTCCTTCGCTGTTGCAGACCTCGGGCAACGGCAAGAACTACGCGCAGTTTGGCGCTGGCAGTGAAGGCGGCGACCGCTGGAAACTGGACTCCCAGCCGGAAGCTCCGCGTTCGCCGTTCGAGCTGCGCGCCGGCTTTGTCGTTCCCGCCACGCTGATTTCGGGAATCAACTCGGAATTGCCCGGCCAGATCATGGCCCAGGTCAGCCAGAACGTGTACGACACGCCCACCGGCAAACACCTGTTAATCCCGCAAGGCTCACGCTTGGTTGGCATGTATTCGAGCGACGTGGCCTATGGGCAATCTCGGGTGCTGATTGCATGGCAGCGCATCGTATTCCCGGACGGTAAGGCAATGGATATTGGTTCGATGCCGGGCGGGGATAGCGCGGGCTATGCCGGCTTCAAGGATAAGGTCAACAACCATTACTTCCGGGTGTTCGCGTCGGCCTTCCTTATGTCTGGTGTGACCGCCGGCATTGCCATGAGTCAGGACGATGGCAGCAACTCGGTCAATGGTCGTCCTACCGCTTCCAGCGCGATGAGCGAGGCGCTGGGTCAACAGCTCGGTCAAGTGACCGCGCAGATGATCGCCAAGAACCTGAACATCGCTCCCACCCTGGAAATCCGTCCTGGTTATCGCTTCAACGTCATCGTGACCAAGGACATGACGTTCTCGAAACCCTACCGCTCGTTTGATTATTGACGCCAAGGAGAAACAACATGAAGCAGAAGTTTTTAGCCGCTAAAGTCGCTCTCGCCGTGGCCCTGACTGCCGGGGCATTTACCTCCGTTCCTGTGCAGGCCGGCATCCCTGTTATCGACGGCGGCAACCTGATCCAGAACGTCATGTCCGCAATGGAAGCGGTTGCGCAAACTGCCAAGCAAATCGAGCAATACCAGACTCAATTGCAGCAGTACGAAAACATGATCCAGAACACCACGGCACCCGCCGCGTATATCTGGGATCAGGCGCAGTCCACGATGAACAAGCTCCTGGCCGCGCAGGACACGCTGAACTACTACAAGAACCAGGTGGGCAGCCTTGATGCCTACCTGGGCAAGTTCCAGGACGTGGCCTATTACCGCAGCTCGCCGTGCTTCTCGTCGGGCGGGTGCTCGGATGCGGAACGCGCCGCGATGGAGCAAAACCGCCGCCTGGCCTCCGAGTCGCAGAAAAAGGCAAACGATGCCTTGTTCAAGGGCTTGGATCAGCAGCAAGACGCGCTGACGGCCGATGCCCGCACGCTGCAACAACTCCAAGGTAAGGCGCAGGGCGCGACCGGCCAAATGCAGGCCATCGGCTACGCCAACCAGCTCGCCAGCCAGCAGGCCAATCAGCTCTTGCAGATTCGTGGCCTGTTGATGGCGCAGCAGAACGCCATTGCCACGCGCAACCAGGCTCTGGCTGACCGTGAAGCGCAGGAAGCTGCATCGTCTGAACAACTCCGCAAGGGCAGCTACAAGCCAAGCCCTGCACGTTCCTGGTAAGGAGGTTTCATGAAATCAAGCAAGGCTCTGGCCTTGGCCCTGGCCGCCCTCGTGGCGGCCTCGGTCGCAGGTTGCGACAACAAGCCCGCCGTGCAGCCGCTTCCAGAAGTCACCGATGCGAATTGCACCCCTGAAAAGATCAAGGCAATGCCGCAGGCGCAGCAGCAAGAGTTCTCATCGCTGTGCCTGCGTCGTAGTGGCGACTTCAAGCCCAGCCCCAAAAAAGAATGGTGAGGTAGGAATGAAAGTGCCAGCCAATCTAAAAACCGCCCTGCCGCTGTTTCTCTGGCTGGCGTTGTTTTCCGTAAGTGCTCACGCCCAAGTTGATAACTCGGGTGTGTTCGATAACGTCCTGAATCGGTACTCGGCGGCCGCGTCGGGATGGGCCGGCGTCATCACGACTGCCGCTTCCTGGCTGTTCTGGACGCTGACGGTTATCAGCATGGTCTGGACGTTCGGCATGATGGCCTTGCGCAAGGCCGACATTGGCGAATTTTTCGCCGAGTTCGTGAAGTTCACGATCTTCACCGGCTTCTTCTGGTGGCTGCTGACCAACGGCCCTAATTTCGCATCGTCCATCTACGATTCATTGCGGCAACTCGCGGGTAACGCTACCGGCCTCGGTAGCGGCCTGTCGCCGTCCGGAATTGTCGATATTGGTTTTGCGATCTTCGACAAGGTGCTGGATCAGTCCTCGGTCTGGTCGCCAGTCGATAGCGCGTGCGGGATTCTTATGGCAACGGCGATCCTGGTCATCCTGGCTCTGGTCGGTGTGAACATGCTCCTTCTCTTGGCGTCCGGCTGGGTGCTCGCCTATGGCGGCGTGTTCTTCCTCGGCTTTGGTGGATCGCGTTGGACTTCCGACATGGCGATCAACTACTACAAGACCGTGCTGGGCATTGCCGCGCAGCTCATGGCAATGGTGCTCCTGGTCGGCATCGGCAAGACCTTTCTTGACGACTACTACACGCGGATGAGCGCCGGCATCAGCCTGAAAGAAATGGGCGTGATGTTGATCGTCGTCATCATCCTTCTGGCGTTGACCAACAAGATTCCGGCCCTGCTCGCCGGCATCATCACTGGCGCAAGCGTGGGCGGTGCCGGCATTGGTGGTTTCGGTGCCGGTGCTGCAATGGGTGCCGCTGGTATGGCCGTGGCAGCGGCCGCAACTGGTGGCGCAGCCCTGGCCGCCGGTGCGGCATCGGCCGCCGGTGGTGCGCAAGCCGTGATGGCGGCATTCTCGAAGGCTAGCGAGAACGCATCGAGTGGCGGCGACGGCGGCGGCGATCTTATGTCGGCCTTCACTGGTGGCGGTGGCGGTGGTGGCGGCGGTGATGCCGGCGGCGGCGACGCTGGTACTGGTGACACTCCCTTTGCCCAAGCCGCCGGCTTTGGTGGCGGTGGCGGTGGCAGTGGCGGTGATTCAGGCGGCAGCTCGGCCAGCTCGGACGGTGGCGGCGAATCGTCCGGTTCGTCGTCCAGCAGCTCGTCCAGTTCGACCGGCGGCAAGGCATCCAGCGGTGGTTCGTCCAGCGCGGCCGCTTCGGGTGGTGGCTCGTCCAGCTCGGCCGCCTCGGCGGGTGAGTCGCCCAGCTCCGGCGGCGCATCTACGGCCAGCAGCGGCGGCAGTGACGCCGGCAGCTCGGGCAGTGGCGATTCCAAGGGCAACGACAAAGCCCAAGCGGCCGCCGCCGGCGGCGGCTTCCTCGCGTCGGCCGCCAAGGCGGGGCGTATCACGGCCGATGCCGGCGGCATCTTGGCCAAGGGCATCGGTTCGGTGGCCAAGGCCAAGGCGTCCAGCATCAAGGATTCCGCAATGGAGCGAATTGCCGACACAACGGGCGGCAAGATCGCGGCCGCCATCAAGGGGCAGGGGAGCGAAACGGTCAGCGATTCGCAAGACGCTGCCAGCCCTACGTTTGGCGCAAATAGTCTGGCTTCGGGTGAAACCCAAGCCGATCCAGAGTCCGAAGTCGCGGCATTCGTGAACCGCGATGGCGGCGAACAAACCGCATAACCACAAGGAGAATCATCATGAAGAAGAAATTGTTTGCTATCGCCGCGCTGGTTGCCGCTCTCGGCACTTCGGCTGGCTCGGCCAGTGCGCAAGAGGTTTTGACCGGCGACACCCGCCTGGCTTGCGAAGCGGTTTTGTGCCTGGCATCGGGCACGCGGCCCAGCGAATGCGCGCCGTCGCTCAACCGCTATTTCAGCATCTCGGCCCGCAAGCTCAAGGACACGATCAAGAAGCGCGCCAACTTCCTCAAGCTATGCCCGGCATCGAACCAGTCGCCCGAAATGGCGTCCCTGGTCAATTCAATGGCCAATGGTGCCGGCCGCTGCGATTCGCAATCGCTCAATAGCTCGCTGATTATGTATCGCGGCTGGGACTCCGGCGAAACGTACATCAGCAACCGGATGCCGGATTACTGCGCGGCATATACCGGCCACGCCTACACCGACTTCAATTCAAGCGGCACGATGCCACGCTATGTTGGTACGCCAGAGGAAGGCGGGTATTGGGTCGAGGCAAAGGACTATGACCGTGCCCTGGCCGAATACAACGCACGCCTGGAAGAACAGCGCCGCCGGAACCGTGAAAACGGTTGGTTGCAGCGGTAAGGGGAGGGGACATGATGCCATTCGTTGCCGACATGCCGCCGCAGATTCAGGAGCGCGTCGTGTGCTCGATCTCGGCGGCCGTCAAGTATGAAGTCCCGGCCAACATCGTGTTGGCCGTGGCTGAAAAAGAGGCGGGCAAGCCGGGGCAGTGGGTGCGCAACACGAATGGCACTCACGATGTTGGCCCCATGCAGTTCAACACGACGTACCTGCGTGACCTGGCACGCTACGGGATCACGGCGGACGATGTAGCGGCCGCTGGCTGCTACTCGTTCGACCTGGCCGCCTGGCGGTTGCGGATGCACATTCGCAACGACAAGGGCGACCTGTGGACGAAAGCCGCTAACTACCACTCACGCACGCCCCGGTACAACACCGTGTACCGGGCCGACTTGATCCGCAAGGCGACCAAATGGGCCGATTGGCTCGAAGCCCGCTTTGTGACCCTGGACGTGACGAAAGAGGGCGCTACGGCCTCCGTTCCGACCATGCCGGTGACAGTCCAGGCAGTGGCCCAACAAGCCCCTATGGCGGCCCCAGCGGCCGCCCCGGCCGTCAAGCCACACAAGCCCGCCGCGTCTGGTTCATTGAACATGGCCAGCTACGTGCCGCGCTCGATCTCCTTCACCATTAACGATCAGGACAACGCGCAATGAAATACACCTCGATTACGCCGGCAACGGATTGGTTCTATGTCCACCCGAAGGCCCCGCCAGAAACCGGCGCTGTGGTCTATCACGTCCCGGTGTTCGCCGTCGATGGCGATACCGGCGACGTGGTTGGTTTGATTCCAGTGTTCTACGGCGGCGTGCCCAAGCTCGTCGCGCCGTCTGACTCCCTGGGCGGCGTCTATCTGCACCGTGACCAGCTCACGGAAGAAGAGGCCGAGCTTGCACGCTCTACGCGCTGAAACGTCGCCAGCGTTGCCGCGCCTGGTACTGGCCGATGGCACGGTCGAGGCGTTGAAGTGGTTTGCCCTGCTGCTCATGACCGGCGATCACGTCAACAAGTATCTGTTCAACGGCACGATTGATTGGCTGTTCGATGCCGGCCGCCTTTGCCTGCCCATCTTCGTTTTTGTCTTGGCGTACAACCTGGCCAGACCGGGCACGTTCGAGCGCGGAGCCTATCCCCGCACCATGAAGCGCCTGGCGCTGTTCGGTGCGGTCGCCTCGGTGCCATTCATCGCCCTGGGTGGCTTGTTCGCTGGGTGGTGGCCGCTCAACGTGCTGTTCACGCTCCTGGTCATCACGGCCACGCTGTACCTGGTCGAGCGGGGCGGTGCCGGCAATCTCATTGCCGCCGGCCTGGTGCTCCTGGTCGGTGGCAGCTCTGTCGAATACTGGTGGCCAGCCGTGATCCTCGGCCTGGCTGTTTGGTCGTACTGCAAGCGCCCCACCTGGACAGCCGCGGTGATCGCGCTGCTGGCCCTGGCCTCGCTGTGGTTCATCAATCGCAACCTGTGGGCCTTGGCGTCGGTGCCGCTGCTCCTGGTCGCCTCTCGCCTCGATCTGCCCATGCCGCGCTTGCGCTGGGCGTTCTATGCCTATTACCCGCTGCACCTGGCCGCGCTCTGGTTGATCCGCATTCCCATGAGCAAAGCCGGATACCTATTCTTTTGATTGGAGCCTGTCCGATGCGTAAAGCGTTCTTTCTAGCCTTTTCCTTGGCGTCAATGATCTTCGCGCAAGGCGCGATGGCCACCGACTACGGCAGTGCCGCCGGCACGCCGATTTCTTCGATGGTGATGGTTTCGTTCCCGGACAGCAGCACCACGTTTCAGCCGCCGGTGGACGTTGCGGCCGTCCTCGATGACGCCCGCACCGCCTCGATGATCTACATCAACGGCCGCACCAGCACGAACCGGCCCAGCGCCCGCGACGAAGCCCTGGCATTGAAGCGTGCCTTGTCGGCGCGCAAGTACCTGGTGGATCGTGGCGTGTCGCCCCTCAAGGTCATGGTGAACTTCGCATCGGCCGCCGACTACATAACCGAGAACATCACGCCCGAAGGGCGCTACCAGAACCAGCGCGTTGAAATCGAACTCGTCTATGTGCCCATGTTCTAGGCCCTGGCCGACCGACCATTTTTTCACTCATCAGGAGGTTGCACCATGAAATACCGTTTTGCCCTTGCCTTGCCGATACTGGCTCTTGCCGGCTGCGCCGCGTTGGATCAAGTCGCCAAGGACATTCAGAAAGCCACGGCCCCGGTTATGGTCACGGAAACGCTGCCACAAATCTGCCAAGCCGCGAAGAAGAACCAGGTACAGGCCAATAGCATTTATGTCGGCAAGGGCCTGGCCATGACTGGCGAGGTGCGTTCGGTCAACGAAGGGTTCCAGCCCCACTACCGGGTGTTCCTGAAAGCTGGCCAAGTGTCGATTCATGCCGGCACCGAGAACAAAGCCAGCGTTACCGCGCTGACGGTGGGCAAGACCGCCCGCGTCTCCGGTGTCATTACGGACGTGTCCAATGATTTCAACGGCTGCGCAATCTCGCTGAAAGACGCGACGTTCTAGCTTCGCTGCCGCATAGACAGACTGGTAATTCAGCCCGCCTTGCGCGGGCTTTTTCCTTTCTGGCCGTCCACGTCGCCGCGCATTGCCCACACTCGTTTGACTTGGCTTTCGCTGCACCTGGCCAGCCTCGCCGTTTCCGCGATGCTGTGGCCGGCAGTGCGTAGCGCGATGATCCGATCATGCGCAAGGGTGTCGGCCTTCCTGCCGGCGTATTTCCCGGATTGCTTGGCCAGCTCGACGCCTTGCCGCTGACGTTCGCGGCGATCCTCGTAATCGTCGCGTGCGATCTGCAAGGCCAGCTTCAAAAGCATGTCCTGGACGGATTCCAGGACAACCTTGGCCACGCCCTTCGCTTCGGCGGCCAGCTCCGTCAAATCGACTACACCAGGCACGGCCAGCCTGGCGCCCTTGGCCCGGATCGACGCCACTAGGCGTTCGGCCTCGGCCAGCGGCAAGCGGCTGATTCGGTCGATCTTCTCGGCAACCACGACTTCACCGGGTTGCAGGTCGGCAATAAGACGCAGCAGCTCGGCGCGATCGGCGCGTGCGCCCGATGCCTTCTCGCGGTAGATGCCGGCGACATAGAAGCCGGCCGCCTTCGTGCTCTCCACGATGGCATCCTGCCGGGTTAGGTCTTGTTCCTCTGTGCTCACGCGCAGGTAGATTCGAGCGACTTTCATTCGGCCCCCTGGTCAATTTGGGTATAGGGAAAATGGCTATTGTTCCATGCCTAGCCAAAATGGGAAGGCTCCCGACTCAAATTGTCACTTTCAGAAGGCGACAGCACGAAATATCAAAAGTCGACCGCACGGTCTTTTCTGACGTTGGAGTCGCCTCAGAAAACGGAAAATAAAGCACGCTAAGGCGTAGTTCCCTCGGGCTACACCGCGTCCGCACTGCGCGGTTCTTTCTTCCCTTGCAGTGACGCAATCAGCGGGCAGGAAACGTTCCCCTTCCGCGCATGGCAGGCGCACACCAAATCAGACAGCACGGCCTCCATGCGCGCCAGGTCAGCCATCCTCTCGCGCACGTCCTTGAGCTTGTGCTCGGCCAGGCTGCTGGCTTCCTCGCAATGGGTGCCATCCTCAAGCCGCAGCAGCTCGGCGATCTCATCCAGGCTGAAGCCCAACCGCTGGGCTGATTTCACGAAGCGCACCCGCGTTACATCCGTCTCGCCATAGCGGCGAATGCTGCCGTAAGGCTTGTCCGGTTCCGGGAGCAAGCCCTTGCGCTGATAGAACCGGATGGTCTCCACATTGACCCCGGCCGTCCTGGCGAAAACGCCAATGGTCAGGTTCTCCAAATTGTTTTCCATATCGCTTGACTCCGTACATAACTACGGAAGTAAGCTTAAGCTATCCAATTCAGATTCGAAAGGACAAACGTATGTCTGAACCTCAAAACGGGCGCGGCGCGCTCTTCACTGGCGGGCTGGCCGCCATCCTCGCCTCGGCTTGCTGCCTCGGGCCGCTGGTTCTGATCGCCTTGGGGTTCAGCGGCGCTTGGATCGGCAACTTGACGGTGTTGGAACCCTATCGCCCCATCTTTATCGGCGTGGCGCTGGTGGCGTTGTTCTTCGCCTGGCGGCGCATCTACCGGCCGTCAGCCGCCTGCAAACCGGGTGAGGTTTGCGCGATTCCCCAAGTGCGAGCTACTTACAAGCTCATTTTCTGGGGCGTGGCCGTGCTGGTTTTGGTCGCGCTCGGATTTCCCTACGTCGTGCCATTTTTCTATTGATCACAGGAGTTCACCATGAAAAAGCTGCTTTCCGCCCTTGCCCTCGCTGCCGTTGTTGCCCCCGTGTGGGCCGCCACCCAGACCGTTACGCTGTCCGTACCGGGCATGACCTGCTCGGCCTGTCCGATCACTGTCAAGAAGGCGATTTCCAAGGTCGATGGCGTCAGTAAAGTTGACGTGACCTTCGAGACGCGCGAAGCGGTGGTCACCTTCGATGATGCCAAGACCAGCGTGCAGAAACTGACCAAGGCTACCGAGGATGCGGGCTACCCATCATCAGTCAAGAACTGATCATGAAAGACCCGAAGACACTGCTGCGGGTCAGCATCATTGGCACAACCCTCGTGGCGCTGTGTTGCTTCACCCCTGTTCTGGTCATTTTGCTCGGTGTGGTCGGCTTGTCCGCGCTGACCGGCTATCTGGACTATGTGCTGCTGCCTGCGCTGGCGATTTTCATCGGCTTGACCATCTACGCCATCCAACGAAAACGCCAAGCCGATGCCTGCTGCACCCCGAAATTCAATGGAGTAAAAAAATGACCGAAATCACCGTGAATGGCATGACCTGCACATCCTGCGCCACCCATGTCAAAGATGCTTTGGAAAAGATTCCCGGCGTGAATGCCGCTGTGGTGTCCTATCCAGAAAGCCGCGCGCAAGTCATGGCAGACACCGCCGTGAGCCACAACCAACTGCTGGCCGCCATCGCCGCATTGGGTTATCAAGGCTCGATCCGGGTTGGTGATTTCAAAGATGAACCAAAAATCCGTGATGCACTTGAGGGCGCCGGTTTGCATATCGCCATCATTGGCAGCGGCGGGGCCGCGATGGCGGCGGCGCTGAAGGCCGTCGAGCAAGGCGCGACGGTCACGCTGATCGAACGCGGCACCATCGGCGGCACCTGCGTCAATATCGGCTGTGTGCCGTCCAAGATCATGATCCGCGCTGCCCATATTGCCCATCTGCGCCGGGAAAGTCCGTTCGACGGCGGTATTGCGGCAACTGTGCCTGCGATTGACCGCAGCAAACTGCTGGCCCAGCAGCAGGCCCGTGTCGATGAACTGCGGCACGCCAAATACGAAGGCATCCTGGACGGCAATCCAGCCATCACCGTTTTGCACGGTGAAGCGCGTTTCAAGGACGACCAGAGCCTGGTCGTCCGTTTGAACGAGGGTGGCGAGCGCGAGGTAACGTTCGACCGCTGCCTGGTCGCCACCGGTGCCAGTCCGGCCGTGCCGCCGATTCCGGGCCTGAAAGAGTCACCCTACTGGACTTCCACCGAAGCGCTTGTCAGCGACACCATTCCCGCACGCCTGGCCGTGATCGGTTCGTCGGTGGTGGCGTTGGAACTGGCGCAAGCCTTTGCCCGGCTCGGCAGCCAGGTCACGATCCTGGCACGCAGCACCTTGTTCTTCCGGGAAGACCCGGCCATCGGCGAGGCCGTGACAGCCGCTTTCCGCGCCGAGGGCATCGAGGTGCTGGAGCACACGCAAGCCAGCCAGGTCGCCCATGTGAACGGCGAATTCGTGCTGACCACCGGACACGGTGAATTGCGCGCTGACAAGTTGCTGGTTGCCACCGGTCGGGCACCGAATACGCGCAGCCTCGCGCTGGACGCGGCGGGGGTCACTGTCAATGCGCAAGGGGCCATCGTTATCGACCAAGGCATGCGCACGAGCAACCCGAACATCTACGCGGCCGGCGACTGCACCGACCAGCCGCAGTTCGTCTACGTGGCAGCGGCCGCCGGCACCCGTGCCGCGATCAACATGACCGGCGGCGACGCAGCCCTCAATCTGACCGCGATGCCGGCAGTGGTGTTCACCGACCCGCAAGTCGCCACCGTGGGCTACAGCGAGGCGGAAGCGCACCACGATGGCATCGAGACCGACAGTCGCACGCTGACACTCGACAACGTTCCGCGAGCGCTTGCCAACTTCGACACACGCGGCTTCATCAAGCTGGTCATCGAGGAAGGTAGCGGACGGCTCATCGGCGTGCAGGCGGTGGCCCCGGAAGCGGGCGAACTGATCCAGACGGCGGTGCTCGCCATCCGCAACCGCATGACGGTGCAGGAACTGGCCGACCAGTTGTTCCCCTACCTGACAATGGTCGAGGGGTTGAAGCTTGCGGCGCAGACCTTCAACAAGGACGTGAAGCAGCTTTCCTGCTGCGCTGGATAAAAAAAGGAGGTTTTCAATGAGCGCCTACACCGTGTCCCGGCTGGCCCTTGATGCCGGGGTGAGCGTGCATATCGTGCGCGACTACCTGCTGCGCGGATTGCTGCGTCCGGTGGCGTGCACCCCGGGCGGCTATGGCCTGTTCGATGATGCCGCCTTGCAACGGCTGTGCTTCGTGCGGGCGGCCTTCGAGGCGGGCATCGGCCTGGACGCGCTGGCGCGGCTGTGCCGGGCGCTGGATGCTGCGGACGGCGATGAAGCGGCCGCGCAGCTTGCCGTTCTGCGCCAGTTCGTCGAGCGTCGGCGCGAAGCGTTGGCCGATCTGGAGGTGCAGTTGGCCACCATGCCGACCGAGCCGGCACAGCACGCGGAGAGTCTGCCATGAACAGCCCCGAGCGCTTGCCGTCCGAGACGCACAAACCGATCACCGGCTACCTGTGGGGCGCGCTGGCCGTGCTCACCTGTCCCTGCCATTTGCCGATTCTCGCCATTGTGCTGGCCGGCACGACGGCCGGCGCGTTCATCGGAGAGTACTGGGGTATCGCAGCCCTCACGCTGACCGGTTTGTTCGTCCTGTCTGTGACACGACTGCTGCGGGCCTTCAAAGATCGATCATGAGCGCTTCCCATTGAGACAAACCACGCTGTCGCTACGTTGCCTCATGCCGGCATCAAATTCGGCTGAGTAGCTTCTCGCCATCTGGACGTAGCTCACCCTTGGGTGAAACATGCCGATACAGGGTCTGCCGCGTGACGCCAAGTTCCTGGCACAGGTCGCCGACCTTGGTCTCTGGCTGACCCATTGCCGCCATCGCCAGCCGCAGCTTGGCGGCGGTCATCTTGAACGGCCGGCCGCCTTTCCGCCCGCGCGCGCGGGCCGAGGCTAGGCCGGCAATCGTGCGCTCCGCGATCAACTCGCGCTCGAACTCGGCCAGGGCGGCGAAGATGCCAAAGACCAGCTTGCCGGCGGCGGTCGTGGTGTCGATGGCCGCGCCGTGCCCGGTTAATACCTTCAAGCCGATGCCGCGCCCAGTCAGGTCGTGCACGGTGTTGATGAGATGTCGCAGGTCGCGTCCGAGCCGATCCAGTTTCCACACGACCAGTGTGTCGCCAGTTCGCAACGCCTTCAGGCAGCTCGTCAAGCCGGGCCGATCCTCGCGCATGCCGGATGCCTGGTCCTCGTAAAGATGTACTGGATCGACCCCGGCGGCAATCAGCGCGTCGCGCTGCAAATCGGTAGCCTGGGAGCCGTCCGCCTTCGATACCCGCATGTAGCCTATCAGCATGTCGTACCTGTCACATATACGTTCGATTATGTGACAGTGTGCACCGGAAAGTTCTGGTCGTCAAAATTTGTCACTTAACCCGTCATTCTGTCTAAGACATGCAAAGGGTCCATCAGGCACGTAATGTGACAGAAATTCCGGGGGGGATGCCTTCCTTTGCGAAGGTGGCGCGCAACTGTTCCAGGGAAGCGGGGTCGCGCCGACCATAGGAAGCCAACGCGAACAGCGAGCGTGCCGTCTCGGGGTCGTGCCGCGCTTCAATGATGGCCTCATCGATGGCCTGGATTGCCCGTTGCCAGTGATCGACGGGTTCGGGCTTCGGCGTTTTCGCCGACAGGCCACTGGTGAAACCGGTTTGGGGTTCGGACCAGAACAGCTTTGCATGCTCGCCCGGCGGGCTTATATCCCTCACCTCAATCAAGCTGATTGCCGTTGCCGCCGCCTCCAGCATCTGCAACCGTACTGCCGGGTTCAGGGTTTCATACGGTCGCCACAGACTTTGCCCAGCACGCAGCGGATGCCCGCAGCCTTCCCAGACTTGGCGGAGATACCCCGCGCAGGTTCCGCACGTCGAAAGCGGGGTGTTCAGCTCATCGAGCAGCGTGCGTAGTAGCCGAAACCACAATCCAGCGTGGATGCGTCGGCGCGGCAGCTCCACATGGCCGGTCGTCAGTGCCTGCCAGGTGCGCCGGTCCATCACCGCAATCGCGTCGCTGGCGGTGCGCGGCGCAGTGTCGGCGTTCTCCCAGCCGAGAAACCGCCCAGGCACGCCCCAATAGGATTCCAGCCAGCAGCCATGCAGCGGGCAGCTCAGCATCAGGGGCAGCTTCCATGCAAGCAGTACGGCTTGGTTTGCCGGGTCGTTCAGACAGAGCGGGCAGGCGCGATGTATCGGCTGGCTGGGCAGCCAGGCACGCCAGCTCGTGATGGATCGCGTCCTACGGCGGAGTTTCGGCAGCAGCACCGAGAGCTGGAACGCATAGGTTTCCAATGCGTCTGGAATCTGATCATCAAGGCTGTCCAGTAGCCAAGGCACCCAGCCGGCGAAACTCATGCAACGCAGCCGGTCCGGCTCGATGCCGCTCCGCTGGGAGAGCATCGCCAGCAGCGCCAGTGGTGGCGCGGTGTCCAGGTCATCAACCTGGCCGTGACCAAGATCGTGCTCCAGCAGCTCGGACACCTCCATGTGATAGCAAAGGGCCACGCGGTTGAGCCACGAAGACAAGGCTTCGCCTTCCCTGGGAGCCGGATGCAGTGGCCAGTGTGGCGCTGGCTTCACATCAGTTCCCGCTCGAATTGCCGCCGCCGCTCGCTGGGACCGGTGTAATCGGCCATGCTGAGCGTGCGATGGTTGATCGCTTCCTCACCGCTCTCCACGGCAGCGACGGCCGCCGCCATCAACAGGTGCGCCAGCTCGCCGATGGTGCCCTCGCTGCGCGTGAGCAGGTAGCGGGCCATATCCAGCGTGGCAATCGACGAGGGTCGCCGCAGCGGGAGCGAAGCCGCGAAGCTGGCCAGCAGTGAGCAGCAATCGTCGTTGGCCTCCCACACCGGCAGCATCATCGGCTCGAAGCGGTTTTCCAACTGGTCGTCCGAGCGGATCGCCAAGTAGGCATCGCGTGTGCCGACCCCGACCAGCGGGATGCGCAGCTCGTTGCCGAGGAAACGCAGCAGGTTGAGGAATTCCCGGCGGTTGACGCTGTTGCCGGCCAGGACGTTGTGCAATTCGTCGATCACCAGCATGCGCACGCCGACCTTGCGTAGCAGTGCCAGCGCCAATTGCTCCATTTCCGGCAGCCGTGGGCGCGGGCGCAATGGCGCGCCCATCGCGGCAAGTAGCGCGACGTAGAAGCGGATTACCGACGGTTCGGATGGCATCTGCACGACCAGTACCGGAATGTGCTCCTGGTCGGCGTCGGAGCTGGCCGGGTGGGTGCGGCGGAATTTCTCGACGATCATCGACTTGCCGTTGTTGGTTGGACCGACCAACAGCAGGTTGGGCATGCGTTGTTTGTTCGGCCACGCATACAGGGCTTCCAGCCGATTCAGCGCCTCGACTGCTCGCGGATAGCCGATCCAGCGGTCAGCGCGAAGGCGATGGATGCGTTCGTCCGCCGGAAGACGGGCCAAGCCCTGGGCCACCGGCATCAGGTGGGACAAGTCGATGATGGGATATTCTTCCACGGCTACCACTCCTCAATCTGGTCGAACGGTTTGGCAGGTGACTGGTTGTCTGCCTGCGGGTCAGCCATGTCCGCGTCCGGTGGTGGCGTGGTTTTGAAAAGAACTGCCGTTGCCTTGAGATGCTGGCGTCGATCCGCGTCGCGCCGCGCCTTGCGCGTAGCTTTCTGCGCGGTGGACACGATTTCGCGCATCTGGCCGATCATGCGAAACAGCGCCGACTCATCCACCTGTTCGCGCCCTTGCTGCCGCAATTTCGCCAGCGCCTGTCGTTGTTCCCAGAGGGTGACAGCCGGGTGCGACAAGGTGCGGTATGGAATTTCCAGATAGTGCTGCCCCTCCGGCTCCAGCACCCAAATGCGGCTGATGTCGCGCGGGTCGCGCCGGATCAGGAACGCAGGCAAGCGGTCGCGCCGAGCTATCCACGGCTTGAGCGCATCGGCGTAGTAATGGATGTGGTCGATGACGAAGCCGGTGCGGGTCAGCGTGCGGCGGATGATGGGCAGAAAATCGACCAGAAAAGCCGTGGTGCGAGTGATGACGGTTGGCACGCCGGTCCGCGCGATAGCTTCGGCCCAGCGCGCT
Source organism: Pseudomonas sp. MT92 (assembly GCF_058792515.1). NCBI lineage: Bacteria > Pseudomonadati > Pseudomonadota > Gammaproteobacteria > Pseudomonadales > Pseudomonadaceae > Pseudomonas > Pseudomonas sp. MT92. The sequence goes on from NZ_JBXAFA010000024.1 coordinate 25,505, forward strand.
GCCGGCGGCTGGAGCAGGCCGTTGTGCACGGAGCCGTGGTAGGTGCCGACCGCCAATGTGAGCCAGCGCTCCAGCTCACGCAGCGTCAGGGCGGCCTTGTTTTCGGAATCGTAGTCGCCGCGCTGGTCAGGGTTGGAGAAGGTCGTCCCTGGCAATTCGTCGTGGATCATCTGCATCGCCGTGCCGATGATCCGTTCCACGATGCCGCCGTAGTGCGGCTGCCCGAGCGGGCGATAGTCAAGCCGGATGCCATGCTGCTCGCAGCCTCGGCGTAGCGCTTCGCTCTTGAACTCGGCCGCGTTGTCCAGGTAGAGCAGCCTGGGCTTGCCGCTCATCGGCCACTCCATTTCTATGTTCAGACCCTCCAGCCAGGGACGCTTGTCGCAGGCGACATGCACAAGGCACAGGCCGACCGAAACAGATGACGGCGCTTCCAGCGTGACGACCATGCCGAGCACGCAGCGGGTAAACACGTCGATGGCGATGGTCAGATACGGACGGCCAATCGGTTGCCGGTCGCGCTCGTCCACCACGATCAGGTCGATGACCGTGTGATCAATCTGCACTTGTTCCAGTGGCGCGGTCACGGCGGGAGGCTCACCACCGACACCTTGCAGGCTGCGGGACGCATCCTGACCTTCCCGGCGGCGAGTGGCCTTGAGCGGATCGAGGCCGGCGATCCGCAGAGCCACGGTGTTGCGCGCCGGCGCCCGCAGCTTTTGCGCTTTGCAAGCCTGCGCGACCTCGCGGTGGAACGCTGCCAGGCTACGCTTCTGCTTGGTCAGGAAGCGCTTTTGCAGCAACTCGCGGATGATGCGCTCAACTGATTCCGGCAAGCGTCCCTTGCCTTTTCCGCCGCCGGATCGGCTGCGAGCCAGGTCCGTCACAAGCCCAGCACCTTGCCGGGCACGGCGGATTAGGACATACACCTGCCGCCTGGACAGGCCAAGCGCGTGAGCAGCGGCATCGGCGGCTTCATGCCCGACCACATCAAGCGCTGCCAGCGGCCCGATGATTTCCGCCCGTTGCCGGGCCTGCGCCCAAGCCGCATCGGGCAGGGTGGCCACGCCTTGCTCGGCAATCAATGATGTGTCTGACGCCATGCTCACACCTCGCTTTGGTGCACACGAGTATTGAGCATAGTCGAGATTGGTGCAGATGACTTCTGATATTGCGTTGTCAGGAGTCGCCTGCACATCTGGCGTTACGCCCCGTCAATTGGTGCAGTCGTCTTCTGAAAATGACACAAATTGGCTAGGTTATTTTTGACCATGCAACTTGGCCGCGTGGATCTCGTTGTGGATCTCGCCGGCGTGGATCTCCGACCTGGCCAGCACGCCAAAAAAAAACCGCCCCGGAGTGCGGGGCGGCGAAGTGGTGCAGGGTGGTGGTGGGGTTATCCGATCTTGGCGGCCCGCTTCGGCCGCTGCTCTTGCTTCTGCTCGCGCTTCTGCTCCTGTTCCAGTTTCTGCGCCTTCTGCTCCTGGCCAACGTCGATCAGCACCTTGCCCACCGCCGTAGTGACCTGGCGCTTGACGCCTTCGCGGCCCAGCTCGCTCTTGTTGGCCAAGTCGTTGAAGTCGGTGAAGCCCTTGGGATCGCCCGCCTGCTCGCCTGGCGCGAAGATCGGGAAGATGGCCTTGCCGCCGACCGCCTGCGCCGCTTCCTCGGCCTTGGCCCGGCCGGGGTTGTGGCCGCGCTCGATCTCCTGCTGTTTGTCATCGTCGCCGGCGATGATGATGGGCTTGTCCGGGTACTTCTCATGCAAGGCGCGGGCGACGTGGGGCAGATTGCCGGAGTCAAACGCGGCGACGGTAGCGAAGCCCAGCGCCTCGGCATTGCTCGCGGCCGTGGCGTAGCCCTCGGAAATCACCAGCGCCGGCGCTGCGGCCAAGGCATCCATGCCGCCGACCGGATGGAAGCATCCTTCCTTCTTCGAGTCCTTGGCGAATCGCTTGGTGCCGTCCTCCTGGATGTACTGCATCGTCCACTGCTTGCCGTCCACGTCGAAGGCGGGGATGTAGGTTTTCTGGCCGTCCTTGTCGGTCAGCGCCCCGGCCTGCGGCTTGATGCCCTTGGCTTCCAGGTACGGCGTCGGCTGCTCGATGGCGGTAAGGCCGTCCATCTGGCGGCCGACCCGCTGCGCGGTCGCTTCCTGCTGCTTCTCGATCTCGGCGCTGCGCTCGGCCAGCTTGGTCGCGGCCTCGGCTTGCAGCTTGGCTTTTTCCTCGTCGCTCAAAGCGTAGCCCTTGCTCTTCCAGGTCACGTCCGTGCCGGTCTTGTTGTTGATGATCCGGCCCGCCGGGTGGCCGTCCAGGTGGCCGACATAAAAGCCGTCCAGCGCGCCGGCCTTGCCGCCCTCGACCGGAACACGGTGCTTCTTGCCGTCCATGATCGGATGGTCGCCGGCCGCGCCCTTGACGGTTCCAACCTGCAAGCCGGCCGCCTTCATCGCCTCGGCAAATTCTTCCCTGGGCGTCATGGCCGGCCCCTGCTGGGTCGATACGTTCTCGGGGTTCCAGCGTTCCAGCTTGGCCAAGTCGGCACGCGGGCCGGCATACCAGGACTTCGCGGCCTTGTCCCAAAGCGCGCCGGCGGCCTTCGCCTCGCCGCGTTCGGCGTAGGGAACGGCCAGATAGGTGCGGCCCTGGGCGGCTTTCTGGCCCTCGGGCTGGGCTTGGGGTGCTGCGGCCTCTGAACGGGCCTCTGTGGCCGCCGTAGCGGCTCCCTGCGCCCATTTGGCGAATGGGGCGGCATCGACGCCCGCCGGCACGTACCAGGACTGTTGCTGGCGATCCCAGCGCGCCCCGAGTCCCTTGGCTTCGTCCTTTTCCTTGAACGGCACATTGATGTACTCGCGTTCGGGCTTCTGCTGCTCCGGCTCGGCCGCCACGCCTTGGGCTTGCGCCTGCTGGTCGCGTTCAAGCTCGGCAATGCGGCGCTGCAAGTCCGCATCGTTGAGCATGGCGGTCGCCTCGGCATCCTTCCGGGCTTCTTTAGCCGCTGAAATGTCCTCGTCGGTGCTGTTGGGGTCGCGGCGCACCCGCTCTTCATGTACGCGGGCCAGCTTTGCCGCACGCTCAAGGTCGTTGACCTCGGCATGGGCATCGACCGCCGCCAGTCGCTGGGCCAGCTCGTCGGCCTGCTGTTCGCTGTCGAAGTCAGCAAGCCATTGGTGCGTACCATCTTCACGGCGGGCATACACGCCATAGAACTCGGGTTCGACGCCAAGGGATGCGGCGGCCGTGACGCTCTGCTGGTCGCCTTCGCCCTCCATGACGTTGCCCTGGACTTGCACCAGGCCGCTCCAATCAGCGGGCAGGGTGAAGCCGAAAGCCTGCTGGCTGGCCTCGTCCAGTGCCTGGCTGTCGATTGCCCTGGTGGCGTCGGTGCCGGTGTGCAAGTCACGTAGCGCGCTTGTGACCTCGGCATCCGGCCTGGACATGATGCCGTTGTCGGCGAGTCGATCCACCAGGCGGCCAGGCAGGCTGTCGATGTTGATTGGTGTCTGCATGTTTGTTCCTTCCTCCTGCTGCGCCCGCGCCTCCGGGAACTGCGCTACCAGGTCGGGGTACTCGGCCAGCACGGCCGCCGGCGGGAAGGTCGGCTTGGTGCCGATCTCTGCCGCTCCGGGCGTGTTCAAGTACAAGGCGTTGTTGACGGCCCCGCGATGCACGTCCGCAATGGCGGCTTCGGGGTTCTCGGCATCGGAAAACGACGAATAGCGGTCGCCAAGGGTGACGTTCCACTGGCGGCCGTGGTTTTCCAGCTTCTCGGTGGTGGCCTGGGCGGCGAACTCGGCCAGCGTCATTTCATGCGGCTGCCGCAAGTCGGCCTGCTGTTCCTGCACCTGCTTTTGCTCGAAGGCCAGCACGTAATCGTGAATCTTCTCGGCGTCGGACGATGCGCGGAAGATTTCCAGCGGATCGTCTTGCAGTGCCTTGATCCAGGAACCGACATAGGCGGCGTGCTGTTCGGGATCGTGCCCGATGCCCAGCTCGTCGCCCACGATCATCGAGGAAATCTCGGCGCGCAGCTCTTCCTTGGCGTAACCCTCCGACCCGAAGGGATGGGCAAGGTCGCGGTCGAGGCGCGAAGGGTGGCCAGTCCAGTGCCCCAGCTCATGCAACGCGGTCGCATAGTAGCGGTCGGCGCTCTCGAACTGGCTCTTTTCTGGAAGGGTGATGCTATCGGTCGATGGCCGATAGAAAGCCCGATCCCCGGCGCTGTGGCTGATTCTGGCCCCGGACGCTTGCAGGATGTGTTCGGCCCGCTCCACGGCATCCCATTGCTGTTCGGCCTTCGGTTTGATCTGCTGCGGGGGCAGGCCGTCGATCTGTTCGGCGTTGAACACGGTAGCGAAGAAAACGCGGGGTCGTTCGAGCTGGACGGTTTGCTTGACCTTCTCGCCGTTCGCATCGCGTATCGGCCGGCCCTGGTCATCGAGCTTGTCTTGCTCTTCGCTGAACTTCCAGTATTGAACCGGCGTGCCTTTCTCGCCCTTGCGCACCTGTGCGCCGGCGGCCCCCGCCTGCTTGTAGGTCATCCAGCGCGAATCATCGCGGCCCTGGGCCATCAGGTGAATGGCGTTGATTCCCTTATAGCGTTTGCCGGTGGTGGGGTTCATCGGCATCAGCGAGTTGGGTTCGCCTGGCTGCCACGGTTTTTGCCAAGGTGCGGTGCCGGCCTTGAGCTGTTCGATCAGCTTTTCGGCCACCACTTCATGAAACGGCTTCTTCGGTTCCATAGTGTTGTCCCTTCTGAATAGTTCGTTGATCTCCGGGAATGTCTGCTGTGTCCTGGTGCGGTCATGCAGGCCCTGGGCGACCATGCAAACGATGTTGTGCAGGTCGTCGGCTCCCATCGGCCGGACTCGGGCGATGCAGGTTTCCTTGAAAGATTGCTGGCCTCGCTGCTGCACCTGGTCGTTGCCAACGTGGTGACGTGGTGCGATGCCTTCGGATTGCAGGGCAATGACTTCCTCGGCGCGCATGTCCAGCGACGTGCCGGCATAGCGTTCGTTGATGTCATCCCATAGCGGCTTGAGCGTTGGTTCTTCGCGGCCGGCGATCACGCCATCGAGCAAGGCCCGCTTCTCGGCCGGTGCGAAGGTGTTGGCTCCGTAGTGCCCTAGAACTTCATGGCGCAACGTGATGAGCAAGTCGCGGGCGTCCTGGACGTTATCCAGGGGCACGTCCACGCGGCCCCGGTAGGTGCGACCGTTGGCGGCTGTCGTCTCTTTCGGAACATAGCCGCCCTTCATGTCCTGGGGCACTTCCACGGCACGCGGCCCGTAAAGCTGGGCCGTGTTGTCGCGGAACTTATAGGCCAGCTCAAGCGCGCCGGGGTAGTCGCGCAAGAACAGCCGCGCTACCCCTTCGGCCTCGGCCTTGGTGATGGCCATCTATCAATCCTCCTTGGCGTTGTGCCTGGCGATTGCCTCGGGCACCGTCTCGCCGTCCTTCATGCCGAATCGCTCGCGGGCGTTCGTGCGGGTGATGAAGGTCGGGATTTCCGCGCTCGGGCCTTCGTCGTCCAGGAACTCCGGCTGCTCTTCGCCCGGCACGTCCACCAGGTCAGCGTTGCTGTCGGTGGCGTCCTGCTCGCTCAAGGCATCCTCCACGAACGCGCCGGCGCGTTCGGCTTCCTCGGGGTCGAATTCGGCCTGGTAGCCGGGCGTCTGTGCATCGGCCAGCTTCTCGCGCAGCGCCTCGGTGGCGGTGGCGTAGTCATCGACCGGCGGCAGCGCCGCATCGGTGGTGTTGGTTTGGTTCTTCGGGTCAGTCATGGCGTTACTCCTTGTCGGTGGTTGAATCTGCTGGGCCGCTGCGGCCCTTGCTGTAGTCGGGCCGGCCTTTCAGGTCGGGATAGGTCTGTTTGCACCCTGGGTAGTTGCTGCATCCCCACCAGAAATGCCCCTTCTTCTTGCTCGGCCGCCGCGAAAGGCCGGTGCCGCACGCCATGCACTTGTGCAGGGTGGACACTGGCGCGGCTTCTTTGCCGCCGGCGATGGTCACGGCTCCGGTGTTGGCCTTTGTCACCTGGTCGCGGATGAAGGCTTCTTGCTTCGTGATGAACGCGGCCAGCTCGGCGGTGCCCTGCTCAATGCCCTTCAACATGCGTTCGTACAGGGCGGTGAGTACCGGGCTTTTCACAACCTCGGGCAGCGCGTCGATCACGCTGCGGCCCAAGGTCGTGCTGATGATCTGCTTGCCCTTGGTTTCCAGGAACTCGCGGCGTTTCAGCTCGGCCAGAATGGAAGCGCGGGTTGCCGAAGTGCCGATGCCGTCGCCTTCGCGCAGCATCTTTTTGTGTTCGGCGTCGGCCACGAACTTGTGGATGTTCTCCATTGCGCGGGTCAACGTACCTTCGGTGAACCGCTGCGGTGGCTTCGTTTTCGAGTCCTTGCGGGCGGCGTCGGTGCAAGTCACGCCGTCGCCTTGCTTCATCGCCGGCAGGCGCTGGCTGTCGCTGTCGTCTTGCTCCTTGTCGGCGTCCTCGTCCACCTGGTCGTACACGTCACGCCAGCCGTTTTTCGTGACTACCTTGCCGCTGGCCGCGAATGTCTCGCCGGCAACGTCCGCGCCCACGGTGGTCTGCATGTATTCGTGCAGCGGGTAGAACTGCGCGATGTAGGCCCGCACGATCAGTTCATAGATGTTGCGTTCGCGCTCGCTCAAGCCGGCCTTGCTGCCCTTTTGCATGGTCGGCACGATGCCGTGGTGCGCGGTGATCTTCGAGTCGTTCCAGGTCTTGGACTTGATGCGCGGATCGGCGGCATCGACCAGGCTGGCCAGCTCCGGGTTCACATGCTTGACGGCATCGAGCACGTTGGCCGCGTCGGCGTGCTGCGACTCGGGCAGGTACGCGCAATCGGTTCGCGGGTAGCTGGTCAGCTTGTGAGTTTCATAGAGCGACTGGCAGGTATTCAGCACGTCCTCGGCGCTGTACCCGTACTTGTTCGAGGCCAGTACCGTAATGTCGGACAGTGCGAACGCCAGCGGTTGGTTCTGCTTCTTCGCTTCCTGTTTGTACTCGGCAATGCTGCCGGGCTGGCCCTTGACGCTGGCGACCAGGGCATCGGCCACGGCGGTATCGACAAGGCGGCCCTCGCTGTCCAGGCCGGCTTGATCTTCCTTCGCCTTCCAGGCGGCCATGAACGTCCCGCCTTCGTGCTGAATCGCTGCGCGGATCGTGTGATACGGCACCGGCTTGAAAGCCTCGATTTCACGGTCACGATTCACGACCAGGGCCAGCGTCGGAGTCTGCACCCGGCCCACGGTCAGCAAGGCCCTGGAACCGCCGCGCTGCGCCCGCAAGGTGTAGGCGCGGGAAAGGTTCATGCCGATCAGCCAATCGGCGCGTGCGCGGCCTCGGGCAGCGTCGGCCCAGCCGTGATAAGTGTTGTTTTCTTTCAGTGCGGCCAAGCCCCGCTTGACCGTCACGGTGTCCTGCGCGGAAACCCAAAAGCGGCGCGTTGGCTTGTTGGCCTTGAAGTGGTGCAGCACTTCATCGACCAGCAACTGGCCTTCACGGTCGGGGTCGCCAGCGTTGACGATTTCGCCCGCCTCCTTGATGAGTTTGCCGATCACGGCAAGCTGCTTCTTCGCGTCGTCCTTCGGCCGCAAAATCCACGTTTCCGGGATGATTGGCAGCTCTTCGATGCGCCAGATTTTTTTGCCGTTGCTGTTGCGCGGCACGTCATCGGGCGTGTACTCGTCCGGCTCGGCCTGTTCCAGCATGTGACCAAAGCACCAGGTTATTTTGTCGGTGCCGCATTCGATGTAGCCGTCGCCTTTGCTTGTGACGCCCAGCGCCTCGGCAATGGCTTTCGCTACGGATGGTTTTTCAGCGATGAAAAGTCGCATGGTGATCCCCTTCCCTACCAGGTGATGACCGGACGAATCACGGTCTTGATTTGCGAACGATTGATGGGGCCGAAGTAACGGCCATCGAACGATGTGCCGCTTACGTCCGACATAAGCAGCACTTCGGAATTGCCTAGCGTGTAGTGGTCGGCCTGGAAGCGTGGCAACGGCCGGCCAGCCGAATCGGCCTTGATGGGCTTGCTCAAGGGCAGCAGCTCGCCATTCACGCGCACACCGTCATCACTGACAGTCACGGCGTCGTTTTTAGCGGCTAAAACGCGCTTCATCATGTAGCCGTATCCGCCTGTGCAGAACCCGGCCCCGATGTAATCCCTTTCCTTGGCGTCATCGAATACGCCCGTTTGCGGCGGACACCAAAGCACATACGCGCCCTTCTCCACCGGCGCGCTGCTCGTCCAGTACAAGCCAACTGGAATGCTCTTGGTGGTGTTGATCCGGGCACCGGCGGCATAGCCGCCAGCGCCCAGCACCAAGACAGCAATGCCGGCGATGGCTACGCCGGCCGTGATGCGTTTCGCCACGTTCTTCATATCGTGATCCCCTGCCCCGCGTCCTGGATGTGGATGGTCTTGTCGCTGACCTTCGGAGCGGGGATTGCGGCACGCGCCTGGAATACCGGGTCTTTGAAGTACAGCGGTTGCTTGCCGTAAATCGCGGGATAGCCGGCGACATAAACAACCATGTCGCCCGCCTGCTCGATTTCGCCTGTGGCCGACTTGCGCGGCCCTGGCATTCGCAGGCACTCATCGGGGGTAAGCAAGGGGCGCTGCACTTCCTGGAACGTGCGTGACACCTGGCCCAGCATGGCGGCCGTGCGGCGGCCGCTAGTCGTGATCTGTTCCTTGACGATGGTGGTCTGGCCGGTCAACCGCGAAAGGTGCTCGGCAGTCTCGACACGGTTGGGCGGATAGGCGTTCTGGACGTGGCAGTTACTGGTGATTGTCTCGTCGTGGCCGTATCCGGTTTCGCGGCTCTTGAGCTGGTTAATGTCCTGGCAAATCAGGTAGCACTTGATGCCGTAGCCGGCGACGAAAGCCAGCGACTCTTGCAGGATTTCCAGCTTCCCAAGGCTCGGGAACTCGTCCAGCATCATCAGCAGCCGGTGCTTGTAGTGCGCGACCGGCCGGCCATCCTCGAAGTCCATCTTGTCGGCCAGCAACCGCACAATCATGTTGACCATGATTCGCACCAACGGGCGCAGTCGGGCCTTGTCGTTGGGCTGCGTGACGATGTACAGGCTGGCCGGGTCGTCCTGGTGCATCAGGTCTTTGATGCGGAACTCTGACTTGCTCACGCTGCGGGCCACAACCGGATCGCGGTACAGGGACAGGTACGATTTCGCGGTGGACAACACCGATCCGGCTTCTTCCTCCGGCCGATCCATCATGTCGCGGGCCGCCGATCCGATGGCATGGTGGTTCTGGCCGTCAACGTGGCCGTAGGTCGTCATTTCCATCCACAACTCGCCAATGTCGCGGTTGGGATCGGCCAGCATGGCATCGACCGATGGCAACGTGGCATAGGTGCCGTCTGCCTTGGCCTTGTAAAGCGCGTGAAGGATCACGCCAACCAGCAGCGAAAACGCGGTTTTCTGCCAATGGGAGTCCAGCCCCTTGCCGTCCGGGTCAACGATGAGCTGGGCAAGGTTCTGCACGTCGCCCACTTCAAATTCGGTTCCCAGCCGGATTTCGTCCAGGGGATTCCAACAAATTCCGCCGCTCGATGAGGCCGGCTCGAAGCGCAGAACCCGGTTCTTCGCGTGCTTCTTCCGCCAGCCGGCGGTCAAGGCCCACAACTCGCCCTTGAGGTCGGTAATGACGGCACTGGCGGGCCACGAAAGCATCGTCGGGACAACCAGGCCGACACCTTTACCGGATCGCGTCGGCGCGTAGCACAAGACATGCTCCGGGCCGCTGTGGCGCAGGTAGTAGAACGAACCGTCTTTGTCCTCCCAGCCGCCGACATAGACGCCGGTGGCCGTTGCCTCTTCCTTGCCGGTCACGACTTCCAGGACAGTGCGCGGCCGGGGTAGCAGGCCGGCCGCCTGAATGTCCTTCTTCTCGGCCCAGCGCGCCGATCCGTGCAGGTATTCGTTCGCCTTGGACGTGTTCGACGCGACTACCTTGGCAATGGCCACGCCCAGCAGCCCCACGGTCGTCACCAGCATTCCCATGCTGCCGGCGCTCATGATTTCGTTGGGATAGTGGCCGTACCACTTCGACGCCCACTGCAAGATCGACCAGGGCGCATAGACGTGGCCGATGTTCGGGCCAAGGCTTGCCTGGTACTGGAACGTATGCGCGAAAAACTGCGTTGAGGCTTGCAGGCCGCCGGCCAGCGACAAAACGCCCAGCGTTGGCAGCAGCTTGCTCGGCTTGGGCTTTGCAGAGCGCACCTGTGGGCCAACTGCGTTGTTCATCTTGATTTTCATCTGCTCCTTCCTTTCGACGTTTTGATCGAGCCTTTTGGTGTGATCGAGACGGCATCGCCTATGGCAATGCGCTTCAAGCGGCGGGCGGTGGCCTGGTCGATGGGCATAACCATCACGTCATCGCCACGCCTTACCAGGGCCAAGTCCTGGCCCTCGACGTTCCGCATACCGGCAAACGACAACGCGCCATCACCGTCAGTATAACGCGAGTGTTTCGGTATATCGAAACCTTTTAGCCTCTTGCCTTCGCGTTCGGCAATGTATTTATCCATTGCCTTGACCTGCTCGGGCTTGTGTTCCGGTCGTGCGTCTAGCCTTCCTCCTGGCCCAGAAACTCCCCGTCGCAGTGCGTTATCTGGTTGGGTTCCTTGCTGCTCCATGTGACCAGGAACATCACGCGGCAATAGCACTTCACTTCCGCTGGCGATGCGAACCACACCGAGTTTGGACAGTGCTCGCAAACGGTTTTTGCTTTGGGGCGGCGGGACTCTTCCAATGCGTCCAATGTCGGGCTTCCTGTGCTGTCCGGCGGCGTGAATCCCTCCTGCTGGATCGCGCCCGCTTCCTCCGGCGTTGATGCCGGATCGGGTAGCGTTGTCGTCGGCAGCGGGTCTTGATCCAGCGCGGCCAGTGCCGCGTCCAGTTCGTCCTCGATCTTGTTCGGGTCTGTCATGGGTGTTCTCCTTCTTCAAAAGAGCCTGCCGCCGGCTTTCCAGCGCCGGATCGGCAAACGTGATGGGTAGTTGTGAATCGACGGCTGCGCGGATGATCTGCGCCTTGAACTCGGCGGTGCCATTGACCGTGATGCGGTTGCCGTACCGCTCCATTGCCAGCCGTAGGGCTTGCTGCAAGCCCTCGCGGGTGGCTTCGCGGGACACTTGCAGCTTGTCGCCGTCATCCCGCACCGCAGTCTTGCCAGCGCGGAAAATGATCGTTCCCTTCTTCGTGATGTTGTCCACCACGGGCGCGTGCCCTGGCTTCGCCTGGCCCTCGCCCTTCACGGTGTTGCCCTTGAGACCTTGGGCGGCCTCTCTGGCGCGCAGGGCGGCCAGCGCCTCGCTGTTGCCCTGCAAGGCTTCCTTCTTGAGCCAGTCGGCCCATGTGCGCCGCTTGTGGGCGTCGTAGCAGTCCTGGCGATCCTTCTGGTACTGCTTATTGATGCTGTCGATCTCGGCGCGCAGCGCCTTGCTGGCCTGGGCGTACAACAACTTCTTGTTCAATCGGTTTTCGCCCAAGACCTTGATCGTGGCCCGCCGTAGCCGATTCGACCGCTTGGCATCCTCGACCTTCCGGGTTTTGCGCTGCCTGGCCTTGTCCAGCGCGGCCCGTTGCGTGGCCGCCAAGGTTTGTTGATCGGCCTTATATCTGGCGTACAACTCAACGGTGTTGACCCGCAGGCGTACCGGCTTCTTCTGGTACTGCCGCTTCGCTTTGGTTTCCGCTTGCCGTTCGGGCGATGCCTCGAACGGGCCAAACCTCGCTTCCAGCTTCGGTTTGGAAAGTTCGCGGGCTACTGTGCTTGCCTTAACCTGGGTGCCGTCGCCGGCTTCGATTACGAAGCCATTGCCTTTTGCTCGCAGCTCTAGGCCGTTGGCCTGCAACGCTTGGTGCAGTTCCGTCCAGGACTGCGCGGCCTTGATCTCTTCCAGGCATTCGCGCTTGATCCATCCGACCAGGCTTTCCACGCCGGCATGTCGTTCCATGTCGGCCGCCCGGCCTTCGGCGATGCTGCGCGCCGGGGTGTGGTTGTCTTTTTCCAGCCCGTAGTCGCGTTCCAGGACTTCGCACAACTCGCCCAACGTCCGATAGGACTGGAAGGGTTCGTGCATCGTGTTGCGCGTCGGATGAATCTTGTTGATGGCGATGTGGATGTGCAGGTTGTCGGTGTCGTGGTGCACGGCACTGATTCGTTGATGCTCGCCATAACCCAGCCCCGCGCAAATACGCTCTTCAATCGCTTTGAGGGTGTCGGCGTCGGGCTTCTCGCCAGCGCGAAAGCTCACCAGCAGGTGAAAGGTCTTGTCGCCAGTGGCGCGCGTGTTCATGTGCTGCGTCGCCAGCACTTCGTCCGTAGCGGCCTGCACGGTGCCGGCCTGGCAGTTCGTGACTGTGACCAGGCCCAGCCGTTCGGTCTTGCTTTGCGCGTCCGTGATGTACTCCGCCAAGCCAGCGAAGTCGCTCTTGCCAAGCGAACGCATGGGAACGTGCTTGGCGATCATCGGGCACGCTCGATTTTTTTAGCGGCTAAAGTCATGGCTCGGCCCTCGGCCGCACCACGGCTTTCATGACGCGCCCCATTTCGTCCTGGGTCGCCTCTATGCGCCCCAGCAGCGCCCGAAGGGTCGCTTCTCCGATGTGGGCGGTTCGCACGTCATCGGTCAGCCAGAGTTTCAGCAAACCGCCCAAGCGGCCAAGGTCGCCATTGATCCTGGCCAGCTCGCGCACGCGCTCGTAGTCGGTTATGCCCTTGATCTCGTAGCCCTGGCCGACCTCGCGCAAGTAGCGCGCAACGCTCAAGCCCGCTTGCCGGGCTTGGCGTTCGATCTCTTCCTTCTCGTCCGGGAACACCGGCACCCGAAGGTGCTGCCGGCGCTTCCGGCCTGTTTGCTTTTCGTCTTGCTCCATCGTCCAACCTCGCTTGTTGCTTCTTGCCGGCGGTAGCCGGCTGGCCTCGCAGAGCAGGATTCCCGTTGAGTGCCCCCGGCGCGAATAAGGGACAGTGAAGATAGATAACCGGCTTGCCCGGTTAGCTAACTTCACCCATCCTGCCCGCCTTACGGCTCCTTTGACGCCAAGAATGAAATCAGATTCACATTCGATTTACTAGCGATTTTGCCTCAAAACTAGAACGATTGCATCAACGATATAGCGAAACTGGCTAGAGTTGCGCTAGAATCGTGGATGTAGTGCTCCAATCGACCTAAAATCGGGAAGGAATCGTATTGATGAAGGATGAAAAATCGTTATGGCTAAGAGCCTTTCAGAACGCATTGCCCAGCGGGTAAGCACCAGGCAGCCGAGTCGAACCGGGAAGAACCGGGCATCGTTTCTTGCGGTTCGGGACGATGTGAAAAAGGCGCTGGATGATGGCTGGCCAGTCAAGGTGATCTGGGACACCTTGCGCGATGAAGGAAAGATCGAGTTCGGGTATGACGCCTTTATCGGCTACGTGAACCGGCTCATTCGCAACGTGGAACCAACGCCGCCCGCCAAGCCGCCGGCCGACCAGGTGAAGGCCGACAAGCCAGCACCGAAGGCCAAGGCGAAAACCGATGCACCACAAGAACCGAAGAAAGAAGCGACGCCCATTGGTGGCTTCAACTTCAACCCGAAACCGAATAAAGAGGATTTACTGTAATGGCGAAAATTCACATGGTTTTGCAAGGCAAGGGCGGCGTCGGCAAGTCGATGATCGCGGCCGCAATTGCCCAGTACAAAGCGAGCAAGGGGCAAACACCGCTTTGCATCGACACCGATCCGGTCAACAGCACCTTTGAGGGGTATCGGGCGCTGAACGTGCAGCGCCTGAACATCATGGATGGCGACGAAATCAACACCAGGAACTTCGATGCCCTGGTGGAGCAAATCGCCTCAACCAAAAGCGACGTCATCATCGACAACGGGGCCAGCTCGTTCGTCCCACTGTCCAGCTACTTGATCGGCAACCAGGTGCCGGCGCTGCTCCAAGACATGGGGCATGAACTGGTGGTGCATACGGTCGTCACCGGCGGGCAAGCCTTCCTGGACACGTTGAATGGCTTTAGCACGCTTGCCCGGCAATTCCCGGCCGAATGCGTGTTCGTGGTCTGGCTCAACCCGTATTGGGGGCCAATCGAGCATGAAGGCAAGGGCTTCGAGAAGATGAAGGCGTACACCGACAATAAGGCGCGGGTGTCGGCCATCATCCAGATTCCGGCTCTCAAGGAAGAAACCTACGGCCGCGACTTCTCGGAAATGCTCCAGGAGCGCCGGACGTTCGATGAAGCCCTGGCCGACTCGGCCCTCACGATCATGACGCGCCAACGGCTCAAGATCGTGAAGTCGCAGCTCTTCCAGCAGCTTGAAAATGCGGCGGTGCTCTGATGGCAAGCGACGACAAGATCGAGGAAACCATCAAGGCCATTGCGGCACGGCACGGCATCGCTGTCAGCCGCGATGACCCGATCCTGGTACTGCAAACGATCAATGATCGTTTGATGCAGGACAGCCAAGCCGCCCAGCAAGAAATCCTGGAAGGCTTCAAATCGGAGCTGGAAGCCATTGCACACCGCTGGGGTGAGGACTCCAAGGGGAAGGCCGAAAGAACGCTTAACGCGGCCCTGGCGGCCTCCAAGGAGGCAATGGCGCAAGGCATGAAGGATGGCGCGAAAGCGGCGGCCGAAGCGGTGCAGCGTGAGTTTGACGCCAGCGCGGCAAAGCTGGCCGGCTCGATCCGGGAAGCGCGCCGCGTGTCCATGCTGAACATGGCCGCCGCCGGCCTCGCCGTGCTGGCCGCCGCACTGGCCCTGTGGGCCTCGATGTAGGCCCGCCGCCGCTCCAAGAAAAAGCCCGGCAGTGCCGGGCTTTTGTTTATACGGTGCGGGACAGTCCCAAGGATTGCGACCGTCCTAGTCGCTGCTCCTGGGCCTGCTTTCGTTCTTGTTCCTGCTTGCGCATAAGCGCCTGGTGCCGGCGCTGCGCTTCGCGCATTGCGTCCCAATCCGAAGCCAGTTCGGGGCGCTCGGCGCGCATCTTGCGCGTGGCCAGCTCTTCGACCTTGGGCGCATGGATGCCCATGCCTTCCTTGATCTCGCGGACAACCTCAAGGCGAGTATGCAGCACCTGCAAGCGCGCTTGCTGCTGTACTTGCTGGCTTTGCCACGCCTGCCGCGTACCTGGCCGCGCCAAAAAACTCGGCTTCCCTGCCTGCGCCTGCTGCAAGCGGGCCTGCTGCCGGTCGATCAGGTTTTCTAGGCGATCCTCGATATGCTCGACCTGGGCGAACTTCGCCTGGACGTACACGGCCAGCGCCTCTTGATAGGTCTGCTCGATTGGGGCGGCCTCCAAGGCCGCCTGCTGCTCGCGCTCGATTTCCTGCGCGGCCTCTAGCAGCTCTTCGCCGCCGCTCGTAGCGGCAGCGGCACGGCCCGGCTTGGTAGGTGTCGGGGCGCTGCTGTCTCGTCGGGATGCTGATTTGTTCAAGGAAGCCTCCTTTAGCCGCTAAAAATTATCGGGATCGCCCTCGGCTAAGTTTTGCGGCTTCGGCGGCCACCGTGGCCTTGCCCTGGGCGTCGTAACTAATACTCTTTGATGCTCCTACTTCTGGTACTTTATCGAAATTTTGTCGTTCGTGCATGACAAAATTTTTCCCGATCTGCTGATACACGTTGCTACTGTCCGCGTGAACGATCAGCCCATCATGCCGTTGGCCCTTGTCGGCCTCTTTCGCCATGTACAGGTTGTAAATGCCGGGCTTGAGTGCGCCGGCCTTGTCCACCTTCTCGTTTGTCCACGCGCCTCCTTGCTCGGCCTGAACGATGCGTTGCCCGTTCATGACCAATAGGCGTTGTTTCATTGGACACTCCTAATCGTTGGTACTGGTTAAAAAATGGATGTTGGCACCTCCATACGCCACAACGAAAAAAGCCGACCTCGGCAGTTCGAGGCCGGCTTTATCCATCTTGCCGGGGCGCGCTTGTCAAGGTAACTGTTAATTTTAGTGAAAACCCTCCGATAAATCAGGATTTATCACTCTTACCCCGGCCACGCTCGGCCTTCTCGGCCCTCGCCATGACGGTTTCCAAGGCTTCCAAGCGTCCCCGTAGGGTAGCGGCTTCCTCGCGGGCCGTAGCGGCCTCCTGGCGGCTGCTGTCGCGCTCTGCCTGCGCCTTGGTGTAACGCTCGGCCTGTCGGGCGGCCTCCTGGGCGACCGTCTTACGCTGCTCCTGGTGCGCCTCGCGCTCGGCGTTCGCCTTGGCCTTGATCTCGGCAATCTGGCCCAACACGTCCAGGGCTTCATCGCGGGCGGTGTCACGCTCTGCCTCGGCGGCCTTGGCCCGGCCCACGGCTTGATCGCGCTCTTGGCGCAGGCGGTCGGCTTCCTGGTGTGCCCGATCCAGTTCGGCGCGCAGCTCGCGGGCGCGATGCTCGATCTCTTCGGCCTTCTGCTCGGCCAGCGCGGCCCGCCGCTCGGAAGCTGAAAGGTTGGCTGCAATCTCGTCCAGCGTCTTGTCTTGGGCCTCGATCTGCTTGCCCGCCGTGGCCAGCTCCCTCCCAAGCTCCGCATTCTGCTCTTGCACCGCTTCCAGCTCGGTCGCCTGCGTTTCGTATGCGTCGGCCAGCTCGGCCCGCATGGCGTCCAGCTCGGCCCGCTCGCCCTCCCAGCCGGCTTGTGCGGCCCGCAGCGACTCGTTCGCCAGCTCCTGGGCCTGCTGCCACAACACGGCCACCGCCTGGCCGCCGGCGGCCGACACGGCCTCGGGCACCTGGACGGCTACCGGGGCCGCCTGGGCGGTCTGCGCTCGCCTCCACTCCTTCATGCCGCTGCTGGCGTCATTCATGTTGACGCGGGCGGCCTTGCGCACGGCATCGACGGTGGGGAAGGCATCCCGGCCGTTCTGCTCGAACAGTGCATCGGCGGCAGCATAGATGCGGTCGCGGGTTTCCTTGGTCAGCTCCATTGTGTCGCCCTCTTGGTAGTTGGTAAGAATAATAATATTCTTCTTATTCTTACCTGTCAAGCGTTTTAGCTAAACTTTTTAGCGGCTAAAGCGCCCGGCCTGGCGCGTGTTGGCCGGCGTTCAGGCAAAAAAAACCCCGCCGGGGCGGGGCGGGGTGGGTGGGGTTAGTGCCGGGTGTCGGTGCGTCTAGCCTTCGAGCAAGGCCACCAGTTTCACCTGGGCAAGATTGGCCTCGAACTCCTGGCCGTCATCTTCGTACTTCAACCAGGCGAAGCCCTCGGCCGGCGGCCGGCGATTCAGGATGATGCGGGCCGGGCGGCCGTCATGCTCGACCTGGACGATGGCCTTTTTCAGCTTGTCCGGGTCTTGCTCCTTCGGCTCCTTTTTCTCCTTGGCGTCCTCATCGCTTTCACCGTCGCCGCCCTCGGCGTCGGCCCGGCCGGTGAAGGCATCGACCGTGTTGGGGTCGCGGTCGCCGTCCTGGCTGCGCTTGTCGTCCAGGAACTCGCGCAGCAGCTTGACCGATCCCCGCGTCAGCTCCTGGCTGTCGTCGGCCAGCCATGCGCCCACTTCATCCGGGTTCTTCTTGTAGGCCGTCACCAGCTCGTTGATAACGGTCACGTCCTTGGCGCGGCCGCTGTTGAACGCCTCGGCAATCGGCTCGGGCAAGTCCAGCAGCGTGACGTGCTGCGTAACGAATGCCGGCGACTTGCCGATCTCCTTGGCGATCTCGCCCTTCTTCTTGCCCTTGGCCAGCTCGCGGCCGATGAAGTCGGCAATCTCGCGGGCGGTCAGCTCGTTGCGTTGCAGGTTCTCGATTACCTGGTCGGCCTCGTTGTAGTTGTTGTCGATGAAGCCGGGGATAGTCGTTTTCTCGGCCCACTTCGACCCACGGTAACGACGCGCACCGTGATTGATGAGGTAACGGCCCGGCTGCTCGGGGTTGTCGCGCACCGAAATGGGCGACTTGACGCCGCGTTCTTTGATCGTCGCGCCAATCTCCGCGATGCTCTCCGGGGAAAAGCCGGGGTTATCGGCCGTTCGCGGCTGGTGCGGATCTTCGTCAATCAAATCAAGCGGCAATTCCCTTGGGCCACCAGTGCCCGTATTGGCGGCCTGTGGGTCGTTCAGGAGGCCCGCAAGGTCGCCTAGGCTGTCCAGGCCCATGCCGGCCGCCTGTGGCTTCTGTGGGGCCGCTGTGGCCTTCTTCTTGGCGTTCTGTGCGGCGCTCATTGTGCAATCTCCATTTTCGTAAACACGTAATCGGCCAACTCGCGCACTTCCTGGGTGGCTTTGCGCGCAGCCGTTTTCTTGATCTTCCACACCGGCATTTGCTCGCCCAACGCCTGGGCGATGCTGTCACGCGACCCAACACTGAACGGCAACACCAATTGCGGATATGCCTGTTGCAACGCGGCCAGATTGGCGACGTGGCGCGGCTTCCGGGCGTCCACCTTGTTCGGCACCATGCCGAGGAAGCGCAGCTTGGGGTTTTGCTTGCGCAGGTTGCCGATGATGGCAACCATCTTCTTCATGCCCTGCAAGCTGTACGCCTCCATTTCGACCGGCGAAAGCATGTAGTCAGCGGCCAGCACGGCCGCTGTCATGGCGACGCCAAGGGAAGGGGCAGTGTCGATCAGGCACACGTCGAAAAACTCGCCCAGCGCCTCGATGTTGGCCCGCAGCGCACCCGCTGCCTGGGCCAAGTCCATCTTGTCCAGGTTGGCCAGGCTGGCATCGGCCGCGATCAGCGCCAGACCGTCATCCTCGCGGTCGGTGAACCAGCTCCGCAGCTCGTCGCCGCCGGCAGTAAACAAGCGACTGGCGGGATAGTCGGAATCATGACCGCCCAACGTCCAGGACGCATTACCCTGGGTATCCAGGTCGATCACGGCAACGCGCAAGCCGCGCTCTTGGAAGTCAAACGCCAAATGGCACGTTGCAAACGTCTTGCCCTGACCGCCTTTCTGAATTGCCGTAACCAGTGTTTTCATTTTTTCGGTTCCTGTTTTTTCTTGGCGTCCTCTGCCCACTTCTTCACGATGAATGCTTGATGCTCCGGCAGTACCGCCGCCACTCGCTCGAAGCCCTCGGGAAGATTTCCCTTCGTGGCCGCCCATACGCGACTGACTGCCTGTGACACCGCCCCTTTCGACAACCCCAGCGACGTTACGAACTCCGCCTGGGGTCGCCCATCGACCAGCACGCCCCGCGCTATGTCGATAGTCTGCTGCCCGATTTCCAAGCCCTTGATGGCTGCCTGAAATTGGGCTTCGGTCAATCGTTTCTTCATGAAAAACACCCATATCAACTCCACACCCGGTTGTTGAACAACGGCGGTGCCAGCCGCCGACCAGTACAAAGTTTAGCTAAACCTGCGCCGGCCGTCAAGCGTTTTAGCGGCTAAAATCCGGGTTATTTTCCAGGCGTGCAGCATCAGCGGCCGCAAGAAAGAACGTCATCAGTGGCCCAACCGTCTTGGTTGATCCGTCCGCGAAACAAACATCCATTGATTCGCCCTGGGTGTGCGGATCGACACCTTCCACCAGTCGCCACGGATCAAGGCCCCATTCCTCGGCCTGGGCGCTGTACCAGTAGGCCGGTGCATCACCATTCAAGTCGCTGTTGGCGTACTGCTTGACCAGGACGGCCACGCGGCCGGTGCTGGGACAAACAAAGCCCGGTTTGATCGGTTGCTTTTGCATGTCAAATCCCCTTCGGCTTGTAGATCGAAACAAAGTAGGTGAGGGCGGTTAGCACCGCGAAGTGCAGCAGGAACGTCCAGCCCGCATACACGCCCGGCGTGTTCCAGTGGTAAACCATGCGGATAAACTGGAAAAACACCTCAATGGAAACCAGCCACTTGAGCACCGGCCAGACCAGGACAACCGCGATCCACACGAACCGCAGCACACCGGCCAGAAACGCCTTTCCCTTGGCGTTAGAAACCTTGACCGGCTTGACTGACGCAACGGCCTCCATCGGCGCCACCGGCTCGGCCTGCTCGTTCCTGGGAAACTTGATGATGTTCGACATTGCTTGACCCTCCACCCATTTCGCGGGTTCAATGCTGCTTGCTTCCACACTCGGAAGCGCGGCTACGGTGTGCCAGCACCAGGCCAAGCGCCCCGGATCACTCCGGGGCGTTCCTTCAATGCCTGGTAGCCGTTTCAAGCTCGGCCACCGCGCCCAGCATGGTTTCCAAAATCTGCCGATCCTCTTCCGGCGTGATGCACTCCCCGCAAATGCCGCCCAGCTTGTCGCGCAACTCGTTCGCGCCCAGCAGGCTACGTTTCAACGTGCGAATGCTCTTACCGCAACGGCGGCACGGTACTTCCACAATTTCAATCTCGATCTTGCCCTTGTGCATTGGAAAACTTCCTTCCTAGCGTCCGTTGAAATGGCCCGACCGAAGCCGGGCCGTGGCTTCCTACCAGCGCACCCGCGCTTTGGCCCGCAGCACGTCCTTATCCGACCACTGCGCCCTTGCATCGCCTTCCAGCGTGCAGCCGGTGAAGTACGCCTTGGCCCGCAGTTCCTCGGCCTTGCGTACCAGCTCGGCCGCCTCGTCCAGCAGCGCCCCGATCTCGTCACGGCGAGCAGGGAAGTCGGTCTTTGCCGCCTCCGGCAACTCGTCAATCCACGGCATGATCTTGCTCATCGGAATTTCTCCGGTTTTGACCTGGACAACACGCCCGGCCTTCACTTGTAATATTAGGGCAAATTGCCCTAGCTGTCAAGCGTTTTAGCTAAACTTTATCCATTATATCCACTTTGTTTAGCTTGAGTTTAGCCGCTAAATTTTCCCCTTGGCGTTCAAACCTCTTTCCAAATGACCCCCAAGCCGGCGAAGTCGCATAGCAGCGCCCACGCGGCATAAGGGATCATCGTTTCTTCACCGATCCAGCGCCTTACGGTGCGGTCGCCCTTGGCTCCAAGGCCCAACGCCTTCGCCGCTGCGCCGCCGGTGAATCCGGCCAGCCGCAGTACCTCCCGGATTTCTTCCCCGGTCGGCTGCTGCCAGCGGAACGCCGGGCGCAGGCATTCGAGCCTGATATTTGCCTCTGTCATGACTTGTTTTCTCCTGGTGAACTCAAAAGCCGCAACTGGTCGAATCCGTAGCAGGATTGAACACAACGCGGGTCGTACTCGGTCACTTTCCGGCCGTTCCGATTGACGCGATACCGGGGCGGCCGGTCGTCATGCGCCCATACTTGGCGCGTGTCGTGGCTGACCTTGGTAATGATGATTTTCTTGCCGACTTCTCCCTTGAAAGCGTGATGGTGAACGCTGACCACTTCGCACCTGGCACCGGGCCGGAAGCCGCCCGCCGCTTCTTCCTTGGCGTACAACTCGGCGGCCTCGGCCGCCTTGATCTTCGCCTTTGCCTCGGCCGCCCACTTGCGGGCGATGAACGCCCGATGCGCCGGCAGCACAACATCGACCAGGACAAAACCCGTGGGCACCTCCACGGTCGCCGGTTCCCGGCGTGCCGGCGGGATCAAGTCGGCCGTCCAGTCGGGCAGGGCATAGCCGGCCAGCCGGTCGCGGCTTTCCGGCTCGATCAGCTTGGGCCGCTTTTCCTTGAGGATGGCCGCGAAGATCGCGGCCGCCACGGCATCGACGGTCATGCCGCCGCGCAGCCGGTCGAAGTGCGAGCGGTAGCCGGTTTCCGAAATGAATGGCTTGTCCAGGTCAACGGCATTGAACTCGAAATGGCTTCCCATGACGCCTACACCGCCACCAAAATCAACCAGGGCGCGCAGGCCCTCGACTTCGACCAGGAACTGGCCAGCCTGGCCCCAGCAAGGCACGTCACCAGGCGCGGCGCTGCAATGTCGGTCAATCACGCACCCAGCGGCCTCCGGGCCACCCTGGCAACCAAAAAACGTCCCACCATTGAGTTTCCAGGTCACGGCCTCGTAACGGGTCGTCGCCCGCTCGACCGCTGCATCGTCGCAGGCCATTACGCCGGCGTGCAGCTCGGCCACGGCGGCCCTGGCCAAGTCCAGCAGGCCAACCCGGTCAGTCGGCATCGAGGCGGCCAGCTCGGCCATCAATTCGTCGCGTTCATCGCGCTGTGATGTGGTTTTCTTCATGGTATGAAGTGGCCCCGGCCGAAACCGGGGCCGCCCCTCATCAGTCAATAGCGCGGTAAATCTGCGCCGCCTCGGCGTGCGTACCGGCGTACTCGCGCAACCAGTGGTAGCGGTCGATCAGAGCATCGCATTCGTCCGTGCCCTGGGTTTCGGCCGCAAGCTGGCCCAACACGAACAAGGTGGCGACGATCCCGGCCGCATCAGCGGACATTTCGCCGCCGTAGCCGTTGCCATCGACTTCCAGGCGCAGCCGGCCCAGCACCGGAGCCATGTAGAACCCGCCATTGGTCAGCGTGTAGTAGTTCCAGAACCCGCCGTTGTAGCCTTCGGCCAGTCGGCGCATCCAGCCATACACCAGGGCTTCGCCGCGCATCATCAGGCGCGGGCCAAAGTAGGTCGGCAGGAAGTCCAGGCGGTGTTCGTCGTCCACCAGGACGGCGGCCAGCGGGATCAGTTCTTGAGCTTGGTTGTTCATCGGAAGTTCTCCGGTTTTGACCTGAGCAACATGCCCGGCCTTCATCTGTAATATTAGGGCAAATTGCCCTAGCTGTCAAGTGTTTTTAGCTAAACTTTTTTTAGCGGCTAAAAATGTTTTGCAGTGAACGGCCCGAAATGTTATATTTAGATATAACTTTCTGAAAGGAGCATCACCATGCACACAACGAATCTCCGCAAGGTCGGCGGATCGGTCATGTTGGCCGTCCCGCCGGCGATCCTCGATCTGCTGCAATTGCAGGCCGGGGCCACGGTCGGCGTAGCCGTTACCGATGGCCGCCTGGTAGTCGATCCCAGGCCCCAGCCGCGCTACACGATGGCCGAGCTGCTGGCCGCCTCGGACTATTCGCAGCCACAAACTGCGGAAGAACGGGAATGGGTCGATGCCCCGGCAGTGGGGCGTGAGCTGATATGAGGCGGGGGGACATTTACCTGGTGTCGCTTGATCCCACCGAAGGCCGTGAGCAACGCGGCAGCCGGCCGGTGCTGGTCGTATCGCCGGCCGAGTTCAACGCGGCAACGAAACTGCCGGTGTGCTTGCCGATCACGAACGGCGGCGATTTCGCCCGCCGGATCGGTTTCGCGGTGCCGATCTCCGGCATCAAGACAACCGGCGTCGTTCGCTGCGATCAACCCCGCGTGCTCGATCTTGCAGCGCGTACCGCTCGCAAGGTGGACACGCTCCCGGCTCCTATCCTTGATGAAGTGCTGGCCAAGGTCGCCACGCTGTTCCAGTAGTCAATCCGCGCCCTTCGGTGTGTTCTTAACACTTGAGGGGCGCTTTCCCTGGCCGTGTCGGCCGCCTTTTCTCCTTGGCGTAAAACCTGCTGCCTTCCAGTTCGCACCGATCTTCGATTAGTGCGCAGATGGTGGCTTCACTGCGGCCTTGACAGTCGGGGAGTCCAGAGGGGCGGTAGCCCCTTTGGGCATAGCGCAGCGTAAGCGCACAAAATTTGCTTCTTTCCAGGCGCTTGCGCCTGGTTCAACCGATGGCAGCGCCGTAGGCGCTCCATTTTTGGGGTGAGGACGCGCAGTGGCCGAGGGGCTTGCCCCTGGGGGATGGGAGGCCGCGCAGCGGCCGGGAGGGATCGAGAAGGGGGGCACCCCCTTCGGCGGCCGGTTCTTCCTCGCGCCGGCTTTTTTCCTGGCTTGTCGATTTTTTCGCCAGCCTGGTTATTCTTCTAGGTTATATATAAGGTTTAAAGATAGGTTAAAAGAAAGGTTAGAGGCCCTGAAAAACGCTCGTAAGGCGTTGATACGCCAAGGGAAAGGTGAACAGGCCCGCCCCTCAAGTGTCAATGGATAAGCCCCTCAAGTGTCAGTAGTCGGCCCCTCAAGTGTTAGGAAAGCCGCCCCTCAAGTGTTAGCAGGCCCGCCCCTCAAGTGTCAGTAGGGAAGGGCACTTGCTAACAGGGTTATCCACAATTCCTGTGGAAAACTTCCCCGAAATCAGCCGGATACGTGCCATGAAACGCGGTCTCGAGTGGCGATCTGGCCAAAATCGACCGTAGCCCCTCAAGTGTCAGTAGTGGGGTCTCCTCGTTTTCAGTGCAATAAGTGACGGTACGCAAAGCTAGCACTGGCGCGGGGGTGGTCTGGGTAGACCGTTGATTTCATTGACTTTCCTGTTCGCTTTGTAAACGGGTATGGTGGCCTCCCACTTTTGAGGTTCACGATGCAGGGTTGGCACACAACGTTTTTGGGGATGCGTGGGCTCCCCCGCGATATCAGCGACTTCGAGATGAAGGCATTTTTCACCTTCGATGGTGCCGAGCGCGACGCAATCAATGCACGCCGAGGTGATTCCCACAAGCTTGGTCTGGCGCTCCATATTGGTTTCCTGCGCATGAGTGGGCGTTTGCTCGGTGCCTTTCGGGTAATTCCAGTAGCCTTGTGGCGCCACCTTGGCAACGAGCTTGGCATTGCAGCACCAGAAGTCGCCTCGCTGAGAGCCATGTATGAACGCGGGCGCACGCTATTCGATCACCAACAAGTAGCCTGCACGGTCCTTGGATTCCAGTGGATGAGCGAGCACCAGCGCCGCTCACTGGTACGTGAACTGCGCGACGAAGTGGCGCGCTGCGCCGACCGCGATCAGCTACTCGTGCGGGCGCGTCAATGGCTGTACAAGAACAAGCTGGTGATCGTGCACGAGCGGGCAATTCGGACACTGATTGCGGCGGCACTTGCCCAGCTTGAAGTTGAAACAGGCACCGCCATCGCCGCCAGCGTTGATCCAGCAACACTTGATCGCTGGCGAGCCTCAGTTTCAGAGCTGCGCCCAGATGGACAAACCCAGCAGAGTTGGCTATGGGCTGCACCGGCGAAACACTCAACCCGCCAAATCAGCGAGGTACTGGAGCGCATCGACCTGCTTTACACGCTGGACGTTCATAAGCACCTGGCAGACATCCCCGATCTCATCTTGCGCCGCTACGCGCGCCGACTTGTCTCCAGGCCGCCCTCAGCCGGAGCCAAGATCAAAGAGCCAGCGCGCACCGTGGAGGTCGCATGCTTTCTTCGGTATTGCCTGTTCACCACCACAGACCAGTTGATCCTTATGGTGCAGCGCCGGATCGCCGATCTGTGGCGTCAGGCTGCCGCCGATGTCCCCGCTACCGTCAATTGGGCCGCAATGTACAAAACGCTGCTCGGCGAACTTGTTGCCTTGAGCGCGCAAGGTGCGGTGCCAGATGCTGAGTTGCGTGCCCGTCTTGAAGCCTTGATCACCGAAACCCAGAAACGCAAACCACCGAGCAGGGCCTCCCTGGTCCGCGAGGGATTGATTGATGGAATTCGCCCCGTGCGGTCGTTGCTCGTCGCCATTGCAAAGCTGCCCTGGCAGGCCACCGGCGAGCATCCTGCCATCGAGTACCTTGCCAAGCTGCAAGCTTTATATCTCAAAGGATCCAGAAAGCTGCCAGTTGAAGTGGTGGCACCAAGTCTGGGAATGATCTGGCAGGTTTCGATCTCCAGCCCAGACCGGGAACGGGCGTTTCAGGCGTTGGAGGTGGCCACCCTGTTTGCCCTGCGCCGCGCGGTGCGCAATGGCTCGGTCTGGATTGAGCACAGCCTGAGCTTTCGGGGTCGTGCGCGCTTGTTCTTCACGGACGAGCGTTGGCAGGCAGAGTCCAAGAAACACTATGCCCGTCTATCGTTACCCAGCAAGGCTGCCACTTTCTTGAAGCCTTTGCTGGCCAGAGTAACTGCCGGTGTCGATGCGGTGGCCGCTGCAGCCCGCAGTGGCGTACTGCGCGTGGATGATGAACTCCATTTGTCGCCATTGCCCGCAGAGGACGAAGACCCAGAAGTGACCAAGCTGCGCGCGGCTTTGGATCACCGCATCGGTGAGGTTCAATTGCCGGAAGTGATTCTGGCCGTTGACGCCCAGGTGCGCTTTAGCTGGATCATGCTCGGACGTGAGCCGCGCTCTACCGACGAGCTGCTGATGGTCTATGCCGGCATCATGGCCCACGGCACCAGTCTGACTGCGGTCGAATGCGCGCGCATGATTCCGCAATTGTCTGCCACCAGCATTCGCCAGGCCATGCGCTGGGCGCGGGACGAACGGCGTCTGAGCCAGGCCTGCCAGGCTGTGCTGGAATTCATGCAGCGACACCCGATTGCCGCCACCTGGGGGCGGTCCGATTTGGCATCTTCTGACATGATGAGCATGGAGACCACCAAACGGGTGTGGCAAGCCCGGCTTGATCCTCGGCGCAACACACCTTCCATTGGAATCTACTCCCATGTAAAAGACCGGTGGGGCATCTTCCATGCGCAGCCCTTTGTGCTCAATGAGCGCCAGGCGGGCGTGGCCATTGAAGGTGTCATCCGCCAAGAAAAGCTGGAGACCAGCCAGCTTGCTGTGGATACCCATGGCTACACCGACTTTGCCATGTCACATGCCCGTTTGCTTGGTTTTGATCTTTGCCCGCGGTTGAAGGAACTCAAACAGCGCCACCTCTTTGTGCCACGCGGCACCAAAGTGCCCGCAGAAATCGCTGCGGTGTGCGAAGCCAATGTCGACGTCGCTTTGATCGAAAAGCATTGGGATAGTCTGGTGCACCTGGCAGCCTCGGTCATGAGCGGACATGCCAGTGCGGTGGCAGCTCTTGCGCGGTTCGGTTCTGCCGCCCAGGGCGATCCAATCTATGAGGCTGGCGTGCAATTGGGGCGGTTGCTGCGTACGGCGTTTTTGGCTGACTACTTTGTCAAGGACGCTTTCAGGAACGAGTTGCGCCGGGTGCTCAATCGGGGCGAGGCTGTTAACGCCCTCAAGCGCGCCATTTATACCGGCCGGATCAGCCCGGCGCAGGCCAAACGTGTCGATGAAATGCAGGCTGTGGCCGATGCGTTGAGCCTGATGGCCAACATCGTGATGGCGTGGAATACCTCACAGATGCAGGCGGTCCTGGATCGCTGGTCGAACCGCCGCCAGGTCATTCCACCGGAACTGATCGGGAAGATTGCGCCCACCAGGCTGGAGAGCATCAACTTGCGGGGTGTGTTTCGCTTCCCGGTTGACCGCTATGCTGACCAAATCCTGCCTTCGCGGCCAAATGCATCGATAACTGGCACCAATGGATGAAACCGACCACGGTTTGACGCCACGAATCGCAGATTTGAAAGTGAACAGGAAAGTCAATGAAATCAACGATCTACCAACACCACCTCCGCGCCAGTGCTAGCTTTTCGTACCGTCACTTATTGCACTGAAAACGAGGAGACCCCGAGGATCGGCGGTCACCTGACCGCCAGCGGCGCCGATTCTGCCGCCCTGCCCCTCAGCCCGCTGTCGCGGACGGCGCAGCTGCCTGGGCCTGCCAGCCGCCGCCCAGCACCTTGTAGAGTGTCACGCGGTTGGCCTGGTCGGTCAGCTGCAGGCTGATCAGCGTCTGCTGCGCCGTGTACAGCGTGCGCTGCGCATCCAGCACCTCCAGGTAGCTGCCGCCGCCGCCCTTGAACAAGGCCTGGGCCAGGTCGAAGCTGCGTGTCGTGGCGGCCACCAGGGCGCGCTGGGCATCCAGCCGCTCGGCCAGCGTGCGGCGCTCGGCCAGCGCGTCGGCCACCTCGCGGAACGCGGTCTGCAGGGTCTTCTCGTAGCTGGACAGCACGATGTCGCGCTGCACCTCGGTCGCGCGCAGCTGGTTGCGGCGCGCGCCGTTGTCGAACAGCGGCAGGTTGATGGACGGGCCGAAGCTCCAGATCCGGCTGCCGCCCTCGAACAGGTTGGACAGGCTGGGGCTGGCCACGCCGGCCGAGCCGGTCAGCGTGATGCGCGGGTACAGGGCCGCGCGGGCGACGCCGATGTCGTGGTGGGCGGCGCGCAGCGCGTGCTCGGCCGCGAGCACGTCGGGCCGCTGCTGCAGCACGCTGGACGGCAGGTCGGCCGGCGGCGTGGGCAGCGATGCGACCGTGACCGACTGGTCACCTGGCAGCAGCTCGGCCGGCAGCTGCGTGCCGGCCAGCAGCGTCAACGCATTGCGGCCCTGCTCGACCAGACTGTCGAAGGCCGCCACCTGGCCGCGTGCGGACTCCACCGTGGTCTGGGCCTGGGCCAGCGCCACGCCCGACTGCGCGCCCAGCGCATGGGCCTGGCGGATCAGGTCGTAGGAGCGTTGCTGGCTCTGCAGCGTCTCGCGCGCCAGGCGCAGCCGCTGCTGGTCGGTCGCCAGTTGCAGCCAGGCCTGTGCGACCGAGGCCACCAGGCTGATCTGCACGCTGCGGCGCGCGTCCTCGGTGCGGAAGAACTCCTCGAGCGCCGAGTCGGACAGGTTGCGCACGCGGCCGAAGAAGTCGAGCTCGTACGCGGTCAGGCCGAAGTTGGTGCTGAAGCGGTCGGCGATGCTGGCATTGCCGCTCGTGGTCAGCGCCGCCGGCGTGCGCGTGCGCGTGGCCGCGCCGCCCAGGTCCACCGACGGCAGCGTGGCGGCGCTGCTCACGCCGTACAGCGCACGCGCACGCTCGATGCTGAGCGCGGCCGAACGCAGGTCGCGGTTGTTGTCCAGCGCGCGCGCCAGCGCACCGCGCAGGCGCTCGTCGACGAAGAACTCCTGCCAGCCGGCCAGCGGCTGGCCAGACGCGGCGGCCTGGCCGTCGGCAGGCCAGGCCTGTGGAATCGGTGCGGCGGGCTGCTGGTAGCTCGGTGCCAGGTTGGCGCAACCGGACAACAGGGCCAATGCGGCCAGGGGGACCAGGGCGTGGCGCATCTCAGTGGCCTCCCTGCTCGATCAAGGGTGTCTGCACGGTCTCGGTTTCCCGGCGCTTGCCGCGCCGCTCCAGCCAGCCGCGGATCAGCACGAAGAACAGCGGCACGAAAAAGATGCCCAGTGCAGTGCCGATGGCCATGCCGCCCAGCACCGAGGTGCCGATGGCGACGCGGCCGCCGGCGCCCGCACCGGTGCCGATGGCCAGCGGCAGCACGCCGAAGCCGAAGGCCAGCGAGGTCATCAGGATGGGCCGCAGCCGCAGGCGCACGGCCTCCATGGTGGCGTCAAACACGCTCCTGCCCTGCTCCTGCAGCTGCTTGGCGAACTCGACGATCAGGATCGCGTTCTTGGACGACAGCCCCACCGTGGTCAGCAGGCCGACCTGGAAGTACACGTCGTTGGTCAGCCCGCGCGTGCTCGTGAACAGCAGCGCGCCGATGATGCCCAGCGGCACCACCAGGATCACCGAGAACGGCACGGACCAGCTCTCGTACAGCGCCGCCAGGCACAGGAACACGAACAGGATGGAGATGGCGTAGAGCATCGGCGCCTGCGCGCCCGACAGCCGCTCCTGGTAGGAGGCGCCGGTCCATTCGTAGTCGATGCCCAGCGGCATCTCCTTCATGACCTGCTCGACCGCCGCCATGGCAGCGCCCGCCAGCAGGGCGCCAATAATAACGATTCCAATGGTATATTTTTTACTTAATTTCAAGGCATCACCCTGTTTTTCGTGAAAGCTTGTTCACCGCATCAATGAGTGATTGGCCGGTAAATAGTCCCGAAAATCGCTGTACAACCCCTCCGTTCGCATCGAGCACCACGGCGAAGGGCAGACCAACCCCGCCGTAGCTCACCAGCAGGCGTTCCAGCACGGGTTGGGAATGGGTCAGGTCGACGCGCAAGGTGACCATATGATAGGCGTTTACGGCATGCACCACGCTGGCGCTGTCGTAAACCGTTTTTTCCAATACTTTGCAATTGATGCACCAGTCGGCCGTAAATTCGAGCAGCACAGGGCGACCCAAAGCCGTCAGCCGCCCGGCATCAGCCGGCGCAAGCGTATGCCATTCAAGCCGATTAGCCGATACCGGCATGAATCCCGCACCGAGAACAGCTGCCACTGCGACCACGCCGCCGACCAGTGAAATCGCGATCCGTGTGGCGATCTGATGCGTGCGCCTGAATTCAATCACGCACCAACCGAGCAATGCCAGAGCAAATGCCAGCCACAACGGCAGTATCCAAGGAGAGGGCACGAGGCTTTGCGAGAAAAACAACGCGGCCCCCAACAGAATCCAGCCGAAACTTTTGCGCACGATGTCAGTCCATGCCCCTGATCGCGGGAAACGCGCGAGTAAGCCGGGCCGAGCGATCAAGATTAAGTAAGGCAAGGCGAGTCCGACGCCTATCGCAATGAAGATGATCACGACGTTTGTAGGCGGCTGCGTTACGGCAAAGGCCAAAAGGCCGCCCAGGAAGGGCCCAGTGCAGGGCGTGGAGAGCAGGGCGCCTAATAATCCCGACAGGAAGGGTTCCAGAAAATGGGACCCTCGCATCGACGCCGCAAAGCGGGGTACCGGCAGGCCTTTGTCAAGGAAGTTTGCAACAGCCAGCACTATTAGGATGACGACCAAAAAGATCGTGAATGTCTGCGATTGGAAAAGCACGCCCCATTGCAAACCCAGCAAGGCGGTAGCCATCCCGAGAACAGCGAAAAACAGCACGGAGCCTGCTGTAAACAAGACCGCTGCGATCCAGCGTGAGCGCAGGCTGCCACCGGCCGCATGCAAGATAGTTCGGACTTTGATCGGAATCGCCGGCAGCACACAGGGCGTCAGGTTCAGCAGTATGCCCGCCCCAAGGGCCGTCACCACGGCTAGCAGGAATGAGGTGTTCAAAATATCTCCATCGTGCGGGCCTGATACCTTTTAACGCCCGAACATACTACGCATGCCCGTATAGCAGCTACCTATACCGTGCATCATACTGCCGTGCATTACCCACATCCCGGCGAAGGCCAGTACGGCAATGAGGCCTATGACAGCAAAGAGAATCAGGAGGATATCGAATATCGACCCTTTACTCGCTGGCATGATCATTCCTTTGATTAGCGGCGATTGCAACGAAGGTCATCATAATGTTTGCCCATTCTTGGCAATTTGCTTCCAGGTTTGCCCCAGATCTTCGGAAAGATAGACGCTGCGCTCGAAGGTGGCTATGGCTATCTGGTTTTGTGTAATCGGATTTTGAGCCATGTAGGCAACGGCATCCTTCGCCATGGGAGGCAACGGAATGTCTTGTGTTTCTTTGCCGTTTTGCCAAGTGATACGTGTCAGGGCCGGTTTGCCCGCATAGTGGCTGTACCAGAGGTGGGATCCATCCAGATCAAACTCTATCGCCAGGACTTGCTCACCGCCTCGTAATAACTGAAAATGGTTGGCGCCATCCTCGGAAATATACAAGCCCTTGTCCGTACCCGCAGCCACCACCTTGGGATGAGTGGGGTGAGCGGCCAGGGTGTTGATCGCACCCGTCAAACCGTCGCCTTCTGCTGCGGTCCATTGCGCCCCATCCGTTTGCGTCACATAAATACCAGGCCGCGTCATTCGGTCATTCGAGCTCTTATTGAGTACATAGATCGTGTTCGTGCCGTAGCTGGCTGCCAACGTGTGGAAATCGGACTGCCCTTCGAAGCCGAGTTTTTTCCAGGTATGCCCCCCATCCTGGCTTTTGATCAAGCCAAACGGATTGACCAGGTTTGTTCCCGGCGCCGGATGGCCGCTGCTATAGAGTGCGTCGCGTGTCGCCGAAAAGCCCATGAAATCATGAGGCGGCCCATCGGCTGTGGACCAATGCCCCTGGCTGTAAATGGCCAGTCCCCTATGGCTTGGAATGAATATCTTGGTGCCGTCCGCACTGTACGAGAGGCCGTGGACATGCATCAGTTGGACCGTGACGGCGGATTGGCTGGCCGCGTTGGCGGGCTGCGGGAATCCATATGTGAGCGTCATGACGGCAACAGCCTGTGTGATGACGGCTAGTAACTGACCCGTTCGGGCTTTCATACTCTTTTTTATCATTTCAAGATACCTGTAGATGGGCGTATGCACTCGCCTCTGCGGGAGCACGTTAAACCCTCCTCCCATGGGAAGGTCAAGAAAATGATGAACGCCTAGAGGATGTTTGTGGTTATAGACAAGATCGCTCGACCCTTGTCAATTTATTGTCGCACAGTGTAGCGTACGTACCCTGTCACAATCGATTCCGTTTGGCTTAGCCATACCGCCATCTGACAGTGTTCTCACTTCATTTTTGCTGCGGATGTTTTTCCGCCTCTATCGACTCTGACTCTTTTCTTTTGTCTTAGCCAAATTTGGAGCCGATCGAGATACAGATAGATCACCGGAGTTGTGTAGAGTGTGAGCAACTGACTGAGTGCAAGCCCCCCGACCATGGCGTAACCGAGCGGCCTGCGCAGCTCCGACCCGGTACCCGTTCCAAACGCTAGCGGGACGCCGGCGAGGAGCGCGGCGGCCGTCGTCATCAGAATCGGGCGAAAGCGCAAGAGACAGGCTTCGCGGATAGCTTCCAGCGGCGACAGGTGGCGGTCGCGCTGAGCCACGATGGCGAAATCCACCAGCATAATGCCGTTCTTTTTGACGATGCCGATCAAGAGAAGGATTCCGATGATGCCCATCACGGACAGGTCCATATGCCCTGCGCGCAGCGCAAGCAGTGCGCCAATCCCGGCCGACGGCAGCGTCGAGAGAATTGTCAGCGGGTGAATGAAGCTCTCGTAGAGTATCCCAAGGATCATGTATACGACGACAAGCGCCGCAATGATCAGAATCGGTGTACTCGCTAACGAGGCCTGGAACGCTTGCGCATTGCCCTGAAAAGTGCCGGTGACTGAGCCCGGCATGCCGATCTCTTCCGCCGCCCGATTGATGGCGCCGACAGCTTGGCCGAGCGCGACGCCTGGTCGTAGATTGAATGAAAGTGTAACCGCCGGGAACTGACCTTGATGGGTCACCGATAGTGGCCCCACGCTACTCGAGTCTATGGTCACAAGGGCCGACATCGGAACTGCGGCATTAGTCAACGGCGACTTGAGATAAATGCGATCAAGGGATGAAAAATCGCGTTGAAGCTCCGGCAGCAGTTCGAGGATAATTGAGTAAGTGTTGAGTTGGGTGAAATATTGCGTGATCCGCCGTTGACCGTATGCGTCGTTTAGGGTGTCGTCGATCAGCTGGGGCGAAATTCCGAAGCGGGAAGCTTGGTCACGATTGATGGTGACCTTGATCTGTGGTGCATCACTGAGAAGATCTGTTGCTACATCGGCGAGTTGCGGCAGCGTCCTCATTTTTTCGAGCATCTTCTGCGACCAATCGCTCAACTCGGCGACATCGACACTCTGTAGCGTGTACTGAAAACTTCCGCGAGAACTCCGACCGCCCACGGTGATGTCCTGCGTCGGGGACGGAAACAGAGTTGCTCCCTGAACCCTGGCAATCTTCGGTCGCAGCCGATCGATGATCTCTGAGGCGGTCAGCGTCCGCTCGTCACGCGGCCTGAGGGCAATGAAAAATCGCGCGGTATTCCCCGTTTGGGCGAACCCGTCGCCGCCGGTAGTGGCCATCCATGAGACGAACGCCTCGACGTCCGGATCCTCGCGGATCACTTCGCCGAGCATCTGCTGCAACCGCATCATCTCGGGGGGCGATACTCCTTGCGCCGCTTCGGCCGGACCCGAAATTATACCGGTGTCTTGAATAGGAAAGAATCCTTTCGGTATTTGAAGCGCCATGATGATGGTTAGCGCAATTGTGGCGACAAATACGCCGAGCGTAATTGCTTGATGGCGCAGGACCACATCGAGCGTGCGCCGATAGGCAGATAGCACGGCGTCGAAACCGGCTTCGACAATGTGATAGAGACGCCCGTGCCGCTCCGCTTTCCGCCGCATGAAACGAGAGCAGAGCATCGGGGCGAGCGTGAGCGACACCAGCGCCGAGACCGTGATCGAAGCGGTCACTGTCAGAGCAAACTCCCGGAACAAACGGCCGACGATGCCGCCCATGAGCAGCAACGGAATGAAGACCGCGATCAGTGACAAACTGATCGACAACACGGTAAAGACGATTTCGCGGGATCCGCTGAGTGCTGCCTCGAACGGCGGCACGCCGTCCTCAATATGCCGATGGATATTCTCGACCACAATAATGGCGTCATCAACGACGAAGCCAATGGCAATGGTGAGTCCCATGAGGGAAATATTGTTGAGACTGAAGCCGAGTACGTACATCACGGCAAACGAACCGAGCAATGCCAGCACCACGGTGATGCTCGGTATCAGTGTTGCCCAAAGGTTGCGAAGAAAGAGCAGAATCACCAACACGACGAGGCCGACGGTGAGCGCGAGCGTGAATTCAACGTCGTGGACGGAAGCACGTATGGTGACCGTGCGGTCAAGAATTGTCTCAACAGTAATAGCAGCAGGGAAGTTGGCGGTAAGCTTGGGCAGCAATGCCTTAACGCGGTCCGCCGTATCGATGACGTTGGCGCCGGGTTGCTTATTGATTGTCAGGACAATGCTGGGGACGTTGTTTGCAAACGCTGCGGCGTTCCTATCAGCTGCAGCAAAGACCGCACGACCGATATCACGGACTCGGACCGGTGCGCTGTCTCGATAGGCGATCACGACGTCGTCGAACTCTTCGGCTTGGGTGATCTGGTCGTTGGCGGTGATCGCGAAGCTCGTCTTTGCGGTATTGAGTACTCCTTTGGCGGCGTTCGCCGTGGCGCTCACAGCCGCGCCTCGCACATCCTCAAGAGTCAGTCCGCGGGAGGCGAGTTTTGCCGGATCGACTTGAATACGGATCGACTGCTTCTGCTCACCAACAATCGAAACCCGAGCGACGCCTGGCACTTGCGAAATCTGCTGAGCGAGAAAATTATCCGCATATTCGTTGACCACAGTTAGCGGCAATGTTTCTGAGTGTAACGCCAGCATGAGGATCGGCGCATCAGCTGGATTGAGCTTTTTATACGTTGGGGGCGTGGTCAGTGATTCCGGGAGTGCCCTGCTGGCAGCCGTGATCGCCGCTTGCACGTCCTGCGCTGCCGAGTCGATGTTGCGATCGAGGTCGAACTGAATCGTGATCGATGTGGCACCTAACGCGCTGAACGACGTCATTTGGGTCACGCCGCTGATCTGCCCAAACTGGCGCTCGAGTGGCGTCGCAACCGACGAGGCCATGGTCTCCGGACTCGCGCCATCGAGTGTCGCGGAGACGACAATAGTTGGAAAGTCGACCTGCGGCAGGGGAGCGACCGGTAAGAGTGGAAACGCAGCAACGCCAAAGAGCGCTAAAGCCACCATCAGTAGCGTCGTCGCGACCGGCCGCGCAATGAACGGTGCAGAGAGATTCATTTGCCTCCCTCGACGCCCGGCAATGGCCGTGACGTAACCGTCACCAGTGCGTTGCGCTTCAGCTTGTATTGCCCGTCCGTCACAACGCGTTCGCCGTCGCCAAGGCCCGAAATGATTACTGTAAGATCGCCAGCCGTCGGCCCGGTCTTGATTTGCCGGGGCTCAGCCGTATCTTTCGGCGTCACAATCCACACGAACAAGCCCTGTGGGCCGCGTTGCACCGCCGTAGATGGAACGACGAGCACATCGCTGAGCGTCTCGATCAACAAGCGCGCATTAACAAATGCGCCTGGCCATAGTTTTTCGTCATCATTGGCGAAGATAGCCTTTAGACGTATGGTATCGGTGGTTTTGTCTATTGCATTGTCGACGAGAAGGAGCTGTCCGCTGCTCAGAGCGCGGCGATTGTCTTGGTCAAACGCAATCACCTCGACCGGACCACCGGTCAAAGCGGTGTGCACATCATCGAGAAACCGTGCCGGCAGTGTGAACAGCACGGCGGACGGCCGGATCCGAGTCAGGACGGCGATCGGTTGCGCGTCGGACACATGCACCACGTTTCCAGGATCGATCGAACGAATGCCGATTCGCCCGTTGCTTGGCGCTCTGATCGTGGTATAGCCGAGTTGTATTTGCGCGGTGTCGATCGCCGCTTCATCGGCAACAATGGACGCTTTCAGTTGATCGACCGTCGCCTGTTGCTGATCGACCGTCTGCCGCGCTATGGCGCCGCTCAGCGCCAATGTCTTGGATCGCGCGAGATCTTTCCCGGCGGCAACGAGCAAAGCAGCGTCCTGGGCTTTTTTCCCGCGGGCCTGGTCAAGCGCGGCCTTGAACAGGCGCGGGTCTATCTTGGCCAGCATATCCCCCTTCTTTACTTCCTGCCCTTCAGTGAACAGCACCTCCTGTAGTGTCCCATCGACCTGGGGACGAATACCGACAGTCAATGAAGCCTGCACGGCGCCAAGGCCGGTCAAGTAGACGGGTACGTTCTGTCGAGTTGCGACGGCGATGCTTACCGGTACGGGTGGGCGTGTGGTCAGCGCAATTTTGGGTTGCGCTGACAAAAACCAGTAGGTCGCAATGCCGACCGCAATTAGCACAACACTCGCAGAAATCAGAAGAATGGCGCGATGGCGCCCGGCGGATCCTCGCGACCTCATTCCTTCATCGGTTCCGGAATAGAACGCCCCTTATCCTTCTCAGCTACGATGAACTCCAGGAAGCGCAGATGATCCGTCGTGCTTGGGTTCCAGTGGGAATGGATCGTGCCGGCCGGGACAAACAAGTTGTCTCCGGCATGTAGCGTTACCGGTGGTTCCCCATCTTCTTGCCAAACGCTCGTCCCTGACACGACATGGAACGTGATCGCCGCCGGATGGAGGTGTCGCGGGTTGATCCCGTCCGGAGCATATTCCGCCTCGTAGACCGCAACCTCAAGGTTTGCCGTGCCGGGCAATACGGTCTTCAGCAGTGGCGCATGCGGTATCACGCCACGCCTTTCCCTGCTCACAACTTTACACATAGAAATTCTCTATCTCGTCGAAAAGTATTAAGATATCGCTTACAGAGCAGCGTGGCAAACGTGAATTCCTCATGGTTAGCCCAACTTAATTTTAGGGTTCTAATGACTCGTCAGTTGCCCTCATTGAATGGATTGCGAGCTTTCGAAGCGGCTGGACGGCATGGCAGCTTCAAAGCAGCAGCCCATGAGTTGAATGTCACTCAAACGGCTGTGAGCCACATGGTGCGGCTCTTGGAAGAACACCTCGGATTCGCGCTCTTCCGCCGTCATGCCAATAGGCTCGAGCTCACCGATCAAGGCCGGGCATTCCAGCCCGGACTGACCGGCGCCTTCGATGCGATCGCGCGGCTCACTGAGCAAGTGGGCTCGATGCGGGCAGGCCCGGTGCTCACCGTTGGGGTCGCGCCGGCTTTCGCTTTACACTGGTTGATTCCACGCTTGGCCGACTTCAATCGCAATCATCCTGACGTCGAGGTACGAGTCGCTACCGGCGGCGCAATGCTTCCGCTGCGCGACGATTGGACTTGTACTATACGTCGCGGCAAGGGCGACTGGCTTGGCTATACGGCCGAGGAGCTATTCCCGTCCACACTGGTGCCAGTGTGCACGCCGGCCATCGCAGCAGGCTTGCGGCACCCTCGTGATCTCCACGCGGCAACCCTGATCGTCGTTTCGCACTTGCGCGAGCAATGGGCTTGGTGGTTCGAAGCGGCAGGCCTGCCTGCCGTGATCCAGCCAGCTAATGAGGTATCGTTTGAGAGTTCCGTGATGGCAATTCAAGCCGCCCTTGATGGAGTAGGAGTCGCTGTAGCGCAACTTCCCTATGTCAGTGACGCGCTGGCAGCGGGCCGGCTGGTCGCCCCATTTCCGATCACTGGTCGGAGATATGAAGGGTGGTATCTGGCCTACAGGCCGATACGCGAGGGCGATTCGGCGTTATTGGCCTTCCGCAATTGGCTGCATGGCGAAGCTGAGTTGCAACGCCAAGCCGATAAGTGACTCGGCCTGACGCGACCGGCAGCATCGCGGATTACGAAGCTAACACTGGCGGCCACACGATGATCAACAGCAGAGCAGAGGCCGAATAGATGCTGCGTTTCATTCCCGGCTGAGCGTATGATTTACCTCACCGTGCGGCACTCCGACGGTGAGCAGCCTGATCCATTTCAAGCGATAGGAAAGGAGAATGTCATGAATGCGCTAACCTCGGCTTTGGACGTAGACGCCAAAGAAGTGCTCCCCGAACTGGAAGCCATTTATAAAGACTTGCACCGCAACCCTGAGCTTTCCATGCAGGAGGTCCGTACCGCGGGTATTGCGGCCGACTATCTGGCGGCCCAAGGTTTCGAAGTATCGCGCCAGATTGGCCTGACAGGGGTTGTCGGCGTCTTGAAAAATGGCGAAGGCCCCACGGTCATGCTGCGTGCCGATATGGATGCGCTTCCCGTCACCGAAGCGACTGGCTTGCCGTATGCCAGTACTATCAGAGCCCGGGACGAAGACGGCATCGAGGTCGGTGTGGCACATGCCTGTGGCCATGATATGCACGTCACCTGGCTGATGGGCGCGGCGCGGCTTCTATCCCGGCACCGCGATGTGTGGAAGGGCACGGTACTGGCGGTTTTCCAGCCCGGCGAAGAAGTCGGGCGCGGGGCGCAAGGCATGGTCGACGATGGAATGCTCGAACGTTTTCCCAAACCGGACATCATTCTGGGCCAGCATGTCATGGTCGGCGAAGCGGGCACCATAGGCTATCGCAGCGGCGTCATCCTGTCTGCGGGCGACAGCATGAAGGTCAGGCTTTTCGGTCGTGGCTCGCACGGTTCGCAGCCGCAAACGTCGATCGACCCGGTCATCATGGCGGCATCGACCACGATGCGGTTGCAAACAATCGTTTCACGCGAAATCGCACCCATAGATAGCGCCGTATTGACGATTGGGTCGTTGCAGGCCGGGACCAAGGAAAACATCATCCCGGACGAAGCCACGCTCAAGCTGAACGTACGCACCTACGACGAAGACGTGCGCAGCACCATGCTTTCCGCCATCAAGCGGATCTGCTGCGCGGAATGCGCCGCGTCGAACGCCCCGCGGGAGCCCGAATTCACCACGCTCAGCACTTACCCCCTGACCCGCAACGATGTCGAGGCGACCGAAAAAATCGCGCAAGTCTTCAAGGCGCAGTTCGGCGAACGCGCACACGAAACCAAGCCCGCCGGCGCCAGCGAAGACTTCAGCACGTTCGGGCGCACCTGGAAAGTGCCGTATGTTTTCTGGTTTGTGGGAGGCACTGACGCTCAAACCTACATCAAGGCCAAAGAAGAAAAGAAACTCAACGAAATTCCCAGCAATCATTCACCCAAAGAAGCCGTGGCGCTGGCGTCAACCCAGAGAGGCGGCGAAGCATCATGATCGCAAATGTCCTCAGCATCGCCGGCACCGATCCGTCCGGCGGGGCCGGTATTCAAGCTGACCTAAAGACCTTCTCCGCACTCGGGGCTTACGGGATGAGCGTTATAACGGCCGTGGTGGCTCAGAACACGCGGGGGGTCCGATCATTTCAGGCGCTCGATGCCGATTTCGTCGGCGAGCAAATCGACGCGGTGCTGGACGATGTGCGCGTTGACGCCATCAAGATCGGCATGGTCGCCAACGCAGAGATCGCGCAGGCGATTGTTCAACGGATCGATTCCTACGAGCTGCGCAACATCGTTGTCGATCCAGTGATGGCGGCTAAGAGTGGCGACCCGCTGCTAGCCACAAATGCCATTGCAGCCGTGCGCGACGAGTTGGTGCCCCGCGCTACCGTAATTACTCCGAACCTGCCCGAAGCTGGCCTGCTGCTGGACCGCTCGCCCGCGCGTTCGCTCGAGGCGATGGACGACTGCGCGGCTGAGCTCCACCGCCTTGGCCCAGCCTGGGTGCTGTTGACGGGGGGACATCTGGATAGCGCGGAGAGCGTAGACATTCTCTACGACGGTGACATGCCGCAGCACGTCAGCGCCCCACGCATCGACACGAAAAACGATCACGGCACCGGTTGTACGCTTTCCTCTGCGATTGCCGCACTCTTACCCCACAATTCGGTTCCGGATGCGGTGGCCGCCGCGAAGCGCTACCTTTCTAACGCGCTAGCGGCTTCACAGCAACTCCAAGTCGGGGGTGGCCACGGTCCGGTGCACCACTTCTACGCCCAGTGGTAGTGTTTTCCGGCCGCTACGGACGCCGCGCGAGGTTTAGCGTACGATTTTTTCCGTTTCGTGAGTTGACCCCTATGATGCCCTCAAGCCGATGATTGGTGGCACGCTCAACATCAAGCATGTCCGCGCCCATTGGGATGAAATCCTGCGGCTGGCCACCTCGATCAAACAGGGCACGGTGACGGCCTCGCTGATGTTGCGCAAGCTCGGCAGCTATCCGCGCCAGAATGGCTTGGCCGTAGCCTTGCGCGAGCTGGGGCGCATCGAGCGCACGCTGTTCATCTTGGACTGGCTGCAAAGCGTCGAGCTGCGCCGCCGCGTCCATGCCGGGCTGAACAAGGGCGAAGCCCGCAACGCGCTGGCCAGGGCGGTGTTCTTCAACCGGCTGGGCGAAATCCGTGACCGCAGCTTTGAGCAGCAGCGCTACCGTGCCAGCGGCCTCAACTTGGTGACGGCGGCTGTCGTGTTGTGGAACACGGTCTACCTGGAGCGCGCAGCGCATGCCTTGCGTGGCAACGGCCATGCCGTCGATGAGGCGCTGTTGCAGTACCTGTCGCCACTGGGCTGGGAGCACATCAACCTGACCGGAGATTACCTCTGGCGCAGCAGCGCCAAGATCGGCGCGGGCAAATTCAGGCCCCTACGACCGCTGCAACCGGCTTAGCGTGCTTTATTTTCCGTTTTCTGAGGCGACCCCAAATTGCCCTAGATGTCAAGTGTTTTTAGCTAAACTTTTTTTAGCGGCTAAAAATGTTTCGCGGTGCCGATCTCCGGCATCAAGACAACCGGCGTCGTTCGCTGCGATCAACCCCGCGTGCTCGATCTTGCAGCGCGTACCGCTCGCAAGGTGGACACGCTCCCGGCTCCTATCCTTGATGAAGTGCTGGCCAAGGTCGCCACGCTGTTCCAGTAGTCAATCCGCGCCCTTCGGTGTGTTCTTAACCCTTGAGGGGCGCTTTCCCTGGCCGTGTCGGCCGCCTTTTCTCCTTGGCGTAAAACCTGCTGCCTTCCAGCTCGCACCGATCTTCGATTAGTGCGCAGATGGTGGCTTCACTGCGGCTTTGACAGTCGGGAGTCCAGAGGGGCGGTAGCCCCTTTGGGCATAGCGCAGCGTAAGCGCACAAAATTTGCTTCTTTCCAGGCGCTTGCGCCTGGTTCAACCGATGGCAGCGCCGTAGGCGCTCCATTTTTGGGGTGAGGACGCGCAG
>NZ_JBXAFA010000025.1:0-55246 GCF_058792515.1 Pseudomonas sp. MT92
CCCCTCAATAGAGGGGTATCGATAGAGGAAATCGCCTGTAAAGCCCTAATTATGTATTGCAGACTGGGGGGAATAACAACCGAGGGGCTTTTTTCTGCCCGGATGAAACAACCAATGCGGGGCACCCCGGTTGCCGATTGACGCGGGCCTGCCGCCGCATGGCGATGTCATTCTGCGCACAGGTTTGCTGGCGTAGCCGGCACCATCCCAGGTAGTCGAGACCTTCAAGACTTCGGTGCGGCTTTGCGCGCTGGTCACTGTACTCCCTGATGCACGCAGCATCTATTTACTCACCCCCCAAGGGATACCCTCCCTTGCGGGCAGGAGTCCCTTGTTTTCCTCAAAGG
Organism: Pseudomonas sp. MT92; assembly: GCF_058792515.1. Taxonomy (NCBI): domain Bacteria; kingdom Pseudomonadati; phylum Pseudomonadota; class Gammaproteobacteria; order Pseudomonadales; family Pseudomonadaceae; genus Pseudomonas; species Pseudomonas sp. MT92. Next base: position 348 of record NZ_JBXAFA010000025.1, read on the forward strand.
AGTCTCCCCATGGATCACTCATCCATTCGCACGCAGATACCAGCGTTGGTGTCGGCCCATGTTCCGCGCAATGTTCGCAGCTTCAAGTTCCGCATCTACGAAGACCTTCCGCAGGAATCCTCGCTCGGCTTCCGTATGGACCCGCAGCCCTTCGAGGGCAAAGTTGTCGCCAAGACCGATCAGGTCATTGTGATCAAGACCGGTCGTGCCGAATTCGCCGTACTGGATCGCCACCAGGTGAGCCAGGAGCCCGACGAAGGTATCAAGGTACAAGTCCAACCCTATGTCCGTCGCCGCTTCGACGGTCTTCGCGCGGATACGCCCGAAGAGCGCACAGAAGTGGCCTCGGACGGCACTCCCTACACGGTGAAGACACACATTCTCGGATCAGCACCGGCCAAGTTGCCGGCTCCTGAACTGCGTTGCCCGGAGTTGCAGGAGCTCGTTCATCAACTGGAGCAACTGCCCGCTCCCGATGGTTTCCGGCGCATCACCCACCTCCTGGTGGATGCCGAGGCCAGGGATTTCACCTGGGTTGACCCGTTACCCAACAACATCATCGAGACGCCACCCGCGATCAGCTTCACGGTCTCCACGGAGAAATTCCAGGGCCGCGTCACGGTGCTCTATGACCGTGCTGGCGACCATTACGCCGTGGAGTTGCGCCACGCTGATGAACTCATCCAGCGCGTGGACGAGGTGTACTTCGACATGCTCGGCGAAACGCTGGAACACCTGATCGACGACGGGCATTGGCGGCAGATCCAGGTGGAAATCCTGTCGGACGGGCGCAAGCCGATTCGGCACTGATCAGTCGGCCAACGCCACTCCTTACCTGTCCAGCTTCCTGCCTTCTTGGCGGGAAGCATTTTCCTCAAGCAATGGAGATCACCATGTTGCGATTCAAAGGTACAAATTTGCGTCCCGTGCTGGCCGAGGCTATCGCTCACAAGGGCCGCCTCATCCTCGCCAAGGATCATGGGGTGTATTTCCTGGCCGAGTTCGGCGAGCGTACACCCGATGGGCAGCAAAAACTGCTGGCCTACGCCGTTGGCTGCGATCCCGACATCGATCCGTTCGATAACTGGTGGGAACTCGCCCGCACCGAGCTTGGCGGGGATGACTTCGGGGAGTTTCTTGATCCCCACGATGTTGTCTTCACCCGCATCCTCAACAGTGAAGACGATCTTGAATTGTCGGCCACGCCGATACAGCTTTCGCTGCGAGCCGTTGCGTCCAAGCCAGGTAAAGGCTAGCTCACCACCTGATCACAAAGCCTCCATCCGGGGGCTTTTTCTGAACAGCGGCCATGTGACCGCATGCCTGTCTCTCGTTCCTTTCACAAGGAGCGCCCTCTGCCGTCGGTGCCCGCCGGCACGCCAGCCTGGAGACAGCCCACATGCGCGACCCGTTCAAGATCGACCAGCCCACCTGTATCAGTTTCAGCGCTGGTCGCACCAGCGCCTACATGCTGTGGCGAGTGTTGCAAGCCAATGCGGGCCGGCCTATCGATACCGTGGTCTGCTTCGCCAACACCGGCAAGGAAGTGGAGGCCACGCTGCGTTTCGTGCGCGAGTGCAGCATACGGTGGCAGGTGCCGATCCAATGGCTCGAATACCGCGATGCGTTGCCCGGCTTCGCGGTGGTCGATTTCGCAAGCGCCAGCCGGCAAGGCGAACCCTTCGAGGCGCTAATCCGCAAGCGCCAGTACCTGCCCAACCCGGTAGCTCGGGGCTGCACCACCTCCCTGAAAATCCGTGCAATGCACAAGTTCGTACGCAGTTTGGGCTGGACCGATTGGGATCAGTTCATCGGCATCCGGGCTGACGAGCAGCGCCGCGTGGCGAAGATCAGGACGCGCGGTCATTCCACAGAGTCCAGCAGAGAGACGATGTGCATGCCGTTGGCCGAGGCTGGCGTGAGCGTGCGCGAGGTGACCGCCTTCTGGCAGGCCCAGCCCTTCGATCTGGAATTGCTGACCGTGAACGGCCGCACGCTCGAAGGCAACTGCGACCTGTGCTTTCTCAAGCCACAGGGACAGCGGCTGGCACTGATCAAGGCCAAACCGGGGTCCGCCGTCTGGTGGATACGTATGGAGTCTTTGAATCTTGCCAGCAAACCCAGCGGCGCGCGCTTTCGCAACGATGGCCCGACCTATGCCGACTTGGCCCGATTCGCCGCCCACCAGCGCGACATGTTCGATTCCGACAAAGAGTCCATCGCCTGTTTTTGTGGTGACTGAACAATGGGGATGCGCGCCAGTACCGATTTCCGGTAGCGGGCACATCGCACGGGTGCCACGTTACAGCCATGTTCCGCTGACGTTGTCAGCAACATGCCCAGGTGGTCACGATCTTCAAGACTACGGCGCGGTTCCGTCCGCGTTGATCAATCCAGTTCGCACTCGGCATCCCAGATGCGAACGCCCATCGAGTCTTCGATGGTGATGCCAATCTAGTTGTACCGGATCCCAGGATCCATCAACCCACGCGGGGGTTACACACCTCCCGTCCGGGTCGGTGTGTCTCCGCACTCTTGTCCTTCAAGTCTGGAGATTCACCATGACCACTTCATCCGAAAAAACCTTTTTTGATCTTCACATCACCGGCCTCGGTTATCTCAATCGCGTTCGCGAAGTGAAGCCAAAGAAAGGTGATCCGTTCCTGGCCTGCGATATCGCAGCGCTCAATGGTCCGAGCGACGACGTCTCGTACGTGCGTTTTGATACGCGCGTTTCGGGCTCGGAAGCACAACATCTGGTTCGTCGCTGCATCGAGGCCGTCGAGGCTGAGAAGAAAGTGATGATCGGGTTCCGACTCAGCGACCTGTGGGCCGACACCTTCACTTACTCCAAAGGTAAACGTGCAGGCGAACAGGGCGTGAGCTTCAAGGCCCGTCTGTTGTTCATCAGTTGGATCAAGGTCGACAGTGCTTTGGTTTACAAAGCCGAGCCGAAATCGACCAAGGCCGATGAAAGCGAATCGCAAGCCCCTGCGGCTTCCGAAACGCCTGTCACCCAGGAAGCACCCGGCTCGGAAACCTCCGAGCCTGTCGCAGAACCTGTCGACGAAGCCACCGATGCGCAAGCACCAGCACTGGCCGAGTCGTTCTAATCCGTAACGCCGGGGTGGTCCTTCGATTCAACCCTCGTGGGGTTGACTTCGGGCCGACATAAGCCCCGGCCTTCCTTCATTGCCTGAATGGGTTATTACGCCAATGGCGTATCCATCCGCATCGGTACGACCGACATGCAGATGGGTTTCTCCCTGCCAATTTTCGTCCAGCCCCTGCATTGCAGGGCTTTTGTCCTATGCACTCGTGTTCGCCTGGCTCCATGCCAGTCGTTGCCGGCTGCTCAATTTTCAAGGAGTTTGTCATGCAACTTGCATCTCGTTTTGCATCACGTTCCCCAGTGCTACGTGCTGATCATCCGCTGTCCGATGACCAGATCCGCGCAATCGCCCCTTCCATCTTCGCGGAAAACCCGCATGAAAGCCGTTCCGAGCGGTACAGCTACATACCGACCTGCGCTGTACTGGCGAAACTACGCGATGAAGGGTTCGAGCCCTTCATGGTGTGCCAGACCCGCGTGCGTCACGAAGACCGTCGTGAATTCACCAAGCACATGCTCCGGCTTCGTCATGCGAGCCAGATCAATGGCAAAGAGGCCAATGAAATTATCTTGCTCAATAGTCACGACGGCACGAGCAGCTATCAGATGCTGGCTGGCATGTTCCGCTTCGTCTGCCAAAACGGTCTGGTGTGCGGCAACATCGTCGGCGACGTCCGTGTGCCTCACAAGGGCAACGTGACGGAACATGTCATCGAGGGCGCCTATGAAGTCCTGCGTGGCTTCGACCAGGTACAGGACTCCCACGAAGCCATGCGAGCTATCACGCTCGACGATGGCGAAGCAGAGGTCTTTGCGCGCTCGGCACTGATGCTCAAGTACGACAGCCCGGACAAGGTGCTGCCGATCACTGAAAGCCAGGTGTTGGCGACACGCCGGTTCGATGACCAACGCACGGATCTGTGGTCGGTGTTTAACCGAGTACAGGAAAATCTGGTCAAAGGAGGTCTGTCTAGTCGGACCGCCAACGGTCGCCATCAACGCACACGCCCTGTGCAAGGCATCGATCAGAACGTGCGCCTCAATCGGGCGTTGTGGTTGCTGGCCGAAGGTCTGCGGCAACTCAAAGCTTGACCGCACGCTGACTGCGCCCACTCCGGGCAGAGTCCGCGGTTCTCACACATCGTTCCTGCCAGAGCGTTCTTCAATCCCCAAGGGGCTGTACTGGCCTCGCGGGCTGGTGCCGTCCCTGCTTCTTCGAAAGGACATCACCATGCCTCATGTATCCGCCATCCAACCGCTACTGCGCATCGACGAATACCCAGACCTGATGGCCGACGGCTGTGCTAGTGATGTTTGTCTCCCGGTAGCCCTCGTGTCGCCTCAATCCACAATCGGAAGCAACCGCCTGTTCAAAGGTAGGCGATCGATTTCTTCATCCCAAAGGAGCTTTACCATGAACCTTCGATACCTTCCACGTCTGCGCTCCGCGCGGCCCTCCTCTGCCCCCAGGTTTTCAAGCGGCCCCCTGAAGCTCAGCGACAGAATGCAGTCGCTGGACAGCAAGGGACTGATCGCCCCCCAACGCTTTCTGCATCGCCATTTGCACGGTGACTGGGGCGAACTTGATGAGTCTGAGCGCCGTGCCACCAGTGCTGCTCTTGAGTCCGGGGGCATTGGCCTCACGCTATCAAGTGACGCCACGATTGGCGTTGGTGGTTATCACTGACGAGCAACGCAGTCTCACGATCATTCAATTACTCGTCGAGGCAGTTGCACCCTGAAGGCCGAGATTGTCGGTTTATCCACCTGTTGGGGCCCATCACCCCAAGGGTGCTGTGGTCCTCAACAAGGAGACTTCCATGGCACATTCATCCAGAAACCACCGCCGCCACTCCAAGCTGCTGTTTCCGGTTGGCGCGTTGATCTTCAGCAAGGGCGTCGATCGCCTGATGCGTGAAGGTCGCCTTGATCCAATGCCGTTCTTTCAACGTCATGCGCATGGCGACTGGGGCCAGGTTTCCGACGAGACCTGGTACGCCAACAACGCCGCGCTGAAGATCGACGGGCAGCTCAATTCATTCTACGTGGTCACCCGCGAAATCCGCCTTAGCATCATGTCCGAGGCCGACCGCAGTGCCACCATGATCCGGCTACCGTCGGAACGCTGAGGCCGCTCTTGCAATTATCTACCGACTTCCGGTCGCCAGTACCGGTCAGTCACTTTTTTCACCGCCCCGGGGCCTAACTCGGCCCCTGCCCCCCCTGTCCCCCTTGGCCTAAGGCAGAGTTTCCGAGCGAGGTCAAAGGCATGATCAATCTGGTGACTCGGCGAATCCTATTGTTTGCTGATACACCGGCCTTGTGAGGCGATGGTGTCGGTTCCACGCTCCAGAGAACTGACCGATGCCAGCATTCAGCCAAAATCACCCCAGCAGGGTCTTACTCTGCCTGCTGATGACAGCCGCTCTGGCCAGTTGCACGACGGCATCCGCTCCGACTCCACCCACTTCGGTTGAACCCGCAGAGAAAGGTCCCAGCACGTCCACGCGCGGGGTGCCGGAGTTCATCTCAGTGGTGCGTTATGGTCGGTACACCCTGGTCGAGTTGGCTCCGGTATCAGCGCAACAGGACCTGCTGCTTCAGGTCGTCGACGTGACCGTTCCCGGCACACGCACAGCCACCGTTGGGGACGCCCTGCGTCATGTCCTGCTCCGTTCTGGCTACCAGTTGTGTTCCAGCAGTGATATCGCAGCGCTGAATGCGCTCCCGCTACCGGCTTCGCACTACCGACTGGGCCCGCTGTTATTGCGTGATGCCCTGCTCACGCTGGCCGGTCCTGCCTGGGATCTGGAGGTCGACGACGGCGCACGCCGGATCTGCTTCACACGCGCAGTGCAGCCCACCACCGGTGGTGCACTTCCCCAATCCGGACCGGTCGCCCCTGTCGACATAGCGCGGCCTCCATTGAAAACGGAGGCCAGGCCATGAGGGGATTTCAATCCACCCCAGGCGACTCCCTCAGCATGCTGTTACGTGCGGCCAGCATCGCATGGCTGACCCTCATCAGCGCAGCCACGATCGTCAACCACGTCTCGCTGTCGAGTCTGGCCACCCAGGCCAGAGCCAACGCTCAGGCCAGCCAGGTTGTTGCCCTGGAAACCCGTCTGACTGAGCTGAGCCAGCGCCTCGACTCATTGCAGAAACAGCCTGTCGCCTTGACCCAAGCCCATTATGAGGCTGATAGCAAAGCTCTTGCCCAACGGATGACCGCCGTTGAAAGCGGGCTTGATCAGCGTCTGACAGCAGCCAGCCTTTCCTCCCTGGAAACACGCATCGACCAATTGACCAGTCGTCTGGATAAACCCAACCAGACGACTCCAGTATCGGTACGCGCCCGTGTGATACACCCGACAAAACCGACCCAAGCAGCGAGCCTACCGTTCACGGTTATGGGGACCGAGCTTCGCGGCGGCGAACGATTCCTGTCGATCCTGCCAACCGGCACTACCGCCTTTTCCGAGATACGCGTCCTGCGTCCCGGTGAGACCGACAGCGGCTGGCGCCTGCAAGCCATCGATGGCCAGACCGCCGTGTTCCAGCGCGAGAACGGTGGCCAGATGCACCGATTGACGCTGCCATAGGGGCTCCGGATGAACAGCAATCTTGTTTTCCGCGCGTTAACGCTGAGCCTGATCGCCTTCTTTAACTCTCCGGTGATCGCACAGAACGCTCTCACGATTGCCTCCACCGTCGCGCCCAGCGAGGAACAAACAGCGACCTCACGCGTCAGCGACGAACAACAGGCCCGTGACTGGGGGTTGCACACGGAAGAATGGGCTCGCTATCGCCAATTAATGCAGGGACCGCTGGGCCTCTTTTCGCCCAACCTCGACCCATTGACCGCACTTGGCATCGAAGCGCGCTCCGACAAGGAGCGCCGTCGCTATGCCGAGTTGCAGGTTCAGGTTGAAGCCCGCCGCGCCGAAAAGACGCTGGCATACCAGCGGGCCTACGACACCGCCTGGCAACGTCTACACCCGGGCATGCAACGTGTCACCCTGCCCGGCCATACTCCAGGCAATTCCTCCACCACCGTCAACAGCACGGACCGCATCGCCGTGTTCATCAAGGACGGCTGCGCGCCATGTGGCCTGGCGGTTCAGCAGTTGCAGGCATCTGATGTCGGCTTCGACCTCTACATGGTCGGCAGCCGCGCCAACGACACGCTCATTCGCGACTGGGCGAAGCGAGCCAGCATCAATCCAGATCGCGTACGCAACGGTTCAATCACGCTCAACCACGATGCCGGACGCTGGCTGTCTTTGGGCCTGCCGGGGGACCTGCCTGCCGTTGTGCGGCAGGTCAATGGCCAATGGCAACGGCAACGGCAATGACCCGCTGGTGTCATCTGCTCGTGGTACTGGGCTGGATGACCATCATCGCCCCCGCCGGCGCGCAGGACGTACCGCCTCCGGCGTACCAGATCGCCGCGCACCGAGCTGGCATTCCCTCTGCGGTGCTGTATGCGGTGGCGTTGCAGGAGAGCGGCCTGCAACGCGATGGCCGGCTGGTGCCGTGGCCCTGGACCCTGAATGTGGCGGGCGTATCGCGCCGTTTCAGTTCCCGCGCCAAAGCATGTACGGGTCTGCAAAAGGCGCTGCGGGAGGCTCCCCCCACACGGGTCGACGCCGGCCTCGGCCAGGTCAACCTGGGTTATCAGAAGCACCGCTACCCGCAGCCCTGCGATCTACTCGACCCGTATCGCAACCTCGCTATCGCAGCGGAAATTCTGCGCGAACAGCACACCGACGGCGAGGACTGGCTGCTCGCCATTGGACGCTACCACCGCCCGGCAGGCGGGGCAGCGGCTGCCCGCTACCGCATGAGTGTGCACAAGCACCTGCAGCGCGTGCTCGGCGGCGCCCTCGCTGAAAACTCCCCCAGGAGAAAACCACTATGAAGCTCCATCTTCCTCTGCGAATCGCCGCCCGATCGCTGTTCGGCCTGCTATGCCTGGCCACCGGGGGAGCGCTCGCAGACGCCGCCTCGTTGATCGTGGTCGAAGATCGTGGCGGTGTTTCGGCATGGCCCTACTACCAATCACTGAATCTGCGACCCCACCAGGACCAGCCGTTAGCCCCGTCCCTCGCCGCACCTCATCCGTCACAGCAACGTTTCAACGAAACAGACATGCTGCCGGTTCGTTCCGGACGCCTGTCGCCGGGGGAGGAGCCGCGCAGGGTCATCCAGGCCCCCGGGCTGCGGCCAATGTTTCTGGTCGGCGATGACGACCGCTCGCGCCAATGGTTACGCGAGCGTGCAGCAATCCTGGGCGAATTGAATGCGGTCGGCTTGGTCGTCAACGTGGCATCTGCAGACGCACTTGCCACCTTGCGCGGGCTGGCCCCGGGCCTGACACTATCGCCGGTATCGGGCGACGATCTCGCAGAACGTCTGGGGTTGCGCCATTACCCCGTGCTGGTCACTGCCACCGGCATTGAGCAGTGAGCCACTCGCCATGGCCCAGCCTCATGCGGTGGAAGTCCTGCTACGGCCAGCGGTGGAGCTGTACACCGTGGCCGTCTGCGCCGTTGCCGCGCTTCTGTGCCTGGTGGCGCCATGGTCGCTGGCGTTAAATCCACTGCTGGGCCTGGGATCAGCCCTGGCGTTCCTGCTGTTTGGCATTATTCGGCTCCGTGAGGCATGGTTCATCCTGCGCTATCGGCGCAATGTCCGCCGTCTGCCGAAGTACGTGATGACCAGCCGTGCTGTGCCGGTCAGTCAGCAGCGCCTGTTCATCGGCCGAGGGTTTCGCTGGGATCAGCGGCACACGCATCGGCTGATGCAAACGTACCGCCCCGAGTTTCGTCGTTATGTGGAACCCACGGCCGCCTACCGCATCGCCCGCCGTTTGGAAGAGCGGCTGGAATTCGCACCCTTTCCACTCTCAAAACTTGCCCGACTGACGACCTGGGACAGCCCATTTAATCCGGCGCGGCCGCTACCTCCAGTCGGTGGCATGCCGCGCCTGCATGGCATTGAACCGCATGAGGTGGACGTCACGCTGCCGCTGGGGGAACGGGTTGGGCATTCACTCGTCCTGGGCACCACGCGGGTGGGCAAAACAAGACTCGCCGAGCTGTTCATCACCCAGGACATCCGGCGGCGTAACGCAGCCGGCGAGCATGAAGTGGTCATCGTCTTCGACCCCAAAGGCGATGCAGACTTGCTCAAGCGCGTGTATGTCGAGGCCAAACGCGCCGGACGCGAAGGCGAGTTCTATGTTTTTCATCTTGGCTGGCCGGATATCAGTGCGCGCTACAACGCCGTGGGCCGGTTTGGCCGCATCAGCGAGGTGGCCACGCGCATTGCCGGCCAACTCTCCGGCGAGGGCAACTCTGCGGCGTTTCGCGAGTTCGCCTGGCGTTTCGTCAACATCATCGCCCGTGCACTCGTCGAGCTGGGGCAGCGGCCCGACTACCTGCTGATCCAGCGGCATGTAGTGAACATCGATGCCTTGTTCATCGAGTACGCCCAGCACTACTTCGCGAGCAACGAACCGAAGGCGTGGGAAGTCATTGTGCAGATCGAGGCCAGGCTCAACGACAAGAACACTCCCCGCAACATGATCGGCCGCGAGAAGCGCGTCATTGCGCTCGAACAATACCTGTCACAGGTCAGGGTCTACGATCCGGTGCTGGACGGGCTCAGATCTGCGGTACGCTATGACCGCACCTACTTCGACAAAATCGTCGCCTCGTTGCTGCCCCTGCTGGAAAAACTCACGACCGGCAAGATTTCTCAGTTGCTGGCCCCGGACTATGCCGATCTGGCCGACCCCCGTCCCATTTTCGACTGGATGCAGATTATCCGGAAGAAGGCCGTGGTGTATGTGGGCCTGGACGCACTCTCGGATGCCGAGGTTTCAGCCGCCGTGGGCAACAGCATGTTCAGCGACTTGGTGTCGGTCGCTGGACACATCTACAAGTTCGGTATTGACGATGGTCTACCCGGCACGGCGTCTGGGGTCAAAGTACCGATCAACGTGCACGCCGACGAGTTCAACGAACTGATGGGTGATGAATTCATCCCCATGGTCAACAAAGGCGGCGGTGCCGGTCTCCAGGTCACCGCCTACACGCAAACGCTCAGTGACATTGAAGCGCGTATCGGCAACCGCGCCAAAGCCGGCCAGGTGGTCGGTAACTTCAACAACCTGTTTATGTTGAGGGTGCGGGAAACTGCGACCGCCGAATTACTCACGAAACAGTTGCCCAAGGTTGAGGTGTACACCACCTCACTGATGAGCGGCGCCACCGACAGCTCCGACATTCACGGCAAGACCGATTTTACCAGCAACACCCAGGACCGCATCACGACGACGAGTGTGCCCCTGCTCGAACCCGCCCATGTTGTCGGCCTGCCCAAGGGGCAGTGCTTTGCACTGATCGAAGGCGGCAACCTCTGGAAGATTCGCATGCCGCTGCCGGCACCCGACCCTGACGAAGTGATGCCCAGGGACCTGCAGCAGCTTGCTGGGTACATGCGCCAACACTACGTCGAGGCGGGTGACTGGTGGGACAGCAAAGCACTACCGGGCCTGCAGGATGCCCCCCTACCTGATGACCTGCTTGACGGGTTCCGGCATATGGCGACCGCCGAAACGACTGCTGAGAGGCGCAACCGTGAGTGACCCGGCCAACACAGCGCAGCGCCAGCAGACCCAACAGCAGGGTTTGATCACCGGCATCATCACGCTGCCATTCCGGTTTGTGGGCGTGCTGTTGGGGTCTTTGTTTCTGTCCATCGTGATCGAATGCGTGGGTATGCACCTGTTCTGGGCCGATCAAGGCTGGCGGCACGCGCAAGGCATGCTGGACTATGAACTGACGCAACTCTCACAACACTTCACACGCAGCGCCGTGGTGCAGGAACCGGGACAAACGGCGTCCTGGTTGGTAGAAACGGCTTACCAATGGGTGTTCGTCAAAAGCGGGCTCATCGACTGGATGCGCGATACATCCGCCAAGGCCAGTTCACCCAGCCAGGGAGCGGGTCGGGATTTCCGTTTTTATCTGAGTCAGGTTTATGTGTACCTGGAGAACTATCTGATCGCCAGTGCGTACACGCTACTGGTGTTCCTCGTCCGGCTGCTGGTGCTGGTACTGACCATTCCGCTATTTCTGATGGCAGCATTCGTCGGTCTGGTCGATGGCCTGGTGCGGCGGGACATCAGGCGCTTTGGTGCGGGCCGTGAGTCCGGCTTTGTCTACCACCGGGCAAAGGCCAGTCTGATGCCGCTCGCCGTCATGCCTTGGGTCCTTTACCTGACCCTGCCCGTCAGCGCACACCCGCTTCTTCTCTTGCTTCCCTGCGCAATTCTGTTAGGTGCCGCAACAGACCTCGCAGCAGGCAGCTTCAAAAAATACCTATAAGTGCTGACCGGTATTTCAGGCCAGTAATGCCTGCGCCGCCTCCATTTGCTCGTGCTCAAACGCTGGAGCAAAATCGTCCAACTCGCTCGCTTGCAACCCCACCACAGCACTGAGCGCAATCTGCCGCCAGTCCAGCACGGCGTCATACACTTCTGCCAGCACGGCCAACGCATCCTCCCGACTCAACGAAAAATAGGTGCTCCGCGCCAGCAGCATCTCAAGATCGGTGATCGGTCCATCCTCCTCCGACAGCCAGGTTTTCGACTCTCGCTCTTTGTCCGGGAAGGGATTGACGTCGAATGCCGGTGCCAGCCGCCAGAGCCCCTTTTCCACATGAAGAAAGCCATGGTTCTGCAGGTGGTCATCCACATTGGTGATCAGTAGGTTAAAAACCAGTCGCCGCCACAGCTGCTGCACATCTGCGGTCGGTGCATGCCCCACGGAACGGATAGCATCGGCAATTTCGGTATAGCTTCGATCCTCTTCGCGCGACGCCTGCAGCAAAGATGCGGCGGACTGGTATGGAATACGCCCATCAGCACCATCGCGATCGAAACGGCGGATGATAGCGACCGGTACGCCATCCAGCTCTATGATACGGGCCGGCGCGGCATTGATACCTGCTTGTTTTGCCAAGCATAAGGCCAGCACTTCGCCGCGCGTCACGCTACGGGCGTCGCCCACGCTTGGGAATTTTCCAATGGCGAGTGCACCATCCTCATCAACCACCGTGCTCTTGGGGCGCATCCCGCCGAGCGATGTGCCTTTGCCCTGAAGGTAACGCAAATCTTCAGTGCTTTCCTGACCTTTCTCAACTGCCCGGCTGGCTTGGTAGATGCGCTGCAATTCCAGCAGTGGCGGTGTAGCGCGCCGTCCATCTTCAATAGTCCGGCAATATTGTTCATTCTGATCGCGCAGTCTCAGCGCGCCGATCCGGCTGAAATCGTCAACCGCCAGCAGGTAGTCCATCTCTGTCAGCGACGCGAGCGATGGATTACCCTTACGACGCTTGGCATGGTCACGTGCGATGACCCGACGTCCCCAAGCGTCCGGTGCTGTATCGGCAATGGCGAAATGAAAGACCGAATCGTGAGCTGAGGGAGCTCTACGTGGCTGATAACCCGAGATCAGGCTGAGATCGGCAGAAACATTGAACCCATCCTGATTCCCCAACCATCCCTGCTCATAGGCAAAGGTGGTGTTCTCGCGGCGCCCCTGCTTGACGTAAATAAGAGTGCCAACAGGTATTTCCGCCTTACCAAGACAGACCTGGACTTGCTGGCGAACTGAAGTAACCGATTTCATAATGCCCCCGATGCCGGCGGTTTACTGCGTACACGTTTAGGCAATTGTTCATCCATCAGCGTCAGCCCGATGTCGTCGTGCGCCGTATCCAGCAGGTTGGCCAGCGCCTGTACCTCACCGAACACGTGCAAGGCGCGGGCGAAGAAATGAATAGGCACCCGCATATCCCCTTTCTCCATGCGCCGAACAGTGGATACAGAAGCCCCCATTCGCTCTGCAAGCGAGGCCTGTGAAATCCGTCGACGCCTGCGTGCAAGCTCAATGTCGCTGCCGAGCTTGCGGAGCGCCCGCTCGACGGGTAACGGCAGTGGTGTACTCATTTATCATCCTCATAGGAATTCTTAAGGCCATTATCAGCTCCCATGAGAACAATTACCTCATGTCTCGTTACTGTTGTCAATAAACATCCCACGGGAGCGCTAGTAAGCGATTAGCAGTCCAATCAGAATGCTAAAGTGAAATCTGAAAATATATCAGCCCTTAGCGTCCACGATTTCGATACGCAGAGACACAGATGAAGAGATAGCTGTTCTGCGATGAAACAGTCGCCCATACCACTCTCTTCAGAATGCACAACGCAACACCACCGAAAAATGTATGTAAGGAAAGTGGTGAGGAGTAACTCCCCATTGTTTGCGGCTTTCCACCAGCCATCCCCGCAGCATCGAGCCGTTCGAGTCCATCGGAAATGGCGCAATGGCAAGGTTTCACAATTCGGCTTACGCATGGCGACGTCCGGTCGTAGCGTTGCTGCTCACCAGTATCTTCATCACTCAGCTCGCCGCCGCCGCTGACGATGGGTATGAGCGTGAACACCTGGCCGCCGTCGCCCGCCAGCTCGACCTGCTTGACCGTCTGGCCAAACAATCCGCCAGCACCGCCCCCGAGTCACGCTCCCGCTATCACTTCGACTATCGGCGTCTGGACGCCGACCTGCAGCGCATGCGGTCGAGCATCGACGATTACCTGTCGCCCCAGCGTGCACAGCCACGCGATCCCTCTGTACTGCTTGGCGATTACCGCCAGGACGCCGAACAGGGGGATGACCAATGAACGCCAACCAGCTTGCCGCCTTTCAGGCCAATGCAGGCTTCACTCCCTCTGCTGTCGCCGGCGTACTACTCGGTGTCGTGTTCGCAGTCCTGCTGCTGTGGGGCGTATGGGCCCTGCGCACAGCCTATGTCGGCTGGTCGGAACAGCGGATTTCCCAGCGTCAGTTCCTCGGCGTTGCGGTGAGGTTTATCGCGATGTACGTCGTGCTGACTTTTTTCCTGCTCTCCTAACGCAAAGGCGCACATCATGAACCCGCTCTCGCATCGCTTGCATTCGGTACGTATGGCCGTCCTGGCCTCGGCATCCACACTCGTCATGCTGCCATCGCTTGCCCAGGCCGATCTCCCAACCCTGGAAGACCCGTCACGGGGCACGGGCTCGGGCATCATGGAGACGCTGCGCAATTACGGTTACGACATCGTGATGCTCGTCGCCTTGCTGGTGGTCGCCTCGATGTTTGTCGGCGTCTGCTACCACGCCTACGGTACCTATGCAGAGATCCACACGGGCCGCAAAACCTGGGGGCAATTCGGCCTGACGGTGGCCGTGGGCGCCGTCCTGCTGGTCGTTGGTGTCTGGCTGCTCACTGAAGCCACCGGCGTGCTCTAGGAGTCATGCCATGAGCACGCATCAGGACATTCGGCCTGACGGGACGGTGGTGTTTCTTCCACACCGTCTCAACCGTCACCCCGTGGTCGTCCGCGGCCTTACCGCAGACGAGCTGTGGATCTGCGCCGGGCTGTCGGCAGCAGGCAGTCTGGTGGTAGGCGTGCCGCTGGCCTTTGTGTTTTCGACGATTGCCATCGTGCCCACGGCCATCATGCTGGGCATCGCTGCCGGGGTGTTTGCAGGTGGAGGCATGCTGCGTCGCCAGAAACGTGGCAGACCCGACACCTGGCTGTATCGCCAACTGCAGTGGCGGATCGCACAGCGTTATCCAGCCTTAGCCGCTTTTGTGGGCGCGCACGCCCTGGTGATCAGCTCGGGTTCTTGGAGCACGCGCAGGACCAAGGCAGCGTGAGCCGGTTCAAGAACGAAATTACCCACCTCCAGTCGCACATCAGGACCCTACGACTGGGGCTTGGCGCACTACTTGTCATCGTCTTGGTGATGGGCGGCGGCTGGTGGAGCGCACCGCGTGACCTGACCGTGCACGTCCCGCCCGACCTGCGCTCCGGCAGTACCCGGAAGTGGTGGGAAGTGCCACCCGAAAGCGTCTACGCCTTCTCGTTCTACATCTGGCAGCAACTCCAGCGCTGGCCCACCAACGGTGACGAAGACTATGCGCGCAACATCCACGTGTTGGCGCCCTATTTCACTCCCGCCTGCCAGACCTTTCTGCGCAATGACTATGAATACCGCCGTACGGCAGGTGAGTTGCGTCAGCGAGTACGAGGCCTCTATGAGATCCCGGGGCGCGGCTACGGCGAGAACCCAACCCTGCGGGTGAAAGTCGTCTCCGACCGCGACTGGATCGTCACGCTTGATGTAACGGCGGATGAATACTACGGCGCCGAGCAGGTCAAACGGGCCCTTGTTCGCTACCCGCTCAAGGTCGTACGGGTGGACGTCGACCCCGAGCGCAACCCTTTCGGCCTGGTCCTGGACTGCTACAGCGGCGCACCGCAACGCATCATCAGCCCCGACCCTGTCACGCCTGCAAGCACAACGCCGGGCGGGCTGGGTGGCGCTATGGGAGAGACGCCATGAAACACCTGCTTTGTGCCTTCAGCCTGCAGCTCACCGTTGTGCTGTCGCCGGCAGTCCACGCCGTGGAGATCCTGCGCTGGGAGCGCCTGCCCCTGGCGGTTTCCCTGATCGTGGATCAGGAGCGGATCGTGTTCATCGACCGCAACGTCCGCGTGGGTGTGCCTGCCTCGCTCGCCGGACGCCTGCGGGTACAAAGTGCCGGTGGTGCACTCTATCTGCGCGCCAGTGAGCCCATCGAACCGACACGCCTGCAACTGCAGGATGCTGACAACGGGACACTGATCCTGCTGGACATCGCGGCCGAGCCCGCTGTGACAGGCCAGGCGGCGATGGAGCCGGTGCGTATTGTTGAGGCTGAGGGCCCGGCTCAACGCTACGGCGAGACGCAGACATCTCAGGGCAGTCATGGCAGTGTCGACACAACCGCCCCGCCTCGCGCCGCCCATGAAACGCCTGTGCCTGTGGTGCTGACCCGCTACGCCGCGCAGAACCTGTACGCCCCACTGCGCACGGTCGAGTCCGTTCCTGGCGTGACGCGCGTGAACCTGCGCCGCCATCTGCCCCTGGATACGCTGCTGCCCACCCTACCCGTTCAGGCCAGGGCCATCGCCGCCTGGCGGCGGGATGACGTGTGGGTGACCGCCGTCAGGCTGGCCAACAGGTCGACCCGCCGGCTCGCCCTGGATCCGCGTGAACTGCAGGGTGATTTCATGACCGCTGCGTTTCAGCATTCAACCCTGGGGCCTGCCGGTACCCCGGAAGACACCTCGGTGGTTTACCTGGTGACCCGGGGGCATGGCCTGGCCAAATCTCTGCTGCCGACACTCAGCCCGATCAATGCGGCGCTGAATCTGCCGTCCCCCTCAACGCCAGCCCCGAAGGACGGAGCTCGTCATGAAAGGTAATGGCCTGCTGAAATGGCTGATGGTGCCCATGACGCTATTGCTGGTGTTCGTCGGGATCAAGCTGTTTTCCGGCGGTAACGGCCAACCGGTCCATGACGGCACTCCCCGGCTGACGTCCCAAGAGGCAAAGGCATTGGGTATCGAAGGCGATACGCCTCGCGACACCGTGGCGACGCTGGTAGGTCAGGTCAAACAACTGCGTACCGAATTGCAGAGCGCGATGGCGGACAACAAAACGCAGAAGTCTGAAAACGAGCGGTTGCGTCAGCGTGAAGGCTCAATTGACCGGCGCATTCAGAGTGCGCTGGAGACCGAACGTAACCAGTTGCGCAACGACCGTGAACAGGTCTCCGGCGAGCGGCAGCAAGCTCAGGGCTTGCTGCAAGACCTGCAGCGCCAAATCGAAGGGCTGTACAGTCAGCGTGGCGATGCCGACCTTCCCATCGGTCTGGGCCTGAAGCCCGGGGACGGCGATGGACTCGGCAGTGACGGTATTCACTGGATTGAACCGGACGATGCCAGGCGCGATGGCAAAAGTGGCGCCTCCGGCAAGCGCGACAGCTTCAGCTTCCCCACCCGTTTCGGGCCCGCGCAGAAAACGCTGGAAGCGACCCGGGAGACCGTCGTGGAAGCTGGCAGCAAGGCGGCGGGTGTGTCCACCGCAACGCCAGTTTACACCGTACCAACCAACGCGACGCTGATGGGCTCGATTGCGATGACTGCGTTGATCGGGCGCGTGCCAGTGGACGGTACGGTGAATGACCCCTACCCGTTCAAGGTCCTCATTGGTCCCGACAACCTCACCGCCAACGGCATCGACCTCCCCGAGGTGTCCGGCGCGGTGGTCAGCGGTACCGCATCAGGCGACTGGACGCTGTCCTGCGTGCGCGGCCAGGTCCGCAGTGTGACGTTCGTGTTCCATGACGGCACCATCCGCACCGTGCCCGAAGAGGGCGAGCGCGGCGATAACCAGCAGCAGGACAACAGGGGCAGCAACGCTACCCAGGAGGGCCTGGGCTGGATCAGCGATCCCTATGGCATCCCGTGCGTTTCAGGTGAACGCCGCAGCAACGCCCAGCAGTACCTCAGCAGTCAGGCGCTGATTACGGCGGCGGGTGCCGGCATCGCATCGCTGATCAAATCGGACAACGACAGCGTCGCTGTGGTGGCTAACAACAACGGTTCAATGGGCACCGTCGGTATTACCGGCAACGAAGCGGTGGGCCGCATCCTCGCGGGCGGCGTGCAGGACATGTCGCAGTGGGTGAACAAGCTCTACGGGCAGGCCTTCGCAGCCGTCTACGTCAAGCCCGGTGCCCAGGTTGCCGTCCATCTCGAACAACCCCTCAGCATCGACTACGCCCCCAAAGGTCGTCGCGTCGATCACCGTCTCGGAGGAGCTCCCCATGCACAGGATCTGGACTAACGGCCTGACGGTCCTCATGGTGACCGCGGCCCTGGCCGGCTGTTCGACCAGCAAGGAAAAGATGCTGCCGCATGACGGCAACACCATGCTCGATATCTGGAACGAGGAGACCGGCGGTGCCGCGCGTGGCGGACAGAGCGCGCAGCAACTGCTGGACGCCCGGCAGTCGCTGCGCCGGCCACTCACGCAAGACGATGTAAACGCGGCGCCGACTGTCAACGCAAGCTATACCCGCACCGCACAGAACGAGATCTACCGGCAGTTTCACCGCCTGCCCAATCCGGACCTTGTGATGTACGTCTTTCCCCATCTGGCAGGCACTGATCCCGCTCCCGTTCCCGGGTACACAACCGTCTTTCCCCTGTACCAGCGGGTCCAGTACGCCATGCCCGGTGAGCGGGTCGAGGATTACTGATGCGCTGGCCATTTTCCCGCGTACCTGAGACAACTCAGGCAGACAGGCCAACCCCGGATGCCTGGGAGCGCCATGTTGCCGAACTGCAAGCGCACGGCATTCCGGCGCCGGGCAAGCCCGGTGCCGCGCGGCGGCGTCCTGCAACACAGGCCGACGAGCAGGCGCTTTATGACGTCGTACCCTCATTCGCTGATCTGTTGCCCTGGGTCGAATACCTGCCCGATTCAAAATGCATGCTGCTCGAAGACGGCGTCTCCGTCGCGGCATTTTTTGAATTGATGCCCGTCGGTACGGAGGGACGTGAGGCGGCCTGGCTTGCGCAGGCGCGCGACGCCCTGGAAAACGCGCTACAGGACAGTTTCGATGAACTGGATGACTCGCCCTGGGTGATGCAGCTCTACGCTCAGGACGAGACCGACTGGAACCCGTACCTTGCCTCCCTGCGCAGTTATCTCCAGCCACGGGCACAGGGCAGCGCCTTCAGCGAGTTCTACCTGCGCTTTTTCGGTCACCATCTGCGGGCCGTTGCCAAGCAGGGCGGCCTGTTCGAGGACCGCACGGTCACCAAGTTACCCTGGCGCGGCCAAACGCGCCGCGTCCGCCTGGTGGTGTATCGGCGTGCAGGGAATACGCCCGCCCGACGCGGGCAATCCCCCGAGCAGGCATTGAATGTCATTTGCGACCGGCTGGTCGGTGGATTGTCCAATGCGGGCATACGCGCCCGTCGCCTGCAGGCGGCAGATATTCATGCCTGGCTGGTGCTCTGGTTCAACCCGCGGCCGACGATGCTCGGCCCCACGTTAGAAGACCGCGAACGCTTCTACCGCCTCACGGCCTATCCGACGGAGTCCGAACCCGGCGAGCTGGAACTGGCCAGTGGTACGGATTTCGCGCAGCGCCTGTTTTTCGGCCAGCCCCGCTCTGACGTCGAAAACGGCCTGTGGTACTTCGACGACCAGCCCCACCGAACCGTTGTTGTCGACCGGTTGCGCACGCCGCCCAACACCGGGCACATCACCGGGGAAACCCGCAAGGGCGGTGATGCGATCAATGCCCTGATGGATCAGATGCCCGAAGACACCGTGATGTGCCTGACGATGGTCGTCACGCCGCAGGACATTCTTGAGGCGCACCTGAATCACCTGGCGAAAAAGGCGGTTGGTGAAACCCTGGCCTCGGAACAGGCATTGAAGGACGTCCAGCAGGCGCGCGGCCTGATTGGCAGTGCACACAAGCTGTATCGCGCCTCGCTGGCGTTCTACCTGCGGGGTCAGGACATGGCAGACCTCGATACCCGCGGTCTGCAACTGGGCAACGTCCTGCTCAACGCAGGCCTGCAACCGGTACGCGAAGAAGATGAAGTCGCGCCGCTCAACAGCTACCTGCGCTGGTTGCCCTGTGTCTATGACCCGGGCAAAGACAAACGTCAGTGGTACACGCAGCTCATGTTCGCGCAGCATGTAGCCGACCTGGCACCGACCTGGGGGCGCAGTGCCGGCACCGGCCGCCCCGGGATCACCTTCTTCAACCGTGGCGGCGGCACCATCACCTTTGATCCGTTGAACCGACTCGACCGCCAGATGAATGCACACCTGTTCCTGTTCGGCCCCACCGGTTCAGGCAAGTCGGCCACGCTCAACAACATCCTCAACCAGATCACCGCCATCTACCGGCCACGGCTGTTCATCGTGGAAGCCGGTAACAGCTTTGGCCTCTACGGTGAGTTCGCCGCGCGCCTGGGGCTGACGGTGCATCGCGTCAGGCTTTCGCCCGGCGCAGGCGTGAGCCTTGCACCCTTCGCCGACGCCTGGCGTCTGGTCGACACACCCAGCCAGGTCCAGACACTTGATGCCGACGCGCTCGATGAAGAATCCGCCGAGGGCGATGCCAGTGCTGACGAGCAACGTGATGTGCTGGGTGAACTGGAGATCACCGCACGATTGATGATCACCGGCGGGGAGGACAAAGAGGAAGCCAGGATGACCCGCGCCGATCGCAGCCTGATCCGTCAGTGCATCCTCGAGGCCGCCCATCGCTGCGTGATAGAAAAACGCACGGTACTGACCCGTGATGTACGCAATGCGCTGCGCGAACGCGGTTGCGATTCGACGTTACCCGAGACACGTCGTACTCGTCTGCTGGAAATGGCCGATGCGATGAACATGTTCTGCCAGGGCGTCGATGGCGAGATGTTCGACAGGCCGGGGACGCCCTGGCCGGAGGCCGATATCACGGTTGTCGACCTGGCGACGTTCGCGCGCGAGGGCTACAACGCGCAGCTGTCGATTGCCTATATCTCGCTGATCAACACCGTCAACAACATCGCCGAGCGCGACCAGTTCCTCGGCCGCCCGATCATCAATGTCACCGATGAAGGCCACATCATCACCAAGAACCCGCTGCTCGCGCCCTACGTGGTCAAGATCACCAAGATGTGGCGAAAACTGGGCGCCTGGTACTGGCTGGCAACGCAGAACCTGGACGATTTGCCGAAAGCCGCCGAGCCCATGCTCAACATGATCGAGTGGTGGATTTGCCTGAGCATGCCGCCGGACGAGGTGGAGAAGATTGCCCGGTTCCGCGAACTGAACGCCTCGCAGAAGGCCCTGATGTTGTCCGCGCGCAAGGAAGCCGGAAAATTCACCGAAGGGGTGATTTTGTCAAAATCAATGGAGTTGCTGTTCAGGGCGGTACCGCCCAGCCTGTACCTGGCGCTGGCAATGACGGAACCCGAAGAGAAGGCCGAACGTTTTCAGTTGATGCAGCAGCACGGCATCAGTGAACTGGAAGCCGCGCTGCGGGTTGCCGACCAGATCGACCGGGCGCGGGGCATCGAGCCGCTGCGCTACGACCTGTTTGATTGACGTCGAGGATTCTGCCATGCCTTCGCCCACTCTCCTCCTCTGCCGTCGGTGGCCATGCTGGGTCTGGCTGCTGGGGGTGGTGATTGCTGGCCTGCTCGTGCTCTGGCTTTGGCCGTGGGCCGACGAGTCGCATGAGTCAACCCACACGTCGGACGCCACCGCTGCGCAGCACCCGGCCGGCCCACCTTGGCGCTATGGACGCACGAATGCGCGCTTCACCATTGTCGAATACGCCGACCTCGAATGCCCCTACTGCAGGGCCTATGACCCCATCCTGCGGCATTGGATCGACCAGCACCCGGAGGTGAATCTGCAATGGCACCACCTGCCGCTAGCCATGCACGAGCCGGCAGCGACCCGACAGGCGCGTCTGGCCGAATGCATCGGCGAGTCCCACGGACATGACGCGTTCTGGCAAGCCATCAGCTGGATCTACCAGCATACCCGTAGCGATGGCCAGGGCCTGCCGCCCGACACCGAGTACCACGGCCAGAATCCAACCGTGCAAGCCTGCCTCGCCAGTAAGAGACCCGACACCATCATCCAGGCGCAGGCCAACGAAGCACGCCACAACGGCGTGAGCGCCACCCCGACCCTGCACCTGATCGACCACCACAGCGGCCAGTCACTGACCCTGGCCGGCCCGGCTGAAGGCGACGCGTTGCTGTCGGCATTGGACCTATTGGTGTCCAACGGTACAGCGCCAAACGCAGCACAACTTCATCACCAAATGCCTGCCGACGTTGTCGGCGACATGCCCAGATAGCCCGCGGTCTTCAAGGCTATGCCGCGGTTTCGACCGCGTTGACTGCACGCCAGTTCGCCACGCATCCCCCGAGCGAACGGTCATCCGCGCAAGCGGTGGCGGATGCCTATCGTCACTGTCTCCGGAGGGTCCGCCCTCCAGGGACGGCTGCCTCCAATTCCTAAAGGAGGTTCCCATGTCCACATCCCTCGCCATGATCAGTGGTAATGCTTCACTCAATCCCGTCGGCACACCGGACGACGACCAAATCATCGAACAGGCGTTGGTCATCCTTGAGCAGCGAGTGTTCACTCGCGGCCCCTCGCTGCAAAGCCCGGAGGATGTGCGCAATTTCCTGCAGCTGAAAATCGCAGCACAGCCGCATGAAGTCTTTGGCGCCGTGTTCCTCGATTCGAAGCATCAGGTGCTGGCCTACGAGCCTTTGTTCCAAGGCACTATCGACAGCGCCAGCGTCTATCCACGGGTGGTGCTCAAGCGCTGCCTGGACCATAACGCCGCCGCTCTGGTGCTCTGCCACAATCACCCTTCCGGCTGTACTGAACCCAGTACGGCGGACGAAACGTTGACCCAGAGATTGAAGGAGATATTGGGACAGGTCGATATCCGTCTGCTGGATCACTTCATCATCGGGAAAGGCGATCCTTATTCGTTCGCCGAACACGGATTGATCTGATCCTCTTCGCGCCAGCTTGCTGACGCTCCAACCCCCCATCGGAAGCGATGCTTTCGATGGGGTATCTGCTGTCCACGAAATACCGCGATTCGTAGGCGCATGGAAACCGGGCACCTCCCATTTCCGATTGTTTGTTGTCGCGTTAAGCGCGATGCGTTGCACTACCGAGGTCATGAACCACCGGATGCTGCGCCATGTTGTGTTCTCTTTCCCCCGGCCCGATCAGGTGCCTGGCCTTGGCCATTGCGCTGTGTGCCTCTGCGGCTAGTGCAATGGATATCTGGGTCATCACCGACCGCCAACATCCCGTGCAAGGTACACCTGACCGACTGATCGAGCTGGATGCACCCGCGCGTATTGAAGCCGAACTGTCGACCGATCTTCCAAGTGATGTCCAGCAAGCGTCACTCTTGGTACAGCAGCGCCTCAAGCACGGCGGCCCCGCGCTGGAGCAGCGTCTGGCCAGGACCTACCAGGACGTGACCGATGCCTGGAGCCTGGGCATTACCACCCTCCCCGCCATCGTTATGGATCAACGCTACGTAGTTTATGGCGAGCCGGACGTCGCCAAGGCGATCGCACGCATCGAGGCCTACCGGAGGACTCAACCATGAAGTGTGCCCGCCTTCGGCGTACCGGCATCGCCACCATTTTATTGGCGACCGCATCGTCATCGTTCGCCCTCAACACCGCGACCATCGTGTCTTCCACTTTGTCCCCATCGTGCCTGGAATACCGAGTGATAGGGATCTGCTATTGGCTGTTCTGTACGCCGTTCGGCTGCTCGGTGCGGACGTCCACCAAGGTGCGCCACTACATTCCGGATGCCGTGGTTTCGAATTACTCCAACACCGGTGAGAACCCGTGGATCGAAGTGCGGGTCATGAGCGCCCCCAACGTGACGGCCCAGGCAGGCGGCGACGGCACGACGAACCATGACAATGAAAGCAACATGGCGAAGTTCAAGAACGCCGACGTGATCGGCCATCCCGGCGGCCATGTGTTCGGCCAATTCGCCAGCACCTCAGGTTACGCCTGCAAAGGTGCCGGCACCGCGTTTATGCCATACCTGCTGAGCACGCTCGACACTATCGCGTGGCGCTACAACATCCCCGAAATGGTGTACCCCGAAGCACTGACGCCCGGCGAGCGCGAGGTCGGCACACGCAGCACGTTCAACCTGTGGGGCGCCGTCTATCCGCGCGGCGGATTTCTGCATCAGGTCGACGATTACAAGGCCGGCGCCGTGGTCGCCCAACGCGCCGGGGACATCGTCACCCGGCGGGGGCAATTGCATGTCTATCAGCCATTGCTCGCGAACTCGCAGCCCGGTTACTGGCCGGCCGGAGCGCTGGAGGAAAGCAATGCCTCGACCGGCAAGTGGCAGGAGCTGACGCCGCGTCTTTCCAACCGCTGCGTGGTGTTCCCCCACAGCGAACCGCTGACCCAGGCCCAGCAAGGTGATTATGCCTGGGCGCTTTGGCGCCCATACAGCTGTTGCGAACGCCGCGGGCAGACGTTCCTCGGCAGTACAGACTTCAACTGAGGGGAAAACAATGAAGCGTCCTGTCACCCTCTTCCACCAATTGCCGTTGCGGTGGCAGGTGGCCCTGCTGGCCAGCGCGCTGGTGCTGGTCAGCAACCTGGTATCGGCCCGAACCGACGGTTTCCAAAACAGCGGCAGCGTGATTGGCGACGACCTCATGTATTCAATTGGTGGCGGCAGCGCGGTATCCATGAGCCGCGCGGCCGGCATGCATTCTCTCGGTGTGGGCGCGGGCTGGAACAGCAATCTGATGTGCGGTGACATGAACATCAGCACCACAATCCAGAACCAGCTCAACGGCCTCACCAATGGCTTTCAGAACATCATGAGCAGCGTGATCCAGAACGCGACGAGCGCGGTCGCATCGTTGCCGGCGCTGATCATTCAGCGGGCAGACCCCGGCCTCTACAACCTGTTGACCAACGGTATTCTTCAGGCCAGGCTCGATTTTGATCGTTCCAAACTGACCTGCCGCGCGATGGCCGAGAAGATGGCCGACACGGCAGGCGGCCAGATGGGCTGGAGCCAGCTCGCCGAGGGCATGGCGTTGCGCCAGGCGGTGGCGAGCACTGACGCGGTGTCGGCCATCGAACAGGCTGAAACCAGCCGGGGCAAGGATGGCGTGCCTTGGGTGGGCGGCGGCAATGCTGGCGGTGCCGGCCAGCCGTCGATCAAAGTGATCAGCGACGTAACGCGTGCCGGCTACAACCTGGTCAATGGCCGCAGTGCAACCGACCCAACATCCATCGACCCGACGAGCTGTAATAGCCTGGCCTGCCAGACCTGGTCGTCGCCGCAAGCGGCCACCGACTGGGCCACACGCGTGCTCGGCGAACAGGAGCAGCGCACCTGCGAGACCTGCACCAAGACCCAAACCGTGCCAGGCGTCGGGTTGACGCCGCTGATTCAGGAAGAGTACGAGACCAAGCTGGAAACGCTGAAGGAATTGATCAGCGGCGCCCGCCATACCACCGTTGAGAACTTGCGTGCAGCCGGCAGTACATCCTTGCCGGTTACCCGCGGCGTTATCGAAGCCCTGCGTGACGAGCCCGACCAAGATGTCCTCGCCCACCGCCTGGCGTCCGAGGTAGCGCTGGCGTCGGTACTGGAGAAGGCTCTGCTGCTGCAGCGCACGCTGCTGACCGGAAAGAAAGAACCCAATGTCGCGGCCAACCAGTTGGCCGTCGATGCGGTCAATCATGAAAGCGACACACTCGACCGCGAGATCCTTAACCTCAAAACCGAATTGGAGATCAGGCGCGAGCTGGCAAACAACTCGCCTATGACGATCATTCAGCGCCATGGCACGCGCGCGTCAGGCTCGCGTGGTATCTACGAGGGCGACCCGGTGCCGGATCGCCTCGACCAGTTACAGCGCTCCCATCCAGGAGGCACGCCATGAACGCAGCATGGCTACGGCCGCGCGGGCTCCTCAACAGCCGCGTCGCCAGGGCATTGCTATGGACGCTGCTGCTCGTTGCGCTGGCAGCGGCGGCCAACATCGCCGGCCTCTATCTGGTCGGCAGCATTGTCGGCTGGGAACGCTGGCTGGCGGACGCGGCTGGCTACTTCCTGTTGTGGCGGCTCTGTCTCTACGGGGCAACCGTCTATGGCTGGGTATGGATGCGCCGTCGGCTGCTGACACGCGAGTCGGATGCCTCGGCACGGCGCCGGCTGCTACGTACCGAGATCGCCGGCCTCATCGTGATCGTCGCACTGGAGGCCGGCCTGCTGATGCAGGCGGTCTAACGGGAGACCTCGAACATGACGCTTTTCACCACTGACTATCTGGAGTATTACCTGACCCTCGTGGGCTGGATCGTCCACAACGGCATCTGGTCGGTGCTGGTCTCCAGCGGCGTGTTTGCCATTCCCTTTATAGCCATTATTATCCAGGAATGGCTCAAAGCACGTACTGAAGGGGCCGACGAAGGCAACAAGGGCGTACTGTCCTCGATGCGCATCGAGAACCGCATCTGGGTGGCCATCGTCGTGCTGATGTTCGCCGGCATCCCGTTTATCGATATTGACCTCGGCACGATCAAGTACGACCAGGCGCGATCGGCACAGTGCCAGGTTAATGTTCCGCAACCTACTGATACCGGCTGGTCGCAGTCATTCAGCACGCTCAACAACCAGAGCGCCAAGGTGCCGGTGTGGTGGGCCTTCATGCATGCGCTCTCGCGTGCGGTGACGGGGGCCTCGGTGGCAGCGATCCCGTGCGGAACAGATCTGCGGCAAATGAGGATGGAGATCAACGCCACGCGCATTAACGACCCTGTCCTTGCGCAGAACGTGGCGGACTTCACCCACGACTGCTATGGACCCGCCAGGGCGAAATTGTTCATGAACCGCCCCCCACTCGACGACGCGCAGATGCATGACGTGACCTGGATCGGCTCGACCTACTTCGTCAACACTGGCGGCTACTATGACACCTACCACTCACGCACGCCGCGCGATGCCTGGCCCTATGACACTGACCGCGACGCGGGCCTTGCGCAGGTGCCCGGCGGGGGCGGCTACCCGACCTGCCAGCAATGGTGGAGCGACAATGGCAATGGTCTGCGGGCACGTCTGCTGGGCCAGGTCGATCCCAGCTTGCTTACACGCCTGGCCGGCTGGGCAGGCTTTCTGAGCCGCAGCGAGGTTGATGACTCGGTCATCCGCGCAATCGCCTCTCCGCGCCAACAGAAGCTCAACCAAGGAACGGTTTACACCGATTATGGTGGCCAGATCGACAAGACCTTGCCGAACATCGTTACCCGCACGGCGGGCGACGTAGGTCTTGCGGTGGGAGCCATTCCTGCATTTCCGGCGATGGACGCGGTGCGCCAGGCCCTGCCGATGGTGTTGTCGCTGCTGAAAATGGCCTTGGTGATCTGCATCCCGCTGGTGCTGTTGATGGGCACCTACGACCTGAAGACCGTGGTCACCGTCAGCGTGGTCCAGTTTGCGCTGTTCTTCGTCGACTTCTGGTTCCAGCTCGCTCGCTGGATCGACAGCACCATCCTCGACGCGCTCTATGGCTCGGGCTGGGGTTGGAACCGGCCCGTCACTAATTTCGATCCGGTGATGGGGTTGAATAATGCCTTGGGCGACCTTCTGCTGAATTTCGTCATGGGGACAATGTTCTTGGTGCTGCCTGCGTTTTGGATGACTGCGTTGGGCTGGGCAGGCTTCCAAGCCGGTGCAATCACTCAGGCCCTCGTAAATGGCAGCAAGGACGCGCAAACGGCAGGCGGAAAAGGGGGTACCTCACTGATGAATGTCGCCAAGAAGTAAAATGAGTTACTCCTACATTTCGTCGTTGGGATCGTGAGGATCGATCCTTGAGCCATCAGGATGGTAAAGGCCAAATCCGAGATTGCCGCTCCGCCATTCAGTTTGCGGCTCATCCCAATCGGTATTGCGGGCCACCCAAGCTGCAGCCACGCCGAACACCAGCAGCAGAGCCAGCCAGAAAGCGGTATAGAGCAGCACAGCCAGCACCGCGAGTTTGACGACCCAGATCAACACAGCCACCGCTGGCGGAGGCACGCCTTGCGCAACCAGCCATCCCGATACCCGCCGTTCTCTGCGCACATAAGCACGCCATCCGCGGCCGAGCCAGCGGCCAAAGCGTTCTGCATTGCTGATGCGAGTTCTTGTGCTCATAGTCATCACCTGCTACGCGCGTTAAACAATTACTCCAGTTTGCTCCAATTCTGCCGGCTGGCAGTTACCAATGCGTCCCAGTCGTCTGGCGGATTTCCACGACCCAGCATCTTCTCAAACACCGCATACGGATCGGACTTGCTCCCCGAGGCACGCAGCGTTTGCTCATCGTTGACCCAAGCGTAGACAATCACTTTCGCCCTCGAGTCATAACGGAAGAACAGCCGAAATCGTCTCCCGATCTTGGCCCTTCGCCAATGGCGGTATTCCGGCCCCAGTGTGTTTCCTTGACGGTACTCATCGCGCGCCGGCTCACCAGGAACGACTTCAAGCACCAGTTGGCTCAGGGCTCGGAACAGCTTGACGTTGGCATTGGATGCAAATCCTATCGGGTCATTCTGCTCCGCGCGCTGCGCGGCGGTATACAACCTCTGCAACTGCTCGATCACACAGTCGTGGAAGAGTAGCGTCCATCCATGCCGCTGCATCAGAGCGCCACTTCGCCGTCAATCTCGTTGGTCAGATTCACGTCATGCCCAGCCTGCATCAGCATGGCGTGAGCCAGTTCGTCCGGCAACCCGCGAACATGCCGGCCAGCCTCGATATCGCGGGCCAGCAGACTCAGAAACGCGCCGATGGCCGGATCTTCATGCTCGGTATTCGCGCGGGTGACGACAATCTGCCCATCCTCGCCCAGGTCGAACGCTACCTTGCCGCCGGTATCGACGCCCAACGCCTGACGGATCGGCTTGGGCAGCGTGATCTGGCCCTTCGATGTGAGCGTGGCTAGTTCATGAATGGCTGGCATGGCGTGCTCCTTGGATGACAGTTTTTCCGATAGTAAGGAATATTCCTTTCCGCGTCAAGACAGATTGGCGAGATCTTCAGACGCCGGTAGGCGGATCGCGTTTACCTCAAAAAAAGGACTGACACCGTGTCGGATAGCTTGTAGAGCGACTCCCCGAGCCGAAGTACATATAAAGGCTTCGATAAAGGTCAAAGGGCTGGGAAGGGCCAATGGAATGGGCGCAAGGGGAAAGGCTCTAACCGGAAAAGGAAAAGGCTCTCCCGTCCACCGCAACTTCAGGTGACATCATGTTCGAGCTGTTCCAACGAAAACGCTCGGTGTCGGCACCGATGGCGCGCACGGAAGCGGCTGTAAAAGGTAAGGGGCTGACGCGGCCGGAGTCGGCTGCATCGCTGCTGGCGACCCCACGCCGGCAGAAGCTGCTGGAACACATCTGGCAACGTACTTCGCTCTCACGCAAGCAGTTCAGGTCCCTGTATCTCGCACCCCTGGAGCGCTACGCCGAGTTGGTCCAGCAATTCCCCGCGTCGGAAAGCCACCATCACGCCTATCCTGGGGGCATACTTGACCATGGACTGGAAGTCGTCGCCTATGCGCTGAAGCTGCGGCAATCGCACCTGCTCCCTGGAGGTGCCCCTCCGGAAGACCAAGCAGCCCAGTCCGAGGCCTGGACAGCTGCAATATCTTATGCCGCGTTGCTTCACGATATCGGCAAGATCGTCGTCGACCTGCATGTGGAATATTCGGACGGTACAGTCTGGCACCCCTGGCACGGCCCCCTGACCCAGTCGTACCGCTTCCGCTACCGGGACGACCGTGAATACCGGCTGCATGGCGCAGCCAGTGGCTTGCTCTACCATCGGCTGCTCGATAAGAACATCCTTGACTGGCTCAGCGGCTATCCCACACTTTGGGCATCGTTACTGTATGTGCTGGCCGGGCAGTATGAACATGCCGGCGTCCTCGGTGAGCTCGTGGTCCAGGCCGACCGCGCATCAGTGGCCCAGGAGCTCGGGGGTGATCCGACCAGGTTGATGTCGGCCCCACGGCATGCCCTGCAGCGCAAATTGCTCGATGGCCTGCGCTACCTGCTGAAGGAAGAGTTCAATCTGAACCAGCCGGGCCCGTCGGATGGATGGCTGACGGAGGAGGCGTTATGGTTGGTGAGCAAGACGGTCTCAGATAAGCTGCGCGCACATCTTTTATCCCAGGGTATCGACGGCATCCCGGCGAACAACACTGCCGTGTTCAATGTACTGCAGGATCATGGCATGCTGCAGCCTACCGAGGCAGGCAAGGCCATCTGGAAAGCGACAGTGACCAGCGATGCTGGGTGGTCGCATACTTTTACGTTGTTGCGGTTGACCCCAGCCTTGATCTGGGAACCCACCGAGCGCCCCGCTCCCTTCCAAGGCAGCGTGACGGTGGAGACAATGCGGGCAGCGGAGGTCGACGCCAACCCCGCACCCGCCAAGGTCTCTCCCGAGATGGTCGCGCCAGCTATATGCCCACTGCCGGAAACCGGCACCCAACGCGGGACCGAGGGAGATCAGCCAGAAGCCCTGGAAGAGTTGTTGTCGATGATCCGCCCACACGAGATGGAGGCCTCGCCCCCCTCTCCCGACACCTCTACAGTGCCGGAACCAATACTAATCATGCCACAAAGCCCCGCGCCAATGTCCGTTCCGTCAGCGTTCCTGTTGCCGCTTGAGGCCGCAAGATCCACAGCCGAGCACCTCATGACCTGGCTTAAGCAGTCCATCGTATCGCGCCGGCTCATCATCAACGATGCCAGGGCACTAGTGCATACGGTGAGCGGTATGGTCTTCCTGGTCACCCCCGGCATTTTCCAACGCTATGCGCAGGAACACCCGGAAGTTGGCGCGTTGGCGCGCCAGGAAAAACAGCAGGATTGGGAATGGGTACAGAAGCGTTTCGATAAATCCTTGTTACACCGAAAGCAGAAAAACGGTTTGAACATCTGGACCTGTAAAGTCACCGGGCCACGCAAATCGCGACGGCTGCACGGCTACCTATTGCTAGAGCCCAAGCAGCTGTTTGATGAGGTACCTCCAAATAACCCGTATCTGACCGTCATTAACGGAAACGCAAGCTCCCAGATATCGCCAACGCCTTGACCCCTCGTTGATCTTGTCGCGCATCAACGTTCATTGCTGGCGCAGCCCCTTCAGCGACTCACAAGCTGCTCAATTACCCTGGTCGGGCACGCGGGTCAGCTGGCCTGCATAACCTTCGCACATTAGGATCAGCGCGTTTCTTTGATTTACCTGTTGGCGCTGATACGGTTTTGACCCTGGATCAATTCGGCATCGGCGCCAACACCCAGAACTTACTAGCATCGAAGTCAAAGAACTATTGGCGCGCACTGCGCGAAAAATTGGCGATGCTCAAGATTATCAAAACGAACACTCTCCCCAGTTCGGCTATGGTTGTGTAAATGCAATGAGCGCTGTTCTTCAGGTTCTGCCACCTAAGGATCAGTAGTTTTCACCTGTTTTTTGTTGTTTAACAGCTCTCGAATTGGGGAGGTGCGTATTTCGCTCATCGTGACCGGTCATTTCGCTAACAACGTGACCGGTTTCTCCACCCGATTGCGCGGGGTCTAAATTCTAACCGCATCGGTCACGATGCCGCTTCCTCTTCCGTCTTTTTGCGTCGCAGCGACTCCCCTTTCATCACGATTCGATACGCGCTGTGCACCAACCGATCCAGTAAGGCATCGGCTACCGTTGGGTCGTTGATCCAGCCGTGCCAGTGATCGACCGGCAGTTGACTGGTCAGTACCGTCGACCGGGAGCCGGCGCGGTCGTCGATCACTTCCAACAAGTCGTGCCGGGCATTTTCTTCCAGCGGGGCCAGGGCCCAGTCGTCCAGTAATGTTGAGCTCAACATTATTGGACGACTGGGGCTTGGCTCCGTTTACCGCCGCGCAACGGCGCGACATGCTGGAACTGCTCGACGACCGTTATGGTCACCGCTCAACGCTGGTGACCAGTCAGATGCCGGTGGACAAATGGCACGAGCTGATCGGCGATCCGACCTTGGCTGACGCGATCCTTGACCGGTTGGTGCACAACGCTTACCGCCTCGAACTGAAGGGCGAATCGATGCGCAGACGCTCGACGAAATTGACGACAGCGGGTACTTCAAACTAACAATGCAAACCTGCGTCGCTGCGCTCCGACTGCCCGGCCGGATAAGCGTGGAACAGGTGGCCGGATGCTGGTGGAATGAGTGGCCGGATGGCGTGGAATCCGCAGACAACTACCCGATGTCGATGGGTTTGTGATAATTTCGCGTGCATCTGTACCTTCACCCACCCTATTTAAGGCCGATGTGACGTTGTCGATGGTTATTTTCGAGCCGAGCAGCCTAGATACATCGCTGACGTTTCAGCGTTGTAAGGAAGAGTCCGTGTGAGTATCGCTTTCCCTCCCGCCGTGATTATTAGTCGACGGCGCGTCAAGCTGGGTTCGTTGGCCAGCACACCCGGACGGAGAACTTCTCCCCAGCATCATTTTTCTTTCAATGTATTGAATGAGCGCCAATAAATGGACTTTTTCCCCTGCTTCCTTTCTGTCGTATTTGTTGTTCGCAACCAGTCAAAGCATATTGAAAAATATTTGACCGAAGCCACCGCAATCATTTCCACGCTCGTCAGCGACTACGAACTAATCATTGTAGATAACGCCTCCGATGACGATAGCATCGCCGTACTCAAGCAACTCACTGCGGAAAGTGGGCTGGCCAACCTGCAGGTCTATGCACTGACTAAAGAAGTGGATACAGATACTGCCTCGTGGGTCGGCCTGGAAAATGCGCTCGGCGACTTCGTTCCCGTCATCAATCCCTTACTGGATGACATCAGCTTTATTCCGCAAATCCTCGAAAAGGCTGCCAATGGCGCAGACGTAGTGTTTGCCAATAATGAGCAAAAACCATCGCAAAGCCTGGCCTACCGAGGTGCTAACGCGGCTTTTCACGGGTTATACAACAGGCTTAACGGCGTTAACCTTGCCAAAGAGGCGCCGCAATATCGCATGCTCAGCAAGCGCGTCATCAACTTTATCCTCCAGCACCCGCAACCGGCCATGACCTATCGCCATCTGCCAGCAACCGGCGGATTCGCGAAAGCCTACCTCACCTACAGTGCGGCACCGAAGTCATCACCCCCCAAGCGCCTAGGTGAGAGTATTGATCGAGGCATGCGACTGCTCGTATCCACTACGCGCGCGCCCATGCGGCTTGTCACCTATTTGTCCTTGTTCGGCGCGCTCGCCAACGTGGTGTACTCCATCTACGTGCTTGCCGTGGCCGCCCTGAAGCCTGATGTAGCACCTGGCTGGGTGAGCTTTTCGCTGCAACAATCGGGTATGTTTTTCCTGATTTCGCTGGTGTTGTTGGTACTGGGCGAATACATCCTGAATATGGCCAGCCTGTCGAACGAGGGGCCGCTTTATCATGTTGGCCAAGAGTTCACCAGTGCGCGCATGACGCGCTTGGAAAAACTCAATATCGAAGAAGTTGGCTCCGTACCCGCCAAAACCGACGGCCTCCTATCCTGATGGCAAGCCCACACCCTCAGCAAACGGCAGTAGTAATAGGCGGGGGCTTCTACGGCGCCGCAATCGCCGTGTATCTCGCCAAGCAACGCGGCCTCAAGCGTGTACTGCTGATTGAGCGCGAACCGGCCCTGCTGATGCGCGCTTCGTACAACAACCAGGCTCGCGTTCATAACGGCTACCATTACCCGCGCAGCTTTACCACGGCTTATCGGAGCCGGGTAAACCTGCCGAAGTTTGTACGTGACTGGCCGGACGCTATTAAGCAAGACTTCACAAAGCTCTATGCCATCGCCCGACGCAACTCAAAGGTCACGGCCAGGCAATTCGAGCGGTTTTGCAGGGATATTGGCTCGGCTATCGAACCCGCCGCACCGGAGCTGAAGGCGCTGTTTGAACCGCGCTTGATCGAAGATGTATTCCTCGTCCAAGAGTACGCCTTCGACACCACGAAGCTCGCTGATTGGGCGGAGCGCGAACTTAAAGAAAGCGGCGTGCACGTCCTCTACGAAACCCGGGCAGTCGAAATATCCAGGGCCTCAAAGTCTGCAGTCCAGGTCGTTATCGAAGGAAAAGACGGTCAACAAGAACTGATTGCCTGTGAGTACCTCTTCAACTGTACCTACAGCGGCATCAATCATTTCAATGGTGACTTCACCGGCGTGCAAACGGGCCTCAAACACGAAATTACCGAAATGCCGCTGATGCACATGCCCTCCTCCCTGGAAGGTTTGGGGATCACGGTGATGGATGGTCCGTTTTTCTCGATGATGCCTTTCCCGGCTCGCGGGCTTCATACGTTGTCCCATGTCCGCTACACGCCTCATCAGCACTGGGACGACAAGCGCGGCGTGAACCCTTACGAAAAACTGGGTGCGTATGACAAGGCCAGCCGCGTCGATCGAATGGTCAGAGATGTGGGCAGATACATTCCGGCCGTCTTGAACTCGACCTACGTAGGCTCACTGTTTGAAGTCAAGACCGTGCTGACAAAAAGCGAAGGGGACGACGGGCGACCCATCCTGTTCGAAAAGCACGCCACATTGCCTGGTTGCTACTCCATTCTGGGCGGTAAGATCGACAACATCTATGACGTCCTGGAAAAACTCGACCTCGAAGTTTTCAGCGAAACCGAACCCGACTCTTGAGCAGACAATGACTAACACTATCGAAATCACCATTCCGATTCTGAATGAAGAAGCGACCCTCGCCCAGCAGGTCAAGACCGCTCACGCGTATATCCAGGAACACCTTAACGACCTCGGCATCATCACCATTACCCTCGCGGATAACGGCTCAACCGACACGACTCAAGCGATTGGCGAAGCACTCTCGAAAGAATTTCCGAACGTCAACTATTTGCGCCTTGAAAAGCGCGGTGTCGGCCTGGCCTTGAAGTCGTCATGGACGGCCTCCACCGCTGACATCGTTGGCTATATGGACCTTGATCTTGCCACCGACCTGAGCTACCTGCGGCCAGCACTCAGCAGCCTGATCGCTAAAAAAGCCGATATCGTGACCGGCTCTCGCCTGGCCAAGGGCGCAAAGGTAATCGGGCGCACGCCCTTGCGAAACTTCACCAGTGCGTGTTTTAACCGCATTGTGAAATTCATCTTCCAAACCTCGTTCAGCGATGGCATGTGCGGTTTCAAATTCCTGCAGCGCAGTGTCCTTGCCCCCTTGATGAGTGAAGGCGCCAAAAGTGACGGCTGGTTTTTTGCAACCGAACTGCTGGTCACCGCCGAGCACATGAATTACACCGTGCTGGACCTCCCCGTCACCTGGACTGATGACCCCAACTCCAAAGTTAAAATCATCAAGCTCTCGCTGGAGTATTTGAAGGCAATGTTTGCACTCCGCCAACGGCTACGTCACTCTAAGAGCGCGCCCCATTCATGATCACTCTATCGAATGACGACAAAACGCTGGTGCTCGGCACGGCCCTATGGGGCTGGGGCATAGACGAAAGCAGCGCGCACGAACTGATCGATACCTTTGTTTCCAAGGGGGGCAACACGATCGACACAGCGTCTA
Organism: Pseudomonas sp. MT92; assembly: GCF_058792515.1. Classification (NCBI taxonomy): domain Bacteria; kingdom Pseudomonadati; phylum Pseudomonadota; class Gammaproteobacteria; order Pseudomonadales; family Pseudomonadaceae; genus Pseudomonas; species Pseudomonas sp. MT92. The sequence continues at coordinate 35,601 of NZ_JBXAFA010000025.1, forward strand.
ATTACCCCATCAATAAGCGTTCGGAAGACTTCGGCCTTGCCATACGCTGGGTTGAACACTGGGTGAAGTCAAACCCTGGCACAGACGTATCCGTCATCGCCAAAATTGGCGCCACTGATAACTCAGGCTCTCCCGACACTGACCTGTCTGCCGCTAACATTCTCTCAACAGCCAATGAGCTCAAAGATCGCCTGGGGCTCGCGTTGTCCTGTGTATCGGTGCACTGGGACAATCGCGGCGGCGAGCAACAGGACTTGGTCGACATCGAAAAGACCCTGGAGGCTATGGCGACCCTGCGTCAACTCGGCCTGGGCATTGGTTTGTCAGGCATCAAGTTTCCCGCCCAGTACTACAAGGCCAAGCCCGAGCTGTCTGAACACTGGCTCATACAGGTCAAGGAAAACTTTACCACTCGCGCCGCTCGTGAAAGCTATTATCCGCATTTTCCCAATGCAAAGTACTTAGCCTACGGGATCAACCTGGGTGGAATAAAAGCAACGCCGGCTGAAAAAAACAGTTCCGCCGAGTTGAGGAAAATAGTCCACTCCACCACCTTGATTGAGAAACTGTCAAATTTCCTCGCGTCGAACACTTCGATTGTTCCGCGCCCCACCACGATGAATGATCTCGCCTTGGCATTCATCTTTGCCAACCCGGCACTGTGCGGCGTGATTATTGGCCCACGAAACAAAGAGCAATTGCTCAGCACCCTGTCTTATTGGGACGCGCTGCGCAACACCTTCAATCATTCGGACCATTCAGCGTTATTAGCCTCGCTGGCCGAACACACTCACCATGGTTGAAGCATGATACAGCTTATAAAATATGCCCTGACAGGCGTTATCAACACCTTGATTGGCTATGGTGTGTTCTGCGTACTGTTCACCCAGTTCAATATACATGCCGAGTATGCGAACGCGGCAGGGTATGGCATTGCGCTGGTCTTTGCATTCCTGCTTAACAAGGTTTTCGTATTCAACACATCGACATTCCACCCTGGCATGGTCCCAAGGTTCATTGTTGCGTTTCTGGTGGCCTTCCTGATCAACCAATTGGTCCTGATCGTATTCCACAGGGTGTTTGGTGTTCGCGCGGAAATCGCTCAAATCCTCGCCATGGGAACCTACACGGTGTTGTTTTACATATTGAACAAGCGCTACGTTTTTAACCAACGCGCTACTTATGAGAAACAATGACTCGACGGTCACACGCTGCGATTACGGCTAACGCTCAGGTTTGACCCCTATCGCGACGTGCGACCACTTCATTCTTGCCCGCTGCCTGACGGCGTAACACACCGGCATCTGGCGGGTACAGGTGCCTGTTTCGAGACGCAATTCTTGCGCGTTACGCCAGGAACCCCGGCCACAAAAAATAATTGACCACTCCGATTGGCGGATAGGAAAAATTCCTACAGCATGGTAACATCGCTTTCATGCGCGCCTTGAAAACAGGCAGTATAGAGGGTCTGGGCAGGTTAACCGCTCGTCGCCAAGAAGCTCCTTTGAGCAAGGTTAAAATAGTCGATGGGCTGATTGTCAGGAAAATCTTGATCGAAGGCGCGGCCGTATAGTCGACTTTACCGCTCGATATTTCAGCAGGTACGCCAGCCACGGCAGACGGACCATAAGAAAAGCTGGATCGGGCTTCCGAGCCCCGAGACGGCATGAGCGTTCGAGGACTTATGAGGTCGACTTTCAACCGGAACTCATTTTCCTCTACACGGTCATCTTGTTGGACAGAGCAGGCGCCACCTTGATTGCACGTCCACTACTAGGTCGAGAGTTCACTCTGATGCAGGAGGCACTCTTTGGTCATGCGCACTGATAGATTGAGCACGGCGAAGGGATGCGGAGCGAAGGTGATTTTGCAAAGCTTTCTAAACAATTAGGATGATAAAATGTCTGCAACAAACGTCAATGCATCGGTACAGGGCTCGACCTCACGCTTCGCCGGGAAAAAAGTTTGGATTACAGGCCACAGGGGAATGCTCGGTTCTGCTGTAGTGCGTAACTTCAAAGGTGAGGATGCCCAGTTGCTTCTGACGTCCAGAGCTGATCTGGACCTTACCAACCAAGCCGCCGTGTACGATTGGATGGAAAAGAATCGCCCAGATTTTATCTTTCACGTCGGCGCCAAAGTCGGCGGCATTCACGCCAATGCAACGTTGCCCGCATCATTCATTTATGACAATTTGATGATTCAAACAAATGTCATTTCTGGGGCACATAAGTTCGGCACTACCAAGTTACTTTTCGTGGCGACTAACTGCACCTATCCCAAAAATGCAGAGCAACCGATTGCTGAATCCGCACTGCTCACGGGTCCGCTGGAAGAAAGTATTCGCGCGTATGCGGTAAGCAAGATTGCCGGCATTGAAATGTGCCGGGCTTACCGCAAACAATATGGCTGCGACTTCGTGTCAATTATCCCACCCAACCTCTATGGCCCTGGCGATAATTACCACTCCCAACACAGCCATGTGGTTGCCGGCATTCTTCGCCGCACGCATGAGGCCAAGGTACTCGAGAAAGACGAGTTTGTCGTATGGGGTGACGGCACACCGCGTCGCGAACTCCTGCATGTCGACGACCTTGCTGATGCAATGAAGTGCGTCATGCTCGCCCCGACCACCGACGACCTCTACAACATTGGCTGCAACCACGACATCGCCATTGCTGACCTCGCGGCGATGATCGCGAAAGTCGTCGGCTATCAAGGCAAAATTGTCTACGACACTGACAAACCCAATGGCACCATGCGCAAACTGCTTGATAGCAGCAAAGTTCGGGCACTCGGCTGGAAGCCGAGTGTCAACGAGAAAGTAGGGCTTGAAAGCGCCTACAAAGACTTCTTGGGGCTCCTTGAGTCGCCAACGCCAGATGCACGCATCGATCTCTGATGCAGGGCGAAGCCGAGACGTCGTCTTTTTTAACTCCTACAGTTGGATGCTGTGAAATGAGCAATGATTTCCTTCTGCCCGAGGGCGTATTTGGCCGCTTTGGCGTTGTTAAGCTTTGGCCGGGTATTAAAACCGCAGAAGATGAGTGCATCGCGCGCCTGAAACTGGCCGCTAAAGCCATCGGGGTTGAATGCGTTGAAGTGCATGCCGATGGCGGCCTGATTTCGGCCCCCGACATAAAAGTATCAAAGGCGAATGTCGATTTTGTGATCCATCTGCATTACGACACCCCCAAGCGCTACGATGCCTTCTCCTTTGTAGCACTGTGGAACCCGTTGAAGTTCTACCATGAATGGGGATATCAACGCTGCTCGCGCAACCTGACCACACATGATGACTTCCTCAGTTGCAGCTCCGTTGCAGCCGATGACCATGTAGCGCGTATGGTTCGTGGTTCCACTACGCACTTGCCGGCGCACTTCAAGCTTTACCATTCCACGCCCAAGATCGTCCACGAACCCTCCCTGGGTGACGGCAAACTGTTCTATGCCGGTATCAACTGGGAAGCCATCGTCAGCAGCCGCCAATCGCGCCAGCAAGAAGTACTCAAGCGTCTGGACCCTACCGGCCTGCTGAAAATCTATGGCCCGACCATTTTCCAAGGTGTGCGTGTCTGGGAAGGCTACCAGAGTTATGTCAGGGAGATTCCGTTCGACGGGTTCTCCATGATCAACGAAATCGCCAAAGCCGGCGCCGCGCTGGTGCTGTCTTCGCAGGCCCACCGCGACTCAGAAATGATGTCCAACCGCCTGTTCGAAACCATTGCAGCCGGTACGCTCGTCATCTGCGACGAAAACCCTTTCGCACGCAAATTCTTCGGCGACTCGTTGCTCTATATCGATAGCCGCTCGCCAATGGAACAAATCTACGGCGATATCACCGCGCACCTCAGCTGGATCAAGAACCACCCAGAGGAAGCGCTGGCCAAGATCAAGCAGGCACAAGCCATCTTCAATGAGCATTACTCGCTGATTGGCAACTTGAAGGATCTCTACACCGGGCTGAACGAGCGTAAACAGCAACTGACCGCTCGACACTTGGGCGCGGGCGGCGAGAAGACACAGATCAGCCTCAACTTGCTGATGCTGGACTACTCCACCGCCGCGCTTAAAAAGCACGTCGAAAGTGTCGCCCGCCAAAACTACACCAACTTCACGGCAACCCTGGTAATCGACCGAGTCGCCGCAAGCGATCTCAAATCAGAAATTTCGCGAATCCTGAGTACCTGCCCTACCCCTATCCAGATCAAGGAAGTAGAGGGCTACAAATACGGTATTCATCCTGAAATCAAGGCTAAACGCCTCTTGGGTGAAACGCTCAAGGAGCTGGTTTCAGACGCGGCGCACTCCGATGCAATCGTATTTGTCGCGCCCAATGAGAAGCTGCTCGCCAACCACCTGACCGCTCTGGCCGGCGCACTGCAAAGCGACCCAGAGGTAAACTGTGCGGCAACGGCAGCCATTATGGATGACGGCCACTCCCCGGTGCATACCGTGCATGAATTGATCGACTTTGGTCATGTGGATGCTGCAGGCCCGCCTGGTTACGGTCGCTTCATCTTCCGGACCGCCACCCTTCCAACCGACTTGGATATTGCGCTGCCTTACCTTGACGGACGCCCACTGGCTGCAATGATCACCGGCAAGATCAAGCATCTTTTGCCTGCCACCGTCATCCTGGATATTCGCCAATCATTTCCTGAGAGAGCGTGGGACGAAGCAGCCGAAACCGAGCTCATCAAGGATTTCAATCCGCAGGTGCTCAAAGTGTCGGCAGGCTTCTACATGTCCCCGGCCCCCGCGCCCGTTTACATCGAAGCGCCGAATCGGTCTATCGCCAGGCTGTTTCTTAACAAGACCTGGGTTAAAGCCCAGATCCACGCAATCAGGACCCAAGGTCTTAGCGCGCGTCTTGCAGTATTGAAGCGAAAACTAGGATGAACCCACACGCCCCTGCTCCTATATCGTTGTTTTCCCTGCTCAAGAGCGTTTGGTCGAATTGGAACCTGATCCAACAAATGACCAAACGAGATGTTATCGGACGCTACAAGGGTTCGATGATGGGTATTTTGTGGTCGTTTGCGAACCCGATACTGCTTTTGGTCATCTATACGCTGGTGTTTTCAGTGGTATTCAAGGCTCGCTGGGGAACCGGCGAGCCTGGGAGCAAAAGCGAGTTCGCCATCCTGCTGTTTACCGGAATGATCGTTCACAGCCTGTTCGCCGAGACCCTGACAAGAGCCCCGACGCTGATCCTGAGCAATATCAGCTACGTGAAGAAAGTGGTGTTTCCCCTGGAGATTCTTCCGATTATCGCCATGGGCACCTCGTTCTTCCATGCCCTGGTGAGTATCGGGGTCCTGCTGGCGGCGCAACTTCTGGTGCACGGCACCATCCCATGGACCGTGCTTTTCTTGCCCTTGGTGATTGCGCCGTTGATTGTTCTGTCTTTGGGGCTGGCCTGGATACTCGCGTCCCTTGGGGTGTATTTGCGCGACGTAGCCCACCCAATAGGCTTGCTCATGACCTTGCTGCTGTTTGCCTCCCCGGTGTTTTATCCTATTTCGGCGTTGCCGATAGAGATTCAGCCGTGGTTAATGCTTAACCCCCTGACCTTCATCATCGAGCAAGCTCGCGCGGTGCTGATCGCCGGATCAATGCCCGACTTCGAAGGCCTGGCGATTTACGCGGCAATTGCCGTGAGTATTGCCTGGGCCGGCTATAGCTGGTTTCAAAAGACTCGAAAAGGATTTGCGAATGTCCTCTAATGAATTCGCGATTCGTGTGGAAGCCGTTTCCAAGCGATTCGAAATATTCGAACACCCTCGCGACCAACTCAAGCAATTCATCTACCCCAGGCTGCGCCGACTGTTTCGCAGGCCAAGCCGCAACTACTTCAAAGAATTCTGGGCGCTTCAGGAAATCTTTCTAGAGGTGCGCAAAGGTGAGTCCTGCGCGATTGTCGGCCTGAACGGCAGTGGTAAAAGTACGCTTTTGCAGATCATTACCGGCACCCTGACCCCCACCACAGGCAAAGTCAGCATCAATGGTCGGGTCGCCGCGCTGCTGGAACTGGGGTCGGGTTTCAACCCTGAGTTCAGTGGGCGCGAAAATGTCTACATGAATGGCGCCTTGCTGGGCTTCAACCGCAAAGAAATCGATGCAAAAATCCCCGACATCGAAGCGTTCGCCGATATCGGCGACCATTTTGATCAAGCGATTTCATCGTATTCGAGCGGCATGCAAATGCGTGTCGCCTTCGCCGTATCCACGGCGTTCGAGCCCGACATCCTGATCATTGATGAAGCGCTGGCTGTGGGCGACGCCTACTTCCAACAAAAGTGCTTCCAGCGCCTGGAAAGCTTTCGTGAACGCGGGGGCACCCTGTTGTTCGTGTCCCACGATGCCAACACGGTAAAACACATTTGCAACAAAGCTCTGCTATTAAGTCATGGCAGAACCTTGAGCTTTGGTGCCCCTCGGGACGTGATCGACCTGTATCAAGGCCTGGTGGCGAGAAAGACCGATATGAGCGGCAGCCAGGTATCGGTTGATCAAAGCGTTGCACCCACCTCCGAAAGCCTTGAAGTTATCGAGCATCCGACTGCGTGGACCAAAGCCACGACCATCACCACCAATGGTGATGCGGAACTGATCGATTTTGCTTTGCTGGATGCGGAGAACCACCCCGTCACCTACATTGAAAGTGAGACACAGCTGACCGTCCGTTATGTCGTGAAGCTCAACAAACATTTCGAGCGACCTGCGTACGGTCTTATCGTGAGAGACCGCCTGGGCCGCTCCCTGTTCGAAACCAGCACCTTTGCCCTGCAAATGCCCGACGCCCCCTGCCAGCAAGGCGACCAAGTACTCGTTCGGTTCAACCTCAACTTGAACTTGAAGGCGGGTCAATATTCATTTTCAGTGGGAGTGGCCAATAAAGGTTTTTCCAGAAGCGAATTTGAAGAATACAGCTTGCTGATGCATGACGTAGAGCAGTTACAGGTCACCGAGTCACCACTGGCGGCGTTCTACGGGGGCATTTTTAATATGCACCCAGTCGTATTCGTGGATTTACTGGAAGAAAAGTCAAATGCCTGATCTCGATACGCTGTCCCAACAGCTGGAAGAAGCCCTGAAAGAGCTGAAGGCCCTGACAGAACGCCAGTTGCACTTTGAGACCATTCTGCTGAACAAGGGCCTATCGACTGAAGACGTCGCCGGCTTTAACCCATTGCTGCATCGAAATTTCATCAGCAATGCGGATGCCGCACAGCAAAAGCATCTGATGCACAGCTGGAAGTACAACTCGGCAGCCGTACTGGAACCCACGGAGCTGGCGGACAGCGGGTTCCGCGCTTTTTCGCAAAATGACGAAGACGGTATTTTGCTGCGCCTGTTCACCCATATCGGTTGCACCAACCGTTATGTTGTAGAAATAGGCAGCAATTGCAACGGCTCCGATGTAGGCATTCCTGAAAATCTGTCGACCAATCTGCTGGTCAATCATGGCTGGCACGGCACGATCTTCGAACTCGATGCGACCGAGTGCAACAAGATGCGCTACTTTTTCGCGCGTACCGCCTCCACACGCCACTATCATTGGACGCGCGAGGGCTTAACCGAGTACTACTCACCGGCGATCGTTCAACACGCCATCAGCCCAGAGAACATTAACGAGCTGCTGCTGGCTGCGAACCAGGAGCCGGAGCCCGACCTCTTTATTATTGATATTGATGGCGGTGACTTTGCCGTCATGGAAAATCTCAGCGCGATCAAACCACGCGTCATTGTCGTTGAGTTCGAAAAACGCTTTCGCGAACGCTACAGCGTCGTTCAGCGAGACCGGGAACAGTTTAGCCTCAGGTGGCAGCAATCGGGCGCGGCCAGCCTGACCGCGTGGACTAGCCTGCTGGCGCCAAAAGGCTACAGGCTTTGTGCAGTAGGAACCTGCTGCTTTAACGCTTTTTTCGTACGCGAAGACGTTGCCGAAGGCAAGTTGGCGGCCTTGTCACCAAAGTCAGCATTCGATTCGCACCCGGTATTTTCTGCCATCAACGATGATTTCTGGCTCACGCCTGATGACAGCTGGCAAACATTTTGAATGTGTACTAAGCAACACCACCGTGAAAGAAGATGCCCACCACCCCTGAGTTAGCGCCGGCGCGAGCGACTGTACAGCGCTCGACATTCGCTCAGGGGCGGTGGCGCACAAACACGGTAATCAGCAAAGCGCGCTAACGCTGCGCAAGCAGGCTGCAGTCTTGTGCCTTTGCCGTACACACCGCCGAACGGCCGCGTGGAAAATTTCAGCGCACACATGAGTAAGGATCACTGAGGCATGATAGCTAACAACCCAAAGCACACCGCGCTAACGTTATTATGTTTGATCATTGTACCTTTAGTCATTGCCTACTATGCAATGGGGCTGGACAAGTCAGGTCTCGATTCGCCCTTCATCTATGAACACCTCGATGATATTTGGCAATTCACCTTAACTAAAGTGCTGAAAGAAACCGGCTGGATTCTTTACAACCCTTACCTCGGCGCTCCTGAAGTTGCCAGTTGGCATTATCACTCTGCCGCTCAAACCAGCGCCCTGCACTCTATTATAATGCTGGCGATGAGCCCTTTTTTCGACAGTGCCATCACCCTGCAGCAAACGTACTTCATCTTAAACTTCCCACTGATCGCAATCACTGCCTATTGGGCATGCCGCCTGCTTTGCATAGCTCGCTTACCGGCGATCAGCGCCGCGCTGCTGTTTGCTTTTTGCACCTACCGCTTCAATATTCTTATCTACTCATTTTTGCCTAACTACTTCTGCATCCCCCTGGCGATGGTCGCTATCATTTGGACGTTTCAGGGTAAATTTGACGAGACTCTGACAGCGGCCAAACTGCCGGTCGCGGTGAAAGCGTTACTCAAGAACAAGTCCTTTCTGCTCGGCCTATTCTTTATTATCCTGATCGCCCTGTCCGATGGCTATTACGCATTTTTCTCACTACTGCTATTTGGATGCGCCGGTGCCATTCGACTGATTGTGGGGGGTTGGAAAAAGCCAAGAATCCTTATTCCGGCAATCCTGTACATTGCGGTGCTGGTGGTCGTTTCGCTGTTGATTCAGCTGCCGCTGTATCAATATAAAAAATCCCACCACGACGAGTTCTACCAGAACAACATCGCCGACCCCGTACTGCAAAAGTTCCCGCTCGAGTCCGAAGTTTACAGCAGCAGCCTCAAGTTACTGATAACCCCCAACCAGCAACATCACGTCTCCGCGCTGGGCCATGTGGGCGATCGCTTGGTCGAGAGCAGCAATGCCGCTCGGAAAATTGCTATACCCGCCTCAATTACGCTTGGCATTTTCGGCACCGCCTTGCTGTTCCTGAGTTTCACCTTGTTGATGGTGCCGCAACTACGTCGTAGCGTATTTGCCGACGGCGGTACAACTTCAGAGCACAACAAAAGCTTTATTGGTTTGGGGGACAGCCTTCTAGCGATTATCTTTTTCGTCTTTCTGGCAAGCATCTCCGGTGGACTCGGCACCCTCATCGCATTCGTGTTCCCAACTATCAGGGCCTACAACCGCTTTCCAATATTCATGGAATTTGCCCTCTTGCTCTTGGGCGCGCTGATAGCCAGCCGAGCCCTGAGTACGTTCCGCCGCCCCGCCGTAATAGCGGCAGCCCTTGTCCTCATCACTGCACTGGGCATCTACGACCAGACCCCCGCCAATGTAGCGAACAGATCACCTGACATTCGGCCTCGCGTTGCGCAAGAAACCGCATTCGTCAAACAGTTGGAGTCGGAACTGCCGAAGGACGCGATGGTTTATCAGTTTCCTTACTCCCAGTACCTGACAAACAACAAATACTATGGCTGGGGTTCGTTCAACCATATTCGTCTGTATTTATTCTCTGAGCATATTCATTGGAGCAATGGCGGTTCAAAAAACAGCCCGGCAGATAACTGGAATCGACGCATTTCAAAGTTACCCATCGACGCATTGCTCAATGAAATTCAAGCGGTCGGTTTCAAAGCCCTCGTCATTGACAGGATCGTTGTAAAAGATGATGAGTTCGCAAAAATCAAGTTGGCATTGCAAGCGCTGAAGCTTCTTGTGGTTGAAGACCCGTCCGGGCGGTTTGCACACGTACTGCTGCCACAGGCAAATTTCAAGGTGTCCTACTCTAAAGACTACACGGCCATCGACAGCCTGACGATAAACGCTGCCACGCCTTTTGATAAGAACGCTTACCCAGAACTGATTGATGCTGAGAAGCTTGAACATTTCCTGAACGATAACCGTGCGCCCTTCCCTCTGCGTATAGAGCGCACCCAGCACCCAGAGATTTTTAAAGACGTGACGCTGCTAACTAAAGGCAGCGGCGATTCCGCGATTTTGCCTATAACAGACCTCAACGTCACACTGACCTGCACTGCGCTCGACAAACAACAGCGCGTTGCGATAGACCTTAATAATAATGGAACTTTTAACCTTAGCCTGGGTCAGGGTTCATTCCCGATTAGCGTTGGGGTACACGTAAAAGGCCCAGACGGCAAAATGCTATTATGGGACTCGGGCTATCGGATGGCAGGAGGTTTGGTTGTCAAACCGGGCGAGAAAAAACGGCTTGTGTTCGATCTGAAAGACTATACTGGCGCCAATCAATACACAGCGGACCCTGCCAATTCATTGCAATTTGAACTGGTTCAAGATGGAAATACCTGGTTCTCTAACGCCAGCTGTTCTCCCGCCCCGTGATTGCACACAGTCAATGCTCGAATAGGGTGCAGATGAGTTTGCCAAGTCGTAAGCTCATCGGCACACATTGAGAATTCGGCCTCATTGAGGCAGTATAGGAAATTATCGGCCTGAGTCTGGGCTGAGTCGGTCAATCGTGAGGAATTGCGTTCCTCACTTTCACTTCAAATATACTTTTTAAAAAACACGTCAAGAGAAGCATATGAAAAAAGTTGCGCTTATTACTGGAGTAACAGGTCAAGACGGATCCTACCTGGCCGAGTTGCTTCTCGAGAAAGGCTACGAAGTGCACGGAATCAAGCGCCGAGCCTCATCGTTCAACACCGACCGAATCGACCACCTGTACCAAGATCCACACGACTCCGACCGTCGCCTGGTCCTGCATTATGGCGACATGACTGATTCGACCGGCCTGATCCGCGTCATCAAGCAAGTGCAACCCGACGAAATCTACAACCTGGCCGCACAGTCCCACGTTGCCGTATCGTTCGAAGAGCCTGAATACACCGCCAACTCCGACGCACTGGGTGCACTGCGCATCCTTGAAGCGATCCGGATCCTGGGGCTCGAGAAGAAAACCCGTTTCTATCAGGCGTCCACTTCCGAGCTGTATGGCTTGGTACAGGAAACCCCTCAGAAAGAAACCACGCCTTTCTACCCTCGCTCCCCGTATGCGGTGGCCAAGCTCTACGCTTACTGGATTACCGTCAACTATCGCGAAGCGTATGGCATCTATGCCTGCAACGGCATCCTCTTCAACCACGAAAGCCCGGTGCGCGGTGAAACCTTCGTAACCCGCAAGATTACCCGTGCGCTCGCCCGCATCAAGCTGGGTCTGCAGGACTGCCTGTACCTGGGCAACCTTGACGCGCTGCGCGACTGGGGCCATGCAAAAGACTACGTCGAAATGCAGTGGCTGATGCTCCAGCAGGAACATCCGGAAGACTTCGTTATCGCCACCGGCAAGCAATACAGCGTTCGCGATTTCGTCAATGCCGCGGCAAAACACGCCGAAATCAACATCACCTGGAAGGGTGAAGGCGCTGATGAGAAAGGCTACGACGCCGATGGCAAGTGCATCGTTTCGGTTGACCCACGCTACTTCCGCCCAACTGAAGTGGAAACCTTGCTGGGCGACCCAACTAAAGCCAAGCAAAAGCTGGGCTGGACACCTAAAATCAGCTTTGAAGAACTGGTCACCGAGATGATGACCGAAGACTTGAAGTCAGCCACTCGCGATGAGTTGGTGAAAAAACACGGTTACTCCGTCTACGACTACCACGAGTAATAGCTAGGTGGATAAAAGCGCCAAAATATATATCGCAGGGCACGCCGGCATGGCTGGCTCCGCGATCCAGCGGCGGCTATCCGCCGCTGGGTTCAGCAATTTCGTTACTCGCTCGCACGCCGAACTCGATCTGACCCAACAGGCCGCTGTGGATGCTTTTTTTGCCGCAGAGAAACCTGAGATCGTGTTTTTGGCTGCCGGCAGGGTTGGCGGGATCAAAGCCAACAACAATTTCAGAGCTGAATTTATATATCAAAACTTGATGATAGAGGCGAACGTGATCCACAGCGCCTGGAAACATGGGGTTCAGCGCCTCCTGTTTCTGGGTTCCAGCTGCATTTACCCGCGCGATTGCCCTCAGCCAATCCACGAAGACTACCTGCTGACAGGACCGTTGGAGCAAACCAACGAGTCTTATGCAGTGGCCAAGATCCTTGGCGTCAAACTGTGCGAGAACTACCACCGTCAATATGGCGCTCAGTTCATTGCTGTCATGCCATCCAACCTGTATGGCCCCAATGACAGTTATGACCTGGAAAACTGCCATGTGCTGCCTGCCCTGATTTGCAAAGCCCATGCGGCAAAAATGAGCGGTGCATCGGAGTTGGTGGTTTGGGGTTCGGGCTTGCCAAGACGCGAGTTTCTTTTCGTTGAAGATATGGCCGATGCTTGCGTGCACCTGATGGAGTCCAACATCGAAAGCGGACTTTTCAACGTAGGCATGGGGAGCGACCTGCCCATCAGTGAACTTGCCGAGTTGATTATGGAGGTTGTCGGCTACAACGGTCGGATCGTATACGACCATAGCCAACCCGATGGCACACCTCGCAAGTTACTCAATATCAACCGTTTGAAAGGCCTGGGATGGACGGCCCAAACGCAACTGCGTGAGGGTATAGCTCTGACCTACAAAGATTTTCTCAGCCGTACGGATCACCTCTGAATGTCCCAACCCTTGGTCACGATCGCAGTACCTTCATTCAACCAAGGCCGTTATCTCGACGATGCTTTGAGGTCAATATTCGAACAGGACGTTCCTGTAGAGGTTTTCGTTCTGGATGGCGGCTCTACCGACAACTCGGTGGAAGTTATCCGCAAATGGGAACACAAGTTGGCCGGCTGGCGCAGTCACCGCGATGACGGTCAAGCGGCCGCCATCAATGAAGGCATCCTTCAAGGCAAAGCCCCTTTTGTCTGCTGGCTGAACAGCGACGACTGGTTCGAACCCGTCGGGTTGAAACGACTGATCGAAGCTATTAACGCCGCACCACAGGCATCAGCGGTCTACGGCAAGTGCTGGAACGTCATTCAAAACACTGGCAAGCGCAAGCCTGTATGGGTTGAGCCGTTCAGTGAGCGTCGGCTGTCGCTGCGCTGCATCATTTCGCAGCCCGCCACATTGATCCGCCGATCGGCCTGGGAAACCATAGACGGCGTAGACGCCTCTATGCACATGGCAATGGACTACGATCTCTGGTGGCGACTCTTCAAAGAAGTCGGTCCTCTCACCCATGTGGATGCTTTCGTAGCCGTTAATCGGGAGCACGAAGAGACCAAGACAAAAACCCTACGCCGGCGCCATTACGCGGAAGCGATCGCGGTAGTACGCAGGCATCACGGTAGCGTTCCCTTGAAGTGGTGGCTCTTTCAGCCCTACGCCGTCTGGCTAAAATCCATCTTCCCCTAATCGGAACTTGCCATGCGCATTTTGCATTTTTATAAAACTGCCTACCCCGACACCATGGGCGGTGTGGAGCAAGTTATACATCAAATTTGCCAACAGTCGCCTCGTTTCGGTGCGACCTGCGAAGTCCTTGCACTGTCCCCCCACCCAAGCCCGACAGTACTGGAGCTGGACGGTTATAAGACGCACCAAGTTAAAGAAAACATAAAAATCGCTTCAACGGGCTTTTCGAACCAGGCGTACTCGAAGTTCAAAGAGCTCGCGCAGCAGGCTGACATCATTAACTACCATTTCCCTTGGCCGTTCATGGATGTCATCCATTTCGTCAGCCGGATAAAAAAGCCTAGCGTTGTCTCCTATCATTCGGACATCGTCGATCAAAAGAAGCTGCTAAAGCTTTATCGCCCACTCCAGAACAAATTCTTGAGTAGCGTCGACCGAATCATTATCGCATCGCCCAACTATTTGGAATCCAGCGCCGTATTGCCTGCGTTCCGCGAAAAGATCAGCATCATTCCAATAGGCCTGAATAAGGAGAGTTACCCAATCCCCTCTCCTTCGGTGAAAGCGCGATGGGCGAAACAACTGCCCGAGCGGTTCTTCCTGTTCGTTGGCGTGCTGCGTTATTACAAAGGCCTGCACACGTTACTCGAGGCCATCCAAGGCACTGGGTACCCCGTGGTTATTGTTGGCGACGGACCAAAGAAACAAGAGCTCATGGAACAAGCCGAAACGCTTGGGCTTCAGAACGTGCACTTTTTAGGGAAAGTTGACGATGAGGACAAGGTGGCGTTGATTCAACTTTCCACCGCCATCGTATTCCCTTCGCACCTTCGCTCAGAAGCGTTCGGCGTTGCATTGCTGGAAGGTGCAATGTATGGAAAACCAATGATCTCGTGCGAAATCGGCACCGGGACCACCTACATTAACATTGCCAATGAAACAGGGCTGACCGTCCCACCCGAGAACCCAACCGCCTTTCGCGAAGCCATGCGTTACTTGTGGGATCATCCCCAAGAGGCAGCGGTGATGGGTGAAAAAGCACAGGTACGATACACCGAGATATTTACCGGCGATCAAATGTTGCGGGGATATATGAAGGTTTATCAGGACCTGATGAACGAGCAACGATAAAACCTGCCCGACATCCAGGTCGGGCAGGCCACACTCGCGTTACTTGCCGTTTTCGGCGCGACCGTAGATATCTTCAAAGCGAACGATGTCGTCTTCGCCCAGATAATCGCCACTCTGCACTTCAATCAATACCAAGTCGATAATCCCCGGGTTCTCCAGCCGATGTGTATGGCCGGCGGGAATAAAGGTCGACTCATTGGTATTCAGCAAAAACTCACGATCGTTGTTAACGACGCGCGCCATACCGCTGACCACGATCCAGTGCTCGCTTCGGTGATGGTGCATCTGCAGCGAAAGCGATGCCTGCGGCTTGACCACAATACGCTTGATCTTGAAACGCTGGTCCTTTTCCAATGTCGTGTAAGCGCCCCACGGACGACGGACGGTGGTGTGATCAAGGTGCGCAGAGTGACCACTCTTTTTCAACTGAGCCGTGATCTCCTTGATGTCTTGTGCATGGTCTTTATGGGCGACCAGCAGGGCATCCGGGGTATCGACAATGATCAGATCCTCCACCCCCACCAACGCAGCCAAACGACGCGGGCTACGCACGTAGTTGTTACAGGCGTCATGAAAAATCGCTTCGCCCTCGACACGGTTACCTTGCTCATCCACTGGCGACAGCTCGCTCATGGCATTCCACGAGCCGATATCACTCCAGCCAATGTCACACGGCACTGTGGCTACTTTGCTTGAGCGCTCCATCAGTGCGAAGTCGATGGAAATATCAGGCACCTTGGCAAAGCTTTCAGACTCCAGGTGCAAGCTACGATGGCTATTGCCGGTCATCGTGCCGGAACCGGCCAGGCAAAGATCCACAGCACTGGAGACATCCGGCGCGCACAGTGTCATCTCTTCAATTAACGTGCCGGCGCGGAAACAGAACATGCCGGAGTTCCAGAAGTATTCACCGCTCGCCAAATAGCCTTGGGCAGTTTCCAAGTCTGGCTTCTCGACGAAGCGTTTGACCTTGAAGCCATTACCGAGGGGGTTGTCATTGTCTTTCTGGATATAGCCGTAACCGGTTTCCGGATACTCAGGCTTAACCCCGAAAGTGACCAGCCAACCCTCTTTGGCCAACTTGGATGCCGTAGAAACCGCATCGGTGAATGCCGCTTGGTTATCGATCAGGTGATCAGCTGGCAACACCAGCATGATGGCATCTGGCCCATGGGTACGTGCAACTTCTTGAGCAGCCAGTGCAACAGCCGCTGCGGTATTACGCCCAAAGGGTTCAAGAACAAAACTCAGGTTCGTGAATTGAGGTGCTTGTGCACTGTATTCATCGAGCGTTTTGAAATAGAGGTCACGGTTAGTGATCGTTAGAACTTCGCTGACTCCGTCCAGTGCCAGTGCACGGCCGTAGGTTTTGCGAATCAAATTACCGCCACCCGGCAGTTCGATAAACGGCTTGGGATGTGCTGAACGCGAGACAGGCCACAGACGGCTGCCCGCACCGCCGCAAATAATGACTGGAACAAGTGTCACATTGTAACTCCTTTACGTACTGCCACTTCATTTCGACTGCGGCCTTCGCCCCCTCGATGCAGCAAATTCGAAAGCAAAGTGACGTAGAGTCTTTCAGCTAAAGAAGTCAAATCGCCGAGGCGTCCGGGGGGAGAAACATGGTGTGTTTTCTTACAAACTAGCGTCAACATTCTTATTTAAATGACCATTTATGTCTAGGGAAATCCTTATATGGACGCCTCCCGGAGCTCAATAGGTAGCCATGCTGGCGCGTAGGTAGGAGCAGTCTTATATACGGCCTGTTGTGCAGGCCGAAAAACCTGCTGGCCCTGATGGAATCCGCTGACGAGGCCCTCATCTGAAAATCGAGCTGAAGGCTGTGCCCGTGGCTCATATTCCCTACCAGGTTTACCCCGTCACGGTCTGACCTATTTCGCCATCACGTGCTTACCGCCTGTGCTCCTTGTGAAGTCTGTTGGTTACTGTTTTCAATGCCCCGTAGGGCATGCCGTAAAGAGTTCGGCCCGATACGTAGAGCCCTTGGCCAACACGGCCCAAAGGGTTCTGGCGAGCTTGTTAGCCACTGCGGCGACTGCCACGTTATAAGGCCGCCTGGTCAACAAGCGTTCGACCCACTCTGACCGGTGTCCTCTATTGAGGATCGAGCGAGCGCCATGCATCAACAGCGTTCGCAGATAGGTGTCTCCGCGCTTGCTCAGCCCCAGTTGCCGAACTCTGCCACCGGTGCCCGTTTGTCGAGGAACCAGCCCCAGCCAAGCTGCGAACTGGCGACCAGAATGGAAGGTTTTCGCATCTCCCAGTGAGGCAACAGCGGCTGTAGCGGTCAACAAACCAATTCCGGGAATCTCTGCAATTTTCTGGCAGTCGGAGTTCTCACGTAGGCACTGTTTCAAACGCAGTTCGATTTTTCGAATTTCCTCATCCAGCTGGATAATCCGAGTCCACTGATCGCGTAGGCTGTCCAACAACATGGAAGGCACTTGATGCTCAGCATTGGCAAAGGCCTCCGGAACGGCCTTACTCAGCTGGGTATAACCTTCTGGCAGCACGATTCCGAATTCGTAAAGCAGCCCACGTAAGCTATTGCTCTGCATGATGCGAAATTTCAGCAACTGGGAGCGGATACGGTGTAGCGAGAGGATCGCCTGCTGATCCGCCTGCTTGATTGCCACCAGGCAAGCGCCGGGCTGCTGCACCGCTGTCCAGATGGCTTGAGCGTCAGCCGCATCGGTTTTGTTTCGCAGCACAAAGGGGCGTACCGAACGAGGGGCGAGTAGCCGTACCTCATGCCCCTGCTGTTGAAGCTGACGTGCCCACCAGTGGGCACTGCCACAGGCCTCGATTGCCACCAGGCTGGTCGGATAATTTGCAAAGAACGCCAGCACTTCATCACGGCGCAGCTTGATACGCTCGATCCTCCCAGTGCACTGATCAACGGTGTGCAGCTGGAAAACCTTCTTGGCGATGTCCATGCCAATTACGCTATGTTTCATGGTGGATCCTCCTGCTCAAGTGGTGTTTGTTATCCACTCTCCACTTTGGCACCTAGATGCCGGGGCAGCGAAGATCCTCTATTGATGTAGAGGTGCTGCGGTCGGCCCGCTGCCGGGGGGAGGCGTCCATACCATCTGAAAAAGACTTCCTGATTTGGCAAAATCCCCGGACACCAATCGCCGAGCTTTTCGATGATGAAGCAAATGACCTTCGCCGATGCCGAGTACGCCGGTAAGCGCAAGCAGACCCGCAAGGAGCTGTTCCTGATAGAGATGGATCGGGTCGTACCCTGGGAGGGTTTGATTGCTCTGATCAAACCTCATTACCCAAAGGGCGAAGGGGGCCGTCCAGCCTATCCGCTGATGGCGATGCTGCGGATTCATCTAATGCAGAACTGGTTCGGTTACAGCGATCCGGCGATGGAAGAGGCGCTGTACGAGACGACGATCCTGCGCCAGTTTTCCGGTCTGAGCCTAGAGCGAATCCCGGATGAAACCACCATCCTCAACTTCCGTCGCCTGCTGGAAAAGCATGAGTTGGCCACCGGTATTCTCGGCGTGATCAATGGCTATTTGGGCGACCGTGGCTTGTCACTGCGACAAGGCACCATCGTCGATGCCACGCTGATTCATGCGCCCAGTTCGACCAAGAACAAGGACGGCAAACGCGACCCGGAAATGCATCAGACCAAGAAGGGCAACCAGTATTACTTCGGTGCCAAAGCTCACATTGGTGTCGACGATGAGTCCGGGCTGGTACACAGCGTGGTGGTCACTGCGGCCAACGTCGCGGACGTAACCCAAGTCGACAAACTGCTGCACGGTGGTGAGAACGTGGTCTGCGCTGATGCGGGCTATACCGGTGTAGAGAAGCGTGAAGAGCATGCGGGGCGCCAAGTCATCTGGCAGATTGCAGCCCGGCGCAGCACTTACAAAAAGCACGGTAACCGCAGCGCGTTATACAAAGCGATACGTAAGATCGAAAGAGCCAAGGCCCAGGTTCGCTCCAAGGTTGAGCATCCATTTCGGGTGATCAAGCGCCAGTTTGGTTATACGAAAGTGCGCTTCCGAGGCTTGGTGAAAAACACTGCTCAGATGGTGACGCTGTTCGCCCTGTCGAACATTTGGATGGCGCGTCGACATTTGCTCTCCAATGCAGGAGAGGTGCGTCCGTGAAGAGTGAAGTGACTGCTGCGAGGTGCTTGCAGCGGCAAAAAAGGCTGAAATAGACGGCAGGTTTGACCGGGATTTGAGCGGCTACCGTTTTTTGAAAGTGTCGATGGCGAAGTATCCGGAAAACAGGGGGCTACTTCAGACCATCCCTAGGGTCTGTTCCCGTTTCGTACTAACCCATTGATCTATAAGAGCAAACTCGTATCGTTGTAGTTCTCACACAACACCAATACGAGCTTGCAATGCCCCGATTGATGCTCAGCGATGAGCACTGGTCGAAGCTGCGGGAAATTCTGCTGCACAAGACCATCTACAACAAGCGTGATCTACGGATAACCGTCGAAGGCATGCTGTATCGCATGCGCACAGGCTGTCCCTGGAGAGACTTGCCCGAAGCATTCGGCGGCTGGAGCAAGGTCTACAAGCGCTTCAATGCGTGGTCTGCCTCAGGCAAGTGGCTCAAGGTGTTTCAAGCGCTTGTGGCTGATCCTGATATGGAGTGGGTTTTCATCGATGGCAGCTATGCCAAAGCCCACCAGCACAGTGCAGGGTGTCGGCGCTGATTGAAAACTGACCCACTGGGGATGCGGACAAAAACTTGGACTGGTTATGCCGCGAAGCCCAGGCTTTCACGATACTCAATGGGACTGAGCGCGC
>NZ_JBXAFA010000026.1:0-54115 GCF_058792515.1 Pseudomonas sp. MT92
CGCAGCGGTAGTTCAGTCGGTTAGAATACCGGCCTGTCACGCCGGGGGTCGCGGGTTCGAGTCCCGTCCGCTGCGCCATATCTGCTCCGAGGCCCACTGAACGCCTTGGAGCTACGAAGAAAGCCAACTGCGCTACTTCGAGTCGATAGCAAAGACCCTGGTCGAAAGACCGGGGTTTTTTGTGTCTGAAATTTGACCTTTCTCCTGTTTCCCTCCTGGCTGCAACCCTATATCCAGTGCACATCCCTGTAGGAGCGAGCTTGCTCGCGAAGGCGTCGGCACATTCAAAATTTACATCAGCTAGAAGGGCGCATTCGCGAGCAGGCTCGCTCTTGCAGGGAGAGTAGATGTCAGTTCGGCCGGTGGTCTGCTGTGGTGCAAAGCCGCAGTTTTTTGATTCTTTGGTCAGTTTTTTGTATCTGGTTATTTGCCGCGAGCGCATAAGCCTATAAACTTAACCTTTCGGTCAGCTTTGCACTGCCACTACAGCCCTTTGCAGCGTCAAGGAAGGGCTTCTGCAAGACTCGAGATTTCCAGTACATAACCAGAAGGGCGGATCCCCATAACCGCCCAGAGGATGATCCATGTCCAACCGTGAAATATCCCGGCGTTCGTTCCTTCAGGGCGGGCTGGTAGCGGGTGTGAGCGTGACGCTTACACCGCTCAGCAGTCAGGCGCTGGCCGCCTTGATGGAAAACAGCGTGACCGTGCCATCCGAGCAATGGCTCGGCAACAACGGCAAGGCGCGTGCCCGTAACGATGCCTTGTCCAAGGTCTGCGGCAGCAAGGTTTTTGCCCGTGATATCCGTTCCAGGGACATGCCTGGTTGGCCGCAACAACAAGGCCACGCGATGCTGCTGAAAACCGTCAAGGCTGATCGCATTTACGACGGTTACGATCTGTCATGGCTCGGTGCCGACCTGCAGCCGGACCGCATCGTCACCGCCGAGGATCTGGTCAAGGACGGCATCGTCTTCCCGGAAGAGCACGCTCCCGATCCATTGTTGCCAGCCGGCAAGGTGCCGATGTTCATTGGTCACCCGGTGGCGATCCTTATCTGGAATGACTTCGAGCGTTTCCGCCAAGCCAAGGCCAAACTCAAGTTCAATGACAAGGCGATTCGGTACGGGGCCCAAGTGCCGTACTACGAAGGCGATCCCTATGGCAGTTTCCGCTATGTGCGGGTGGGCGGCGCGACCTCGGCGGACGAAGACGAATTCGCCAGCCTCAAGGATTCGATCCTGTTCCCGATGCTGCGCAATCGCCGTCCGGTGTGGAATTCCCAACCGAACCTGCACGGTAACCTGACTGAGCGCGGCTTGTTCTACGCCGAGCGCATGAAGCAACAGCTCGAGACGCCGCCAGACAACTGGCTGGTGTTCGACGAGCGTTACAAGACCCCGTCGATCGAACCGGCGGCGATGGAGCCGGACAACGGCAACGGCTGGTATGACCCGGCGACCAAGACCCTGCATTTCGTGGTGGCGAACCAGTGCCCGCTGGAAGCTGCAACCGAGACCGCGAAGATGATCGCGCCGTCGCGTTTCGGCCTGGCGAACCTGAACATGCACCCGGGCTACACCGTTGGCTACGGCTCGAAAGACCACAACATTTTCGTTTATTACGCCGCCTTGGCAGCGCTGTACGGCGCCGGTGTGCCGGTGCGTCTGGCCAACGACCGCTACGAGCAATTCCAGAGCGGCATCAAGCGTCACCCGTTCGATATTCGCTATCAGCTGGCGGTGGACAAGAACGATCACAGCTTCAAGATTTTCCGCGCCGACATGAGCGTCGACGGTGGCGGACGGGTCAACTACAGCCCTTCGGTGGCGGCGGTGGGGGCCACGGCGGCGCAATCGATCTACTACATGCCGCAGAACGATTTGCAGGTCACGGCCTATCATTCCCGCGCCGTTGAAGCCGGGTCGATGCGTGGCTATGGCACCCTGCAGAGCATGGCGTCGACCGAGATGATGGTCGACGAAATCGCCGGTCGGCTGGGCGTCGATGCCATCGACCTGCGCAAGAAAAACGCCCTGCGTTCGGGCATGAAAAACACCCAGGGCGCAGTGCCGGCAGGGGCGTTGCGTCTGCACGAGATTCTCGACAAGGCGGCGGTTCACGAGGTCTGGAAAAACCGCGACGCGATCAAGAAGCAGCGCGAGGCGGCTGATCCGGATCACTGGTATGGCATCGGGTTCGCCATTTGCCAGAAAGACTTCGGCACCGGCTCCGAAGCGCCGATGGCCAGCATCGAATTCACTGCCGAAGGCCGCATCACCCTGCGTCACATCGGCATCGAAATCGGTACCGGCATGTCGACTTCGCAAGCGATGGTCGTGGCCGATTTCCTCGGTAACCCGGCGCACGAAGTAAAGACCGGCGAAACCGAATGGAAAGAGATGCAGCTGATCACCGGCGGCAACCCTTACATCATGAGCCAGGCCGAGCAGGACAACTTCCTGCGCAATCCGCGCTGGGTCGGCAAAATCGCTTCGGCCTCGTCGGCGACCAACTCCGCCTACTACTTCAGCCACGCCACCCGTGAAGCGGCACGCGTGCTGTTCAACCACGGTTTGTGGCCGGCGGCGCTGGAGATCTGGCGCCAGGGCCCTTATGGCGGCCAGGCCAACCCGTATGTGGTGCGCCGCGAGGACGCTCACTGGGTCGACGGCAAACTGACCGCCAACGGCATGGAGCCGTTGCCGTTCGAAGTGCTGGCCAAGCGTGCTCACGAGCGTGGTCTGGTGACGGCTGCCACGGTGCACGGCTTCAACCGCTGGAGCTGGGCCGAGGCCGAGTTCAGCATCGATGGCGTGCGTGAGCGCTTGCCGCTCGATGGCCTGGCGGTCAAGTACGGCGACGGTGCACCGAAGGCGAAGCTGGCGCAAATGAACAGCGCCGGTTTCCATTTGCTGGATCGGCAGAACATCGCCTACCCGGCGACCCAGTTGAACAACGCAGCCGTGACCTACTACAGCCCCGTCGCCACACTGGTCGAGTTGAAAGTGAACAAGGGGTCGGCGGAAGTCGAAGTGCTCAACCACCACTCATGGGTCGAGTGCGGCCGGGTACTGGTGCCGGAGCTGGTCAAGGGCCAGATCGAAGGCGGCATCGCCATGGGCATCGGCCATGCGCTGATGGAAGAAATGCCTCTGTACGAAGGCGGACCGGGGGAGGGTGACTGGAACTTCAATCGTTACCGCTTGCCAATGGCGCGCCACGTGGCGGTGTGGAAACAGACTGCGGAAATCCTGCCGCCTCTGTCGCCGAGCGACCCGTCCAAGGGCATCGCCGAGGTGGTGATGATCCCGGTGGTCGGTGCCATCGGCAACGGTGTGGCCCACGCCATCGGCAAGCGCGTACGCGACCTGCCTATCACTTCTGCACGCATCAAGGAGGCACTCAATGGCTAACCGTCCGCTTCAACTGACCCTCAACGGTCAATCCGTCGGCCCGGTGGACATCCCTGATGACCTGCCGATGATCGACTACCTGCACGAATACAAGAACCTTACCGGCTCGCGCCTGGGTTGCGGCCAGGGCATTTGCCATGCCTGTGTGGTCATCGTCGACAACCCTGACGGCACCAGCGAAGAAGTGCGCACCTGCATCACTGGCGCGCATTATTTCGAAGGCAAGAAAGTACGGACCATCGAAGGTCACGCGACCCGCGACGAGCAGGGCAAGGTCACCGAGCTGAATCCGATCCAGCAGCGTTTCGTCGACGAGTTCGCCTTCCAGTGCAGCTACTGCGCGCCCGGTTTCGTCAACGCGGCGACCGTGCTGGTGGAAAAGCTGCAGCGCCAGCCCATCGTCAAAAGCCAATTGGAAAAGGTCATCGAGGACAGCCTTGGCCACCACATCTGCCGCTGCACCGGGTACGTGCGCTACTACAGCGCCACGCGCAACGTGCTCACCGATCTCGGCCTGGTCAAGGAGGGTTAAACATGAAGCAACTACTTACCCGCCTGGCGCTGGCGGTCGGCCTGGCTGCGCCGGTGTTTTTGGTTCATGCCGATGATCAGGTTAAACGCGGCGAATACCTCGCCCGCGCCGCCGACTGCATGGCCTGTCACACCGCGCCGGGTGGCGCGCCGTTCGCGGGCGGTCTGCCGATCGTTTCGCCGTTCGGCACCATCTATGGCACCAACATTACCCCGAGCAAAGAGCACGGTATCGGCCTGTACAGCGATGACGAATTCTTCGCCGCGTTGACGGAAGGCAAGCGCCGCGACGGCGCGAATCTGTACCCGGCGATGCCGTACACCTCGTATCACTTGATGCCGCGCGAGGACTCCGACGCGATTCATGCGTACCTGAAGACTGTCGAGCCCATCGAGCGCGCCGCGCCGGTAACCCACCTGAGCTTTCCGTTTAACGTCCGCCTGGGCCTGACGGGCTGGAACATGCTCTACGGCAAAGATGTGAAGCTGGCGCCGGCTGAAGGCAAGAGCGAAGCCTGGAAGCGCGGCCAGTACATGGTCGACGTGCTGGGGCACTGCGGCGAATGCCATACCCCACGCGGCTTGCCTGGTGCGATGCAACAGGACAAGCGCATGACCGGCGGTCTGCTCAATGGCTATCTCGCGCCGAGCCTGCTGGCCACTGACCTGGCGGCTCGGGGGTGGAGTCATCAGGACCTGAGCTCGTTCCTCAAACACGGCATGAGCGCCCAGGGCACGATGTTCAACGAGATGTTCCCGGTGTTCCACAACAGCACCCAAGGCCTCAATGACCCGGACCTGGCAGCCATGGCGACCTTCCTGCTCGGCGATCAACCACCGGCGGAAAAAGTGCTGACCGATGTGCCATTGGAGCAATTGACTGCGAGTGCCCAGCGCGGGCGTCAGGAATATTTGAATGTTTGTGCCGGTTGCCATGCGGTGGGTGGTGAAGGTAAACCGCACGTCGCCGTGGCCATGCGCGGCAACACAACGCTGCGCCTGGAAGATCCGCGCAACCTGGTGCGGGTGATCGACGATGGTATCGGCGAACAGAAATTTACCGGGTTCGAACACATGCAACCGATGCCGGGTTTTGCCCAAAAGCTCAGTCAGGAGCAGCTCACTGATCTGCTGAACTACCTGCGTCAGGGCTGGGGCGGGCAATCGGGTGACTTGGCGGTAAACGACGTGCAGAAGCTGCGGGCAGAAGCTTCGCCGCTCGAGCACAAGGCGCACTGACATGCAGCATCTCGACCTGCAAGTGGTGCGCCGGGCTCTGGAGTGGTCGGCGGCCGGTCAGCGCGTCTGGCTGTGCACCGTGCTCGCCACCTACGGCTCGGCGCCCCGAGCGCCGGGCTCGCTGCTGGCGGTGAATGCCGAAGGGCTGTGGATCGGATCGCTGTCCGGCGGCTGCGTCGAGGAGGACTTCCTTGAGCGCGTCGCCGAGGGCGCCTTTGAGCAAGCGGTCAGCGTCGTTCGCTACGGCGAAGGCGATGACCCGCGCTCGCGGGTGAGCCTGCCCTGTGGCGGCGTGCTCGATGTGCTGGTGGAGAAGCTCGAGCCCGGTTGCGAGGAGCAGGCGCATTTGCGGGAACTGGAGGCGGCGCTGTTGGGTCGACGCCGGTTGATCCGCGAAGTCGATCTGGCCAGCGGCGCGCGCAGTCTGTTCGATGATCGCGAGCAGGGCGTGCGGGTCGAGCGTGAGATCGACCGGGTCCGACTGCGCATCGGCGCGGCTCAGCGTTTGTTGCTGGCCGGGTATTCCAGCGTGGCGCACGCCTGCGCGGAGTTTGCCGTGGGCCTGGGCTTTGAAGTGATCCTCTGTGATCCGCGCGACGAGGTGCTGGAAGGCGTGGTGCTGGAGGGCGTGGAGATCCGTCGCCAATTGCCCTCGGTGTTCATCGCCGATGGCGGCTGCCATAGCGATACGGCGGTGGTGGCACTGACCCACGATCCGCGCATCGATGACCTGGCAATGATGGAAGCGGTGCGCACCGAGGCGTTTTACATCGGTGTGATGGGGTCGGTGCAGACATCGCAAAAGCGCTTCGAACGGCTGCGGCGCATTGGCGGGCTGGGTGATGTTGAGCTGGCGCGGATTCACGCACCGATCGGTCTGAAGCTGGGCAGCAAGACGCCGGCGGAAATCGCGCTGGCCGTGCTGGCAGATATCTTGCGAATTCGCAGTGGAATTGCACGGGATCGACTTTGAAGCGCTATTAAAAGAAAGGGCCGCATCAAGCGGCCCTTTTCATATCTGGCGGTCAGTACCCGAACTTGTCCCGCAATCCGTAATACCAGGCGCCCAATGCCGCAAAGGGTGTGCGCAGCAATTGGCCGCCAGGGAACGGGTAGTGCGGCAGGTCGGCAAAGGCGTCGAAGCGCTCCGCCTGACCGCGCAATGCCTCGGCCAGCACCTTGCCCGCCAGGTGCGTATAGGTCACGCCATGGCCGCTGCAACCCTGGGAATAATAGATGTTGTCGCCCAACCGTCCGACCTGAGGCAGGCGGGACAGGGTCAGCAGGAAATTGCCGGTCCAGGCGTAATCGATCTTCACGTCCTTGAGTTGCGGGAAGGCCTTGAGCATTTTTGGTCGAATGATCGCTTCAATGTTCGCCGGGTCGCGCGCGCCATACACCACGCCGCCGCCGAAAATCAGGCGCTTGTCACCGCTGAGGCGGTAGTAGTCGAGCAGGTAGTTGCAGTCCTCGACGCAGTAATCCTGGGGCAGCAGGCTTTTCGCCAATGCATCGCCCAAGGGTTCAGTCGTAATGACCTGTGTGCCGCACGGCATCGACTTGGCGGCCAGCTCGGGTACGAGATTGCCCAGGTAGGCGTTGCCCGCCACGATGATGAATTTGGCCCGGACCTTGCCCTGCGGTGTGTGCACCACCGGGTTCGTGCCGCGTTCGATGCGCACTGCCGGCGATTGCTCGTAGATCGTGCCGCCCAGCGACTCGACCGCAGCTGCTTCGCCCAGCGCCAGGTTAAGCGGATGAATGTGCCCGCCGCTCATGTCGAGCATGCCGCCGACGTACTGATCGCAGTCCACGACTTCACGAATACGCCGTTGATCCATCAACTCGAGCTGCGTGTGCCCGAAACGTTCCCACAAGCGCTTCTGGGATTCCAGGTGACCCATCTGCTTGGCGGTGATGGCAGCGAACACGCCACCGTCCTTCAAGTCGCACTGGATGTTGTACTTGGCCACTCGCTCACGAATGATCCGCCCACCTTCGAACGCCATTTGCCCCAGCAACTGAGCCTGCCTGGGGCCGACACTGCGCTCGATCACGTCGATATCGCGGCTGTAGCTGTTAACGATCTGGCCGCCGTTGCGTCCCGAAGCGCCGAAACCCACCTTGGCCGCTTCAAGCACCGTTACCCGAAAGCCGTTCTCCAGCAGAAACAGAGCCGAGGACAACCCGGTATAACCGGCGCCGATCACACAGACATCAGTCTCAACGTCATCCTGCAAAGCCGGACGCGGTGGGGTCGCATTGGCCGATGCGGCGTAGTAGGACTCTGGGTAGGGGGTGTGCGCCATCCTGCAGCCTCTGTTTAATATATTTTACGAGTGTGTTGATCCTACCCGAGTTAAAAAACGACCGCCAGCCACCGGAAAATCTTCTTTGCAGCAGCAAAATTAAATATTTTGCATATTCATAGGGTTAGCTCGAAAAAAGGTGTTGACACCCCTCCGGAATTCCGTAGAATGCCGCCTCACAGCAGGCACGTAGCTCAGTTGGTTAGAGCACCACCTTGACATGGTGGGGGTCGTTGGTTCGAGTCCAATCGCGCCTACCAAACAAAATCCGCTCTGCTGGGCGGTCTAGAAGGGCTCACCGAAAGGTGGGCCCTTTTTTGTTGTCTGGCGTTTGGGCAAACTTTGGGAATATTTTGGGCAAACGACCACCGCGCTACACTTTTAGGTCTGCTTTCACCTTCATATAAACCACCGCATCATCGCCGTGTCCTGCCTGGTAGTGCTCGGTCATTTTCACATCCGCATGCCCCATCAAACCTTGAATGTATTCCTGATCGAAACCCTGCTGTTCGTACAGCCAGGCGCCGAGCGCACGGATCTCATGGAAAGTAGGGCGCTCGCCGGCCGGAATGTCGGCGTAGGCTTTCGAATCGTCCCGAGCCTGGGCAAAAGATTTGGTCAGATAATCAGCCGTCACCGCATTCCAGTGAAGCTTGGCATCCAATTGGGAACGCTTACGGGCCTTCGGCGAGTAGTGGATTAGGTACGGGCAGACGACCGGTGACTTCATGCACTCCATCACTACCTCGCGTAATGCTTGGCCCATAACAATCTCCAAGTGCACGGGCTTCTCGTAGTTCTGCGTCTTCCCGGGCGACACCTTAATAGTGTTCTGCTCGAGGTCCACGGCCGATTTCGGCCACACCACGATATCTTCCCGCCGCTGAAGACTCAGCAATCCGAGCCGAATGGCGCGCTTCAGCCAGATCGGCGTCCCGACATACTCCAAAATCTTGTTCAGTCCCTCGACCGTATGGCGCTGGCGCTTCTTCTCAGCTTCCTTCTTCACCAGGGTAAGCTCCGCCGAGTTGCGTTCGCACAGGCCCTTGGCCACGGCAAACGCAAACACTTGGACCAGCAGGCCGCGGTGCTTGGTGTAAGCGTTGTTCTCGAAGCCGTCCAGGTATTCGGCAATTGTCAGCACATCCAATTGCCCCATCATCAAATCGCCCAGGTCCTCGCGGTACCGGGCCAGCTTGAATTTGATTTCCTTCAGCGTGCTGGCGGCGTAAGACCTTGTGGTAAGCCATTCATCCTCAAATCGCTCCAGGCAGCGAGTGAACTTCGGCGCGGCGTCACCGGTGATCATGGCCAGCAACGACCCGTCATCGGCCAGCAGCGGGAGCAGCTTGGCGTTGGCGGCGTTCGCCAGCTTGATGGCCTCGGCCATTGGCTTGTTGATGCTGGTCTTCTTGCCGGTGATCGGGTTTTTGTATTGCCAATATTTCCCGTTCGGGTACAGGTTGGCCGGTAGATCACGATTTTTAACGGTTCGGGCGCGCGGGGGAGCCATCAGCCCACCTCCATCATCTTGGCGAGCAACGGATCGTTTGAGCCAATCACGGCCGCCTGCAGGTCCACGAAATACATCCCGCCTTTTACTTCTCCAACCACTTCGCCTTCCTCAATCCATTTTTTCAATTGTTGCAAACTCGGCTTGCCGCCGGCGTAACGCAGTTTCCGATACTCGCCTGCTTCCATGAGTCGCGGCAGTCGGGCGGTGATCTGAGCTATGACCTTTGCCATATTGGTGTCCTATTCCCCGTCCGGGGCCGTGAATGTCTAATTGGTCGCGAGCGGGTTTTTTCGGAACTGCCAGGTGTGGCCGCATTGACGACATTTGCCATGAGTTCGGCCAGTTGTATCCAGGAGCGCGGTGGGAGTGATCTCGACCACCTTGCCACTTCGAAGCTCGTACTGGTCGTTACCGACAAACTCTTCTGTAATCTGAATGTTGCGACTGCCGCAGGGAGAGCACTTTGCATCTACGGCTTCCCCGATTTCTTTTGCGGGCATGAGTTGCTCCATGCCGCGCGTGGCGGCAGAAGTTGGTTATTGGGTGGCTTTGGCTAGGGCAGCGTCAGCGATCTTCATCGCCGCCTGGGCCTCGGTGACATAGGCTGGATCGAAACCACCGCACAGGTGGATGGTTGCTTGGCAAGCACGAAGGTTCTCTCGGGTGAGCTTCAGCGCCGCGACCAGCTCTTCGCAGAGCGCGCGTTCTTCCCGGCCAATATCCCAGAAGCGCTGACCCCAATGCCCGGCCGGTGGCGGGTTTCTGTTCTGCACGCCGAAGGCCATCGCTCCCACAGCTGAATCAAGCACGTCGCGCTTGTAGGCGTTGTCGCCGTCGATGCTCAGGCCGCGCCGGCGCAGCGTGGAAAGTACTTCGTTGAGGTCCAGGCCTTTGTCCTGCAGGACGATGTCGAGTTCTGGCTTTTCGGGGGTGTAGATGGCCAGGCAGATTTTGGCGCCCGGCGGCAGACTGGTGCTGATCTGCTCCAGTGCATGGCTGGCTGTTTCGTGGAATCGGTTTAATGCGGACATAGCGAATCCTCGCCCGCCGTTCACCGGCAGGCTGTTGATTACTGGTAGGGGGTTAGTAGCGGTCGAAGAAGTTGCCGCCGCGCCGGGCGAATGGCGTCGTTGCCAGTTTCTGCGCCGCGTATCCGGCCTGCCGCAGGCTGACCTGTTCGTGGTCGCCATAGCCGGTATGCAGGACCTCGTCGCCAGATGCACCGCTCAGCACGATCATTGCCGCCAGTGGCTCGCGCTCTACGTAGTTGCCTTCGACGTGTGCCGCGATTGTGCGGAACCAGTCCGCCAGCTTTTTGCGTTGAGCCTGGTTCTGCTCGACTACTCGGTTGTGCAATCTGGCGCGCGCCGGGAATTCAAAGATCTCAGCACTCATCACCGCTGCCCCTTGTAGCAGTACACGCAGGCGGACCAGGTGAGGGCTGGCGCTGTGAGCAAAATCATCAGCAATACCCCCAGCCCAGTCCCTGGATGTGCTCGTTCGGGATGATCAGCTTGTCGGTGACGGGCGCCTCATTGGTCACGGACAGATCACCGAAGTAGCCAAGAGCCGCCCGGGCGCGCTCCAACGTCAGTTCGGCATGCCCCAGCTGACGCGACTTGCGGATCTTGTAGGAGCGCAGAGCATGCGCCTTGTCAGGGTAGGCGAACCGCTTGCCGCCGGAATCCTTCGATACGCGCTTGCGGCGCTTCTTCACGGCTTCAGCGGTCCAGCTGTGCTGGTAGCCGTTGATCATGTTCACCGTGTAGTCATCGGCGATGTACCAGCACTGCGCGGTTTCACCGATCACCTGATAGGTGATGCAATGAACCTCAAGGCCATCGGGGCCGATTTCATCAACGTAGCGATAATGGTCCGGGCCGAGCTTTTTCTTTTCCATGGTCGAGCGCGTCCTTGCCGCTTTAGCGGCTGACTTTGAAGGGGGGGGAGTTACTGCGTTCTGGACCTAAACGCCGGGGCGACCTTTGAAGGCGAGCCAGATGTAGTGGCGCCCTTTGGCGGTGACCTTGATTTTGCTGGTCTGCTTGTTCCAGCTGATCAGGCGTAGCTCGTCCAGGATGGTGGTGAGCGTGTGGCCCTGGTGCCAGCCGGCCAGCGCTTTGATGCAGCCTTGGCCGAGCAGGCCACGAAAGTCAGTGTGGCCGAAGTTTGTGCCTTGGAAGGCACCCTGCATCTGCTCATCAGTCACAAGGTCGGTAACGGCTTTTACGTCCGGATCGCGCCGGTAGCATTTGTGGGTCATGGCAGTTCGTCCCCGACGATCATCTTGCACGGGCCTTGCCGCGCTTTTGCAATTTCTGCCGAAAGCTCATCAATCCGCCGGTTACGTCGAGCGATTGCGGCCTGAAGATCGTCAATGGTCTGGTCTGCGGTGGTCAGGCTCAGCTGTAGGCCATCACGCTCGGCGGTGACCCGGTCGAATTCGGAAGCCATGACAACCTCTGGCCCGTGAGGGTCGTAGCCGATTCGGTTACCGCCCTCAGAAAGCATTGTCACAACGGTGTAGCGATGAACTTCGCTCATCATGCAATCTCCATCGATACCAGGTCATGGGCATTCGCGACTGGTGGCATGTCGTGGCCAGGGCAGCCACCGCCCGCAAAGTCGAAGCCCTCGCAGGGTGGCCCCATCGGGAGCACTTCTTTGCCCTGTGCTAAGCACTCAAGCAGATGATCCTTCGCCTCTTCTGCGGTGCAGTCGCGGCCACCCTCCATGCTAAACATTCCTTTGAGCTGGCGTTTGCTGAAGTCGCGCAGCGCACCGCGCACGCTCAGATGAATATGGAAGGTGCGACCGTTTGGGCCGAAGGGCGCGGCCGGTTTGTTTTCTGTGGGCATGGGGCGTCCTAGCCGGGGCATGCCCGGGCGGTGGAGGGTGGGGGATCAGCTACAGTTGAACGACCAACAAACGGAGGTGGATATGGAATGTTTTATCTGTTCAACCTTGACGAAGTTGCTCGGGGCGATCAGCCAATCGAACGTGGCGCGGAATGCTTTGGCACCGTTGCGACCAGGAACCTTGCCGGTCAGGAACGGGGAGTTTTTCACCTGGAAGAAATATTCGGCCCAGAAATTGAGGTCGCGGTGAACATCGCTTTCACGCCACCGGGCCTGCAATTTCGCTTTGCGGTCGCTGTTCAGGATCGCAACTGCTGGCAGTTCGTCGGTGGCGGGCTGCTGGTAGCGGCAGCGGATGGCGAGATTGAGCCTTCCGAAGTCTCGAAGCTCGACGAGCTGATTCGCGCAAACCCAAGCCTGTCCCACTTCGGTAGCGAAATCACCGAAACCATCAATCGCTTCACCGCACAGCTGAATGCGAACTTTCAAGTTGGCCGACTCGCCATCAAGCGCGAACTGGCCGACGTGAAGAACTGCCAGCAGGACGCAGAAGAAGCCTTCGTGAACATGATCGCCATCGCCCAGGCAGACGGTGAAATCGAACCGGCTGAACTGGTCGTGCTGAAAGAGATCGGGCTTCACTTCGGTCTGCGCCTCAGTGACTTCGGTATTGAGGCGTGAGGCAGCGCTCAAGGCAGGCGCTGATCATCTCTGCCGCAGCCATCGCCCTGGCAGTCATTGCCAACAGCGTCATCAATCGCGGCATCTGCTCCTACTACGGCTACCAGACTGACAGAGAAACGAAATACGCCCCGTTCGTTGGCTGTATACCGATACCATCACCATTGACCCTAACGCCTCAGAAACGATTGACGGTGTGGCAACCCTGAGACTGGGCAGGGGTGAAGGTGTACAGGTTATCTGCGACGGAGTTAGTTGGCAGACTGGTAGTAAGAAGGCAATACGGGGGTACGTGGAGAACTTTTCTCCGGCGACTTCACGTCCCTCGGCGACAGTTCACCTTGCGGTCGCTATCGGTGCTGGTGCAGCGGCGTCGAATACGGCGGCAATTGCGATGGGTTTTGCCAGCTCTGCGGCGGCTGCCTATTCAGCTGCGATTGGTAACAACTCCGCTGGCACAGGCTCCCAAGTAGCAACAGGCGCCGGCGCCATGGCCCTCGGCGGCTCCTACGCTTCGGGCGTCGACAGCTTCGCCGCGGCGATTGGTAACAACACGTCGAGTTATGGGGCGCTAGGTGCAAGTAGTATCGCCATAGGTGATCGAGCTTTGGCATCCGGCGGCAACTCAGTCGCAGTGGGCGGTCGGCTGAATATCGCATCAGGCACGTATTCAACAGCTCTGGGTGGATTTGGTAATACAGCGTCCGGCATCTATTCTCAGGCCTCTGGTGCATATGCTGTAGCGGATAAGTATGGCAAAAAGGCCTTCGCATCCGGGCAGTTCTCCGTTGCCGGCGATGCCCAGGCCGGAAAGATGGTCCTGCGAAGGAAGACGACCGATGCAACCCCCACAGTCTTGACCAGTGATGGGGTTGCTGGGTCTTCCACAAACCAAGTCATTCTGCCGGACTACTCAACCTTCACGTTCCGAATCCAAGTCGTCGCCATGCAGAAAGTTGGGGATGGTTCGAAAACTGCTGGCTACGAATTCACCGGGGTCATCCGCCGAGGTCCCGGCGCAGCCTCTACCGTAATCAAGAGCTCCACCAAGAACGTCCTCTATGAAGACGATGCTGCATGGGATTGCAATGTCTCAGCTGATGGTGTGAGCGGCGGCCTGTCCATTGCCGTGACCGGCGCCGCTTCCACCAACATTGCCTGGGCGGCCACCGTCTGGACCACCGAAGTCACTTATCTCTAAGGAGCCAAACTATGGCAATTCAAATCGACCTCACCAGCTCCAACTTCGGTATTCCCTTCGCAGGCGCTTACTTCCGCATCGTTACAGCGTGCGTCTCTCGGGAACGTCAAGAAGACCCTCGTCATTCCGTACTCATCGATGTTGTGGGTTACGCCGCCCAACCAGAAGACGAAGACACCAAAGAAGTGGACTTCCGTCGCTATCACGTCCCTCTCGCTGAAATCGAGGCTCAAGCAGGTCCTGACTTTCTTGAGAAGGCCTACCAGTGGGTGATGGTACATCCGGATATGACTGGTTCGATTGCTGCGTGACCGCCTGCGGAAACCAGCGCCACTGATGACTGATCCGCTACGCAACCGACCGCCTTGAGCGGTTTTTTTGTGCCTGGAGAATGCCCGACCCGTTCGGGGTTTTCTTCGTCTGGGGATTGAAAAGACGAAGCCCCAGTGAGCTGTAATCACCAGGGCTTCTATTTTCCCAGCTCTACCGCAGGGGAACGTGGCGCAAATCCTACCAGCGGTAATATAAAAGCAAAACCCCGGCGGTTCGCAGTCGCCAGGGTTTCTATTTTCTCCCGCACCCTTTAATACGGGAGAACATGGCGCGGATCCCAGTCCAGATAAACGGTGAGTTTCAAGGGATAGCCGGGCAAAATCACATCGCCATGCTTCCATTAGGAAGGCCGTCGAAACTCAACAAGGAGTGAGGATGTATCGATTTTTTGTCGCCGTACTTTCTGGATTGTTACTCGCGGGATTTGTGTACGCCTCGTACGCTGCGTACTCAGGTCTATTGTCCATGCCTGGATGGGGCGCCCTATAAATAGCCTTTGAAAATTATTATGAGAGAAGCCCGCCACTGCGCGGGCTTTTTTTCGCCTGGAGAAAAGTATGCCCATCACCACGCAGCAACTGCTGCAGATCCTCCCGAGCGCCGGCGCCAAAGCCGGCGTTTTTGTTCCCGTCCTCAACCCCGCGATGGGCCGGTTCCAGATTGTCGGCTCCAAACGAGTGGCCGCATTCATTGCCCAGATCGGACATGAGTCCGGCCAGCTGATCTACGTCCGTGAGATCTGGGGACCGACTCCCGCCCAGGCCAAGTACGAAGGCCGCAAGGATCTGGGCAACACCGTCCAGGGCGATGGCTTCAAGTATCGCGGGCGCGGCCTGATCCAGATCACCGGACGGGCGAACTATGCGGCGTGCGGCGAAGCCCTGGGCCTCGACCTGATCAACCAGCCTGAGCTGTTGGAGAAGCCGAAGAACGCCTGCCTGTCTGCGGCATGGTTCTGGGCAACCAATGGACTGAACACCCTGGCTGATGCTGGCGACTTCGAAAAAATCACCCGGCGGATCAATGGCGGACTCAACGGACAGGTTGATCGGCTGAAGCTGTGGAGCAAGGCGACGGCGGTGCTGGCATGACGACCTATGCCAAAGCCGGCGCGATCCTGCTGCTTATTGCTCTCGCCGTCGGCGCTCTGTATGGCGCCTACGACCACGGGCTATCAGTGAAGGATGCTGAATGGCAATCAGCCTGGAGCGATCGCGATGTTCGGGACAGCAGGGCCAAAGCCGACAACGAGGCCGCCGAGCGCGCCCTGGAGCAAGCCCGACAACTTTCAATCAATAAGGCGGTTCAAGATGGCCAACGCATCATCGATCAAGCCACGGCTGATGCTGCTGCCGCTCGCGCTTCTGCTGACGGCCTGCGCGGGGCAGTCGACGACCTTACCGCTCGGCTCGCAGCCAGTGATGCCAGCGGCCATTCCTGCACTGCCGCCGCAAGCCAGGCAGCTGCCCGCGCGGCAATGGTGCTTGCCGACGTGCTCAAGCGCGCTGACCAGCGAGCGGGCGAACTGGCTGAAGTTGCTGACCAAGCCCGGGCCCGAGGACTGACATGCGAACAGGCCTACCTTTCACTCGGGGAAAATTAGCGTGCCGCCGGCGACTGAGGACTGAGAGCCCTCAGTCTTTGGGTAGCGGTAATGACCTGTGCGCATTATATTGGCGAAGCGAACTGATATCTGACTTTGCGTATACCTACTATGAAGTCTGCAGGATTCCTTGCCGGCGTCCTTCGCGATCGGGCTATGATCAAGCTATATAAACCGGACGCTTCTGACCTATGCCCATTGACCTACAAGCGCTCTACCCCAAACTGATCCACCTGATGCTGGACACGGTCTTCGTGGTTGATAGGGACAACCAGATTGAATTTGTGAGTGATGCCTGTGAGGCACTGCTCGGTTACCGTGCCGAGGAGCTGACCGGCACCTTGATCACTGACTATATGCATCCTGACGACTTGGCGGCCACGCGCGCCTCCATTATCCGGGTCATGAATGGTCAACCCCACATTGATTTCCGCAACCGTTATATTCGCAAGGATGGAAGTATCGTACACATCCTATGGGCGGCCTTCTGGTCCGAGGAGGTGGGTGCGCGGATCGGTGTCGCGCGGGACGTGACGGCCCTCAGTGAGGCCGAGGAGGAATTACGCTTCCTCGCCCATCATGATCCGCTTACAAAACTGACCAACCGGTCACTTTTCAATGATCGACTGGACTCGGCCCTGCGAGCGGCACACCGCCACAGCAGCACTCTGGCGTTGCTGTTTCTGGATATCAATGACTTCAAGGGTATCAATGATGTCCATGGACATGCAGCGGGCGACCGTGTGCTCTGTATGATTGCACGACGGCTGGAAGGCTGCGTACGTGAGACAGACACGGTGGCCCGGATGGGCGGTGATGAATTCACTGTTCTATTGACGGATATCCAGTCGGAGAGCGCCGTTTCCGAGAAGATGGCGCAAATTCTCGCGATCATGGCCGAGCCGCTGGGCGCTGAATTTGGCGGGATCAAAATGCCGTCCTGCAGTATCGGTGTGGCCTTTTATCCTGCGGACGGGGAAGACGCGGATACTCTGCTCCGCCATGCGGATGGCGATATGTACCGGATAAAAAGGCATTGTTCTGCAGCTGGGTGACGAGCTACAGGGTTTGGGATTGTGTTCGGTCGGCAGGACGCCGTGAGAAGGGATGGATCTCGTACCAGATTCTGTACCACTTGATGTTCCCTTGAGGGCCTCTAAGGGGTCTCAATAAGCGCTGAAACCCCTTGTCTAGCGCCTTTTGAATACGCCAGCTAATCCGCACAACGCGTGCTGTCCATGCTCACTCCGGGGTCATCATGACCGCGAGCGTCATATTAATGAATTCCTCGTTGCGGTCGATGGCGACCAGGGCGCCGCGGATGTTATCGGCAACATCGGCCGAGCCCCGCTGCTCGACCCAGTTCGAGAGCTCCATGATGGCGGCTTCCAAGGCAAGCTGGTTTTCATTGATCTTGAAGAGCAGGGAAGGGAGTAGGTCTGAGTTTGGCATGTGCTTTTCCTCCGTGGACAAGGAAAGCGTAGCAGTCGGTAAGCTGGTTTGGATGGAGGGTATTCAGTCGGCAGAACGCCAGGGAGGGGGTAACTACTGTAGGAATATACAACGCTAAGTTATTGATTCTTATAGGGTGATGTAGCGGTTTTTCACCTGTTGAAAAGCACCTATTTTTCCTTATAGATCAAATGCTTGTGTCAGTTTCGGGGTCACCTTGACATGGTGGGGGTCGTTGGTTCGAGTCCAATCGCGCCTACCAAACAAAATCCGCTCTGCTGGGCGGTCTAGAAGGGCTCACCGAAAGGTGGGCCCTTTTTTGTTGTCTTGGATTTTCAAAACTTTTGCATAACGTTTGCAGAACTCCCGCCTCAAAGCGCCAATGAGCCGTGAGCGTAATTTGGGTCAGTGATCATCACGTCATGCGTTCAGGTGGGCTTTCGCGTTCATGAGTGCTGCTTGGTTATCGCTGTACCCGTCTTGGTCTCGTGGACCCGCAGAAGGTCGCGAGATCTATCCAGTGGATGACCGGTCATGACGATCACGGCCTATCAAGATGGCGTGATCGCTTATGACTCCAATGTCCTTGTTTCTCTTCGCTGTGGCTGCAGGTGAGGTCAGCGAAGTGAGGAGGGCAGCTTTGAGCCTTTCGCAAACTCGACTGCCGCGGTAATGGCAGCCCGGGCTTGAGGGCTATTCTTCCAGCATGTCGAGCCTGACGCTGCGGATGCCTGGGCCAGGATGTCACTAACATTCGATGTGCCGAGTTCGGCAAGCGATTCGATCCCCATCTGTTCAAGCCGGGCAATGACAGCCGGGCCTACCCCCTTGAGCGCTAAAAGAGCGGTTCTTTCTTCCAGTGAAAATGGCATCCGTGAAGTCCTTTTGATCAGTGGGCCCTATTAAGTTGGCCCAACGCTGTGGTTAAAGTCGGCAGGCTGCTGAATAAATAATGCAAAAACCAGTAGCTGTCACCGTCGTCGCGCAGACTGGTCTTCATGCCTTGAGCATTGATGAAAAACTGAATAAAAATCAGTTCCAGCTACATTGAACTGTGATCGTTGAATTGCATCCAACTAAAACAGACCACCCAACGTTTGTTTCGCGAAATTAAGCGGGAGGGCAAGTTGATGGGGCGGCGATCGATGATTCGTTTTTTTGCGGCTTACTTGTCCATTTGCCTCTTGCTCCAATGGGCGGTGGTTCAGGCGTCCCCCTGGATTGCCTCTCGTGTTCTTTTGAGGTGGATCCTCTAAGGCCGTAATTCAGGCGTAAAATGAGCCGTGCTACCTCCCCACGAGGAGTCTCCCATGATTTGCGACCCAACAAACAAACAGGCATCCGACGACAAGCTCGTCTGGGATCAATACTTTTGCGCTGCCTTGATTGCCGAAAGTAACCTGACCGCTCCGGTCGTCGGCGGCACCACTGGCGCTACTCACGAAGACAGACAGAATATGTTGATCGAAAGGGCCAAGGCGCTTGCCGACAAAATGATGGAAAACAGAAAGTGAACAGAGCCCAGCCATCGCGCTGGGCTCGTTTTTTCTACGGCCTGCCATGAATGGCTTTTCGGCTCAGGCGATCAGCTCGACTTTTCCGGTCGCCAGGCGATAGATGCCGCCCACTATTTTCAATTTGCCTTTGCTCAGCGCATCAGTCAGCAGGGGCGTGGCCTTTTTGAGGCGTTCGACCGAGTTTTTGACATTTTGCACGGTCGCATTTTCCACCAGATCCCCAGGTTGTTTGAGGGCGGCCTCGACAGATGACTTGAGTGCGTCAGTCAGTTTCGGAATATGCCCCGGGAATACGGTGTGGTCTTTGACGGCTTTTATGCCGGCCTCGATGGCGCCGCAACTTTCGTGTCCCAGTACGAGAACCAGTGGTGCACCGAGCACGGCGACGCCGTATTCAATGCTTGCCAGTCCTTCGTCGGTAACGAAGTTACCGGCAACGCGTATGGCGAAAAGATCACCTCGCGCGGTATCAAATGCGTATTCGGGTGCGATGCGCGAGTCAGAGCAACTCAGTACGGCCACGAAGGGATTCTGGCCGGAAACCAGTGCTTCGCGCTCGTCCTTGAAGTCGTGGGTCTTTGAGTTACCGCTCACGTACCGTTCATTTCCCTGGATCAGCCGTTGCAGTGCCTCGTCAGGGTTGATTGCATTTTGAGGTTTTGGAAGGGCGGATGTTTTTTCGGCTGCCTGGATGATTCGGTTGGGCAGTGCGCCGGCGAGAAGCAGAGCGCCTGCTCCCAGTCCGGCAAGCCGAAGAAAACGGCGACGATCATTTGTGGGTGGGGCAGAGTTTGAATCACATGATTCACACATGATTTTGTGTACTCAAGTCAACACGGTGGGAGTGACTGCTGTTGGGGGTGGTGGCTGCAGGAGCCTGCAATTGCCAGCGTGTTGGAGTCTAGTCGGTCCGGAGCGCCGCGTTCTCCAAGGGGGGGGGCTCGAATGTCGACAGTTTGCGAGGCGGCGCAATCCATCGATTCATGGGCTACTACTGACAGGCCGTTTCAACTTTGTCCTGACAGGAGTTTCTCGATGCTGATTCACTGGACCCTTGCCGCCGTTCACCTAATTGCTGATCATCGTGGCGGCCACGGGCATGGCGCGGGGGGTGACCTATGGTTGAGCGTTGGGAGGGGGCGGCGAGAATATCTGGCCGTCATGGCCTGCGACTTGGTCTGAATCAGCCAGGTCAGCGACTGAGCGGAGTTTGTGGTGACACCTGAATCTTTAGCCAGCCGTCGTTCCGGAGCGAACGGGCTGGCTACTGACGGCGCAGGGTTCAGGGAGTTTGCGGTTTGTCGGGCGCGGTCAGGCCGGCCTGAATGCGCTGGTAAATTTCTTCGCGATGCACCGCAACGTCTTTCGGAGCGTTGATGCCGATCCTGACTTGCTGGCCGCTTACGCCCAGGATGGTGATCGTAATGTCATCACCAATGTTTATGCTTTCACCGACTTTGCGGGTGAGTATCAGCATGGTCTTCTCCTTGATTGCTTTGTGGGGCACCTGATTCGGACAGTGCAGAGGTCGGTGGTATGTATAGATTAGTGCGAAGTCTCAAAGTTTGGGTGCCTCTTTCTGACGTGCAGATGCAGCATTAATTCCCAAGGCGTAACTATACAGAGGCCGCATCCATCATTCTCGTTGTTTTAAGCCCATTTTGCGGCACTCGAGAAGTATTCATGAATGATAAAATCGCTGTTTTAGGCATTCAGAGGGAAACGCTGTGCGCAAAATGGTCTTGGTTATGGCAGTGCTGGCGCTGGCGGGATGCGGTGAGGGCAAGCGCGTTGAACCACCTAAGCCTGTGCCGGCAACGGCCGCTGCTCCAGTGCAGGCCTCGGGTCCTCAA
Organism: Pseudomonas sp. MT92; assembly: GCF_058792515.1. Lineage (NCBI taxonomy): Bacteria > Pseudomonadati > Pseudomonadota > Gammaproteobacteria > Pseudomonadales > Pseudomonadaceae > Pseudomonas > Pseudomonas sp. MT92. The sequence goes on from NZ_JBXAFA010000026.1 coordinate 20,510, forward strand.
TGGGATCTCGAGGTTCGAGGTGAAACGCCTCAGGCTGTCAGCGACCTCAGCGGCTGGTTGATCGAACACAGTTTCATGTCCAGTGTCGTCAAGGAAAACGGCAAGGTCCGCATTCTGATGGGCCCTTACAGTTCGAAAGCCGAAGCCGAGGCTAAACAGGCCGAGGTGAACGCGGCCATCGTCCGAGCGAAGAAACAGAATGTTGAAGTGCTGGTCCTTGAGCGTCCGACAGCTCAGTAACGATCCATTTTACGGGTGATGTCCGGTGGTGCCTCCTGGAGGATGTCTACAGTGACTCGTTTTTCGGCGGTCTGAAAATAACAAGGCCTCGGGTGTTGAACCCGAGGCCTTGTTCGTTTCGTAAAGCGACTAACCGCAGGCTTTCATGTCTACTGGCCCGACAAACTCGTTACCGCGCCCCATCACGCACGCCACGCTCTGGTTACGCTGACGTTCCCAAGCCTGGACCGGATAGGTTTTGTCCCAGGCTTCGTACAGTTGCCGATCCTGTTTCGACAAACGCAAGCCGTACTGTTTGCTCATGTAGAAATAAGTCCGGGCGATCATGCCGCGAATGGAGGGGCGCGGCATGACTTTCTTTGCCTTGAAATCGATTTGGGTCAGGCACGAGCCATATTGGCCAGGCTGTTCCGGCAGCCAGCCGAAACTGAAGTTGCTGCGATCGCCATTCACCTCCCCGATGCTCGGCACCAGGTTATGCAGATCCGCCTCAGCCTTCTGATAGGTCGGATCGTAGCGCGTGCAATTCTTGCGGCCTCCCTCCTGCCAGCACTGGCGCTGGTGACCGATTTGCCAGGCTGGAACAATGTGTTCCCACTCGATGCGCGTCGCGCGTTTGGCATTTTTACGCGGCACATAACCGCAGGCCGAGAGATTCACCCGGTTACCGGTGTATTTGCAGCCGCAATAAAATTCGGTGGACTGTGGGGCGTACAGCTTCCAGGCAACTTTCTTGGCTTCGTTGAAGGTGCGCGGTGCGTCAGCCTGGGCCCCCATGGCGAACAGCAGCAACAGCAAAGCAAAACAGCGGACAATCATTGACTCAGTCTTCCTTCGGCACAACCCAAAAAATCTGCACGCCGCCATCGTCGCGATAGGCGAGGGTCACGTTGTCGTTCTCGTCAATTTCTTCGAGCAAGCGCTCCCACTCATCCACCGGCTCATCGGGTTGTCGGAAGATCAGTGCGGCCTTGGCTTTTTGGGCAGTCGGGGAGTTGATGATTTTCTGAACGCGCAGACCCATGCGTACATAGGCGTCATGTGAGGCGGAGGTGGTGTCCACAGAATTATCCTTATTAAGCTGTACGTGCATACAGTATTTAACTGTAGGCAATTTCGCAACTGCTTAAAATTCCAGAACATCCTCTGACAGCCGTTTTTTCCAATTGGTGTAGGGCGGTAGGCGTTTTTTTGTCAGGCGAGGTGCGAGCCACTCGCCAAAGATCGGCGAGTGGCGAAGCAGTGCCCGACCGGAACCGGTCAGGCGAGGGCGAATCAGTATTCCCAGAACATCCGTTGCAGCTCTTTGCTGTCGTTGGTCTTGGTCAGGGCGACCATGGCCAGGATGCGGGCTTTTTGCGGGTTCAGGTCATGGGCCACGACCCAGTCGTATTTGTCGTCAGGCTGTTCGGCGTTACGCAGGACGAAACCACCGGCATTGACGTGTGACGAACGAATGATCTGCACGCCGTCCTTGCGCAGTGCCTGCAGGGCTGGAACCACACGCGAAGAGACCGAGCCATTGCCGGTGCCGGCGTGGATGATGGCCTTGGCGCCTGACTGAGCCAATGCCTTGTAAGCGGTGTCGCTGACGTTGCCGTAGGAGTAGGCGATTTCAACATCGGGCAAGCTCTTGATGGTCTTGATGTCGAATTCCGAGTCCATGGTGTGGCGCTTGGCCGGCAGGCGGAACCAGTAGGATTTACCTTCAACCACCATGCCGAGCGGCCCCCAAGGGCTTTTAAACGCCTCGGTCTTGATGTTGATCATTTTGCTGACGTCGCGACCCGACTGGATTTCATCGTTCATGGTCACCAGGACGCCTTTGCCCCGCGCATCTTTACTGCTGGCCACGGCCACAGCGTTGTACAGGTTCAGCATGCCGTCGGCGGACATAGCGGTACCTGGGCGCATGGAGCCGACGACGATGATCGGCTTATCGGTTTTTTCCACCAGGTTCAGGAAGTAGGCGGTTTCTTCCAGGGTGTCGGTGCCGTGGGTGATCACGATGCCATCGACGTCATTGCTGTCGGCCAATTCGGCCACGCGACGGCCCAATTGCAGCAGGTTCTCGTTGGTGATGCTCTCGGAGGCGATTTGCATGACCTGCTCGCCGCGGACGTTGGCCACTTGACTCAGTTCGGGGACGCCGGCAATCAATTTGTCGATACCGACTTTTGCCGCTTGGTAGGTCGCGCTGTTGGCGGCGCTGGCGCCCGCGCCGGCGATGGTGCCACCGGTAGCCAGAATGACCACGTTTGCCAGTTTTTGTTGGGTTTCAGCTTCTTTTGCCTGAAGAGCGGTCGGCAAAAGCAGAAGGAGGGCCAAGGCGCCCGGCACAAAGGTCTTGAAAGCAGATGTCATTATTTTTCTCTCTAGGGGTGACGGTGCAGATGCAAGTTCATCTAGATGTGCCCCAAACGAATCTGAACGCTTGGGGTGTCGGATCAACAGCAGGATCTGTACCAGACACTCTTTGAATGGAGAAAATGGCTTAACCGCTTGATTTGTTTAGTGAATTAAACTTTCTGTCGGCGCGCGATGGCCGTTGCGTGTCCGGGTTTCCGATTTTTTGCAGCTTCTGTGTTCGGCTCTCCGACAGCCTTGTTGAATCCCCCCTGTTTCAATTGTGAATCATTGCTAAAGAAACTCGCGCTCAGGTCGATGCTCTTTCAATGGATTTTCATTTAAGGAGTTCACATGTCGTTATCTGTAGGTTTTCCAAACGCGGCGGGCATCACCATTGGTGGACAGTCGGCCACGACGCTTCGTGCACTGAGTGATGCGGCCGCCGATGCCGCTGCTCAAGCGCTAGGCACGAAGGAGGATGACGACAAACAAGTCAGGACCGGCCCTGTTGGTTTGGACAAAAGCGCAGACACTCAAAAGTCCGAAGCCGACGATAACACCAGTGTCGCCGTGAAAGTCTTGCTCAAGCGCCTGAAAGAGCTGCAGCAACAGTTGCGCGAGCAGCAACAAACACTGGCGGCAGCTCAGGCAGCGAGCTACCCCACGCCGGAAACCAAGATAGCCATAGTGTCAGGCATTCAAGGGCAGATCGCGCAAACCAACAGCGCCATCCTGGAAGTCAGCGCCAGCTTGATCAAAGAAATGGCCAAGGGCAGCAGCACTGGATCGGTAGTCAATACTACGGCCTGAGGTGAATGCCGGCCGTCGCGCTATTCAGCGCGTCACGGTCGTTGACAAATATCAGCAGGGTTCGCATAGTTCGATCTACGCAAACGTTTGCGCGGCGTCATCGATGAGTTAAATCCATCGCCGGGCGCCATCAAGCCAAACGCCAGCGCAAGCATTGCTCAAAATAATCATAAGATCGGAGTGAACCCATGAAGCTGCCATTCGCTGGACGCCTTCTCGCTGTCGCTATGCTGGCTGCCGCATCCGTCGCGCTGCCTGTTTCTTCGGCCTTCGCCGAGACGCCTGCAAAACCAAAAGTCGCGCTAGTGATGAAATCCCTGGCCAACGAATTCTTTCTGACCATGGAAGACGGCGCCAAGGCCTATCAGAAAGGCCACTCCGATGAATTCGATCTGATTTCCAATGGCATCAAGGACGAAACGGATACGGCCGGCCAGACACGTATCGTCGAGCAAATGATCCTGGCCAAAGTCAATGCGCTGGTCATCGCCCCTGCTGACTCAAAAGCCATGGTGCCGGTAATCAAGAAAGCCGTTGATGCGGGTATCACGGTGATCAACATCGACAATCAGCTGGATCCAGCCGTCGTCAAAAGCAAGAACATCAATGTCCCGTTCGTAGGGCCGGATAACCGCAAAGGTGCGCGTCTGGTCGGTGAGTACCTGGCCAAACAGCTGAAGGCCGGTGATGAAGTCGGCATCATCGAAGGCGTGTCCACCACCACTAACGCTCAGGCTCGTACTGCAGGCTTCAAGGACGCGATGGAAGCGGCGCAGATCAAGGTTGTGTCCGTACAGTCCGGCGACTGGGAAATCGACAAGGGTAATAAAGTCGCCGCTTCGATTCTGAGCGAGTACCCGCAAGTGAAAGCCCTGCTGGCTGGCAACGACAGCATGGCCGTGGGTGTGGTGTCTGCCGTGCGTGCCGCAGGCAAGGCCGGCCAGGTGCAAGTGGTGGGGTATGACAATATCAACGCCATCAAGCCGATGCTCAAGGATGGCCGGGTCCTGGCCACTGCCGACCAGTTTGCGGCCAAGCAAGCGGTGTTCGGCATCGAGACTGCGCTCAAGATCATCAAGGGTGAAAAAGTCGACATCGGCGCCAATGGTGTGATCGAGACCCCGGTAGAGCTGGTTACCAAATAAGCCCTTGGCGACACAAAGGTGCTCGCCCGTCCGGGCGAGCGCATGGAGAGTTTTTATGTCCGTTCGCGACCCGAACGCTGTCCTCTCGGTCAGCGGTATCGGCAAGACCTACGCCCAACCGGTCCTGGCCGGCATCGACCTGACGCTCATGCGCGGTGAAGTGCTGGCGCTGACCGGTGAGAACGGCGCTGGTAAAAGTACGCTGTCGAAGATCATTGGTGGCCTGGTCACGCCCACCACCGGCCAGATGCAGTTTCAGGGGCAGGATTATCGCCCTGGCAGCCGGACCCAGGCTGAAGACCTGGGCATACGTATGGTCATGCAGGAACTCAATCTACTGCCGACCCTGTCGGTGGCGGAAAACCTGTTTCTCGACAATCTGCCGAACAATGGTGGCTGGATCAGCCGCAAGCAACTGCGCAAGGCCGCCATTGAAGCCATGGCTCAGGTCGGCCTCGATGCAATCGACCCGGACACGCCGGTCGGTGAGCTGGGTATCGGTCATCAGCAAATGGTCGAGATCGCCCGCAACCTGATCGGCGATTGCCATGTGCTGATCCTCGACGAACCCACGGCGATGCTCACGGCGCGTGAAGTCGAAATGTTGTTCGAGCAGATCACCCGCCTGCAGGCACGGGGTGTATCGATAATTTACATCTCCCATCGCCTCGAAGAGTTGGCCCGGGTGGCGCAGCGCATAGCGGTACTGCGAGACGGCAACCTGGTGTGCGTCGAGCCGATGGCCAATTACAACAGCGAACAGTTGGTCACCCTGATGGTGGGCCGTGAACTGGGCGAACACATCGACATGGGGCCGCGCACCATCGGCGCTCCGGCGCTGACGGTCAAAGGGCTGACCCGCTCCGACAAGGTTCGCGACGTGTCCTTTGAAGTGCGTGCCGGTGAGATCTTCGGCATTTCCGGTTTGATCGGGGCAGGGCGCACCGAATTGCTCCGGTTGATCTTTGGCGCCGATATCGCCGACAGCGGCACCGTGGCCCTGGGCTCCCCGGCGCAGGTAGTCAGCATCCGGTCTCCGGTGGATGCGGTCGGTCACGGCATCGCCCTGATCACCGAAGATCGCAAGGGGGAAGGCCTGCTGTTGACGCAATCGATCGGCGCCAACATTGCGCTGGGCAACATGCCCCGCATTTCCAGCGGCGGCTTCGTCAACAATGGCGAAGAGTTTTCCCTGGCCCAGCGGCAAATCGACGCCATGCACATCCGCAGTTCCGGCCCTGCACAACGGGTGTCCGAATTGTCCGGCGGCAACCAGCAGAAAGTCGTGATTGGCCGTTGGCTGGAGCGCGATTGCTCGGTGCTGCTGTTCGACGAGCCAACCCGTGGCATCGATGTCGGCGCCAAGTTCGACATCTACGCCTTGCTCGGCGAACTGACTCGGCAGGGCAAGGCGCTGGTGGTAGTGTCCAGCGATCTGCGCGAGCTGATGCTGATCTGCGACCGCATCGGCGTGCTGTCGGCAGGGCGCCTGATTGACACGTTCGAGCGCGACAGCTGGACCCAGGATGACTTGCTTGCGGCCGCTTTTGCCGGCTACCAAAAACGTGATGCGCTGCTCAACGAAGCAGCGCCTAGGGATCTTCAATGAAAACCGCATCTTCCGCCGGCAAACGCAGTGGCAATTTTTACGGTCTCGGCACTTACCTGGGCCTGGCCGGTGCCTTGCTGGCGATGGTGGTCCTGTTCTCGCTCCTGAGCAGCCACTTTCTTTCTTACGATACCTTCAGCACGCTGGCCAACCAGATTCCGGACTTGATGGTCCTCGCGGTCGGCATGACGTTCGTGCTGATTATCGGTGGCATCGACCTGTCGGTCGGTTCGGTGCTGGCGCTGGCCGCGTCGACAGTCAGCGTGGCGACACTGGGCTGGGGCTGGAGTGTCCTGCCCGCCGCGCTGCTCGGCATGGCGGCCGCCGCATTGGCCGGGACCATCACCGGTTCCATTACCGTGGCGTGGCGGATTCCGTCGTTCATCGTGTCACTCGGCGTGCTGGAGATGGCGCGTGGCGTGGCGTATCAGATGACCGGCTCGCGCACCGCCTACATTGGTGACGCCTTTGCCTGGCTGTCCAACCCGATCGCCTTCGGCATTTCACCGTCCTTCATCATTGCCTTGCTGATTATCTTCATTGCCCAGGCCGTGTTGACCCGCACGGTGTTCGGGCGCTACCTGATTGGCATCGGCACCAATGAAGAGGCGGTTCGCCTGGCGGGGATCAATCCCAAGCCCTACAAGATCCTGGTGTTCAGCCTGATGGGGCTGTTGGCCGGTATCGCGGCGTTGTTCCAGATTTCGCGCCTGGAAGCGGCGGACCCGAATGCGGGTTCCGGTCTTGAGCTGCAGGTGATCGCCGCCGTGGTCATCGGCGGTACCAGCCTGATGGGCGGCCGCGGTTCGGTGATCAGCACGTTCTTTGGTGTGTTGATCATTTCCGTGCTGGCGGCCGGCCTGGCGCAGATCGGCGCGACCGAACCGACCAAGCGCATCATCACCGGCGCGGTGATCGTGGTGGCGGTGGTGCTCGATACCTACCGCAGTCAGCGCGCCAGTCGGCGGGCCTGAGTCATGGCAACGATCAAGGATGTAGCGGCACTTGCGGGCATTTCCTACACCACGGTTTCCCATGTGGTGAACAAAACCCGGCCAGTCAGCGAGGAAGTACGGGTCAAAGTCGAGGCTGCCATCAAGACCCTCGACTACGTTCCCAGCGCCGTGGCCCGTTCCCTCAAGGCCAAAACCACCGCGACCATCGGCTTGCTGGTGCCCAACAGCCTCAACCCGTACTTTGCGGAGCTGGCGCGGGGCATCGAGGATTACTGTGAGCGCAATGGCTACTGCGTGATTCTCTGCAACTCCGACGACAATCCGGACAAGCAGCGCAACTACCTGCGCGTACTGCTGGAAAAACGCATCGACGGGCTGATCGTCGCGTCGGCCGGCGGCGACAGCAGCCTGGCCCAAGGCCTGGCGGGCGTGCGTACACCGATGGTGATCGTCGACCGAGGCCTGGAAGGTGTCGATGTGGACCTGGTGCGCATCGACCACGAATACGGCGCGTATCTGGCGACTCGACACCTGCTGGAGTTGGGGCATAGGGATATCGCCACCATCAGCGGGCCGACCACCACCAGTGTGGCGCAAATGCGGCTGGCCGGATTTTGCCGTGCACTGACGGACGCAGGTATCGAGGTGCCACGCGAACGCATGCTGGAAAGTGACTTCACCAGTACCGGCGGTTACAACGCTGCCGCGATCCTGCTGGAGCGCAATCCGCCCAGTGCAATCTTCGCCGCCAACGACATGATCGGCATCGGTGTGCTGCGAGCCGCCGCGGAGCGCAACATTCGCGTACCGACACAGTTGTCGGTGATCGGCTTCGACGATATCCAGATGAGTCGCTATGTCTATCCGGCATTGACCACCGTCGGCCAGTCGATCCTGCAGTTGGGCGAGATGGCGGCCGAAGTGCTGCTACGACGGATCGCCAAGCCGCAACTGAGCACTGAGCAACGGATTGTGACACCCAGCATCGTGATGCGTGAATCGACCGCGCCATTAGCAGGCGTGTTTGCCGAATATCGCTGAAACAGAACGAATGAGTAGTGATGTATGCCAGCAAAAGTAGTGGTAATAGGCAGTCTGAACATGGATTTGGTCACCCGCGCGCCTCGGCTGCCGCGGGGCGGGGAAACGCTGATTGGTGAATCCTTTACCACGGTTTCCGGCGGCAAGGGCGCGAATCAGGCCGTAGCCGCCGCGCGACTCGGGGCGCAGGTGTCGATGGTTGGCTGCGTGGGCAGCGATGCCTACGGTAAGGAGCTGCGCGAAGCGCTGTTGGCCGAACGGATCGATTGTCAGGCAGTCAGTACCGTGGACGGTTCCAGTGGCGTGGCGTTGATCGTGGTCGATGACAACAGCCAGAACGCGATCGTGATCGTCGCCGGTGCCAACGGTTTGCTGACGCCAGCCGTGATCGGCTGCTTCGACTCGGTGCTGCAATCGGCCGACGTCATCATCTGCCAGTTGGAAGTGCCGGATGCGACGGTCGGCCATGCGCTCAAGCGTGGTCGAGAGCTGGGCAAGATCGTGATCCTCAACCCCGCGCCGGCCAGTCGTCCGCTTCCGGCGCACTGGTACGCGAACATCGACTATCTGATTCCTAACGAGAGCGAGGCGTCGGCACTGAGTGGCGTGTTGGTGGACTCTCGGCAATCGGCGCAATCAGCCGCTAACCGATTGATCGAGATGGGGGCCGGAAAAGTGATTGTCACGCTTGGGGCCGATGGCGCCCTGTTCAACGATGGCACGCGTTCCGAGCATTTTCCGGCGCCAGCGGTGAAGGCGGTTGACACCACCGCGGCCGGCGATACCTTCGTCGGCGGATTCGCCGCCGCGCTGGCGTCTGGCCAAAGTGAGGCTGAAGCGATTCGTTTCGGGCAGGTCGCTGCGGCGCTGTCGGTCACCCGTGCTGGTGCGCAACCCTCCATTCCCACCTTGTCCGATGTACAGGCTTTTAATACACCATGAAAAAGACACCCTTGCTCAACGTCGCGCTGTCGCGGCTGATTGCTTCGCTGGGCCACGGCGACAAAGTGGTGATCGGCGATGCGGGGTTGCCGGTGCCTCCGGGGGTCGAGCTGATTGACCTGGCCTTGACCCACGGCATTCCGGACTTCATCAGCACTTTGAACGTTGTACTCAGCGAAATGCAGGTCGAAAGCCATGTGTTGGCGCAAGAGATTCTGGAGAAAAAGCCGTCGGCGCTGGTCGCGCTGGACAAGCTGAACGCCGAGGGCGCGCTTGGCCGGCGTGAGCTGCTGAGTCATGAACAATTCAAAGTCCTCAGCCGGCAAGCCCGGGCGATCGTTCGTACCGGTGAATGCCAGCCTTACTGCAATATCGTCCTGGTCGCCGGAGTGACGTTCTGAATCGCTTGGTTTCTCTGTTTCTGTCCTGCACAAGGCATGGGTCATGTGTCGCTATACTCGGAAACTGTAACTCTTGCGTCGGAGTCTGTTGCTTTTGTCCCTGATTAACCCAAGCAGCGTTCAGGCTGTGGAAAAGATCGACTTGATCATCGATACCGACCCCGGTGCTGACGACGTGATCGCATTGTTGTTTGCGCTGGCATCGCCGGACGAACTCAATATCCATGCGTTGACCACGGTCGCTGGCAACGTTCGGCTGGACAAGACGTCACGCAACGCACGATTGGCCCGGGAGTGGGCGGGGCGCGAGGACGTGCCGGTCTACGCCGGGGCACCGACACCGCTGCAGCGAACGCCTATCCATGCCGAAGATATTCATGGCAAGGAGGGTCTGTCGGGTGTCCTCGTTTACGAACCGAAGAAAGGTTTGGCCAAGGGCGGTGCGGTCGACTTCCTGATCGACACCCTGAAGGCAGCCAGGCCCCACAGCATCACCATCGCCATGCTGGGGCCGCAGACCAACCTGGCGCTCGCGCTGATCCAGGAGCCCGAAATCGTCCAGGGCATCAAGGACGTCGTGATCATGGGCGGTGCGCATTTCAATGGCGGCAACATCACACCTGTCGCGGAATTCAACCTGTTCGCCGATCCACACGCTGCCGAGGTTGTACTCAAAAGTGGCGCAAGGCTGACTTACCTGCCGCTGGATGTGACCCACAAGATTCTCACCAGTGATGCGCGACTGCAGCAGATCGCGGCGCTGGACAACAATGCCAGCAAACTGGTCGGCGATATTCTGAGTGAGTACATCAAGGGCGACATGGAGTACTTCGGTATCCCGGGTGGCCCCGTGCATGACGCTACGGTCATTGCTTACCTGCTCAAGCCGGAGCTGTTCAGCGGTCGCCATGTCAACGTAGTGGTCGACAGTCGCGAGGGGCCGACCTTCGGTCAAACCATTGTCGACTGGCATAACGGCCTCGGGGCGCCGAAGAATGCGTTCTGGGTGGACAGCGGCGACGCCCAGGGATTCTTCGATCTGCTGACCGAACGCTTGGCCCGCCTGAAGTAACCCTTACGAGCGTTCGGAATGTCCGCCGCCCTGATGGGGCGGGTATTTCTCGAAAATCTGTTGGATAAAGGATTGGGCAGCTTCGGTGCCCAGTTCCTTGACCAGTAAATCGATACCGATGATTGCGAGCTCTTCCGGGCTGCCGGGGCTATAAGAGCTGTGGCCCTCTGACCACTTGGCGTTAATGGCGGCGTCGATGCTTACGGTGGTCATTGTGGTGCTCGTGCGGTCGGGAGGGTCTGAGTGCCGAGTTAACCATTTTGCAAGACTTTTGGCACTCCAACTTAGGCATCAATGGAGGGCTATGCGACACTTGGTCTTTAACGACTTTTCAAGGACTGCGCTGTGCAGATCGATTTGAACACGCCTGATGGCTTGACCCTTGAGGCGGTGCGTCAGCTGCTGGCTGCCGCCAGCGATGATGAGCACACCCAGTTGCGGGTGACCAAGGGCGGTATCGCCTATATTTCATCGGGTGTCGTGGGCGGCACCGATATCGACGGGTTGCTGTTTCGCCTGGAGACTTGGGCCAAGGGTTCTGGTTATGTCGGACGGGTCGCGGCCAGTGACGAGGTCTGGGTCATGCAAATCTTCAATGCGCTGAAGCAGAACTGGCCGAAGCCGGCATTCGATTACATCGACGTCTACTGACCCGTTCATATTCAGTCACGATTAAGGCATGAAGGGCAGGGCAATGCTCAGGCAAACTTGCCGTTTGTCTGCGGCGGCGGCCTTGTTGCCAGAACGCTCGATGAACCAAGCGCCGGATTGGCGGTCGCACAAATTCAGCTTAACTATTGAAAAAGGAGGCTTCATGCCTTGGAAGCTCGCGTCATTGGGTGCTCTGTTGGCCGTTGCCACGCTGGCCGGTTGCAGCACTGCCGCTACCGATTCGGCAACTGACCCTGTCACGACGACTGACACAGGTCACAGCCGTTGCGAAGCGAAAGCGGCCGAATTCACCCTGGGCAAAACGGCTTCGGCTGAACTGCTGGAGCAGGCGCGCAAGCGTGCAGGCGCACAGAATGCGCGGTTCCTGTCGCCAAATGACATGGTGACCCTGGAGTATCGCTCCGATCGTCTCAACCTGAGCACCGACGCCAATAAAGTCGTGACTCGCGTGAACTGCGGCTGATCGCCAACTTTTGCGTTATCCATAAAAAACCCCGTCACATGGACGGGGTTTTTTAGTGCGCCTGGAAATTACTCTGGGCGAACTTGAGCAGCTTGCATACCCTTTTGGCCTTTCTCAGCCACGAAGGAAACGGTTTGGCCTTCTTTCAGGCTTTTGAAACCGTCGCTTTCGATAGCTTTGAAGTGTACGAACAGGTCGTCACCGCCACCTTGAGGAGTGATGAAGCCGAAGCCTTTTTCATCGTTGAACCATTTAACGGTGCCGGTTTGGCGATTAGACATGGTGTATCTCCAAGAAACATATATTTTCAGTAGTACTGTGCTGCTCAGGCCAACTGGGCACACCGGGGTATCATAGTCGAAATGTTCGCTTTGGGAGCCCCCCACGGGTGCTGTTTGCCCTGCAGTCGCACATTCTTTGTTGGCTGATATCGCTGAAAGCCCTGATTTAAAAGGCTTTCAGCCGAAAGTAAAGGTGATAAAAAAAGCTGTAAAACCTGCATAAAATGTCCGAAAAAGCGATTTTCAGGGGCTGTTTGCTGGCTGAAAATGCCTTTTTGAAGCTTGAACGGGCTTATTTTTGCGTCGGATTGGTGGCCTTGCACTTGGCAATCTGGGTAAGGGCTTGCTGTTGCAGTTCATTGCTGGCCTTGTTGTCCATCAGGGCCTGTAGATCTTTGGCGGGGTACGATTTGATTGCATCGGCACCGCAAGCACAGTGGGCCTTGGCCGCAGCGTCGCCGATCCTTTGTGCGGCCGCAGGGACGCACTGAGCCATGTATTTATCGCGCGCGCCTTTGGGCCATTCAGCGTGGGCGGCCAGCGGCAACAGCAGGACGATGGGTGCGACTACAGCGAATAAACGATTCAGACGCATGCCGAGGATGCTCCTTTGTGGGTCGATGACTTAATGTTCGAGGGGTAAAGCGGGGATCAAGTTCAGCACTCTGGCATAAAAACGTAAGATTTACCCTGTTGGTAAAGCTCTGCACCGCGACGACCATTCATCTGTGCTAGCATGCCTGGCTCGGGCATTTGCAGGCTCCGGTCGACCTTCAGTCCCGGTCGCGGCAGGCGCACGAATAACCCTGATTTGAATCCCAGTCACTCTGGTTCGGTTTTCCGGTTGGCCGCAAGGCTCCTGCCGCTGTAAGGCAGGCGTTCGTCAGTGAACGGCCTGGATCGGATCTTGTACTGGCTCATCCCAACCCACGTGACCTTTGGTAGGGGTCACCACTAGGAGAGGAGGCGCCATGCCAACTATTACTCTTCCCGACGGCAGTCAACGTTCATTCGATCACCCGGTATCCATCGCCGAGGTCGCAGCATCCATTGGTGCGGGCCTGGCCAAGGCCACGGTGGCCGGTAAGGTCAATGGCAAGCTGGCCGATGCCAGCGACATCATCGACAGCGACGCAACGCTACAAATCATTACGCCAAAGGATGAAGAGGGGCTGGAGATCATTCGCCACTCTTGCGCCCACTTGGTCGGCCACGCGGTCAAGCAGCTGTATCCAACCGCCAAAATGGTGATTGGCCCGGTCATTGACGAAGGCTTCTATTACGACATCGCCTTCGAGCGTCCTTTCACTCCGGACGACCTGGCCGCCATCGAACAGCGCATGCAGCAGCTGATCGAAAAAGATTACGATGTCATCAAGAAAGTCACTCCGCGCGCCGAAGTGATCGAAGTGTTCAAGGCTCGCGGTGAAGACTACAAGCTGCGTCTGGTCGAGGACATGCCGAACGAACAGGCAATGGGCCTGTACTATCACGAAGAATACGTCGACATGTGCCGCGGTCCGCACGTGCCGAACACCCGTTTCCTGAAATCATTCAAGCTGACCAAGTTGTCCGGCGCCTACTGGCGTGGCGATGCCAAGAACGAGCAGTTGCAGCGCGTTTACGGCACCGCATGGGCTGACAAAAAACAGCTGGCGGCGTACATCCAGCGTATTGAAGAAGCTGAAAAGCGCGATCACCGCAAGATCGGCAAGCGTCTGGGCCTGTTCCACACCCAGGAAGAAGCGCCAGGCATGGTGTTCTGGCACCCGAACGGCTGGACGCTGTACCAGGTGCTCGAGCAGTACATGCGCAAGGTTCAACGCGACAATGGTTACCTGGAGATCAAGACTCCCCAGGTCGTTGACCGCAGCCTGTGGGAAAAGTCCGGGCACTGGGCCAACTACGCCGAAAACATGTTCACCACGCAGTCGGAAAACCGCGACTACGCCATCAAGCCAATGAACTGCCCTTGCCATGTGCAGGTGTTCAACCAGGGCCTGAAGAGCTACCGCGAGTTGCCAATGCGTCTGGCCGAGTTCGGTGCCTGCCACCGTAACGAGCCATCGGGTGCCCTTCACGGCATTATGCGCGTTCGTGCGTTCACTCAGGACGACGCCCACATCTTCTGCACCGAAGAGCAGATGCAGGCCGAATCCGCAGCGTTCATCAAACTGACCATGGACGTTTACGCCGACTTCGGCTTTAAAGATGTCGAGATGAAACTGTCCACTCGTCCGGAAAAGCGCGTCGGTTCCGACGAGTTGTGGGATCGCGCCGAAGCTGCATTGGCTGCAGCCCTTGATAGCGCAGGCTTGCCGTACGATCTGCAGCCCGGTGAAGGTGCGTTCTACGGTCCGAAGATCGAATTCTCTCTGAAAGATTGCCTGGGTCGTGTCTGGCAGTGTGGTACCCTGCAGCTCGATTTTAACCTGCCAGTCCGACTGGGTGCCGAATTCGTCTCCGAAGACAACAGCCGCAAGCATCCGGTGATGTTGCATCGGGCGATCCTGGGTTCCTTCGAGCGTTTCGTCGGAATTTTGATCGAGCACTACGAGGGTGCATTCCCTGCGTGGCTGGCGCCGACTCAGGCAGTGATCATGAATATCACTGATAAACAGGCAGATTTTGCCGCCGAGGTCGAAAAAACTCTCAACGAAAGCGGGTTTCGTGCCAAGTCTGACTTGAGAAATGAAAAGATCGGCTTTAAAATCCGCGAGCATACCTTGCTCAAGGTTCCCTATCTCTTGGTTATCGGAGATCGGGAAGTCGAGATGCAGACTGTCGCTGTGCGTACTCGCGAAGGTGCTGACCTGGGCTCGATGCCCGTCGCCCAGTTTGCTGAGTTCCTCGCGCAAGCGGTTTCCCGGCGTGGTCGCCAAGATTCGGAGTAATTATTATTAAGCGTGAAATGAGACAAGATAAACGAGCTGCACCGAAAGCCCCGATCAACGAGAATATCTCGGCACGCGAGGTTCGGTTAATTGGGGCTGAAGGCGAGCAGCTTGGGATTGTGTCAATTGAAGACGCGCTTCTTAAGGCTGAAGAGGCCAAACTGGATCTGGTGGAAATTTCCGCCGATGCAGTACCCCCTGTTTGCAAACTGATGGACTACGGCAAGTCGATCTTCGAAAAGAAGAAGCAGGTTGCTGCGGCCAAGAAAAACCAGAAGCAGATTCAGGTTAAAGAAATCAAGTTTCGTCCAGGGACGGAGGAAGGGGATTACCAGGTAAAACTGCGCAACCTGGTACGTTTCCTGAGTGACGGGGACAGGGCCAAGGTATCCTTGCGATTCCGCGGCCGTGAGATGGCCCACCAGGAGCTGGGGATGGAACTCCTCAAGCGAGTTGAAGGTGACTTGCTCGAGTACGGTTCGGTCGAACAGCATCCTAAGATGGAAGGACGCCAGCTGATCATGGTCATCGCCCCGAAAAAGAAGAAGTAATCAACAGGGCACGGCAGGCCTTCTGATTATGTTTATCAACTGAATGCGGAGTATCCGAACATGCCAAAAATGAAGACCAAAAGTGGTGCTGCTAAGCGGTTTCTGAAAACTGCTAACGGTATCAAGCACAAGCACGCTTTCAAGAGCCACATCCTGACCAAAATGTCGACCAAGCGTAAGCGTCAACTGCGCGGTAGCAGCTTGCTGCATCCGTCTGACGTGGCAAAAGTCGAGCGCATGCTGCGCCTTCGTTAATTTTAGTCAAGAATAGAGGAAGTAACTCATGGCTCGTGTAAAGCGTGGCGTCATTGCCCGTAAACGTCACAAAAAAATTCTGAAACTTGCTAAAGGCTACTACGGCGCTCGCTCGCGCGTATTCCGTGTTGCCAAGCAAGCGGTAATCAAGGCAGGCCAATACGCCTACCGTGACCGTCGTCAGAAAAAACGTCAGTTCCGCGCTCTGTGGATCGCTCGTATCAACGCTGGTGCTCGTATCAACGGTCTGTCCTACAGCCGTTTCATCGCCGGCCTGAAAAAAGCGTCCATCGAGATCGACCGTAAGGTTCTGGCTGATCTGGCAGTGAACGAAAAAGCGGCGTTTGCTGCGATTGTCGAGAAAGCTAAAGCCACCTTGGCTTAAGTACCCCCGACAGTCACCCGGTCTCACCTCTGTGGGGCCAGGTGTTAAACGTCATAAATAGGGGAAGAGCCTTCAAGCTCTTCCCCTATTTTGTATCTGGAGTCTGTACATGGAAAACCTGGATGCGCTCGTCTCGCAAGCTCTAGAGGCTGTGCAAAGCGCTGAAGATATCAATGCCCTGGAGCAAATCCGGGTTCACTACCTTGGCAAAAAGGGTGAATTGACTCAGGTGATGAAGACCCTGGGGAATTTGCCGGCAGAAGAGCGTCCGCAAGTCGGTGCGCTGATCAACGTTGCCAAGGAGCGTGTCACAGACGTTCTCAATGCGCGCAAGGCATTGTTTGAAGAGGCCGATCTGGCCACCAAACTCGCAGCCGAGTCCATTGACGTGACCTTGCCTGGCCGTGGTCAGACCTCTGGTGGTCTGCATCCGGTTACTCGCACTCTGGAACGCATCGAGCAGTTCTTTACCCATATTGGCTACGGTATTGCCGAAGGCCCTGAGGTCGAAGACGACTACCACAACTTTGAAGCGCTCAACATCCCAGGCCATCACCCGGCCCGGTCGATGCATGACACCTTCTATTTCAATGCCAACATGTTGCTGCGCACCCATACCTCGCCGGTACAGGTCCGCACCATGGAATCCAAGCAGCCGCCGATCCGCATCGTCTGCCCTGGTCGTGTGTATCGAAGCGACTCGGATATCACCCATTCGCCGATGTTCCACCAGGTCGAAGGCCTGCTGGTCGATCGCGACATCAATTTCGCCGACCTCAAAGGCACCATCGAAGAGTTCCTGCGCGTGTTCTTCGAAAAAGAACTGGCCGTGCGATTCCGCCCTTCTTACTTCCCGTTCACCGAGCCATCCGCCGAAGTCGACATGGAATGCGTGATGTGCAGCGGTAAAGGCTGCCGTGTCTGCAAGCAGACAGGCTGGCTGGAAGTGATGGGCTGCGGCATGGTTCATCCGAACGTGCTGCGCATGTCCGGGATCGACCCGGAAGAGTTCTCGGGCTTTGCCTTCGGCATGGGCGTTGAGCGTCTGGCCATGCTGCGTTACGGCGTGAACGACTTGCGTCTGTTCTTCGACAACGACTTGCGGTTCCTCGCGCAATTTCGCTAGTCGTAACGAATTCTTAGGAGAGCAGGATGAAATTCAGTGAACAATGGCTGCGTGGCTGGGTAAGCCCGCAGGTAAGTCGTGACGAGCTGGTTGCTCGTCTGTCGATGGCCGGTCTTGAGGTCGATAGCGTCACGCCGGCCGCCGGTGTATTCAGCGGCGTCATCGTGGGCGAGGTGCTGAGCACCGAACAGCACCCGGACGCCGACAAACTGCGTGTTTGCCAGGTCAGTAATGGTTCGGAGACGTTTCAGGTCGTTTGTGGTGCGCCAAACGTACGCCCGGGCCTGAAGATTCCGTTCGCCACCATCGGTGCCGAGCTGCCGGGCGATTTCAAAATCAAGAAAGCCAAGCTGCGTGGCGTTGAATCCAACGGCATGCTGTGCTCCCAGGCCGAACTGCAAGTCGGAGAAGGCAACGACGGCTTGATGGAATTGCCTGTCGATGCGCCTGTAGGCCAGGACATTCGTGAGTATCTGAACCTGGACGACAGCAGCATCGAGGTCGACCTGACCCCGAACCGCGGCGACTGCCTGTCCCTGGCGGGCCTTGCTCGCGAAGTCGGCGCGCTGTACGCCGCCCAGGTCACTCGCCCCGTAGTGGCTGCGGTCCCAGCGGCGCATGATGAAGTGCGCTCGGTTGAAGTGCTGGCACCTGCCGCCTGCCCGCGTTACCTGGGGCGTGTCATCCGTAACGTCGACCTGTCCCGGCCTACGCCGCTGTGGATGGTTGAGCGCCTGCGTCGCTCCGAGGTGCGCAGCATCGACGCTGCTGTCGATATCACCAACTACGTCATGTTGGAGTTGGGTCAGCCGTTGCACGCCTTCGACCTCGCCGAAATCAACGGCGGCATCCGCGTGCGGATGGCCGAAGAGGGTGAAAAGCTGGTTCTTCTCGATGGACAGGAAGTCAGCCTGCGTAGCGATACGCTGGTGATTGCCGACCATACCCGTGCGCTGGCAATTGCCGGTGTCATGGGTGGTGAGCACAGTGGTGTCAACACTGCGACCACTCGCGACATATTCCTGGAAAGCGCGTTCTTCGATCAGATCGCTGTCGCTGGCAAGGCCCGTTCCTATGGCCTGCACACCGACGCGTCGCACCGCTATGAGCGTGGTGTGGACTGGCAACTGGCCCGTGAAGCCATGGAGCGCGCCACTGGCCTGCTGCTGGAAATCACCGGTGGCGAAGCGGGTCCGATCATCGAAACCGTCAGCGAGCAGCACCTGCCGTCGATCGCGCCGGTGACCCTGCGTAGCCAACGCATTGCCCAGATGTTGGGGATGGAAATGGATTCGGCCGAAGTCGAGCGTCTGCTCAGTGCTTTAGGCCTGGGAATTACCGCCGACGGAGCAGGGCAGTGGCGCGTAGAAGTGCCAAGCCATCGTTTCGACATCAGCCTGGAAGTCGACCTGATCGAAGAGCTGGCTCGTTTGTACGGCTATAACCGCCTGCCGGTTCGTTACCCGCAAGCGCGTCTGGCGCCGCAAGCCAAGGCTGAAGCCCGTAGCGATCTGCCCGAACTGCGCCGACTGCTGGTAGCTCGTGGTTATCAGGAAGCGATCACCTACAGTTTCATCGATCCGAAACAGTTCGAGTTGTTTAATCCGGGTGTTGAACCGCTGCTGCTGGCCAATCCGATTTCGAACGACATGGCTGCGATGCGTTCGTCCTTGTGGCCTGGCCTGATCAAGGCGCTGCAGCACAACCTGAACCGTCAGCAAGACCGTGTACGTCTTTTTGAAAGCGGCCTGCGCTTTGTCGGTCAACTTGAAGGCTTGAAGCAAGAGCCAATGCTCGCGGGTGTGGTTTGCGGTAGCCGTCTGCCTGAAGGCTGGGCGCAAGGTCGCGACACCGTGGACTTCTTCGACGTCAAGGCTGACGTGGAAGCGGTGTTGGGCTTTGCCGGTGCGCTGGACGCGTTCACGTTCGTGCCGGGCAAGCACTCAGCATTGCACCCGGGTCAAACTGCGCGTATCGAGCGTGAGGGGCGTCTGGTCGGTTTTGTCGGCGCGATCCACCCTGAATTATCGAAAACGCTTGGGCTGGACCGTCCCGTGTTCGTTTTCGAACTGGTTCTGGCAGAGGTCGCCTCGGGCAAAATGCCTAAATTCCAGGAGTTATCGCGTTTTCCTGAAGTGCGTCGTGACTTGGCATTGATTGCGGACAAAGACGTTGCAGCTGCGGCTGTGCTGGACGTAATCCGTGAAAATGCAGGCGAATGGCTGACAGACCTCAGGCTATTTGACGTGTATCAGGGTAAAGGCATTGATCCTGATAGAAAAAGCCTCGCAGTTGGCTTGACCTGGCAGCATCCATCGCGCACTCTTAATGACGATGAGGTGAATTCTGCGACGCAAAACATCCTCACCTCGCTCGAACAAAGGTTGAACGCCACGTTAAGGAAGTGACGTATGGGGGCTTTGACGAAAGCTGAGATGGCGGAACGTCTGTATGAAGAGCTGGGCCTGAACAAGCGGGAAGCCAAGGAATTGGTCGAACTGTTTTTCGAGGAAATCAGGCACGCTCTTGAAGACAACGAACAAGTCAAGTTGTCCGGTTTCGGCAATTTTGATCTTCGGGACAAACGCCAGCGGCCTGGCCGCAATCCGAAAACGGGAGAAGAAATCCCGATCACGGCTCGCCGTGTGGTCACCTTTCGTCCAGGGCAGAAGTTGAAGGCCCGAGTTGAGGCTTATGCTGGAACCAAGTCATAACGACGAGCTACCCGTCATCCCAGGCAAACGCTACTTCACCATCGGTGAAGTCAGCGAGCTATGTGCGGTAAAACCGCACGTGCTGCGCTATTGGGAGCAGGAGTTTCCTCAACTCAACCCCGTCAAACGCCGCGGAAACCGCCGGTATTATCAGCGTCAGGACGTGCTGATGATCCGGCAGATCCGAGCGCTTCTTTACGATCAAGGATTCACCATCGGCGGCGCACGCCTGCGTTTGTCCGGTGATGAAGCCAAAGACGACACCACGCAATACAAACAAATGATTCGCCAGATGATCGCTGAGCTGGAAGATGTTCTGGTGGTCCTCAAGAAGTAAATTCCTGCTTTTAAATACTTCCAGTTTTCAAAAGCTTGCGATATATTCTTGAGCGTTCCTCGAGATGAGGAACAGGTCTCACGCCTAGTCGGGGCGTAGCGCAGTCCGGTAGCGCACTAGCATGGGGTGCTAGGGGTCGAGTGTTCGAATCACTCCGTCCCGACCATATTTTTCAATGACTTAGCCCAATTTTTCAGATTGGGCTTTTTCATACCTGGAAAATTACTCCCACATTTACTCCCACGGATATCTTGGATCTCGGTAGCTAAACCATCTGAGAGGCGTTCGAGTCTCGTGTCTCCGGGTAGTAGCCCGTACCAATGCAAGAACCTGAAGATGCGAAGACGTTCGTAAATGGGTTGCTGATCTGGACATTCCGCGAGGCAAGCTTCGGGTGATGGCTATAGGTAGCGCGGGGCTCTCTGTTGCTGGCGAGGTGATCCGGACATTCGCTCATACTCCGGTAGAGTCATCGGATAGCTGACCTCAAGCTGCGTGCTGTTCCCGTTCAATCTCGTCAGGCCCACGATCTCTTTCCAAAGGCTGATCAACAGCGCGGGCGGGTAGCAAGCGGCCCCCGCCAGTGATTCGAGTGGCTGGAGACACGATGCAGGGCGCGACTGGGTTCAGTCCGCAGTCGGTTGCATGGCCGTATCAGCAGCGGGGGGCGTGACACGCGCTTTTCGCTCCCCACTATTTCGTCGAGCTTGTCCGCGTTGGCGCGATGCTTGCTGCTTCGCATGCATCGCCTGAGAGGCGGTAACTGTGCCGACTGCTTGACCGCTCAAATCCAAGCGCGCCGCATTCTCGACCATGCTCGCCCAATAACGGGTTCCCCGGCACCACGTAGAGATGCCCAATTTGAGCTGTTCGCGGGTTATTCCGAGTAGCTCCAGATGCTGCTCAGCATCCTTGAGAATCCCCTCCTTGAGCGGAACCTTGGGGACAGGATTGACAGGAAATGCCAATGGAAAATGCTTCTGCAATGGCCAGATCGCATCCACTGCTGGATCCTGGTTACGAGTCTTTACATGCGGTGAAGGCATGCGTTTGGGGTGTGTCGTACTACCGGTTTTTTCCTGTTCTGTTTTAGCTCGCAGGCGGTCGCGTAGTTCAGCTAGCTGTTCAAAGCCCATCGTTCAAATCACTGCTTGGAGGTTGGTTGCGTAGCGCAAGGATATGGCATGCAGCACGTGGGTGCAGCTTAAACAGGAACAATCGCCGCTGGTTAGTGAAGGCACGTTGATTGATGCTGGCCGATTGCAGCTGGTGGCGCAGGTCACGTTGGGGGTGGATTCTGCTGGTCAAGGCTACCAACTCCGTCTCCCGCCGCTCCAAGCCAGATTTGAAATCAAAAAAGGCTCTACAAGGCCCATCACAGCTCGTGTTTTAATTCTTGCCTGGTGAAAGGCAGCGCATGTGAGAGGGGCGGATGGACAAGCATCAAGGAAGTGAGATAGCGACAGAAGCCCCTGATGATGGGCATGAGGCCGATAGCCAGGATGGTCAGGTCGAGACAATTCTGAATTACTGGCGCACCGTCTGGACTGATCTCAGTCGCACTGATGAGGTTATTGCGCAAGGCCCGAGCTTCGTCCTTTGGTATTCCGATACGAACGGGCTCGAGAATCCAGGCGCCTTCTTTTCTGTTGACGCTATCGACCAGCTGATTCCGGCTGAGGAAATACGTCAAATGCTGCGCGAGCAGCTGGCCGCGATTGATCATTCGCGCGAGATGGCTGTGGTTCTGGTATTGAAAGATCTACCCGTAGCCAGTGCAGCACTGGGAGTGATACCCAAGACAGCGGTGCGCAAGCCGCAGACCTGGTTCGAGATGGCCAAGATCCGAAGGGCGTCTGTCGCAGACAAAGTTTGGATTACGCTTCGTGCTAGCTCGGTGCTCAGCAAAGAAGGTGAGTATGGTCGCGAAGGCTACCTCGAAGAGTATTTCGGGGTCGGCTCGGTGATGTTTGATCTTGGGTACCGAGAACAGATCAGCGAGTTGGACTGGGGTGACCTCGGTGGGAACACCTTTATCGGTGGCGAGGTAACGGAGTACGTCTGGCCAGAGCGTAATGGATCGGCGAATGTCGCTGATGCCGGCGGGTCTTTAGAAGATACTAAGCCGGCTGAGGTCGGGCAGGGCAAGCCACTTGTTTCTTTCCGCGTGCCTTTTACAAATGTGAATCTCGCCTTACGTGTGCAGGCAGCGGAGCCTGAGCCCGCAGAGCCGGCAGCCTTGGTAACCCCACCTGAACCTGTTGAGCGGGCAGAGCCTGAGAAAATCACGACCTACCATTGGGCAGGTGATTGGGGTAGCCACCGTGGGGATGCGATAGGCACCGGGCTTGTGATTGAGCAGAGTTTTGACGGTGAAGCGCCCACTGAGTGGCATTTGCATCAGGACTTCGTCATTTCTTTAGGCTTGCAGCGCCAGGGTGACATCTGGCTGCGACCCATTGAGGGCTTTCAGGAGGTCGTGAGGTTGGTGCGCGACGAGCGTGATCGTCCTGTTCGGCTGGATGTGCGTACCGAGCATCTTCGTGACTACCTGAAGGCACGGGGGATGTATCTGCTGATTTCGAGCTACCGGAGCCGCCGGCAAATCGTGGCGGATGCCTCCCATGTCAAATGGGCTTTGGCGGCTGTGGAGGAGGTGAAAGATGGGGGCAAGTGGGAGGGCGTCAACCGTGCAATTCACGAAGGCGGGATGCCCTACGGTTCCTCTACGGGTGTTTTCCACGCTTCTCGCACAGACATTGACGAGGATGACGAAGTCCCCGTCCTGGGGCTCCCAGACGATGATTCCGTGGTTTCGAAAACATGGTCGATCCAGCACCAAGGAAGAAAGCTGTACGACCTGAGTGGTTCGCTTTGGAAAACTGAAGTCGTAGAGCCAGGGAGGGTCAGTGAGCGAGTACAAGGGGAGTCCCCGCTCGCCAAGGTGGACTTTGCCGTGGATGGCTCAGGGGAGCGTCTGAATGGTGATGAACTGGAACACTGTGGCCGTTGGCTGTGGTTCCGGCCAAACGTTACGGCTCTTCTTGGGAGCTATCGTGGATCTTCACTGAGATGGTTTACCCGAGACACCGGTGTCATCGGCATCTCATCCGGACACAGCGTCCATTTTGGTCTTAATGATCTGGGTCTGATCAACGTGTATGCCAAGGACATCGGGCAGCTTCCACTGTGGCAGCAGCGCGTATGGGCTGGGGCAAACCTAGTGCCAGATGGTGGCGTGTCAGCGGAGCTGTTGGCATCGCAGGCTAATGCCAAGCCGGCATCCACTAAAGCTCCAGAAATGCAGATGCGCTCGGTCTATGACGATCTCAACGCTGCATTTCAAAAACTAGCTGGTAAGAAGTTATTTGGCGAACATCACGCTCTGGATGAGATCTTCCGCCGGATTCACCGCTTCCGGGCTCTTGAAAAAACAGGAGTGCTCGAATTGGCCAAAGATTTGGCCAGGGTGACGGTAGAGTCCTTGGATGGAGACGCCTTGTCATTGCTCGCGCCCACTCCCAAGGGCATGAAGCCTGGCTCGGTCAAGCACTTGGAGGCTGCATTGCAAAAGGGGGTGACCCTTGAGCAGGCGAGGGCATTGACCAAGGTGTTGGTGGGTATCATTGAGCTCAGACAGGCAGACGCTCATTTACCTTCTTCCGGGTTCGCCAAGGCATTTGATCTGGTTGACGTTGATCAGCAGGCTGACCCCGTCATGCAAGGTCGTCAGATGCTGGTGTCGCTGGTTGAGTCTTTGGCTCAAATGAGCGAGGTGTTCTCTCAGCTCCCTCGCAAGGACAAGTGAGGCCCTGAGACCATTGTTATGAAAGGGGAGAGCATTTTGGCTCTCCTCGAACAAGCTTGGCCTCAGAGGTCGATATTGCCAAACTCTTCGTAGTGGTCGATCAACCGCAGTCGGTAGGTCTCATAGCCCTCTGCAAGGATGTCTTGGCCGTTGTACTTTCCATTCAGGAAGAAGGTCATCACGGCCCTCTGTGCTTCATCAACATCCCGATCCTCGATCTTGAGCAAGTACTTCGCAATGTAAATCCGGCAGATGTTCTGGAGTAGCAGCGCTACAACGCCCGCTACCTGCAGGGACACCTCAGGGTTTTCCGCAATGTCGAGCTTAATCGAGCCTGAATGCGCAATTGCATTCGAAGCTTGTTCAACCATTTTAGCCGGTTCGGAGCCTTGTCATTAGGATTTTCCGGATACATGCCGCCGTCCTTCAAGAAGGCTGTGAGCTTAGCGAGCGCCGACTCATTCGCAACGTTTGCCAGGCGGGGCATTATGTCATTGATAAGATCCTGGCTTACACCTGCTGTTTCCAGATGAGCCTTGAAGGCCTGCGCTGCAGCCTTGACCTTCGCTTTTTCTTCCTCGGTATAGCGATTGGTGTAAGAGGCGCTAAACCATTGGGTGTTCAACCCGTCGAGCGCCGCCGATCCCATCGCGATCTTCACGGCGACATTGCCGCTCGTCATTGCCAGCATCACCGCTTCCATCGCTTCTCCGGCACCAGCTGCTTGTAAGGCTGGAAGTAATGACCAATCGATCACCGGATGAGTGCGGAAAAAGTTATTACTGGTTAGAGCCAAACCAGCTGAAACAGGCAGATAGGGTTCAACATCGTTTCCTACCCGCACATGGCGACCGGTGAGAAGCGAAAGGGTGACAGACAGGTCGTAGGCTCCATCCACCCATGGATTGTCGGGCAGGAGCACGGAAGCTTGATCTAACCCTTCGTGCTCAGCCACAGCAGCCGTTACGCTCCAAGAACCAGGACTGGCTGGTTCTTCAGTGACTGTGTTCTTGAACCCGGACGATTTGAAAACGCCACCAAATACGAGCCGTTGTGACCGGGCAAAGTCGGCCTCAATGAGCTCCTTGCTGACGGTGATTCGGTAGGGGCCAATTGTAAACCCTCCCTCAGAGGAGAGGTGGTGCTCTAAGTTGAAGACGTCTCGAAATCCGTTCTGCTCGACGCTGATGTTTTCCCCTTGAATAACGTGTGGTGTCAGCGCGCTTCTGACTATTGCTCAAGAATTGGATGGCCGTTGAAATCGAAGCCTGGCAGCGCCCGCTCTAGATAGCTCAGAGTCTGGATTTGAAGTCGGGCTTTCGCTTCAGGTAGGCACTCCAGCATGTCGGGCTTGGTCGGTGTTCGGCCAAGTTTTTTTTCTTGGATGGCTTTGCTCAAAAATCCGCGGAGTCGGA
The DNA here is from genome assembly GCF_058792515.1 of Pseudomonas sp. MT92. Taxonomy (NCBI): domain Bacteria; kingdom Pseudomonadati; phylum Pseudomonadota; class Gammaproteobacteria; order Pseudomonadales; family Pseudomonadaceae; genus Pseudomonas; species Pseudomonas sp. MT92. The sequence continues at coordinate 45,976 of NZ_JBXAFA010000026.1, forward strand.
ATGCCATCTGTGTGGGGGCAAGCCGCGCAAACACGGAATTGCGTACGATAAATGTGGGGAAAGCCTCGCGGTACGCGTCTACGAGCCCAATCCATCGGGGGTCATTGTATTCGCGGCCCACAATGGCCTTTGCCAATCGATGCGCCTCGTACAAAGGCTCTCGGCTTTTTTCCCAAGCCCGATGGCTTTCTTCCATCTCGACCGCATGCTCATTTAACTGCTCAACAGTCCATTCCTCAATCCAACTGATCACTTCCTGTGCTTCGGTTATGAGCGCTGGAGCATTCATGATGATTCCTACATCGATTGCGAGGAGCGCTGCTCCGCGCAGGTATTCTTCATCCTCTTCCTGAGGATTTTTCTGAAAGGCTGCAAGCTTCATCTGAAGCGCCTTGCTGACGGCCTGTAAAGCGTTCAACCAATGTTCCTTTTGAATATGTGGATCTTGAGCCAGCCTTACCGTGTCGCTTTCCAGGTTGGGGCGACAGGCTCTGGTCGGCGTGCGTTTACCCCCAGCTGGGTATTGATCTTGTCGAAATTCATGCGCGCTTGTTCCTCCAAGTTTGCAAACGCCCCATTGGGCAAAATCTTGGCGTCGCGGAGCGATTCGATATATCCGTATGCTCTGCCAAACAACAGCACGAGGCTTTCAAGGTCGGTAGCCGTACCTATGAAATCGATGAGTTCATAGGCCTTTACCAGGCGCTGGTTGTGTACGGTGTCAATCATTGTTGTTTCCTTGAGTAAGCTCAGCGATGGAAGCTGGATTCCATCACGACGTGGCAATACAGATGCTGGGTCGGGTGGCTTGATCGAGGGCTATTTCACTACTGAAAGTGAACTTTTGGATGGATGAGTAGCAAATTGCCCCTCTAACGGTTGCAATTTCATCTCGTCAGGACTCGTAGTAGAGGTGTGGGAGCAGTCCAAAACTCGTATTTGGCTTGCCCCTTCCGGGTCGGCTGTCGTGAACCAAGCCCGGTCATGCTGCCCGGTCTCGATCCTCCGGGCTTCCATCCTCACGCCTGCGCGCTCCGCTTGCATCGGCCAGTCGAGCTGATCCACTTAGTTGCCCTGCCGCGCTGCTAGCTCCCACGACTTGATGTTAGGCCAAGGCAGAGTGCTGTAATTAAACAGCCTCCAGTCCCGCACGTGCCGCTGCGAGCGCGGCTGTTTCCTCATAGAGTTGGCGTACCACTACATTGAGCAAGTCGGCGAAGGTTTCGGCGTAGAATTTTGGTTCAGTTTTGAATGGATGGCCCATTGAAGCCTTGTTGACTCCGAGGTGTTCAGCTTGATCCGTGAGCCGCTTGAATGACTTCATCACACCGCTACCCGTCGTGCTTGGGTACTGGAACACCTCAGCATGCCCGGTTTTGACCAGCGCGTTCATGATGGTGGCGGCGTCGAAGGAGACGCCGTGATCCGCGATTAGGGATTTGAGTGTTTTGGCTTGCATGCAGAGCTTCCGTGCAATTCAGTGATGGCGCTAGGCCATGGATGGTCTTCTTTTCTTCATGCTTTTACAACCCACCCTTCGTCGACTGGCGCGGCGTGGAAGGGGGGGAGCGGGCAGAATTCACGCTGATTGTATTTTTGCTCGTCGGCCCCATAAAACTCCCCGGGCCGCAGTGCCAAGAGCGTCATCCTGGCAAGTGGAACAGGGGTAGCCGGTAGCAATGGCACTCCACTGACACGGGAGTCTCGTGGACTAAGGAATTCTCGAAATAGCCAGCCAATGTGGGATGAGTTCTCCCCACGGCGGCAAGTACCTATTGAGATAGAAAACAGTTTTTAATAGGTACCGAGCCTTCAGGCGTATCGGGATAGCGTTACGGATGAATGCTGATCTTGTGATACCTACAGATGCTGAATATCCCAACCGTGTTCATGCAGCTGCGCGCAGTTGGCATCAAACTCTTCTCCCTCACCAAGCGTCCGCCTACTAATCGCCAAACAAAGCAAGTGGGTCGGGCGGGTCATGGCCACATACATAGCAAGCAAGCGCTGGATGATCCGCTTTCCGGGCTTGGCACCGCCATGGCTTTTCTGCCCAGAAGCCCAAGGCAAAAGGCTACCGATGAAGTGCCCGTGGTTATAGGTTTCGAGCACAAGCGTCGCAGTGTGGGTTTGTCCTTTGCTCGAATGAATAGAGCCGAGCTTGATGTCTACCACGCCAGTGTCGTGAGTGCTTCTGAAGGTATTCACAGCAAGTTGTACAGCGCCCTCCTGCACGACCTCTGAACTTTCCGGCACCCACGCTAGGTACTCCTGCGCCGACTCAGACTGTTCATGCGCTCCCGCTAGGACTGATGCCAAATTCCAAAAGCGCCGAGCGAGGGATGACCAACTGTCGGCACTGATGGAATTTGACGTGAACAGCAGCTCGACTACCAGCTGCTGGTAGCTGGTCAGGTCTTCCGAACTGGTAAGCAGTTGCTGAACTTGGACGTGTTGTCGACTTCCCACTTTGATCTTGGTGGTGAGATTGGTGAGGTTCACCAGGTGGAGAATGCCCTTGGCGATCTCTTCGGCACCGTGGTGAGCGGTATCGCTCTTGACGAGGTTGCGCTTCGCTTGACGAACTCGTTCGATCAGCGTCGGCGGGCGGTACACCCCCAGACCTGCGCTACGATCGTAGCCCTCCCAATAATGCCCGACAGTCTTTGGAAAATGGATTGGGTCAGCGTCGGCGGGATTGACGTCTTTATGGGTATAGCCGAGGGCAGTGACTGTCGCGTTGCCGTGTAGGTCAGGGGGGAGCTCTTGGAGAACCAGGCGCCCATAGGCGTCCAGTACCCCGCTACAGTCACCGTCAGGAAAAACAAAAATGGTGTGGCGAAGTGGCCCTGTCGCTTCTACGTTGCGCCGCCCGGAAAGCCGGTCAGCCACGGGATAAAATGCAAAGGGGTTTGCCAGCGCCGCGATCGACTCATCGAAGCGAAAGCTGCTGGAGATGTCGACTGCTCTGCTTCGATCCGGAAAGTCGCTGCCATTGGTGTGGAGGTCTGATTCGAAAATAGCTTGGTTGGAATCGCCAACTCGTGTCACGCATATCCCGGAGTTGTCGCGGGGGAAAATGGCGCTCAGGTATTGGTTCTGCATCGCCGAGGTATCCTGCATCTCGTCGACGAAGACGCATGGGAAGCGATGCCTCAATCCCTCAGCTACGCCTGGCCGCTCAGCCAACTGAGCACTGCCCAACACGAAAATTTCGTCGTAACAAAAGTAGCCTCGTTTGGCTGCCTCACCGACTGCCTTCGCCATGATTTGGTAGCTTTGAGTACCTGGCCCGCACGGAAGGTTACCTCTGGCGACCTTAATTATGGGGTTGGCAAAGTCTGCTGTGGCTAAGCGCAGTGCTGTGGTGTCAAACGTTCTACGGGCCAAGAAATTGCGTATAAACCTTCTCTCCTCCGCTGACATACACCTGGAGCGCATCCGGTGAGTCAGTTCATCATCGATCGCGGTGAAACGATGCTGAGCGGAGAGTAGCCACGGCGTGGCAAGAAAGCGCCTGACGAACCCGTGAATCGTGTCGATGTAATGGGGGTAGCTCAGCAGTCGCCGGCCAACCTCAGTGTTCCCTAGGCGCTCCTCGATTTCATGGCGAGCGACGTTGGTGTGAGATAACACGCAAATCCCGCGTGTACGGCTTTTCCATTTGCGCGCAAGAATCGCGAGCTTGGCGACAACTAGCGTGGTCTTCCCGCTTCCCGGGCACGCCGATACGTCGAGGGTTTCTCGCGATCGAAGAAATGCCAGGCGCTGCTCATCCAGACCTTCAAGCTCCATGAGCCCTGAGACCCAGTCAATGTCTTCGTCAGTGATTTCAGGCACAAGGGCGCGAAACGCGATCATGGCATGTCTCTCTGCGGCAGCGAGGGGTGCTGCTCGGGGGCTAATTCCAACCGAGACGTTACATAGGTGATCGCCTCAACGAGGTAGCTGGGGAGTATCTCCCGCACGCTCTCGGGAGCCACTGATGTTCCCTCATAGCGTTGTTCCAGAATATCCACGAGGTACTGAGCCGCGATTGCCTTGGAGGCTACCTTGCGGTGGAAGAGGGCATAGATGGTGGAACTGATTTGCTCTGGGGACATGCCAGAATTGTTAAGGTTTTCATATTCAGCCACGGCCTGCTCGATCACTTCATCATGTTGTTCCCGACCAGCGTGAATTGCATCATCCTTCGCAGCCAGGCGCGCGGCGGTCAGGACCTCGCGTGCCATGCCGCCGAAAGCCAGATCATATTCCAGTGTCCATTGCCCGGCCACGAACGTTTTTACGTTCTGCTCGTCGTTCGCTTTACGCAAGCGGCAACGCTCATTCAAGCCAAGACGCTGGCTCTCATCATCTGCTCCGAAGTCACGGATCGCTCGCCACTTACGACTTCTGGATTCCCACTTCGGGTCGTCATCATTTTCCACCAGGCCCAGAATCTGTGGTGCGCAATCTGGCATGACGTCCATGTCCGAGATACAGGCTACAGGGATGTTCAGGACGCCACTTTCTGGGTTCGCACGTTGAAGGATACGAGCATAGCGGCCGAGACCAACCCCTCCGACGTTAACCACCGAGACTCCATGGCGGGTCAAGTCTCGTCCGAGCAGCTTCGCGAGCGCCGGCAACAGGATGGCCTCAGCATCTCCCTCGACGATGAGCACGCCACGTGCAAAGAACAGATTCGCCTTGGTCACGTCCAGGAAACGAGCAAGGAACCGATAGTCTCCTTGGCCTAGCTTCGTGTGCTGCTTACCGAGTGAATAGGCCTTGCGACCGTTCATGAGCACAAGATTGTCCAGAGCAATTTTGGAGCTGAGGTTGGGACTATGGGTAGTGAGGATGACCTGTACAGGGCGCGTCTCGCTTTCCTGGCTGACCTCTGCGTCAGTCGTCTCGCGATTGCCAGATGGCTCAACTGACGGGGCTGCTGAGCCAACGTTCCACGGGAGTGCGTCTTCCACATTCTCATTGTTCACCAGCGGTTGCACTACAGCGGGTGAGCCGACTCTGGGCTTTGCTGCAGCCGTCAAAAACTCCATCAGGCGCAACTGGCGCTGTGGATGGAGATGGGCCTCAGGCTCCTCGATGAGTAGCAACGGCAGACCATCAGGCTCTTTGCCCAGCAAGAGCAACTCGCACGCCATGAACAGCAGGTTGTTGGAGCCCAGTCCGTACTCCCCACGAGCCTCTTGTGACCCTTGGTCGAGCAAGCTCAGCTCCATGCGTTCCAGAATCTGCCTGAGGCGAGCAGACTCTGAACTCCCGTCGACGAAATTGATGCGTCCGTGTAACTCATCCCCTTCAAGCGAAAGGTGAGACAGGTAGTTGTCGTTAACTGACTCTTGTGCAGCAGCTACACCTGGGTGCAGGTTCACCAAATGCCGTAAGTACCCGGCCAACCCGGTGAGGCTCAGCGATGCGGGATTTTCCAAGGGGCGATCGATATCGAATCCACTACCGCCCTTGATGCTTGGGAAGTTTTTGAGCACCTGCGACAGTCGTGATCCACGTCCCGGAGACATTTCCCGCGTGGCGTCGCGAAGGGGGCGCAGGTAGGCAGCAGCCAGCAGTTGCCGGACGTTGGTGTCGATGCTTGGGCCACCGCCGCTGTGGCCACTGCGCACGGCAATATCAACCCAGCGACGTGCCAGGACGTCGTCCGAGAGTCTTCGAGCTGTCCAGTGAATGTAAGCGACTGCAGCGCCACCATTGAACGTGACGTACTCGGACAGCGCCCCCTGATCAGCGACGGACAAGTCTGCAAACTTTGCTACGATTGTGATCTGGGTCGCCTGAGGCCCTTCGACTGGGATGTGAAAGTCTTCGGGCTGCAGCCGTAGGTACTCTCCGTCACGCGTTTGGAGAACGAATCTCAGGGCATCGATGACCGATGATTTACCCGCGTCGTTTTCCCCCACCAGGGCAGTGACGCCCTTGTTGAATTCGATGAATAGGTTGTTTGGCTCGGCGCCAAACTGACGGAAATTCTGAATTTTGAGTGCTGACAAATACATCCATGTGTCCTGTCATAAAGGCCTGCAGTGCAGTAGGCGGGTTAGTCAATAATACTGGAAACCGAGCAAGCAACTTGCTTGTCGGCGAGATTCAGGTGGGCAGTTGCAAATCCAGTTCTGTATCGATAATCTCTGAGTTGCGCAAGGTAGGCGTACCTCACCCGTCAGTGAAAGCTGGAAACGGCACTACCTGTAACAGCACGATCTCCTAGGCCATGATTTTTTGCGGCCCCAGTAAGACGTAGGCGGGTGGCGTTGATCATGGGGTTGGAGAAAATTATGAGCACTCTGTCCTCGCTCCCCGAGCGTATCAGCTTCAGCAACACCCTCCCTAAGACTATCCAAGGGATCAAGAAAAGAGCCAAGAAGATTGGCGTGCCTGGCCAAAAGCACACCGAGGCGCTCGATATCGTTGCGCGCGAGATGGGCTATCGCGACTACCGTCAGGCACAGCAGGCATTGGCATCTAGTGAAGGGTTCTCAGAAGTAAACCAAACCGGGTACCCAGTCTTCCTCTGCGCTTACTGGCGGAACACGGATACCACTCCTCGCTCGGCGGGTTGTGAGACGCTGAGAGTCTACCTGCCTCGTCCGATGAACGATTTTGTGTCGAAGCATCAGGCAATGTATGCGCGCAATCTTGAGGGATTCCGGCAGGAAGCACCCGATCACCTGGAAATGATCTCCAACACGAGCAGCCAAGCCCGGGCGTGGGAGCTGCTGGTGCGCGCAGCGCTTTCGCTCCAATTCATGGAGATGAGTGGGCTGCGCCCGGCAACCTCTCAAAAGCAGTTGCAAGCCCTTGAGCAGCTTGAAGGCTTTCCATCGAAGGATCACGTTTCGCTGTGGATCGACCCAACGTCGGGCATGTGGGTCGCGCTCGACGAGCCTTACGGCCATGTGAATAACGAGCCGATGGTGAAAGCGCGCACCGCTTGGATTACGCATAACACTCTGCATCTGACCAAGCCAGCTTGGGCAGGTCTGTACTACCCAAATCACGCGGTACCGCATCTGGTATCCCCTTCAGAGCACTTGCTACGCAAAACCACCGTAGCACTTGAAGGGCTGTCGCCTATTGCGGTAGTGCCGTCCGAGGAACAGCCGTGGGGTGGCACGTCTGAGCCCTACAGCTCGCAGTTCATCAGCCCGGAAAGGTTGGCCAGTGGCATTGCGCGGCGGGCTCGACCTGGCACCACCTACGGCTTCAGCAAAGGTGCAGTCGAATATCATCGTGAAGCTGGATACCCATCGCTCTGGCGTCCAGAGACGCCACTGAGCCAGGCAGATCACAGAAAGGTTGGTGCTGAGCTTCAGTGTCTGATGATCTCGCCCATGCCCTTCAAGGCCTATCAGAAGATCCGCACTTGGTGCTCTACCCTCGAAAACTGGATGTACTCGGAATACCGGGGCGGTGACCGCAACCAGGACTTCGACATTACCTACTACGGCGGGGAACCTTCCGTATACCCCACGGAGCCGGAACAACTCTCCGCCCTGAAGCGTATTCGAACGATCATCATCAATGGGTACGTGGAATGCAAGCCACGTAGAGACCTGCTGAAGGGCCTCGACATCGCTACGGCAATCATCGAAGGGCAGGCCACTTAGGTCTCCTCTTGCAAACTGTCAAACCAGCCTTCTATCGCCATACCAGCAGAATTATGGCGGTAGATGACCTTCGCAATACCACAAGGAGCCGGAGGCCAGTGTCCTTGGCAGTGCAGGATGGCTCGATCTAGATGGAGCAGTTCTGACGGCACAAGTGCTGTGCGCGAAGAGGCAGAATCTCAGCATTCGTTCAGTCAGTGAGATAGCTCTCTTCCATGTCAGGATGCGTCTCAAATCTTTCCGTTCCAAGGTAGATCAGGCCTACTTCCTTCGGAAGCGCATCCAACCTCTCAACCGTTTTGTTAATTCGTGCGCACTGCTCGGAGTTGACATAGAAACGATGGTTGTTTAACCAGTTACGATGGTCATGGTAGTTATCTAGCGTCGCTGCTTCCAAACCAGCAATATGATTTTCGATTAACTTACGGCTAACTGGACTTGCCCCTACAAAACCGGACACCAACTCCCTGTTAAATTGATGCTGCCGCCAAGCGCCTGAACTCCCTCGG
>NZ_JBXAFA010000027.1:0-52351 GCF_058792515.1 Pseudomonas sp. MT92
GGTAGCTGGGTCGAGCGCTCATGTGCCAGCTCCGCTGCACGTTGCACGCGGCTCAACGGTGATTGTTGGGTCGACACTGTCAGCAGTTCGACGATGTCAGGATGGTCGGTTAACGGTTGGTCGGCCAGATAGCCGAGGTCGTAACAGATAACAGGAGTCTGTAGCACGAAATGCGCCGCATTGGTCGACCGGAACATACGCTTATCCTTAAGCAGGAGGAAAAGAAGCGCGATGTCCAAACCGTCCCTGGTTCGTGCTCGCGAAAATTGGCACGCACGCTACCAAGGCAAAAAGCAGATAGATGTAGGAAGAGTCTTTAAAGTCGGAAGGAATTGTCCTTTACGAGAGAGTACCCTGCAGAAAAGTCCGGGCTGGTCCGCCGGGCTTTTTGTGTTCGCTGCATTTCAGCCTTCGTTGTCTATACTGCGTTCGAATTCGGCCAGTCGCAGGGTTTGCCATCACCCAAGCTAAAAAGGAGTTTGCCTCATGACCGAAGACTCAAAGATCAAAGGGCCGGCGTCTTACTTCCCCTCCATTGAAAAAAGGTACGGGCACCCCATCACTCACTGGCTGAATCTGCTCGAATCAGTCAGCAGCAAGAAGCACATGGAGTTGGTGGCCTTACTCAAATCCGAACATGGCATGGGCCATGGTCATGCCAACGCGTTAGTTGCCTACTATTTTGCTTCAGCCCCATCGCAGCACACTCGATGCCGTGATGGGTCAATCAAGTGAAACACGCCACCACCCTCCCCCGTTCCACCGCTCTTACATGAACAATTGTTCATGCCGTTGTTCACAGCCCTGCATTAATGCATGTGTTAACTGGACTTGAATCGCAACGAATGATTTGTTCGCGATCTACTGACAATTTCATCACATTTCAACCGATAGCCTTGACGATTCAGCCGCTTCGCCGACGTCACGGTGAGCGCAACGTGCGAACCACTCATGAAAAAATCGTTAGTCAGCTTTCTGAAAAGTGATCAGGGTGCGCTGTTCCTTTTGCTGGGCGTGTCCGCGCTTTTGTTGCTTTTCGGGCTGGGCGCCAGAGAGCTTTGGGGCCCGGAAACCCGCTGGGCCAACATCGCCCTGCAAATGTTGCAAACTGGCGATTATTTCGACCCTTATCTCAAGGGCATGCCCTATTACGACAAGCCACTGCCCTCCTATTGGTTGATCACGGCCACGGCCCACTTGATGGGTGGCCTCGGGCACTGGTCCCTACGCCTGCCCTCGGTCTTGTCGGCGTGGCTGAGCGTCTGGCTGGTCTACCTGATCGGCGAACAGTTGTATCGCAAAGGCACGGGCCTGATCGCTGGCTGGTTTCTGGCAACGACGTTCTTTTTCGTGTTCTGGGCTCGGGTCGCCACGGCGGACATCCTCACGGTTTGCGGTGTCCTGGGCGCGGTCTGGTGGTATTGGCGCGGCCCCAACGACACGCGCCTGAGTCGCTATATCGTATTTTTTCTGATACTGGCGCTGACATCGCTGTTCAAGGGTTTGATCGGGTTCATTCTTCCCGGGCTGATCCTGCTGCCGCACCTGCTGGGCGAAGGGCGCTGGAAAAACCACCTCAATCCACGTCTGTGCCTGGCGATACTGATTGCGGGCGCGTTCTACATGTTGCCGTTCCTGCTGTCGCATCGTTACGGCACACCTAGCTACGGACAGAGCGGGCTGGATCTGGTCTTTCGGGAAAACGTGGTCCGGTTCTTTCATCCTTTCGACCAATTTGGCCCGATCTACACCTATCTGATTTATCTGCCGGTCTACACCCTGCCCTGGGCGCCCTGCTGGATACTCGGCCTGTGGGTGGCCGTGCGCAGCTGGAAGCACACCGAGCCCAACGTTCGCTGGCTGATCGGCGGCCTGGGGTTGTTGTTCCTGTTCTTCACCGCCAGTGGCAGCCGGCGCAGTTATTACGTATTGCCGCTGGTGCCGTTTGCCCAATTGCTGGCGGCCTGGTGGGTCACCCGGCGCATGGCCGAACGCGAGGCTGCCGGTAAAGTCAGCGGCCCCGGCTGGACCAAGGGCATTGCCGGCGCGGCGGTTTTTTTATGGTTGATTCTGGGTGTCGTCTACCCCTGGACCAACGGCGGAGACGGCGGCGTCATGCAGTTCACCAGGGATGTGCGTGCCGAAGCCAGCAAAACGGCGCCGTGGAACGAATGGCGCCTGGTGCTGGTAGACGTCGACAACAAGTTGCCCATGTACCTGCAAAACCACGGCTCACCGTTCTACTACGTACTGCCGGACTCGGACCTCCCAAAAACCGGTGACAGCACAGCGCTCATGGCGTGGCTGGAGAAGAAAAGTGGCGAGCGCTGGAATCCCGAACGCACGATCATTTTCGAACAGTACGAAGACATCAATCGGTTGCCGCTGGGTTATCTGACTGCCGATCATCAGTTGATCACCACCAGGCCCAACAACGGCGCCCGCCTGTTTCACGCCCATGAATCCGGCAGTGCCGCGTACATTCCCAAGGTGAAAACGGACGGCTGAGGCGCCATTTTTCCGCGTGAATAACCTTCGTGGATTTTCGGGGGTAGTCGGCCGACTGCCCCATCTGGCGCCCACCTGCTTACCGCGCAGGCAATCGCCCCCTGGCTGCGCGCCGATCTCAGTGGCAGATATTTTTTGTTTGCTACTATTACTGAACGGCATCGAGGTCTGTGGCTTGCAAAGTCAGCTGTCACCTCCCTGGCATTGATCCACTCCTTTCCAATTGCCAGATCACAGGGGGCTGCGATGCGCCTTCCAATTCTTTATGCGTTGTCAGCGCTGCTGTTTTTGAGCGGCGCGCCCTGCATTGCACAGACCGCAGAGACCGCCACCACCACCGCCAACCCTGCCCCCGGCACGCCGATCCCGGCGCCCGCGAAAGATGCCGTGTTTACCCAGGAGCAACTGGATCAGATGCTGGCGCCCATCGCGCTTTACCCGGACCCACTGCTGGCACAGGTGTTGATGGCTACTACCTACCCTGGGGAAGTCGCCGAAGCGGTCACCTGGTCGAAAGCCAGTCCGGACGCCAAGGGCGATGACGCGGTCAAGCAAGTGGCAAACCAGCCGTGGGACCCCAGTGTGCAGGCGCTGGTCGCCTTCCCCCAGGTCCTGGCGACGCTGGGACAGGACCCGGTGTGGGTTCAGCGCTTGGGTGATGCCTTCCTGGCACAACCGGACGATGTCATGGAGGGGGTGCAACGCTTGCGTCGTCAGGCACAAGCCGCCGGCAACCTGCAGAGCAACCAGTATCAGAACGTGACCATCCAGAACGTGGCGGCACCCGCCCCGGCAGCGGCCCCCACGACCACAGCGTCCGCTCCGCCCCCGGCCAGCAGCAGCTCCACCATCATCATTCAGCCCGCTGATCCGCAGGTGGTGTACGTCCCCACCTATAACCCGACCACCACCTACGGCACCTGGCCTTATCCAGCGTCGCCGCCAGCCTACTATCCACCGCCACCGGCCTATTACCCCGGTCAGGCGTTGATGGCCGGGCTGGCGTTCGGGACCGGTGTGGCGATCATTGGCGCGTTATGGGGGGAATGCGACTGGGGCAATAACGACGTCGACATCAACGTCAATCGCTACAACAACATCAATGGCAACAACCGAATCACCAATAACAGCTGGCAGCACAACCCCGTGCATCGCAATGGCGTGCCCTATCGAGACACCAGGAGCCGCGAACAGTACGGCCGTCAACTGGACGGTGCCAATCAACGTGAGGCTTATCGGGGGGACAATGCCCAGCGTGCCCAGGCGCGTGACAGGGCCCGTAGTTCGATGGACAAACACGGCATCGAACGACCGGCCACCAGCAACCTCGAAGCCCGGGATCGGGCCCGCGAAGCCCAGGCGCGTGACTCGGGCAATCGGTTGCAAGCCGGGGCAGACCGGCCCAAGGCTGCCGACAGGTCCAGGGCCACAGATCGACCGCAAGCAGCTGACAGAGGCCAGGGCACGGCCAGGAATACTCGGGAGAATCAGACGTCCAGGAAAGAGACGGCGCAGGTCAATCAACGCGCACAGGGCAATGCACAGGCACGCCAGACCACGCAAAACCGGCCGGCCGCGAAGCCCGCCAGCCGCGGCAGTGCCCGCGACAACGCCTTCGCCGGCGCGCGCTCGCCGTCCCAGGCCAACCTGCAAGCCAGTCGTGGCCGGGCCAGTCAGGCATCCGTCCAGCGTCCCAGCGCTTCGCGTTCAGCCGGTCAACAAATCAGTCGGCCGTCCACTCCACCCGCGCGTCAAAGGGGGGGCCGCCGTTGAATAACCATCCTCGAGTACCGACTCTCAAGGGCTTGCTTGGCAGTGCCCTGGCGATCACGGCCGGCTTGGCCTGGTCATGCATGGCCATGGCGCAGCAGGCATTTCCAACTCCGGAAAAGGCTGCCCAGGCGTTCGTCGAAGCACTGGGCACAAAACACGCCGATCAGAAACGCCTGACCGAGCTGCTGGGCAACGAATGGCGCACCTACATCCCGCGCGAAGGCACGGAGCGCAAGGACGTGGATGCGTTTTTGAAGCAATACCGCGAGCAACACCGCATTGAAAAAACCAGCGACGGCAAGGCGATTCTGTCGGTAGGAGGTGACCACTGGACATTGCCTATTCCCCTGGTCAAAAGCGCGCAAGGTTGGCGCTTCGACATCAAGGCTGGCAACGCCGAAATCCGCGCTCGTCAGATTGGTCGCAACGAACTCGCCGCCGTGCAATCGGCGCTGGCTTATCACGACGCGCAGATGGACTACGCATCGGTGGACCGTGACGGTGACGGCGCACTTGAATACGCGCAGAAAATCTTCAGCACCCCGGGCCAGCACGACGGGCTCTACTGGGCGGACGACAACAGTGGTCAGATCAGCCCGCTGGGCCCCGAGTTCGGCAAGACCATTGCCGGCCAGGACTGGCATGGCTACCGATTCCGCATCCTCGATGGCCAGGGTCCTTCGGCACCCGGCGGTGCCTATAGCTACCTGATCGGCGACAAGATGAGCCGGGGCTTTGCACTGATCGCCTGGCCGGCGAAGTACGGCGAGAGCGGCGTGATGAGTTTCATGATCAGCCATGACGGTCAGGTATTCGAGAAAGACCTGGGGCCGGAAGGTGAAAAGCTGGCGCAGTCGATGAAGCTGTTTGATCCGGATGACAGTTGGAAGTTGGTGCCTGCGGATGACGAGCAGCCGGATTGATTCAGGTGTCATGCGCGGCAGGTTGTTGACGGACACTCGTAGTTGGCAATTGCGCGGTGATATCTGTACCGGGGGCGCTTGATAAAATGAACCGGCGCCTGCCTAAAGCGCCGCCGTACAGTCATTGACTGCGTCGATAGTCACCATTGACTCAATGAAGTTCTCTTAAAAAATCCGCGGCGTAACATGGGCTCCATACCCAACAAACAACACCCCTGGAGCACACGATCATGAAACGCCAAACCATCCTCAGCATCGCTTTTTCGATCTTCGCCGTTAACGCTTTTGCCGCGACCTCTGTTCAGCCTGTTGTCGCTGAAGGTGGCTCGGATCGTCTGATTGAAAGCCGTGTGGCTGAAGGTGGCTCGGACCGCCTGATCGAAAACCGCGTCGCAGCCGATGGTTCGGACCGCCTGCAAGGCAACACCGTCGCTGCCGATGGCTCCGACCGCCTGCAAGGCAACACTGTCGCTGCCGATGGCTCTGATCGCCTGCAAGGCAACACCGTCGCCTGAACACATCGCCTCACCGCCATACCCGCAAAAAGCCCGGCCTGATCAGCCGGGCTTTTTCATGGGCACCCGTTTTGTGCTTGATCGATTATCCTGTGCCACCCCATTGCCCGCTGCCCTGTATCTGTCGGAGACACTTGTGCCCCCCTTGACCGCTCGCGAGGTTTATCAGCAATTGCGTGATGTCGCCCAAGGCATTCGTACGTTAACGCGCCTGGACGAACAAGCCGTGGCCTGCCAGGTGCAGGTCGACATCGAGGGTTGGCACCTGACGCTGGAGGTCGAGGCGCATCAACTGCGCCACTGCCTGCATTGCCTCAGCTCGGACGGTCGTACGCTCGCCGGTTGGCAGCGTTACGGCACCGACCCGGTGAGTCTGCTCAGCACCTGGGAGCTGGCGCAGATTGAGCGGCGGCTGGCCGAGCCTCAGTGCGCTTGATTGCGCCGTGACCACTCGTCCGTTCGTCGCGCCTGTGCTACATAAGACCTCTGTATGAACTCCGCTCCCGATGAGGTCTGCTTATGCTCCACTTTTCGCGCCTTTCACCGCTGCTGACGGGAGCCCTGCTTGGCGTTCTCGCCAGTGGCACCCAGGCCGCTGCTCCCACCCCGGCACCCGATGCGTTGCAACCGCTGCTGGCCACGATCAACGAGCGCTTGAATCTTGCTGATCAGGTGGCACTGACCAAATGGGACAGTGGCAAGCCGATCCAGGATACCGCCCGGGAGACGCTGGTCATCGCCAATGCCCGCCGGCAGGCGATCGAACACAAAGTGGACCCGGAGGACGCGGCCGAGTTGATCGCCGCCCAGATCGAAGCCAACAAACTGGTGCAGTACGGCTTGCTGGCGCAGTGGCAAGCGGCGAGCAAGGCGCCTGACGTGCCACGGCCGGACCTCAATAAAATCAGGCCACAACTGGACGAATTGCAAAACCGACTGCTGCAGCAATACGCCGATTTCGCGCCTTATCGCGTGGACCCGGACTGCCCGGCCTGGTTGGCCGCCCAGCGTTCCGGCCTGATCAAGGATGCGCTGCATGGCCAGGCACTGATACGCGCCACCGGGGAGCTTTGTATCACTGAGCAATGAAGCCAGCGGTATCCAGCGGGAGGGCGATGGTGCCCTTGAGATGACCATCGCCGGCAAGCCGGTGCCTGCACAAAGTGCCTTGGCCCATTCATTGACTGCGTCGATAGTCACCATTGACTCAATGAAGTTCTCTTAAAAAATCCGCGGCGTAACATGGGCTCCATACCCAACAAACAACACCCCTGGAGCACACGATCATGAAACGCCAAACCATCCTCAGCATCGCTTTTTCGATCTTCGCCGTTAACGCTTTTGCCGCGACCTCTGTTCAGCCTGTTGTCGCTGAAGGTGGCTCGGATCGTCTGATTGAAAGCCGTGTGGCTGAAGGTGGCTCGGACCGCCTGATCGAAAACCGCGTCGCCGCCGATGGTTCGGACCGCCTGCAAGGCAACACCGTCGCCGCTGATGGCTCCGACCGTCTGCAAGGCAACACTGTCGCTGCCGATGGCTCCGACCGTCTGCAAGGCAACACCGTCGCTGCCGATGGCTCTGATCGCCTGCAAGGCAACACTGTCGCTGCCGATGGCTCCGACCGCCTGCAAGGCAACACCGTCGCTGCCGATGGCTCGGATCGCCTGCAAGGCAACACCGTCGCTGCCGATGGCTCGGATCGCCTGCAAGGCAACACTGTCGCCTGAACACATCGCCTCACTGCAATATCCGCAAAAAGCCCGGCCTGATCAGCCGGGCTTTTTCGTGGGCGATTTTTAAGCGAATCTATGGCTCTTCTCTCAGGAGCCTCGGTATGAGCAAGATTGAAACGCTGGCCAACATCCTGCTCGGCCCCTTGTTGCTCATGCAGGGTGCACACACCCGTCGGGTCACGCCAAAGCTTCCGGAAGCCGAGGGCGAGCGCGAAGGCGTGGTGGGCTCCGGCAAAGACCTTCGTGTGCTGATTGTGGGTGATAGCGCCGCTGCCGGTGTCGGCGCATCGACTCAGACTGAAGCCCTGAGCGGTCAAGTGGTCAGCCGTCTGGCCAACGATCATCGAGTGCTCTGGAAGCTCTGGGCGCGCTCCGGCCTGGACTCGCGGGCGCTGCTGGATCTGCTCGAACAGCACCCGCCGCACCCCTTCGATGTGGTGCTGCTGTCCATTGGCGTCAACGATGTCACCAGCACGTTGTCGGTCGATCAGTGGATCGCCTTGCAACAGCAGTTGATCGATGTGCTGCGCGATAAATTCGCGGCGACGCAGATCGTCATGTCCCCTCTTCCACCCATGCACCTGTTTCCCGCATTGCCGCAGCCGCTGCGCTGGTACCTGGGCAATCGGGCGGCGCGTTTCAATACACGGCTCGCCGGGCTGGCGACTGGCAACGATCACTGTACGATGCTGACCACCCGCCTGGCGCCCGTGGCCGGTTCGATGGCACGGGATGGTTTTCATCCCGGCCCGGCGATCTACAGTGTGTGGGCGGACGATGCCGTCGAGGCCATTACCCGGCGCCGTCGAGAAACCGCATCAGGCAAGGTTTGAACAACAACAAAAAACAGGAGTTGAAAATGTCTGGACTGAAACTGCAAGCCGACGCCGCCGCGTCCCTGGACCAGTGGCACGCGATGATCCGCAGCGGCGACTTGAGTGCCCTGCCCGGGTTGCTCGACCCGAACGCGATCTTCCGCTCGCCGATGGCCCATACGCCATACCCGGGCGCACCGGTGGTCTCGATGATTCTCAACACGGTGTTCAACGTCTTTCAGGACTTTGCCTACCACCGCGAATTGGCCACCGCCGACGGCTTGAATGTGGTGCTGGAATTCAGCGCCAGGGTCGGCGAGAAACAGCTCAAAGGCATCGACCTGATCCGCTTCAACGAACAGGGAAAAATTGTCGAGTTCGAGGTCATGGTTCGTCCGCTCAGTGGCTTGCAGGCCCTGGGCGAGGAAATGGGGCGGCGTTTGGGTGCTTACCTGGCCGCCAGTAAAGTCTGATCTTTTCAGCAATCAGTCACCGGTCGTGCCTGACCTTGCCGCCACCGTCTACGTCTTTGATCGACCAAGGAAGTCCCTGATGCCTGTGAAACCCCTTCTGCTCTGCGCCGATGCGTGCCTGGCCCGGACTGCCGGGGCCCGGCGATGACGGCGATTATCCGGCCGCGTCCGTTGCTGACAGGCCTGGCCCTGTTGCTGCTATTGGTGTTCTGGCTGTCCCTGGCCCTCGGGCCCGTCAGCCTGCCGCTGGGCGAAACCTGGCTGGCGGGTTTTAGGCTGCTCGGGCTGCCCCTGGACGGCGCCGATACCCAGCAGGCGCAGCTGATTCTCGGTCAAATCCGTCTGCCGCGCAGTTTGCTCGGCATCGCGGTCGGTTCGGTGCTGGCATTGTCCGGCGTGGCCATGCAGGGGCTGTTTCGCAACCCGCTGGCTGATCCGGGGCTGGTCGGCGTGTCCGGCGGTGCGGCGCTGGGCGCGGCCCTCGCCATTGTCGGCGGCAGCCTGATCGGTGGACTGCCGCCAGCCATCGAACCTTATCTGCTGTCGGTCAGTGCGTTCGTCGGTGGCCTGATCGTCACGGCGGTGGTGTATCGCTTCGGGCGCCGCAATGGCCAGACCGACGTCGCGACCCTGCTGTTGGCAGGCGTGGCCATGACGGCGATGGCCGGCGCCGGGGTCGGGCTGTTCACCTACCTGGCGGATGACGCCACGCTGCGCACCCTGACCTTCTGGAACCTGGGCAGCCTCAACGGTGCCAGTTACTCACGCTTGTGGCCGTTGCTGATCGTGGCCGTGGGCGTGGCGTTGTGGTTGCCCCGTCGAGCTGCGGCACTCAATGCGATGCTGCTGGGCGAATCGGAAGCGCGTCACTTGGGGTTCAACGTTGAGCGGATCAAACTGGAACTGGTGTTGTGCACGGCGCTGGGCGTCGGTGCGGCCGTGGCCGCCGCGGGGTTGATCGGCTTTATCGGCCTGGTGGTTCCGCACCTGATGCGCCTGCTGGTCGGTCCGGATCATCGGGTGTTGTTGCCGGCGTCATTGCTCGCCGGTGCCAGCCTGTTGCTGCTGGCCGATCTGGTCGCCCGTTTGCTGTTGGCGCCGGCCGAATTGCCGATCGGCATCGTCACGGCACTCATCGGTGCGCCCTTCTTCCTGTACTTGCTGGTGCGGGGGCGTTCCTGATGTTGCGCGCAAACAACCTGGCAGTACGGCGCGGCAGTCGCACCGTGTTGGCGGGCATCGATGTTCAGTTGCATCCGGGCCGGGTCCTCGGCGTCCTTGGACCGAACGGCGCCGGCAAAAGCACCCTGCTCGCGGCCTTGTGCGATGAGCTTGCGGCCAGCGAGGGCACAGTCAGCCTTGACGGGCAAAAGCTGAGCGACTGGCCAGGTCAGGAGCGGGCCAGACGACTGGCGGTGTTGCCCCAGAGTTCGAGCCTGAACTTCGCCTTTTCGGTCAATGAAGTCGTGGCCATGGGCCGTTTGCCCCATGCCAGTGGCCGGGTGCGCGATGCGCAAATCGTCGCCGAGGCGCTCAGCGCCGCCGACGCCTTGCACCTGGCCGGACGCAGTTATCTGGCCCTGTCCGGGGGTGAGCGCCAGCGCGTGCACCTGGCGCGGGTGCTCGCGCAATTGTGGCCGGGCGCCGAGGGGCAGACCCTGTTGCTCGATGAACCGGAGTCAATGCTCGACCCGCTGCACCAGCACACCACCCTGCAAGCGGTGCGCGATTTCGCCGGGCGCGGCGCGGCGGTGCTGGTGATCCTGCACGACCTCAATCTTGCCGCGCGCTATTGCGATCATCTGCTGCTGTTGCAGGACGGTCGCCCCCACGCCTACGGCCCCCCGGACGAAGTCCTGACCGCCGAAGCGCTGGAAGCGGTCTATGGCTTGCAGGTCCTGATTCAGCGCCACCCGGAACGTGGCCATCCTTTGATTATCGCGCGCTGATCACCCATCCTCAGGTGGTGAATCAAGGGCCCTGATAAGGAAAACCGATGCGCATTCTGTTGCTTTGCCTGTTCAGCCTGCTGGCTGCCTGCCAATCCCATCACGCCGCAGCACCACCGGCACCAATTGCTCCGCAAGGCCGGGATCACGCCGATTTCGGGGTGATCCGTGAACTGGCCACCGGTCGCGCCCTGACCCCGCAGGAACTGGTCGAGCACCTGGCTGGCGCGCCCCGGGTGCTGGTGGGTGAACAACACGACAACCCCGATCACCACGCGCTGCAACTCTGGCTGCTGCGCGAACTGGCGGCGCAACGTCCCCAGGGCAGTCTGCTGATGGAAATGCTCAACCCGGACCAACAAGCCAGGGTCGATGCGGCGCAGGCCGCCAGCCGTGCCGGTCACCCGCCGGCCGATCCTTATCAGGCGCTGGCCTGGCAAGCCAATTGGGATTGGGGGGTTTACGGGGCAGTGGTCAACTACGCGTTGCGTCAACCCTACCCGCTGCTGGCGGCCAACCTCGACCGGTCGCAGATCCTGCAGATCTACCAACAGCGCCCGACGCTGAGTGGCGACGCCTCCACCAGGCCGCAGGTTCAAGCCACGCTGCTGGACGACATCCGAGGGTCCCATTGCGGGTTGCTACCTGAAGCGCTGCTGCCGGCCATGCTCGCTGTGCAACAGCAGCGCGACCGGCGCATGGCCGAACGCCTGCTGGCCGCGCCAACCCCTGCCCTGTTGCTGGCCGGGGCGTTCCATGTGCGCAAGGACCTGGGGGTGCCGTTGCACCTCAAAGACCTCGGCGCCGCCCAGGGCAACGTGGTGTTGGTGTTAGCCGAAGCGGGCAAGACCGTGAGCGCCGAAAACGCTGATTACGTGTGGTACACGGCGGCGCAACCGGAACAGGATCATTGCGCGCTGTTGCGTCAGTGAGCACAAATGCAAAAGGGTCGGCTGTGTGTCATTGCATGGGCTTGACGGCGCTGTCAGGTGCATGGGTCACCGAGGAAACTGCCGGGATTCTCAGTGCACTATGCTCAAGAGCGTCAGCCCAACAACGGGTCAAGGTCCTTTGCGTTGACCCGCCGATGGGATGCTTATCGCCAGAGCCTCTGCGAGGCGGCAATCGATCCCTGTCACAGCCTCCATGAGGAACACCGATGCCTTCAATTATCGTCTTCGCATGGGGGCTGGCGGCCATTACCGTGGTGGTGCATGCAATCGGCCTGGCTTTGTTACTGAAGGCTCTGGCTCGGTTGGAAACGCTGCATCTACATCACCTCTGGGCCATTATTGGCAGACTGGTGTGGGTGGCCTCCTACCTGATTCTGCTCCATATGCTAGAGATCTCGATCTGGGGGATGTTCTATCTGTGGCAAAAATGTCTGCCCGATATTGAAACGGCCTTCTACTTCTCCGGGGTGACTTACGCAACGATTGGTTACGGAGACGTGACGCTCGCGAAACCGTGGCGGTTGTTCGGGCCGACCGAGGGCTTGATCGGCATACTCATGTGCGGCTTATCCACGGGCTTCTTCTTCGCGGTTGTTAATCATATTTATCAGATAGCTCACTTGAAAGCTGACAACGATCACAAGTCCTGAAGCGCTCTCAGCGTGCAGGTCAACGTCCCAGGCAGCGCATCTACTGCTCGCGTTCTCTCCAGCAAGCGGGTTTCATTGACCAGAGCGGGCTACTCGTTGATCTGCGCGTGTATCCGCCCGGCGCGTACAGCTTCCACCAGGGCCGCATGATCGCGCTCGGTCTCATCCGCATAGGATTGGGCAAACGCCGCCAGAGCCAGGTCAAAGGTATCGCTCCCACCCAGATAACCGCTGATGCTCGCTGCGTCTCCGGACTTGGCATGTGCCCTGGCCAGTGTCCATCCGCACACCTGCGCATAGCGTTTAAGCTGCACAGCCGAGAATTTTTCCACCGGAGCGGTGTACTTCATGTCGCGCAACTGGCGAACGAAAAAATCATGCTGATGCCGACCGCGCACCCACCCCAGAAAGATGTCGCTGGCGGACTGCATCAGCCGCTGGCCGACGACGATTCTCTGGCCCTGTCGTTGATATTGGCTCTTGCCACAATAGGGTTCCAGGACGGAGCGGCAGGCTTGCTTGAATTGCAGCAACAGCGGATGTCCGTCCTTGTCGACAAGCAGCACGACATAGCACCGGGTTCCGACGCTGCCAATGCCTGCCACCTTCATGGCGAAGTCTTCCAGGCGGTAACGATCCAACAGCACCCGACGCTCATCGGGCAGCGATTGTCGGTAGTCGGAAAGCCGATCATGAACGTGCGCTTCGAATTCCGCTTCAGCGACATGGAAAAGGGTCGGCCGATGTTCAATGAAGCGATAGTGACCGCTTTCCTCGCAGACAATTTTCGGAAACAGATGCTCTGCTACATGTGCGTGGGCCCTTTCGGCGATCTCCTCGCGATTCTTTCTGATGGGTCCTTTTTGAGCCATGGCCGTGATGCTGTCCACCTCCTGACGCGCGTACCAGACCTCCATAGGACTCATTCGGGAGTATTCGCGCAGGCGTTGCCGATAGGCACAAACGCATTCGAGAACGCAGTCCCTGGCCTCGGCGGCGGACAGTTGAATATCGCGTGCAGCCAAGACAAAGCTGACCGCCAGACGTTTGCAATCCCACTCCCAGGGCCCGGGCAAGGTTTCGTCGAAGTCGTTGATGTCAAAGACCAGATTGCGCTCGGGGGTGGCGAACAAACCGAAGTTCAGCAGATGACAGTCGCCACAGGCCTGGACCCGGATGCCGGTGCTGGGCGTGGTCGCGAGGTCGTGGGCCATGAGTGCCGCCGAGCCCCTCATAAAGGTAAACGGACTGTGCAGCATGCGGCCATAGCGAATGGGCAGGAGCTCTGGCAAGCGGCCCTTGCTCGATTGTTCGAGTATCGCGACGGGGTCGCGGCGGTTGGCGGGTTGCAGCCAGGTGGCATGACTGCTTCGCGGCACACGCTCACGCAGCGATTGACCTTCTGCAACTCGCTCGGCCCGTGATCGAAGTTCGCAAAGCATGCCGACATCGGTGTCGCTCGACTTGGCTGTCGAAGGTTTCTTAGTCAGCGCCACCATAATTTTCACCCTGTTTTCGCGATGCCTGAGGAGGGAGAAAAACGCCAGCAAGCTGCAGGAGGTGCCCGGCCCGGTAGCACAGCGCTTACAGCGAAAGTGAATACAGAATCAACTCAATGTAATGCTCCGATCAGCATAGTTGGACTATCGGCGTGTCCTGGGCAATTCAGCTTGATTCGGATCAAACAACCCTCAGCCTCCGGTCGGTTTCAGCAGGTCGTAACAGGCAGAAATTGGCCAAGAATGGTACCGGGATGCGCCGGGAAAACGTGCTGGTTTAATGGGCATCAGAAATGACGGTGTAGGCCGACGCGATGGCTGATATCTTTCCCGCGCCCCAAATCTCGTCCAATCGACGCGGATCCCATCAAGGAAGATAAAACAATGAAAAGATTATTCATCGCTGCGCTAGGAATTTTATCGCTGACTCAAACATCGCCATCCTTCGCGGATAATGCTAATGGAAAAAATCTCTATCTACAGCGATGCAGCATGTGCCACGGAATGGATCTCAAAGCAACAGGAACGCTGGCTAATAAAAGCAATCCGCCTACACCTGATCTAACAACCTCCGCTTTCAAAAAACGATTACATGATTATCCGGGCGTGATTGTATCTTCGATAATACTTCGCCCAAATGGCGATTTAATTCCAAGAACCTTGCGTGAGAATGGAGTAAAGCTATCGCCGCACTCATGGAGCGTTAAGGATTTTCGCGATTTAAATCAATACATGGGTGGTGTGATTTCACAAAACCGATGACCTTTGAAGTGCCTGCTCCTGTGCTGTCACCTTCGATTGACATGACGCCAGCGCTTGACTCTGTCCCTTAACTGCCAAGGCGCTGAGGGCTCAGCAGGCCCAGTTGCTCATACAAACGAAGGGCTTTGGCAGTGCACCCCGACAACCGGGCAAGTTCACCTATGTACAGATGACGCTCCTCCCTGATCCAGTGCTGGCTTTGGCCGGATGTTGTCCGGGTGCACATGGTGTACATGCAGAGTTGGTCAGCGGCACCGCGACAGGCAGAAAGCGGCCAGAAGCAGTCCTTCTAATGCGTCTACAGAATCAGGACCGATTCACCGTGTACCCATTTCTTTTTTCAATTCCTGTTGCCGTCACAGCGCATGCCCATAGGCTATGGTTTTAGTGGGCTGCGAAGCACAAAAAAGCCGATCTAACTGACCGGCTTTTCTGCTGACACTCGGAAGGTTTTTCTGAACGTCAGCCTGCACGCTGCCAATCCATATTCGGGCTTCGGTTACAACACCTCGAACAATCCCGCCGCTCCCATCCCGCCGCCCACACACATCGTCACCACCACGAACTTCACCCCGCGTCGCTTTCCCTCCAGCAATGCATGACCAACCATACGCGCCCCGCTCATGCCGTAGGGATGCCCGATGGAAATCGCACCGCCATTGACGTTCAGTTTCATTGGGTCGATGCCCAATCGCTCGGCGCAGTACAGCACCTGGCAGGCGAACGCTTCGTTGAGCTCCCACAAGCCGATGTCGTCCACCGTCAAACCGTGTTCACGCAGCAAACGAGGCACCGCCAGTACCGGTCCGATCCCCATTTCTTCCGGCGCCAGACCGACCACGGCGATGCCGCGATAAAGCCCTAACGGTGTGCTCCCCAGTCGAGCCGCCAAACTCCCTTCCAGCAATACACAGGCACTGGCGCCATCGGACAACTGGCTGGCGTTGCCCGCCGTGACACAGCCACCCTCCACCACCGGTTTCAGCGCTTGCAGATCCGCCAGTACGGTATTGGGGCGATTGCCTTCGTCCGCAGCAAGCCGGACGTCCTGATAGCTGACCGCGCCGCTTTCCTTATCGACGACCCGCTTGCGCGTAGAGACTGGAATGATTTCGTCGGCGAACAGTCCAGCCGCCTGAGCGGCAGCAGTACGTCGCTGTGATTGCAGCGCGTAGGTGTCCTGCGACTCACGGCTGATGCCATACCGTCGCGCCACGTACTCGGCCGTCTGCAGCATCGGCATGTAGGCGTGTTCGCTCATGCGCAGCACATTGGCGTCGTAGGCCTCGCTCGCCAATTGGTTGTGGGCATGCTGGACCAGACTGATCTGTTCCTGTCCGGCGCCAACGGTCGCCAGCATGCCGTCGACCATGATCTGCTTGGCGGCAATGGCAATAGCCATCAGACCCGATGCGCACTGGCGGTCGATGGTCTGTCCGCTCACTGAGACAGGCAGCCCGGCCGCCAACGCCGACAGGCGCGCCGGGTTGATTGCCGCCGTACCGCTTTGCATGGCGGTACCCAGCACAAGATCCTCGATCTGCGCAGGTTCGATGCCGGCGCGCTCGACGGCGGCGCGGATGGCAATGGCGCTCATGCTCGGCGTCTTCAAGTCGTTGAATGCACCGCGCATCGCTTTGGCGATCGGCGTGCGGGCAGTGGCTACGATGATGGCGTCTTTCATGTTTGCAATTCCTTGTTCGGGGAAGATAAGCCGTCACAAAGCCATTTATTCAAGGCCCCGCGCAGCGCTTCGGGAATGGGGACCGAGCGGCGATCATGCCGGTCGACGAAAACGTGTACGAAGCGTCCCAGCGCACTGGCCAGGTCGTGACCATCGGCAAATACCGCAAGCTGGTAGGACACCGAGCTGTTACCCAGCCGGGTCACCGACAGACCGACCTCGATGAGCTGTGGAAAGGCGATCGGCGCGAAGTAATCGCAGCTTGAGTTCACCACCAGGCCGATGACCGGTCCGTGGTGGATATCCAGCCCGCCTCGTTCGATCAGCAGACGATTCACCGCAGTGTCGAAAAAGCTGTAGTAGACGACGTTGTTCACATGTCCATAGACGTCGTTGTCATGCCAGCGGGTAGCGATCGTCGTGAAGTGCCGGTAGCTGTCGCGTTGTCTCGGGTGACTCATCAATACGCCGCCTCATAGATCGCCAGGGCGTCGGCTTCGCTGACTTCACGCGGATTGTTCACCAGCAGGCGTTGCTGTTGCATCGCGTCCGCCGCCAGTCGAGCCAGGCTTTCTTTGGTGACTGCGGTATCGCGCAGGCGGTCTGGCAGCCCGCAACGGGGACCCAGTTGCGCCAGTTCTGCAACGAACTGTTCGGCCTGGTCACGATGATCCCCCGCCTTCAAGCGCTCGCCCAGAATCACCGGCGCCAACTCGGCATAGTCCGCTGTCGCGACGGGCAGGTTGAATCGCAGCACGTGGGGCAAAACCAGCGCATTCGCCAACCCATGGGGAATGTGGAAATGCCCGCCCAACGGATAGGCCAGCGCATGCACCGCCGCAACTGGCGCATTCGCAAACGCCTGGCCCGCAAGACAGGCGCCGAGCAGCATGGCCTGACGAGCAGCCAGATTGCTGCCATCATGCACCGCCTGGTGCAGATTGCCGGACAACAGCCGCAGCGCCTCGCGAGCCAGCAGGCTCGAAAGAGGATTGCGCTTGAGTTTGCTGGTGTAGGCCTCGATCGCATGCACCATGGCATCGATTCCCGTCGCGGCTGTCACGGCCGGCGGCAGACCTAATGTGCAGGCGGCATCCAGCACTGCCAGATCCGGCAGCAGCAATGGCGAGACCACGCCCAGCTTGCTGGTGTCGCCGGTGGTGACGATCGCGATCGGCGTGACCTCCGAACCGGTCCCCGCAGTTGTTGGCACCTGGATCAGCGGCAGACGTCGCCCGCGCACCTTGTCGACGCCGTACAACTCGGCGATAGACTGCGCGCAATCGGGACTGGCCAGCAACGCGACCAATTTGGCGACGTCCATCGAGCTGCCACCGCCGAAACCTACAATAAGGTCCGCGCCGATATGCTGCGCGCGTTGCGTGGCGGCCAGCACACACGCCTGACTCGGGTCGGCCGATACCTCGCTGAAAATAGCCACAGCGACCTGCGCCTCGGTAAAGCCGGGCAACACGTCATCCAACAGTCCCAGCCGGGCGATCCCAGGATCGGTGACGATCAATACACGCCGCGCTCCACGCTCGCGACAAAGGCCGGCCAGGCGCCGGGCCGAGCCGGCTTCGCAGAGAATCTGCGCGGTGGTAGCAAAGCTGAATGGCTGCATGGCAGCGCCTCCTTATTATTGTGGGTCTGCAATCAACACGCGAAGTCGCAGGCCGGCATGGCCATCAGGCAGTCAGCGCCGCCGAGCAACGCCTCGCGATGAGCCGTGGCGCGCGGCAACACGCGGCGCCAGTAGAAATCGGCAGCGTGCAGCTTGGCATGGTAAAAGGCCGTTTCGCTGCTGCCATTGGCCAACTCGGTGCTGGCTCGCAGCGCCGCCTGCAACCAGAAACCCGCCAGCAGGACGTAGGCCGAATAGGCGAGAAAATCCACCGAGACTGCGCCGATTTCCTGCGGCTCTCGCTGGCAGGCTTCGATGATGGAAGCGCCGAGCGCGCGCCATTCTTCGAGTCGTCGGGCGACTGCGACCGCCATCCCCTGCAGTTCGACGTGAGCGCCGGCCGCATCGACGTGCCGGCCAAACTCTTCGATCAGCGCGTTCAGCTCCGTACCACCGTCGCCAAGCAGTTTGCGGCGAACCAGGTCCAGCGCCTGAATGCCATTGGTTCCTTCATAGAGCTGGGTGATACGGCTGTCGCGCATCAGTTGCTCCATGCCCCACTCACGGATGTAGCCATGGCCGCCATACAGCTGCACGCCGAGGCTCGCGACTTCCTGACCGACATCGGTGAAGAATGCCTTGACGATGGGGATCAGCAGCGCGGCGCGACGGGAGGCCGCGCGCCGGGTCTCGGGGTCCTGCGCTGCGTGTTCGAGGTCCAGTTGCCGCGCCGTGTAGATGCCCAGCATCCGACAGCCTTCGGTAAGGGTTTTCTGGGTGAGCAACATGCGTCGCACATCGGGGTGGACGATGATCGGATCAGCCGGTTTATCCGGCGCCGCGGCACCGGTCAGCGAACGCGATTGCAAGCGTTCGCGGGCGTAGCTCAAACCACCCTGGAACGCAGCCTCGGCGATGCCCAAGCCTTGCAGGCCGACCTGGAAACGCGCGTCGTTCATCATGGTGAACATGCAGCCCAGTCCTTGATTGGCCTCGCCGATCAGCCAGCCTCGCGCACCGTCGAAATTCATCACGCAGGTGGAAGCGCCCTTGATACCCATCTTGTGCTCCAGCGCACCACAGCTCAGGGCATTTCGCTGACCATCTGGCAACACCTTGGGCACCAGGAACAGACTGATGCCCTTGACCCCTGCCGGTGCATCGGGCAAGCGGGCCAGTACCAGATGAATGATGTTGTCCGTCAGGTCCTGCTCGCCGCCGCTGATGAAAATCTTGCTGCCGGTAATCTCGAAGCTGCCATCGACATCGGGCTGGGCGCGAGAGCGCAACAAGGCAAGGTCGGTGCCGGCCTGGGGCTCGGTGAGACACATGGTTCCAGTCCACTGCCCGCTGACCATCTTGCCCAACCAGGCTTGCTTGAGCGCTTCGCTGCCATGGCGATGCAACGCCAGCACCGCACCTTCGGTGAGCCCCGAATAGATGCGAAAGGACAACGACGCCGCCATCAGCATTTCATGGAAACTGGCCGACACCATTTGCGGCAGACCCTGCCCCCCGAACTCCATGGGGCCGGTCATGCTCGCCCAGCCGTTGTCGACGTACTGACCATAGGCCTCCTTGAAGCCGTCCGGGGTGCGGACATCGCCACCCGAAAGCTGACAACCCTGTTCATCGCTATTGCGGTTGAGCGGTGCGATCACTTCGCCGGCAAAACGCGCCGCTTCTTCCAGAATGCCATCGAGCGTGTCGCGGTCCAGGTCGATGCCCAGTTGTTCGCAGTGACCCGAGACGTCAAACAGTTCGTGCAGCACAAAACGTACCTCTCGCAACGGAGCCTGATAGTTCATGCCAGTTCCCCCGCCACTTCGCCGAAATGCTTGTTGCGGATGCTCAATTGGTCGATCAGCGCTGCGGGGCGCCAGTGCTCGCCCAGCACCTGCTGCAAGCGTTCGAGGCGAGCGCCAATTGCGTTAATCCCTTGCGAATCTGCCCAAGTCATCGGCCCGCCGATCTCGGCGGGAAAACCGTAGCCATTGATCCAGACCTGATCGATGTCATGACTGTTGGCAGCGATGCCCTCTTCAAGAATTTTCGCGCCTTCGTTGACCAGCGCGAGCAGGCAACGTTCGAGAATTTCCTGCGGTTCTATGACGCGGCGGCGATAGCCCAGGCCCTGGGAAACCTTGAGCACAAGCGCATCGACCTGCGGATCATGCTCTGCCTTGCGACTGCCGGGAGCGTATCGGTAGTAACCCTCGCCGGTCTTCTGTCCCAGGCGACCGAGCTCACACAGGGCATTGTCGATTTGCACCAAGGGTGCCTCCATGCCCTGACCGGCCAGTTGACGGGCGCGCCACTCCAGATCGATGCCGACCACGTCATACATGCGAAACGGTCCCATGGCGAAACCAAATTGCTGCAACGCCTCATCCACTTCGTGCGGCAATGCGCCTTCAAGCAGGAGCTTGCGTGCTTCAGCGACGTAGCTGCGCAGCATGCGGTTGCCAATGAAGCCCGGGCAATTGCCGGCGATTACCGCCACTTTGCCGATGCGCTGGCCCAGGGCCTGCGCCACTTGCAGCACCGCGCTCTGGGTGTGCTTGCCGCGCACGATTTCCAGCAGTTTCATGATGTGCGCCGGGCTGAAAAAGTGCAGGCCCAAGACCTGCGATGTTCGGCCAGTTACGGCGGCGATGCTGTCGATATCCAGTGCAGAGGTATTGCTGGCCAGAATCGCCTGCGGCTTCAGATGAGCATCCAGTTCGCGGAAGATCGCCTGCTTGATTTCCAGGTTCTCGTAAACCGCTTCGATCGCAAGGTCGGCGTCGGCCAGGCTGGCGTAATCGGACACCGCCCGCACACGGCGCAGATTGTCGTCAGCATGGGCCTGGGTGATGCGTTGTTTATCGACTTGCTGCGCCCAGGTCTGCTGGATCATGGTCAGGCCCGCGTCGAGGGTGGCGGCATTGCTTTCCAGCCACAACACCGACAACCCGGCACTGGCGAGGCTGACAACAATGCCCCGGCCCATTGTGCCGGCACCAATGACGGCGACCTGCTGGATTTCAAAAGAGTTACTCACGCGCGGCGCTCCTGCTTTTGTGAAAAAAGAACAGCGTCACACTAAGCAGGCATCAAGTATTTTTGAAATTTCATTTTCATATGCCATATATTCCCTGCATGAATACATTGAACTTCGATCTGAATCTGCTGCGGGTCTTCGACATGCTCCTTCGCGAGCAGAACGTTTCCCGTGCAGCCGAGCGTCTGTCTCTGACTCAACCGACCGTCAGCAACGCCCTGGCGCGCTTGCGGGATCAACTGGGCGACCCGCTGCTGGTGCGCGTCGGACGTCGCATGCGCCCTACCCCCAGGGCGCTGGCGCTGGAAGGGCCAATCCGCGCAGCGTTGCAGCAGATCGAGCAGACCCTGGTCATCGGCGATGCCTTCGAACCGCAACACAGCCAACGCCAGCTACGCATTGCCGTCACCGACTTCGTCGAGCAGATGTGCATGCCGCCCTTGCTGGCAAATCTTCAGGTACAAGCGCCATTGCTGCGTATCGATGTCGCGCACCTGACACCGGACCTGCCGGCCGAAGCACTGGATCGCGGCGAACTCGACCTGGTGCTAGGCCGTTTCGATGACGTGCCGGCACGCTTTGGCCGGCATCTGTGGCGCCGCGAGACGTTGCGGGTCGCGGTGCGCCAAGGCCACCCGGAAATGGGCAACGGCTTGACCCTGGACGCGTTTCTGCGGATGCGCCACCTGTGGGTGCATGGCGGTCAGACCCGAGGCATGGTCGATCAATGGCTGGCCGAGCAAAATCTCGCACGGCAGATCGTCTACACCACACCCAACTACCTGCAGGCCGCCCATCTAGTGGCGGCCACGGATCTGTGCGCCGTGCTGCCGATGACGCTGGCGCAACAGTTCGCCACGCTGCTGCCCCTTGAATTGTTTGAATTGCCTTTTGCGCTGGAGCCCTTCGAACTGGAACTGGTGCACCTGACGCATCGTCAGCATGACCCTGCGCTGGGGTGGCTGGTGGAGCAAATCATGACGATTGGAGCCACTTGAGCCATCGCGCAACGCGATAGCCACCATGCCGCTCTGGTATTGGATGCCGTCCGGCGTGCTCCTTAGAGTGGATCGCCTCAACAATAACAAGGACCCTTCCATGCGCTTCAAACAGCCCTTGCTGGCACTTGCCCTGCTGGCCCCGATCGGCGCTTTCGCCGCGACGCCGGCCAAAGACGCAACCGACGTCACCCGTCACAACAACCAGGCGTGGCTGCAAAGGCTGCCCTTCTCCGATACGGCAGACTTCGAAGCGGCAAGGCGCGGCCTGATCGAACGCTACGACGGTGTCATCGCCAACGCGGATGGCAAGACAGTCTGGGACCTGAGTCAATACGCTTTCCTGAACCAGCAGAGCGCACCCGCCACTGTCAATCCCAGTCTGTGGCGCATGGCTCAGCTCAACACCATTGCCGGTTTGTTCCAGGTCACGGAGGGCATCTATCAGATTCGTGGCCTGGACCTGGCGAACATGACCATCGTCGAAGGTGACAGTGGGTTGATCATTCTCGACCCGTTGTTTTCGGTCGAAACCGCCAGGGCCGGTCTTGAGCTGTACTTCAAACACCGTCCACGCAAGCCCGTCACGACGGTGATCTACACGCATCCCCACGTCGATCATTTTGGTGGCGTGCGAGGGGTGATCGATGAGGCCGATGTCAAGGCCGGCAAGGTCCAGGTCATCGCGCCACAAGGCTTCTTCGAACACGCCATCGGCGAAAACGTGCTGGCGGGACCGGCGATGAAGCGTCGCGCGCAATACATGTACGGCGCGCCCCTGCCCCGCAGTGACCGCGGTCAGGTAGACGCCGGGCTGGGCAAGGGTGTGCCGGCAAACGCGACCGTCAGCCTCATCGCGCCAACTCGGGAAATCGCTCAGCCGCTGGAGCGCCTGACGCTGGACGGTATCGAGGTCGAGTTCCAGATGACCCCCGGTACCGAGGCGCCGGCAGAGATGAACATCTATTTCCCTCGCTTCAAGGCTCTGTGCATGGCGGAGAACGCCACTCATGTGCAGCACAACGTGCTCACTTTGCGCGGCGCTCTGGTGCGGGACCCGAAGATCTGGGCGCATTATCTGGACCAGTCACTGGTGCGCTACGGCGATCAGGCCGACGTGGTTTTCGCCCAGCATCACTGGCCCACCTGGGGCGGTGCGCAGATACGCGATTACCTCGCCGACCAGCGCGACATGTACGCCTTCATCGACAGCCAGACCCTGCGCCTAATCAATCAGGGCCTCACACCCATGGAAGTCGCCGATACCCTGACCTCCCTGCCGCCGCGACTGGCAAGCAAGTGGTACAACCGTGATTACTACGGTTCGCTGAGTCACAACGTGCGTGCGGTGTATCAGCGTTACATGGGCTTTTACGACGGCAACCCGGCGAACCTCGATCCGCTGACACCGCAGGCAGCCGGCAAGCGTTACGTCGCAGCCATGGGTGGCGCCGAAAAGGTGCTGAGCCAGGCGCGCAAGGCCTTCGGCGAGGGTGATTATCGCTGGGTGGCGCAACTGACCAATCACCTGGTATTCGCCGAACCGGACAACAGCGAGGCGCGCCACTTGCAGGCCGATGCGCTGGAGCAGATGGGCTACCAGAGCGAGAACGCCACCTGGCGCAACGCCTACCTCAGCGGCGCTCAGGAACTGCGCGACGGTGTGGCCGCGGCGACCGGCAGCGGCGGCAATGTCGATGACATGGTGCGCGCGCTCACTCCCGCGATGTTCTTCGACTATCTGGGTGTTCGGGTCGATGCGCTTAAAGCCAGCGACAGCGATCTGACCATCAACTGGCGGTTCACCGACCTCGACCAGGACTACGCCCTGACCCTGCGAAATGGCGTGCTCACCCATCGGGATCTGACTCGGCATGAGCAGGCCGACGTCGAGATCAGCATGAGCAAGTCCACTCTGGACCGGATCGCGCTGAAGCAGACGGGTTTCCTGAAAGAAGCGACGGTGGGCGATATCACCATCAAGGGTGAAAAGGTGAAATTCCTACGCTTCATGGGTGGCCTTGAAGACGCTGATGCACGATTCAATATCGTGACGCCCTGAGTGGCTGCGGGCGGCGCTTCAGGCGCCGCTCAACAACGCGAGCATCGCGCTGACACTTAGCAGGCAAACCACCGCACCCAATGCGAAGATCGTCCAGGGTGCCGGAACCGCGCGTTCGACCTGCAACATAGCCAACCCCTGTCGATACCGACGACCCTGTCTGGCAAGCAGTATCAACGCCGCGACGGCCCCCATCCCCGTGGGCAGCGGATCGCCCAACCGTCCGGCAAGCATCACCACGGCAATCAGCGCCAGGAGAGTACGTCGCCAGGCCAGTTCCGTGCGCTCGGCCTGCAACCCCGGATCACCCATGCCAGTGCCGCCAGAGCACGCCGCTGACCAACACCGTGGCGGCCACACAGCCCATTGCCAGTGATGGTGCCAGCGCCGGCAAAGGCAGTGCTCGACGCTGGCGCAGCGCACGCTCGACCCGCAGCCAGCGTACGCACGCACCCGCGCTGACCATCAGGCTCAGTATCAGCAGACTGACCGCCATGACCATTCGCAACCGCGCCTCGAACACCTGGGCCGTGAGGGCCTCGATGGCGATCCCGCCACCGAGCAAGGCCAGCGACGTGCGAATCCAGGCGAGAAAGGTGCGCTCGTTGGCCAGTGTGAATCGCGGATCGGGCGACTCTCCCGGGCCAAGCAGAATGTCAGTCAAGCCACGGCGCTTTGACGGCATCCCCATCAGCGCACTCCAAAGCTGCGCAAGGCGCCCGGCGAGAAATACGAGAGGCTCGTGGGCAGGTTGAAGACATAAGGCATGCGCTGTTCATTGATCAGGCCCGAGACGTGATAACGACCGCTCTTCAAGTCATAGGTTGCCTCCATGGCATTGACCGCCGCCTCGCCGCCGGGGTGATAAAAACTGTGCGCCCCCGTGGTACGCCAAAGCTTTCCCTGTTGATCGTAGAGGTCGGCCTCGAGAATCGCCCAGGTGTCTTCGTCCACATAATAACGGCGCTTACCGTAAATGTTCTGGGCGCCGGGTTTGAGGGTCGCGACCACCTCCCACACCCGGTGCAGTTCGTAGCGGGTAGGCACGGGGTCGACGTGTCCCGGGCGGATCAACTCGCTGTAACGCAGATCAGGTGATGCCAGGCGATAGCTGTTGTAGGGCACGTGCAGCAACTTCTTGCCCACCAACTGCCAGTCATAACGATCCGGCGCGCCATTGAACATGTCGCGACTGTCCGCGGTGCGCAGCCCGCCCGTTCCAGGTCCGGTGGTGTCGTAGGCAATACCGGGCGCCCGCCTGACCCGACGCTGGCTAGAACTGTAGATCCAGGACAGGCGCGGCTCGGCGACCTGGTCGAGTGTTTCATGCACCACCATCGCATCGCCGGCGAGCCGCGACGGCGCCGTCATGCGATAGGTGAAGTAGTAAAGAATATTGTCGGCCCCCGCCCCCGGCAGTCCGTCCGGGCGGGCGAATTCCTGACGTGCGCTCATCAGGGTGAAGCGGCCGTTGCCCACTGGTGTGACACTGTCGGAGACCAGGCTGTAACTGGCGTTGCGGTTACGCGTCAGATGGTTCCAGATCACTTCAAGACCATTATGCGGCACGGGGAAAGCGACGGCCCCGGTAAACCCGCGAAGCCCATTGCCCTGATCCGCCAACTGCGCATGTGCGGCATTGCGCGCGGCCGAAGCGGCGAGCGGCGCGGAGATCGGGACACTGCGATGGGTGGGATAGACCGGCAGTTTCATCGTCTGGGGAAAACGCTTGAGTAAAGCGATTTGCCCGGCCGTCAGTTGGCCCTCGTAATGTTGGTAATTTTGCGCGGTGATTTCGTACAGCGGGCGCTCCCCGGCATAAGGATCGACCGGCGTGCCGTTGCGTTCCAGTCGCTGCTGAGCGGAAGTGAGCCCGCCCTGCCAGGCCGGAATTCGCCCGTCAGGGGAAGCACCGCGTTCAGCGCCTATGGGCGTCAGATCCGGGGGCAATTGGCCCGTGGCCAGCGCGCCGGTGGCCCACGTCATTGCAAACAGCAGACAGCAGGAGACGGGCCTCAGGGACGGACGGAATACACCTCGATTGCGGGTTGTCATCACTCTTAACCTCTTATTGTGTTTATCAGAGAGTGAACAGCTGGAGGTCCCGGCGGATACCGTTGAAAAGGCTGCCGGGACAGGTGGCAAATCATTCTTTTCGAGTGGTCGGATAGCCTCTGGATGTGTATCAATGGATACTAAGTAGGCCCCTGGGGCCCGACAAATAGCGTCTTCAGATAGTTGCCATAGCACTTCGGCATAGCCAGAGATTTGCCCATGACTTTGAAACAGCTGCGTTACCTGATCGCCATTGCCGAAGCTGGAAGCTTCTCTAATGCCGCACGCCGGGCGTTCATCGCCCAGCCTGCCCTGAGCCGCCAAATCGGTTTATTGGAAAGCGAACTGGATATGCAACTGCTGGCCCGTCAGCATGATGGCATTGAGTTGACCGATGCAGGACGGCAGCTGTACGAAGTGGCGCGGTCGGTGATCCAACAGATCGATTCGGTGAAGGACGAGCTCAAGTCGAGTCGCGGCAACCCGATGGGTCACGTTTCGATTTCCATTCCGGCCACCGCGTCCGCGCTGCTGTTGCCGCCCATCATCACCCAGGCACAGGCCAAGTTTCCGGGAATCAAACTCACGGTATGGGATGGCTTGAGTCGCGAAGGCGGTCAGGCGATTGAACTGGGCAAAGTGGATTTCGGCGTCGTGCCCAACGCCGAAGAGCTGGATCATGTCATTGCCGAGCCGGTCTTCACTGAAGACCTGTATTGGGTCGGCACCCCTGCCCTTGAGTCGGACGACTCGCCGATAACGCTTGCCGAAGCGGCGGCCACGCGGCTGGTGATGCCACCGCGTGCCCTGCACCTGCGTCGGCGGATCGAGCAATCGGCGATGGAGGCCGGAGTGACGCTCGATTCGAGCTATGAGCAGCAGTCGGCGCCGGGCATCAGCAGCCTGGTGCGTGCAGGCCTTGCGGCAACCATCAGCAACTGGCCACCGCTGACCGAACTGCTACAACCGATCTCGGCACGACTGATCGTGGAACCACGGATCACCCGCACCATTTCCCTGGCCCATTCGCAGCACAAACCGCTGTCGTTCGCGGCTACCTGCATGCGCGACTTGGTGCGCGGGCTCTTGATCGAGGCGGTGTGCGATGACCGCTGGAAAGGCAGTCTGATCGAACGCACGCTGGAGGAAGAGCGGAACACGAGCGATCAGTAAGGGCGCCGCATCGCGCAGCGCCCGGCGTTTCAATTGACCCGAGGCTGCGCGACACCGACGATATTTCGCAGCCGCTCGCGGGTTTTCTGCGGATCCATCCACCACAACCCGATCAGCCCCGCCACCACCAGCACCGCGCCGCAGACCAGAAACCCCTCGCCATAACCGGCCGGATGCTCGGCACCGGCGCCCTGCACCAGGATTCCGGTGACCACCGGTGCCGACAGACCGGCCAGCGAGGCGATGCCATTGCCGATCGCCAGGATTCCCGCGCGCTGGCTGCCCGGCGTGAACTCGGCGAGCATGGCCGGCCCCACTGAGTACATCACCAGCGCCAGACCGCCGCTGAATGTCAGGCAGACGATCCGTTCAATGTTCGATAGCCCCGGTAGAAACAGCGCAGCGCTGAGCAGACCGCTGGCGATCAGACAAAACGAAACGAAAGCGCCTCGCGACCATCGCGTCGCCATGCCGCCGCGCATCAGGCGCTGCGAAAGCCAGGCCATGAATAGGCTCAGCGGCGTGGTGACGACCACAAACAACACGAACACTCGGCCGGTCATGATCGGATCGATACCCAGGCCGTTTTCCAGATAACTCGGCACCCAGGTCAGGGTCAGCGCCAATGACCAGTTGGCCGCGAAATGGCACAGGTAATTACTCAGCAGCGTGCTGTCAGTAAGCAACTTTCGATAAGGCACATGCTCGTCATCCTGCTTCAACTGGCCAGGGCGAATACGATCCAGCGTGCCTTCGCGTCCCAGCAGCCACCACAGCACGCACCACACCGCGCCGATGGCGGCCAGCAGGATGAAGTTCATGCGCCAGCCGTAATGCACGCTGACCCAGGGGATCATCGCGCCGGCGACCAGCAGGCCGAAGGCACTGCCTGTATGCAATAGCGCCACCGGCAGGTTG
The DNA here is from genome assembly GCF_058792515.1 of Pseudomonas sp. MT92. Taxonomy (NCBI): domain Bacteria; kingdom Pseudomonadati; phylum Pseudomonadota; class Gammaproteobacteria; order Pseudomonadales; family Pseudomonadaceae; genus Pseudomonas; species Pseudomonas sp. MT92. The sequence goes on from NZ_JBXAFA010000027.1 coordinate 28,111, forward strand.
CGTCGGTCATTGGGAAACCACTTGTACAGGGCGTGGGTCGCCACCGGCGACGCCGGCCCCTCGCCTATGCCCAGCAGCACGCGACAGGCCACGATGGCCCACAAGGATGTAACAAACAGCATCGGCAACTGGATCAGCGCCCAAAACGCGCCCATGCCCAAGAGCAGCGTGCGGGTCGGCCGGCGATTGGCCATGAAGCCACCGACCACTGCGGAAATAGCGAAGAACCAGTGCAAGGCGCCGCCCACCAGGCCGAACTCGGTCGGTGACAGGCCAAGCTCTTTGGACATCGGCACTGCGACCAGGCCGATGACCACCTTGTCGAGGAAGTTGACCAGCATCAGCAGTGCCAGCAGTACCGCAACCATCCAGGCCGTGCCTGAACGTCCGGGGGTGTCAGAGTGAGTCATGGTTGTCTCTCGTTATTGTTTTTGTCTGAGCGTCCGGCCAGTTGCAGCCGGACGTGCGGCGGCACTGCTAGCCAGGCATCAGAACGCCTTTGGCAATGGTATTGCGCTGAATTTCACTGGTACCGGTCAGGATGCGCATCATACGGGTCGCGCGGAAGATCCACTCCACCGCATTGCCGCGCAGTAGCCCCGCACCACCGTGAATCTGCACCGCCCGGTCGGCGATACGGAATGCAGTCTCCGAGACGAACAACTTGCACATCGGTGCCTGCGTACGGATATCGCCGCCTGCGTCGTTCACCGCTGCGGTCGCATAGACCATGCTGCGCGCAGCATGCAGTTCCGTCGCCATGTCGGCAATCATGTGGTTGATCGACTGGAACATTGCGATCGGCTGGCCGAACTGCTTGCGCGTGCGGGCGTAATCAACCGACAGGTTCAAAGCCAACCCTGCCAGGCCCAGCATCGTCGGGCAATGCAGCAGACGATTGAGCGTGATGCGTCCCATCGCCAGTTTGAACCCCAGCCCCTCCTCACCAATCCGGTTGGCCACCGGCACCCGGACGTCGTCCAGGAAAATATCGCCGTGAGCACCACCACCGGACATCACCGAGTAGTCGCTTTCGATCCGCACACCTGACGCCTTGAGATCTACGAAGAATGCCGAGATGCCCTGGGCGCCGCCACCCGGTCCGGTGACCGCCAGCAGCACCGCAATATCGGCATAGGGAGCACCCGAGATGAAGCGCTTGCTGCCGTTGAGGACGTAATCGTCGCCGTCGCGACGGGCATGGGTCTTGATCGCCGTGGCGTCGGAACCTGCCTCACTCTCGGTCAGCGCGAAACATACGGCCTTCTCAGCCCGGCATACCGGTTGCAGAAAAGCCTCTACCTGGAAAGGGCTCGCCACCTTGAACAGATGGCCAACGCGCGGCGGCCCGGATAACTCTCCGAGGATATGCGGCGCGAGCATGGAGCCAGTCAGCACGGTGGCTTCCTTCACCGCGCACAGATCCGAAACGTTGAGCCCGGCGCCGCCAATGGCCTCGGGCAGCATGATGTTGTAGAAACCCTGCTCGCAGGAACGCTTCCAGACCTCCTTGAGCACTTCGCGCGGATGCGGCTCGGCCCAGCTCAGGCCTGCGCGTTGTTCCAGGGGCTGGACTTCGTCGCGAACGAAGCCACCGATGGCCTCGATGATCTGGCTGGCCTTTTCACTTGGCTGGTACATGGTGATCTCCTGTTCAGATGCGACGGTCGCTGTGTTGCCAGTAGGCATCGCGGATAAGACGGCGAACGACTTTGCCGTTGGGGTTCTTGGGCAGCTCGGTGACGAAATCCACGGCGCGGGGTTTCTTGAACCCGGCCAGGGTCTGCGCGCAATGCTCGATGACCTCTCTTTCACTGAGCTTGGTACCCGGCTTGAGCACGATCACGGCTCGCACCGCTTCGCCCCACTGTTCATCCGGCACACCGACGACGGCGGCCTCGTAAACTTGCGGCAGGTTGTAGAGCACCTGTTCGACTTCGGTCGGGTAGATGTTGAAGCCGCCGGAAATGATCATTTCCTTCTTGCGATCCACGATGAACACGTAACCCTCATCGTCGACCGTCGCCAGATCGCCGCTGAGGTAGTACCCGTCGCGCATCACCTCGGCGGTCAGCTCGGGTGCCCGCCAATAGCCCTGCATGATGTCCGGGCCCTTGACCACGATTTCGCCGATCTCGCCCGGCTTCACATCCAGGAATTCGTCATTGACCACCCGCAAGTCGGTCTCGAAATAACAGCGACCGCAGGACGCCAGCCGTCGATAGTCGCCGTTCTCGCAAAGATGATCCTGTTCGGTGAGCACAGTGACCAGCGAACAGGTTTCACCGGCGCCATACCCTTGCGCCAGGATCGGCCCGAACACTTCGATGGCGCGCTTGACCAGCGAAGGCGCCATCGGTGCTGCGCCGTACATGACCAGGCGCAGGCTGCTCAGGTCGTAGCGTTCCACACCGGGGAAGTTCACCAGTCGGTTGATCATCGCGGGCACCAGGAACAACCGGGTGACGCCTTCACGTTGAATCGACTCAAGCAGCAATTGATCGTCGTAGCGTTCCAGTAGCAGGTTGCAGGCACCCACCGCCAGCAATGGCATCAACTGCATGCCACTGGCATGGGTGATCGGCCCGACGTGCGCCATGACATCGCCAGGCGCCGCGCGCCGGGTGGGGCTGGCGATGCTTTTGCGGATCAGCGCCTTGCGATTGCCGACACTGAGCATCGCCGCCTTCAACACACCGGAGCTGCCGGAGGTGTAGTGCAACACAGCCAGTGCATCGTCAGGCGGATCGCAACTGACCGGTTTGGTGTCACCCAGGTTCAGCAGCGTCGGGTAGGCGACGTCGCCGCCCGCCTCTGCCAACGCCACGACCAGACGCAGCGCAGGCACCTGCGCCCGTTGCGCGGCCAAAGCTTGGGCAAACAGCGGTGTAGTGATTAGCGCAACGCTGCAGGAATCGTTAAGAATCTGGATGACTTCGTCCAGCGAGAGGCGCGCGTTGACCGGCACCTTGACCAGGCCGGCCTTGTAGAAAGCCACTTCGGCCTCGACCAGCTCGACCCGGTTCTCGGCAAGGATGGCGACGTGTTCACCAGAGTCGATGCCCTGGGCCAGTAACGCCGAGGCCAGTTGATTGGTGCGCTGTTCCAGCTCGGCGAAGGTCACTCGGGTGTGACGATCGATGACGGCCGTTCGCTCTGGCCAGTACTTGGCACTTCGACTGATTAGGTTTCCAAGGTTCACGTTGTTGTTCTCGTCGACAGTTAGGACTGGGGCGATCCTAAACAGCGTCGCAACGGCGAACGTAATACCAGTTACTGATGCCGGGTATAGCTTTTTTAGCTGGCCGAACCGGGTGTACCGGTCACTCCGGAGCCCCATGCCGAAGTGTTATGGCAACGATCCAAAGACGCTATTTGTGAGCCAATCCGGCGCCTCCCTATCATCCCCTCGCCACCGACGACCAACCTGTTCGCTGGGTCGCGGTGCTTCATCCCCTCACTCTCTAATAAACACAATAAGAGGTTAAGAGTGAACGCTATCGTTCCCGACCGATTCCGGTCCTCGCTGGTTTTACTGTCGTGCAGCCTGCTCGCAGCCCCCGTCGGCGCCATGCAATTCGAACTGGGTGAGATAGAAGGCCAGTTCGATTCTGCTCTGGCACTGGGCGTCGGCGTCAGCACCGCCAATCCGGACAAACTGCAGGTGGCAGCCCCCAACGGTAATGACGGTCGGCGCAATTATCGATCCGGTGACGTGTTCTCGACAGTCTTCAAAGGTACCCACGACCTGGAACTCAAACACGACAACCTGGGCATGTTCGTGCGCGGTACTTATTGGTACGACACGGCGCAGCGCGATCACAGCCAACGCTTCAAGGACATCGACGACCACAACCGCAAAACCTCGGCGAAGACGGCCGGGTTCCAGTGGCTCGATGCTTTCGTCTATCGCCTCTACGACATCAGCGGTGAGCCAGGCTCGGCACGTCTTGGCAAACAAGTGGTGAACTGGGGCGAAAGCATTTTCATCCAGGGCGGCTTGAACGTCGTGAACCCCTTCAACCAGGCTGCGCTGCGTCGACCGGGTTCGGAGGTCAAGGACGCGCTGGTGCCGGTCAATCTGCTGTATGTGACCCAGAACATCAACGAGGCACTGTCCTTTGATGCGTTCTATCAGCTGGATTGGGAGCAGACGCAACTGGACAACTGCGGCACATTTTTTTCGGGTAACGATTTCATTCCCGAGGGTTGCGAAAGCCTCGATGTCGGCGGTCGACAGGTCAACCTCGCAGCGGCAAACCGAGGGCTTGGACCTTTTGGCGTGGTCATGAACGAGGAAGGCGTACGCATCCCCCGAGCAGGCGATCAGGATGCTCGCAACAGCGGTCAGTGGGGCTTGTCGCTGCACTGGTATGTCGCACCGCTGGACGCCGAATTCGGTGTGTATGCCGCCAACTACCACAGCCGCTCGCCTTATCTGGGCACCGTCAGCAGCCCTTACTTCAGCAACAACGCTTTCGCCCCGCAGTTGTGCAGCAATCTCGGTGTGCCTTCGGCCGGGTGCGGCGCGTTTCTGAGGTCCAGCTCAGGCCAGTCCCTGGCGGGCGCGTTGCGCATGGGGACCTCCCAGTACCTCGCGCAGTACCCTGAGGACATTCGCTTGTACGGCCTGACTTTCTCCACCAACCTGCGCACCGGCACGGCGCTTCAGGGCGAGCTCAGCTATCGCCCGAACATGCCCGTGCAGCTCAACGGCACCGATGTGCTGCAGTCATTGCTCAACGCCGAAGGCCGCAGCCCATTGTCCGAACCCGGCCTGCGCCCAACTACCGACTCGACCCTGTTTAACGGTTACCGGCGCAAGGAAGTCACCCAGGCGCAAGTCTCGGCGATGCATTCCCTTGGCCAGGTGATGGGGGCGAACCAGCTGCTGCTGGTGGGCGAAATCGGCGCGACCTATGTCGGCGGCCTGGAAGGAAAAAACGGGCCGCGTTACGGCCGATCCGGTGCCTACAACAGTGGCGAACTGGCCAACAACAGCGTTTGCCTGAGCATTTCCAACAGCCCTGAATACTGCAATAACGAAGGTTTCGTCACGCCCTTTTCCTGGGGTTATCGGCTGCGTGCAACCTGGAGTTACTCAAGCGTGATGCAGGGACTGGACCTGCGCCCGAACCTGTCTTGGTCCCATGACGTCAAGGGTTACTCGCCAGGCGACGGTTCGGCGTTCAACGAAGGTTCGCGCTCGGTGAGCCTGGGCCTGGACGCGACATTTATGAGCAAGTATTCAATGAGCCTCTCTTACACCGACTACATCGACGGCAGCTACGGAACCCGCGGTGATCGCGACTTCGCGGCGATCAGTGTCGGCGCCTCCTTCTAATCCTTACCAAAGGAATAACGCCCCATGCATAAACATTTCCACACCAATTACGACAGGCAGCAATGGTGAGATAGCTGTCTAGCGGCAGTCTGGTACGAGCACTTGAGGACTGGTGCCAACCCTTTGCGGGCTATCATCTCAACTATCCGAATCGCCGTGAGCATTCGCTCGCGTTTGACGCTGTGGTTGATGCACTGCTCCATAAACGCTGAATTACTAACCATAATAACGTCTCATGATTACAGCGAAGAACAGACCGTCGAAATTTAGCCGGTCGACGCGCAAGTAGATTTCTGACTGTTCTCACCGAAAGCAGGGGTTGGCGAGTGTCTCCTTTGGGTCGTTTTGAGCCGATCACGACAGGCAGAAAACGGCCGATTGTGTTGAAAAAGTCGGTTCTTCCAGACTGTCCGCATACTCACTGTGGAAAGTCTCCTGAGCTGCTCTACGCTGTACGACAGGGCGCTCCGACCAACTTGCAGGCCTAGCCTGACGTTGGTGCCCTGTTGTCAGCAAAACTCGACCCCCAAGACTGTACTGAGTCCCCTACCTGATAACAGGGTGCACCCCACCTTTTGACCGCGAATATGTCAAATGGAGAATTGCAAATACTCAAACTATTACTATTGGGTGATCCCTAAATTGAACGAATTCATTCCTGACGCTGTGCGGTTGTCGCAGATCTTTTCACAAGCAACAGCCCCGACGTTTTTCCTCGGTGCAATAGCTGCGTTCGTTTCGTTAATGACTTCGAGATTATCAGCTGTCATCGACCGTACACGGGTACTCAATGCGATCCCCGAAGACGACCCGAGGCGTGCGCATCTCAGGGCTGATCTGGAGAGATTGAGGCGGCGGGCTAACTTATTGAACGCTGGAATCCTGTCTTCTCTGCGCGGCGGACTTTGCGCCACCCTGCTGCTCGCTATCATATTTTTAACTGAGTTCATGGGCTTCAAGTACGCCTATGGTGCCGGCCTTCTTTTTATAGTCGCCACATTCTTCCTAGGTGTAGGTCTATTTCGCTTCGCCCAAGAAGCTAAAATCAGTGTCAGTGCGGCGGATGAACACCTTTGACCGATTCAAATTCTTGATGTCCGGAGCCCCCGAGGCACTACCTCCTGACACGACGAATTCCCCCTAACTTCGGGACATCTTTGATAGTCCGCTATGGGCGATTGCATGGCTCAGATCAACTCTCCACCAGGCAATACGCTCGAATAGTCAAAGCATGGGTAACAGCCATTGGACTTGATCCGACGATGTACGGTACCCACACGCTAAGGCGAAGCAAAGCATCTTTGATCTATCGCAGGACCAAGAATTTGAGAGCAGTTCAACTGTTGCTTGGTCATACGAAGCTCGAAAGCACTGTCAGGTACTTGGGCATCGAGGTAGACGATGCTCGAGAAATGGCAGAGCAGACAGAAGTCTAATCATCCACGGCGACGGTCTGGGCCCGACCGTCGCTTTCCGACCCGTAGCAGTCGGTCACAACGAAAAAAAGGTTCTTCATTTGAATGTAGTTTCTGGCAAAGAGGAAAAAGAGGCGGCAGCCTAGGGCAGGCTGCCGCAGCATGGCTAGTTAGGCATTGGAATGTTGATGCCTTCTTTCTCCAGATCTTCGCGTACCGACTGGAATTTCTGGAACTTGGACAATTCCACCGGGCCGTCATAGCCCATGCTTTGCAGTTTGCGTGGTGGATACTGGACATAGGTTTTCATCAGCTTCGCAATCGCAGTGCTGATCGGCACCATGGTCCAGGTGTGTTCGGTGAAGTTGTTCATGAAGATGTCGTAGCGTTCCTGAGGATCTTGGAGCAAGTCGAAGACTTGCGGCACGGTCGCCACGTATTTGGTTGGCCCCTTCCAACCCTGGTTGGTGTCGACGGCCAGACCGCCCGTCACGGCGCCATCGTCGCCCCTCAGGTTGAACACTGCTTTGTAGTTACCGACACGGGCAGCACCCGGCGACAACTCGTTTTCGGTGAAATAGAACCACTCTTTACGCGGGTCGGGTCCAGTGCCGAGAAGTACCGGGGTCATATCGTAGCTGTCGAAGATGATCGGCTTGCCTTCACGGTCCTTGTCCGGAAGTTTGACACCGGCCACGGAGGCGAAAGTGGCCATCAAATCGAGACCACCGATGATGTCGTGATTTTTGGTGTCTGGCTTGATTTTGCCAGGCCAGGCCATGATCGCCGGAACCCGGTTGCCCCCCTCGCGCACGGTGCCTTTGGTACCCCGGAAAGGCGTATAGCCGGCGTCGGGGTAAACGTCCTGCCAGGCGCCGTTGTCGGTGGTGTAGACCACTAGGGTGTTTTTATCCAGACCCAGCGCTTTGAGCTTGTCCATGATGCGCCCGATGCGGGTATCGAGTTCGACGATGGAGTCGGCGTATTTGGTCTTGGATATCGACTTGTGCACGAACTCCGGTGCCGGCATGTTCGGCTGGTGCACCTTCATGAAGTTGACGTTGATGAAGAAGGGTTTATTGGATTTAGCCGCGGTGTCGAGAAACTCCATCGTGGCTTTTTCCACATAGTTGTCGAAGAACGGAATGCCGACCACACCGGGTTTGCCATCAATGACTGGTGTGTCCACATACTGGCCGTTGATCTTGAATTCCTCGACCGGCTTTTCCCCAGCTTTACCGGACAACGCACCCTTGGTCACTTTGGTGAACATGGCGCGGGTTTCATCGTCCATGTCCGGGAACCAGGTCGGGTCCGCGTAGGTGTAGGCGTTCAGGTGGTAAAGGCCGACGTATTTCATCACGTCGTAACCCTGGGCATTGGGCAGCGCGTAATCGTCTTCGCCCAGGTGCCACTTGCCGGTGAAATAGGTGTCGTAGCCACCGGTCTTGAGCACCGATGCCAGTGTCCATTCAGCCGCCGGCAAGCCACCGCCCTGACCCTGAAAGGCGACCGTGGTCATGCCGCTGCGGTTGGGTATGCGTCCGGTCTGCATGGCGGCCCGGCCTGGGGTGCAACTGGGTTGCGCATAGAAGGAGAAGAATGTCGTGCCTTCTGCGGCGAGTTCGTCGATGCGGGGTGTCGGCATGCCTCGACCCACCCCCCCGCCATATGGCCCCAAGTCGCCGTAGCCGGTGTCGTCGGAAACGATGAACAGAATATTGGGTTTTTCGGTTTGTGCCGCCTGCGCAACACCATGGAGGGCCATGAGCAATGAACATGCAACGTAGAACTTAGTGCGGTGCGAGTGCCTTTTCATGCCTGGTTTCCTTTCTGGGAAGTAGACCCTTGCCGCCCGCGAATATGATGAGTACAAGACAAGGATCTTGTGAGGAACCACCAACTTCGTGCCCGGACAGTCTCGGAAACCCGCTAACTTCTGAATAGAAATTTCCATCAGCTATTCAAGGCTAATGTTGGAGCCTAGTACGAAAGGTTTCGTGTCGTTTGGTGCCTTCGTGCCGCTCGTCGATTATGTCGGCTCTTGGGCATTTATAGCTCGATCAGGCAATGCAGTGCGTGGCCGTGGGGGCATTTCCTCTATCAATGCCCGCTTCTGGCCGATTTCTGCCTGTGGTGACGGGAAGCAATCGGCCAGAAGTGGGTGCCCAGATATCTCAACGAATCAGGCGTTATCCGCCTGCAATGCAAACGCGGTTGCGCCCACAGTGCTTGGCCTCATAGAGCGCAGCGTCGGCGCGATTGAACCAGCGCTGCGAGTCGGTCTCGCCGGCATGGGCAGCGAGCCCCAGGCTGAGCGTGTGCGGAATGATCTGGCCTTCGAATTCGGTCGGCGTCGCCTCGAAGGCTTCACGCAGGTGATTGGTCATGCGTTCAGCGCCTTCGCGATCAATACGCTCAAGGACCAGGACGAACTCCTCTCCACCGAAACGGCCGACGATATCAGTCTGGCGCGAGTTGGCGCGTAAAATCTTGGCAAAGCTACGCAGTACAGCATCGCCGGCAGCATGGCCATAGGTGTCGTTGACCGTCTTGAAGAAGTCGATATCAACAATCCCGAGCCACAGTGTATCCGGTGTAGAAGGCTGTTTTATCAGCTCGTCCAGACGACGCTCGACGCATTTGCGGTTATTCAGCCCGGTAAGGCCATCAGTATTTGCCGAATGCTCAGCAGCGAGACGTTCCTGCTGCTGGGTACGTATCCACAGGGCGAGAGAGATGGCGAAGCATAGGACTTCGATCAGCGCGGCACTCTGAGTCATCGTCATCGGTGCGATCATGTTGATTTCCGGAGGCCCGCCCTTGATACCGTACCAGGCCCAGGTGACGCTGAGCGCACTGAGACCGAAGGTCGCCCAGCCAATCAGCAGCCAAATTGCATGCGGTGTACCACGCCTCCAACTGACAAAAGCAAAGTACGCATTGATAATCGCGGTGGCGTTGAAGAAGCGGTACATGAGAAAAAGTGTATCGAGAGGCAATGCGCGCAACGCACACAAGATCGCAACCACGGCATTCGCCAACGCAAACCCCAGGGCCACGCGGTCGAGTATCGGAGCAACGGAGTTCAGGCGCAGTGCCTTGCGGGTAAATAGGAAGGACAAACACAGCGCGCCGCTGACCAGCAGGCCGAGGCCTTCGTTCGTCCAGAAACTTGTATCCGGTGCAAGATGCTGCGCGAGCAGGCCGCGCAAGTTGAACCACGCGAAGCCAGTACACGTGACGAAGGCGGCATAAGTGATAAAGGTCGGCTGACGCAGCACGATACCGAACAGCAGCCAGATGGCACCCAGCGTGATGTATACGCCCAAGTGTGTTGTGTAGATGGCGGTATAGGTCTGCAGGGCCGCCATGAACGCAGCAGGCTGGTACAGGCGCAAGGTCAATCGCATATCGTCGCCAGACACTGAGCGCAGCCGCACGAAAACCTGCTGTGTTTCGCCAGGGGCGATGCTGTGCATGATCGCAGGTAGGGGCGAAGGCAGAGCGCGGCTGGAAAATGGCAGGCGATCGCCGACTTCCTGCTGCCATGGGATAGGGGCTGTCACGAAAACCGTCATGGAATCAATCCATGCCGTGTCATCAACAAGCACCCAAGGCTGTGCATCCGCGCCTGGATTGTGCAGCGTTAGCCGCAACCAGAACCCGTCGCGGGTGATGCCCTGATAAAGATCAGCTTGTGTCAGCGGCTTCCACGCGAAGGGATCGAGTTGCTGCAGCGAATCGTAATTGTGTGGATCGCGCTGAAATTCGGCGTGACCAACCAGCGACAGGCCATCGAGATTTGCATCAACGGCAACAGGCTCCAGCGCATATACATGTGAATACGCCAGCAGCGCCAGAACAACCAGCAAAAACCGAAACACCGCCAAAGCTCCATGCCCTCTCATACATTCCCTGCTATTGCTCTTCGTGCAAGTTGGATTAAGTAACAATATCCCTATGAATAGGCCGCGCTACTCTAAAGCCTCCGAGCATAAATGAGGAGTCACGTCGCCAGCAGCCAACGGCTGCTTCTGGCCGATTTCTTCCTGTCGCCACTGCCAGCTTTGGGTCGCAAGCTGCCCGTTGCTACAGGCAGCAATCGGCCGATTGTGTTGAAAAAGTCGGTTCTCCAGACTGCCCGCGCACTGACTCCTGAAAATGCTTTTTTTGCGCGCAGCTACGCGAAATCTGAGCCCGAAATCCTCTGCTCAAAGCAAAGAATTCAATCTCAAGCGCGTACTTTTCTCCCGTGGAAACCATGGCCGACTTTTTCAACAGAATCGGCCGATTTCTGCCTCACAAGAGGATCCCCTACGCTTGCAAAAATCGATCGGGCCGGCATGGGCAAAGGGCACTGGACGCCTTGTCATCGATAATCTCCTCGCTGGCCAGACGTCCCACTGTCGCCGCCAAAGTAATTCCAGGGTGCATTGCACAAACGTAGACGCCACCCACTTTGGGTAGATAACCGATGATGGGGAGGCCATCGGCAGGCATGGGCCTGAGTCCGACACAAGCCCGTTCCGGATCTATGGAAACAACACCATGGAGTTCGTTCTGGATTGTCTTGGAAGTTCGAAGCGCTATCGCTGCCGGCTGATTATCCATGGCGTCGTCCAGGTAATCTTCTGCCGCCAGTAACGCACCATCCGAACTTTGCCTCACTTCCATTTCAGGGCTGGAGATGAGGGTGTGCACGAGGTTGGGTTGCGACTTGTAACGAATGAAAATGGCAGGCGAGGCCTCTATTGGCAGGGACACTCCAAGCATGTCTGTCAGCTTCGTGATGCCTGTCCCGGCTGCCAGTACGACAATATCGGCATCGATGATGCCTATTGTTGTTTCGACTCCGGTCACCGTTGCACTCTGGGTTACAAAACCGAGCACTCGCGTCTGAGTGAGAATCTTCGCCCCATACGCCTGGGCACCTGCGATCAACGCATGCGTAGCTGCCACTGCGTCCAGCGCTCCTTCTTCAGCCGCATACAGAGCAGACTGGGGAGGGTTCTTTAGATTTGGTTCAAGGTCGAGAATCTGCGATCGAGACACCAGGTTTGCCGAAGCTTGGTGACCTGAGATCGGCAGCGCTCCAATCGCCATCACGCTGTAAGACAAGGCACCTGTCCATCTTATCTCCAGGCCTGGCAGCTGCGTTTCGAGTCGGCGGTACTCCTTGATGGCAGAACCGCGCAGTTGCGCAATTGGGTCAGGTTCGGGGTGTGAGGCATTGAGCCAAGCGAATGAGCTGCCAGTCACTCCCGAAGCTATATCTTCAGCTTCTACCAAGGTGACATTCGCGCCTTTACCTGCCAAGTGATACGCCAATGACGCGCCAACTATGCCTGCACCAATGACAACGACTCGTTTGTCCTGACCATTTCCCATATCAACCTCCGTTCTGTCGATGTGCCGATGGTACGACAGCTGGATGATTTCATGACATGAGAACCTGGTAGTTCAGGACGCTTTTTGAGTGACCGCTCCTGGCCGGGGGCGGACAATCAATCCAAAGCGGTGGCAACCCGTGCTCGGCTCACCATCAGACCAGATGTCTCTCTATCAACCCTGCCACTTCGACTGCGTGAGTAAAACCCAGATCGTGATCGGCGCCAGGGAAGACGTGTAGTTCCGCGCGGGGTAACAGTTGAGCAAGGCGCTGGCCGACGCGAACGGGGCTGATCGGATCAGAATCTCCCCAGAGGAGCAGGACTGGCATGCGCAACTCGGCCAACCGGAGCGTGAGGTCGGTCTGGTCGTCGAGAAACCAACTCGGCAGTGTCGGGTTGGCGGCAGCAAAATCCGGGCGCCAGTCATGCGCGCCCAGAGCAGAAATGTCCACCCCGCCAGAGGTGACGGTCAGCGTCAGGTGCGTGATCAGTTCAGGGCGCTCAAGCGCTGCACGCACAGCGACTATACCGCCCATAGACTGCGCCACCAGCGCTGTGGGTCGGTCGATCTCGGCCAGCACGCGAGCCACCAGATCATCCATGCCGGTCACGCCAGCCAAGGGCGGAGTGTCTCCAAAGCCGGGCCAGCCGATATGGACCCGCTGCGCCGGGTGGACCAGGCGCTCAGCAACCGGAAGCCAAAACCGGGTGTTACCCGAGGCTCCGGGCAGGAAGAGGAGTTTGGCGGGGGATGCGATCACAGGGTTGGCGAGATTATGGGCCAGCAACGGGGTCAAAATGCCTGACCGCTCTTCTGCAGTCACGTTTTCCGATAGCTTGATTTCTACAGCCATGGCGCTCTCCCTGAGCAACGAGTAAATGACTCAACAAGGTAGCCCATTCAGTCACCCCATGGTGAATCAGCATAAGCATCCGTCGTCCTTTTTTGATGGGCTGAATACCGGCTTGCGGCCGTTCCCTGCCGATCATGGTTACAACGCGTGCGGGGCAAATCCGATGCTATCGGTAGTCAGGTCGAATGCAAGCAGGTGTTCAAGTGGAGTGCAATTTCTCAGGCCGGTCACGGCGCCGGAAAGGTCTCCAGATACGCCAGCAGATCGTCGATTTTTTCCTGGTCGCTGATGCCCCAGAAAATCATCCGGGTGCCGGAAACCACTGCCTTTGGATCTTCGATATACGCAGCGAGTTTTTCCCGGGTCCAGACCACGCCCGATGACTTCATGGCGTCGGAGTACTGGTAGTCGGTGGTGCTTGCGGCCGCGCGTCCGACGATACCGTTGAGCTGCGGGCCAAAAAACGCCCGCGCCGATTCTCCGATCTGGTGGCAGCCGCCACACATACGCTTGAACAGTTTCCCGCCGGCCTCGGCATCGCCGGCCGCTTGGGCCTGCGCACCCGACAAACCTGCCTGAAGCAGCAAGAAGACGGTCAGCACCGCAGCTTTGTTCATGTACAGCTCCAGATCCGGGATGACGCACGGCGAAAAGGGGCGGCCATTTCACCATGTCCAACGCTTTTATCGAAGGGTTTGTTGCGGGTGCCTGCGGGAACCGGCATAAACGCCACCCTGCAGATGAGCGCGCATTCCTGGCCGCAAATCGCTGATGGCAGTCTGACGCAGGCCTTGGCAGACTGTTGCCCTTTGCATCCCGTCCCGCACTTTTACAAGGAAAGAAAACTGATGGTCACCTGCTACCTGAAATACGTACTCGACCCCTACAAGCTCGACGCGTTCGAGCACTACGGCAAGTTGTGGATTCCACTGGTGGAGAAATTCGGTGGTCAGCATCACGGCTACTTCCTGCCGTCCGAGGGTGCCAGCAATATTGCCCTGGCGATGTTCACCTTCCCCAGTCTGGCGGCCTATGAAACCTATCGCCAACAGTCGATGAACGACCCGGCGTGCATTGCCGCGTTCAAGTACGCCGAAGAAACCCGCTGCATCCTCAGCTATGAGCGCAGTTTCTTCCGGCCGGTGTTCGGTTAGGGCTCATCCGCGACTTGAAGCGCCGGGCTCAGCCCTGCTTCAAGTCCAGGCAGTAGGTGTAGTAACCCGGATCTCGTACATACCCCAAAGACTCATACAAGCGCTGCGCGGTGTGGTTGTCGGTGGCGGTTTCCAGGGTCATGCCCTTGGCGCCGCTCAACCGCGCAAAGTCGCGGGCTGTGTTCATCAATAGGGTGGCGACGCCTTTTCCGCGAGCGGCGGGCGCGCTGAACAGGTCGCCGAGCAACCAGGTGCGGTGTGCGTTGATGGAGGAAAAGGTCGGGAACATCTGCACGAAACCCAGGGCTTCGCCGCTGGCGTCCTCGGCGTAGAAGATCACCGATTCGTCGCGGGCGATGCGCTCGGCAATGAAGTCACGGGATTGCGGCAGGTTCGATGACTGACCGTAGAAGCCGCGATAGGCGTCGAATAACGGGGCGATCTTGTCGATGTGGGAAGCGTCGGCGCGCAGGGCCTGAATAGCCATGAGGGTGCTCCTTTGCGGTCTCAAGGACTCTGGAGCCTAGCAAACAATTGCCCGCACGCGGCGTGAAGCTGCGCGAATGCTTCGATCCTGCTGGAGCTGGCTTGCTGGCGAAGGTTGTCAACGATAACGCGTGCGGGCTGGATAAACGCGGCGCTCTCGGGTCCATCGCCAGCAGGCTGGCTCCTACAGGGTTTTATTACACCCGCACATTACGTCCCGGCAGGGTCGACCGCTGGCTGTTTTCCCAGTTTTCGACCAGTCCCACCGGCACATCCGACGCTGGCAGCATCTTGCGTCCGCGCACCAGGTCCGACGCCCGTTCGGCGAGCATGATGGTCGGTGCGTTGAGGTTGCCGTTCGGTTCGGTCGGGAACACCGAGGAGTCGATCACCCGCAGCCCGGCAATGCCATGCACGCGCAACTCGGAATCCACCACGGCCATGTCGTCCTCGCCCATGCGGCACGAACCGCAAGGGTGATAGGTGCTCTCCAGGTTGTCACGCACGAACGCATCAAGGTCCTCATCGCTGGTCAGGTGCGCGCCGGGGGCAATCTCACCATCGCGGAAGCGGTCCATGGCTTTCTGGCCGATGATCTCGCGGGTCAGGCGGATGCACCGTCGGAAGCCTTCGCGGTCCTCTTCGCGCTCCAGGTAGTTGAAGCGGATTTCAGGATGCTCGTAAGGATCGGCCGAGCGCACGCGCACATAGCCGCGGCTCTTCGGTTTGTTCGGCCCGGTCAGCACCATGAAACCATGGCCCTTGATCGGCTTGTTGCCGTCGTAACGCATGGCCGCCGGCAGAAAGTGGAACTGAATGTCCGGCCAGCGCAAGCCCTTGTCGGAGCGGATGAAACCACCGGCCTCGAAGTGGTTGGTGGCCCCCAGGCCATCCTTGAACAGCAGCCAGCGCAAACCGATCATCAGTTTGCTCAGCGGGTCCATTTTGCTGTTGAGCGTCACCGGTTCCTTGCAGCCGAACTGGATGTACACCTCGGCGTGATCCTGCAGGTTCTCCCCTACCCCCGGCAGGTCATGACGCACGGCGATCCCGGCCTTGCGCAGGACCTCGGCCGGGCCGATGCCCGAACGTTGTAGCAGGTGCGGCGAGCCGATCGGCCCGGACGAGATCAGCACTTCCTTGTTGCAATAGACCTGGTGGGTCTGGCCACCGTGGTCATAGCTGATGCCCACGGCGCGCTTGCCCTCGAGGATGACCTGGCGGGTCATCGCATGGGTGATCACCGTCAGGTTCGGACGGTCCATGGCCGGGCGCAGGTAAGCGTTGGCGGTGGAACAGCGCACGCCGTTTTTCACGGTCATGTGCATCGCGCCGAAACCTTCCTGCATGTAGCCGTTGCAGTCATCGGTCTTGATGTAGCCCGCTTCCGCACCGGCTTCGACCCAGGCCCCGTACAGCGGGTTCTTCATATGGTTGCCGTTGGTGGTGTGCAGCGGTCCGGTTTGCCCGCGATAGTTATCACCGCCAGACTCATAGCTCTCGGCGCGCTTGAAGTACGGCAGGCAGTTTTTATAGCCCCAACCCTGGGCGCCGAGGGACTCCCACTCGTCGAAGTCATAGGCATGACCGCGGATGTACACCAGGCCGTTGATCGACGACGAACCACCCAGCACCTTGCCCCGAGGGCAGTGGACGCGACGACCGTTGAGGTAGGTTTCCGGCTCGGTTTCGTAGCGCCAGTTGTACTTCTTGGTGTTCATCGGGATCGAGAATGCGCTGGGCATCTGGATCACTACGCTCTTGTCGCTGCCGCCAAATTCCAGGACCAGCACCGAGGTGGCCGGATCTTCGCTCAGGCGGTTGGCCAACACACAACCTGCCGAGCCTGCGCCGATGATGATGTAGTCGTATTTTTGCGTAGCCATGATTTATCTCCGGACCGTCGATTCGTTGAAAACGGGCTTCGACGGTTTGGTCAATGTGTCGCCGGTGGTGAATTGCGGGGAAATCTTCTCGATGTGCTGGATGACCGCTTCTTCGCGCTTGAGATCGATCGAGCGGCTGAGCACGTAATAGGCCACCCCCGATACGATCAGCCCGACCAGCCAGGCGATGTCGATGCTGCCCAGGGCTTTGGCGAGTGGGCCGACATACACTTCGCGCTGTTCGACGCCGTCGAAGATGTAGAAAAACGGGATCATCGAGATGAAGCCGATGGCGTACGCGGCGATGCCACGCAGGCCCCAGCTGCCGTAGATGTTGCCGTGGGGCATGAAGAAGTGCGGGATGGCGTAGCGGCCCTTGCGCACGAAGAAGTAGTCGGTGAGGTTGACCGAGGTCCAGGGCACCAGGAAGTACAGCATCACCACCAGGTAGATGCCGAGCACCGACAGGCCCTTGCCGGAACTCTGGATGCTCAGGGCCACACCCAATTGCAACAGGATCACGAAGGCGATAGCCAGGATCCGCGCTTTGCGGGTCGGTTCGATATGCTTGATCGAGTCGACGCAGGTCAGCGTGGTGAGCTTGGCGCTGTAGATGTTCATCGCGATCACCGGCAGGAACGCCAGGATAGTGATCACCACGACCGCCGTGCCCATCAGCGGCGACACGGTATTGCCGACTTGCCCGAGGGCCACCAGCACGTCAGTGGAGTGCAGGTGATCGGCCAGCCAGCCCCCTACGGAAATCATCCAGGCACCGGACAGCGAAGCCCCCAGGAACACCACCGCAATCAGCTTGCCGCTGGAGGTGTTCTTCGGCAGGTAGCGCGAGTAGTCCGACACGTACGGGGCGTAGGCGATGTTGTAGCTCGCCGCGGCCGCGAATTGCGCGATGAAACCGGTCCAGTTGAATCCCAGTGGTGCCGGGGCCACTTCACCGGCGCCGAGCGCCGGCAACGCCGCATCCGGCACCCAGCCCATCAGCACCGCCAGGGTCACCAGACCGTAAAGTGGCAACGACAGGTACAGCGCCCATTTGAAGCTGCGGTGCATCCAGTCATGGCCGAGGATCGCCAGCACGGCTGCCGGTATCGTCACCGCCACTGCGATCACGGCGGGGTTGAAGCCGAATAGCGTGTGCAGTCCCTGCATCATCAGCACGAGGTTGACGATGTTGAAACCGGCGAACACAAACAGCGTCGCCAACAGCACCAGAATCACCCCGCGATAACCGAACTGCGCACGGGACTGGATCATCTGTGGCAGGCCCAGGTGCGGGCCTTGCGAGCCATGAAAGGCCATGAACAGCGTGCCGAACATGATGCCCAGCGTACCGGCCAGCGTGGTCCAGAGCGCGGTCAGGCCAACGCTCGGGCCGACGAAGCCGATGGTCATGGTGAAGAAGGTGAAGTTGCCGAGAAACCAGAACGGGCCCTGGCTCGACAGTTTGTCGGTGCGCTCGTGCTCGGGGATGAAATCGATCGAATGGCTTTCGACGACGATTTTGTCGTCGAGGACCGACACGCTCGGGGCGGACTTGGCGTTTGTGTTCATGATGGACTCTTATTGTTGGAAGATCATGACGAAAAAACCGCATTCTTTCGGGTGAACGACTCCCGGGGCGCGTCCTTGCCGTTCCCGAATTTCAAATGTGCAATTGCTTTCAACGTTGGCATTGTTCCTTGTCTTGCCTGATCAGCTTCGGCCCGGCAGCGTGATCCACACCGCCTTGGTCTCGAGCAGGTAGTCCAACTGCTCGGCGCCCAGGTCCTTGCCGAACCCGGACTGCTTGTAGCCGCCGAACGGCATCGACGGGTCGAGGGTGCCGTGGGCGTTGACGTAGACCGAGCCTGCCTTCAGGCGCGGAATCAGGCTGTGCACCTTGCCCAGGTCATTGGAATACAGGGCCGCCGCCAGGCCATAGGGCGAGTCATTGGCCAGCGCCAGTGCCTGTTCCTCATCGTCGAAGGGTGCGGTGACCAGCACCGGGCCGAAGATCTCCTCCTGGACGATGCGCATGTCGTTGCGGCAATGGGCGAAAATGGTCGGCTCGACGAAGAAGCCTGGGCCCTCGACCGGTTGGCCGCCGTAGACCAGTTGGGCGCCCTCCTGCTTGCCAGTCTCGATGTACTCGGTCACGCGCTGCTTTTGCAGGGCCGAGACCAGCGGGCCGATGAAGCAGTCAGGGTCCATCCCCGGCGCGATCTTCAGGGTGCGGGTGTAGGCGATCAGCTCGCGCAGGAATTGGTCATAGACACTGCTGTGAATATAGGCCCGTGTGCCGGCGTCGCATACCTGTCCCGAGTTGAAAAACACCCCGTTGGCGACCGCCTGCGCAGCCGCCGGAATATCGGCGTCGGCGAACACGATGACCGGTGATTTGCCACCCAGTTCCAGGGTCAGGCGCTTCATGTCGTCCAGCGCGGCGCGGCCCACGGTGCGGCCGACCGGGGTCGATCCGGTGAAGGTCAGTTTGTCGATGCCAGGGTGAGTGGCCATGGCCGCGCCGACCACGCTGCCGCCCCCGGTGACGATGTTGATCACCCCGTCCGGGATGCCCGCTTCCTGCACCAATTCGGCAAAGCGCAGGGCCGACAGCGACGTCAGTTCAGCCGGTTTGACGACCACCGTGCAGCCGGTGGCCAGGGCCGCGCCCAGTTTCCAGGCCATGGTTTGCAGCGGGAAGTTCCACGGCACGATGGCACCGACCACGCCCACCGCTTCCTTGCGGGTGTAGGCCAGGTAATTGCCCGGCAGCGACGGCTCGACGGTACGCCCGTGAAGCTTGGTGGCCCAACCAGCGAAGTAGCGCAGGGTATCGACGGTGCCCTGGATATCGACGTCCCGGGCGAAGGCCACTGACTTGCCCATGTCGATCGATTCGATCTGCGCCAGCTCGGCGGCGTTTTGTTCGATCAGGTCAGCCAGGCGTTGCATCATCCGTTCGCGTTCGGCCGGTTTGGCCTGGCGCCAGGCGCCGCCGTCGAACTGGGCGCGGGCGGCTTGCACGGCACGGTCCAGATCAGCGGTGGTGCCCATGGGAATGCGCGTGATCACACCTTCGGTGGACGGCTCGATGACTTCGGACGTCTGGCCATCGCTGGCCTCGACCCAGGCGCCGCCGATGAACATTTTCTGGACCTTGCCAAGGAAGGTCTGGGTGGCCTCGCTGACGCCGAACTTTTGCAGGTAACTTTTGACGATCGTGTCCATTTTTATTCTCTCCGCCCGGCAGTCAGGTCCTGCCGGGTTTGGTGGTTTCGATATCAGGCTGGAGTGGCTTCGCTCTGGGCCGCACGCACCTTGCCCCGCTCGTGGAAGATGAAACCGATGCTGTTGAGCAGCAGTTGCGCGGCGAGGATCGAGGTCATGCCGGTCGGGTCGTACACCGGTGCCACTTCCACCAGGTCCATGCCGACGATGTTGCCTTTGCTGCGCTTGGCCAGGGCCTGGATGATTTCCAGCACTTCGTAGTAGAGGAAGCCGCCGTGGCTCGGGGTGCCGGTGCCAGGAGCGATGGACGGGTCGAAACCGTCGATGTCGATGGTGATGTAGTAGTTGATGTTCTGCGGGATCAGCGCCAGCACGCCTTCGACGCCCAGGCGGCGCACATCGCGTACCGAAAGGATTTTCGAACCGGCTTCGTGGGCCGCTTCGTAGTCGTCGCGGTTGGACGAGGACACGTTGCGGATGCCCATCTGGGTCATGCCGACGATGTGGTTCATTTCCGAGGCGCGGCGCAGCGGGTTGCCATGGCCGTAGCGCACGCCGTGGCGCTCGTCGACGAAATCCAGGTGCGCATCGAAGTGGATGATGTGGATCGGACCACGGCCTTCGAAGGCCTTGATCACCGGGGCGTGCACCGAGTGGTCGCCACCGAGCACCACCGGCATCACACCGGCATCGAGAATCTTGCGTACCGCGTATTCGGTGTTCTTGTTGCTGGTTTCCATATCGGTGTGGACGATGTCGGCATCCCCCACGTCGACCATGCGCACGTCGGCGGCGGTCAGGTACATCACGTCGTCTTCGTGGTCGTAGGCGCCGGCATGGCCGAAGGAAAACAGCGTCGATGCTTCACGAATCCCGCGTGGTCCAAAACGTGCGCCGGAGCGCCACTGGGTACCCATGTCATTGGGCACGCCGAGCACCGCGACGTCGGCATCCAGGGCATCCCAGTCGGTGCACACCGGGGATTTGCCAAAGGTGCAATGACCCACGAATGGCAGGTTCAGGCGACCGGATTCATAACCATTGTTCGACATGTCTAGCCTCTCCACTTCTTGTTTTCGGCCTGGCGGACTGCAAGGCGACCGCCGTTGGAAAGACTATGGGCGCAGCTTTTCGTGGAAAAAATGCTAAACATCAGATACTCATATCGGCATTACCGATGCATCCACACGCGGGAGGTCCCAGTGATTCAACTGCATGATGTCGACCTGAAGCTGCTCAGGGTGTTTGCCACCATTGTCCGCTGCGGCGGCTTCTCGGCCGCGCAGGCGGCGCTGAACGCCGGCCAGTCGACCATCAGCGAACAGATGACCCATCTGGAAACCCGGCTCGGGGTCAAGCTCTGCCAGCGCGGACGCAGCGGTTTTCGTCTGACCGAGCAAGGCGTGGCGATTCACGAAGCCACCCAGCGCCTGCTCTCGGCGGTGGAAAATTTCTGCATGGACGCCGACGTGCTCAAGCAGCACATCAGCGGCAAGCTCAACCTTGGGATCATCGACACCACCATCACCGACCCCGACTCGCCGATCCCGCGCACCACCCAGCGCTTCGTCTCCCGTGGGCACGATGTGCACCTCAACGTGTACGTCGGCACCCCCGCCGAACTGGAAGAGCGCGTGCTCGACGGCCGTCTGCACCTGGCCATCGGGCACTTCCCGATTCACGTGCCGGGGCTGCTGCATTCGCCCCTGTACCAGGAAGCGCTGGGGCTGTATTGCGGGCGGCGGCATCCGCTGTTTGGCAACCAGGCGGAAGGTGAGGAATTGCTCGAAGAGATCGCCGCGAGCCGCATTGTCGTGCGCGGCTACATGCAGCAGTACGACCTGGAACACCTGGGCGTCAGCAAGGCGGCAGCGACCGTGGACAACATCGAAGCCCTGGCGATTCTGATCATCTCCGGCGCTTACCTGGGCTTTCTGCCGGCACATTTCGCCGCGCAATGGATCAAGACCGGCGAGATGCACCAGCTGGCTCCCGCCAGTTTGCAGCTGATGTCGCCGTTCGACGTGATCACCCGTCGCGGCGCGGCTCCACCGCCGATTTTGCAGGCGTTTCTCGAAGACCTGGCGGCCTGTTCCCGCAAAACGCCTGCAGCCGAGAAGCATTGACGGCTCGCCAAATTCAAACAGCGCCCACCATACTCATCGACGCAACGTTTCGCTTCATCACCGCTCAAGGCCACCTATGCGCATCCACGTCACCTTCATCGACCGCGTCGGCATCACCCAGGAAGTCCTGGCCCTGCTGGGCGGACGCAGCTTCAACCTCGACGCCGTGGAGATGGTGCCGCCGAACGTCTACATCGATGCCCCGACCCTCGGCGCCGAAGTCCTGGAGGAGTTGCGCGAAGCCCTTTTCGGCGTGCGTGGCGTGCAAGCGGTGACCCTGGTCGACATCCTTCCGGGGCAACGCCGGCGCCTGCAACTGGATGCCTTGCTCGCCGCCAGTTCCGACCCGGTGCTGGCGGTGGATGAACGTGGTCATGTGCTGCTGGCCAACCCGGCGCTGATCGCCCTGTGCGGCCGCGAGCCGGCCGGTGAATCCCTGGGCACGCTGTTCGATGATCCCGACTTGCAATCGACATTGATCGCCCAGGGCTTCCGCCTGCCCATGCGCGAAGTCAGCCTCGGCGGCCACACCTTGCTGCTCGACGCCATGCCGATCACCGACGCCGGCGCCCTGCTCACCCTCTATCAACCGAACCGCATCGGCGAACGCCTGTCGGCGCTGCATCACGATCACGCCGAAGGCTTCGATGCGCTGTTGGGCGAGTCGCCGCCTATCCGTGCGCTGAAGGCACGGGCCCAGCGGGTGGCGGCCCTCGATGCGCCGCTGTTGATCCAGGGCGAAACCGGCACCGGCAAGGAACTGGTGGCCCGCGCCTGCCACGCCATCAGCGGCCGTTGCGACAAGCCGTTCCTGGCGCTCAATTGCGCGGCACTGCCGGAAAGCCTGGCCGAAAGCGAGCTGTTCGGCTACGCCCCCGGCGCCTTCACCGGCGCCCAGCGCGGCGGCAAACTCGGGCTGCTGGAACTGGCCGACCAGGGCACGGTGTTCCTCGACGAAGTGGGGGAAATGTCGCCGTACCTGCAGGCCAAGTTGTTGCGCTTTTTGAGCGATGGTTGCTTCCGTCGCGTGGGCGGCGATCGCGAGGTCAAGGTCAACGTGCGGATCCTCAGCGCCACCCATCGCAACCTGGAAAAAATGGTCAGCGAAGGTCACTTTCGCGAAGACCTGTTCTACCGCCTCAACGTGCTCAACCTGCAAGTGCCGCCGCTGCGCGAACGCGGCCATGACATCCTGCTGATGGCCCAGCACTTCATGCAGCAGGCGTGCGCGCAGATCCAGCGGCCGGTCTGCCGCCTGGCGCCGAGCACCTTTCCCGCCCTGCTCGGCAACCGCTGGCCGGGCAATGTGCGGCAACTGCAAAACGTGATCTTCCGCGCGGCGGCGATTTGCGAAAACCCGTTGGTCGACCTCGACGACCTCGACATTGCGCGCACGGCAGTGGAACGCCAGAACGATGGCGAAGTGGGTAGCCTGGAAGCGGCTGTCGAAGGTTTTGAAAAGAACCTGCTGGAGCAGTTGTATTGCAGCTATCCGTCCAGTCGATTGCTCGCGGCGCGCTTGCAGACCTCCCACAGCGCCATCGCCATTCGCTTGCGCAAGTACGGGATTCCCAACAAGGCCTGACCGCCGGTTTCAGCAACACTGAAAATCCCTGTGGGTTCGAGTGCTATTCAACAATGTATACAAATCGATACGACGTATCGAAATCAAGACAGAACGAGCTCAACCCGTCTCGCCCGGACTTCGCCCCCTGTTCCTTGCCTGCCTGTATTGATTTCAATACACGAGACCTCCAAGAAACTACCATAAACCATCTCAAGCCATTGATTTAAAACAATTAATTGGTTCTGGCACCGCCCTTGCTATGACTCCTTCAGCCACGCTCGCCACCCAAACGAGCCTGCCCATCGTCATTCGCCACCTGCAGCGAATGAGCCAGAACAATGAGGAGTAGACATGAGCGAATTGCGTTTTACCGTCGACCACGAATGGCTGCGCACCGAAGCTGACGGCACGGTCACCGTTGGCATTACCGCTTTTGCCCAACAGGCGCTGGGGGATGTGGTGTTTGTACAGGTGCCTGAGCTGGGCGACTTCGACGCTGGCACCGAAGTGTCGGTGCTGGAGTCGGTGAAGGCCGCCAGCAGCATCGGCATGCCGCTGGACGGTGAGGTGGTGGAAGTGAATTCGGCGCTCGACGCCAACCCTGAGTTGGTCAATGAAGATCCGCTGGGCGAAGGCTGGTTCTTCCGCTTCCAGCCTGCTGACGCTTCGGCGATCGCCCGCTTGCTCGATCAAGCCGCTTACGAACGCCTGATCAAAGCCAACGCCTAAGCCTGAGGAGCGCTGACATGACTCAAGTAAGCCTGACAACCGCCAACGAATTCATC
>NZ_JBXAFA010000028.1:0-47783 GCF_058792515.1 Pseudomonas sp. MT92
GGGGTATAGCGCAGTCCGGTAGCGCGCCTGCTTTGGGAGCAGGATGTCAGGAGTTCGAATCCCCTTACCCCGACCATATTAAAAATCCTCGTATCGAAAGATACGGGGATTTTTTTTGTCTGCAAAAAAAACACTTTGCTTCAAGTCATCGTACAACTTGCCGATAACGAGCTGTCGGGGCACAGCCCCCCGCTCAAGCCCACAACAAGAAAGGCACTCGTTATGTTTCTTCGACAGTTGAATATTGCCCCCCGTGCTGCGTTGGGTTTCGCCTTGATTGCGGTGCTTGTGGCGCTGCTCGGGATATTTGCACTGGGGCAAATGTCGAGCATCCGCGAGAGTGAAGTGGCGGTGGAGAAACAATGGCTACCGAGTATTCGTGGCGGTGACGAGATTCGCGAGATCATGCTGCGCATTCGCACGATTTCCCTGCGGATGGCCCTGGATCAGGACCCGAAGAACATTGCGCAATACCGCGGCCAAATGGATACCCGCGACAAGGAGCTGAGCGAAAAGATTGCCGCCTACGACAAGCTGGTTACCACGGCTGAAGGCAAGGCGCTGTACGAGCAGTTCAAAAGTACCTTCGCGGCCTATCGCACTGGCATTGCCCAATCGTTCACGCTGGCTGAACAGGGGCGTCGCGACGAACTGACCAAATTGTTGCTGGTGGACATGAAGACCGTGGTCGACGGTTCTGGCAAACAGCTCAGTGATCTGGCTGAGCTGTTCGCCAAACAAGTCGCGGCGGAAAGCGACAAGTCCAAAGACCACTACGACACTTCACGCACCATCGTGAGCGTATTCATCGCCCTCGCGGCATTGGCCACGGTTGGCCTGGCGATGTTGCTGACACGCAGCATCGTGCGTCCATTGAGTGAAGCGGTGAGCGCTGCAGAACATGTGGCTCAGGGCGATCTGACCCGTCCGATCGAAACCCATGGCAATGACGAAGTCA
Source organism: Pseudomonas sp. MT92 (assembly GCF_058792515.1). Lineage (NCBI taxonomy): Bacteria > Pseudomonadati > Pseudomonadota > Gammaproteobacteria > Pseudomonadales > Pseudomonadaceae > Pseudomonas > Pseudomonas sp. MT92. The sequence continues at coordinate 959 of NZ_JBXAFA010000028.1, forward strand.
GTCGTTTGCTCAAAGCGTTGGCGACCATGCAGCAAAACCTGCGGGAAACCCTGCATGGCATCAGCGGGTCGGCCACGCAATTGGCCACGGCGGCCGATGAATTGAGCGCCGTGACCCTCGATAGCACTCAGGGCCTGCAGCAACAGAACAACGAGATTGAGCAAGCGGCCACGGCGGTCAATGAAATGACCATTGCCGTGGAAGAGGTCGCGCGCAACGCAGTCTCCACGTCCGATGCCACTCGCCAGTCCAGTGAGTCCGCGCATCAAGGGCAGGAGAGGGTCAGCGAAACCGCCAGTTCGATCAGTGCACTGGCCGACGACGTGCAGAGCACCGGTGAGCTGGTGCAATCGCTGGCCAACCAATCCCAGGATATCGGCAAGGTGCTGGATGTGATTCGCGCCATTGCCGAACAAACCAACTTGCTGGCGCTCAATGCTGCGATTGAAGCCGCGCGCGCGGGTGAGAGTGGTCGCGGGTTTGCGGTGGTGGCCGATGAAGTACGCGCGCTGGCCTATCGCACGCAGCAATCGACCCAGGAAATCGAACAAATGGTGCAGGGTATGCGCAACGGTTCGAGCCTGGCCCTGGAGGCCATGAACGCCAGCACCTCCCGTGCCGCCAGCACGTTGTTGCTGGCCGAGAAGGCAGGTGAGGCGCTGCAAACCATCACGGCGTCGGTGCATCAGATTCACGAGCGAAACCTGGTGATCGCCAGTGCAGCCGAGGAACAGGCCCAAGTGGCGCGCGAGGTCGATCGCAACCTGGTGAATATCCGTGACCTGTCTGTGCGTTCGGCCGCCGGGGCCGATCAGACCAGTGCATCGAGCCATGAGCTGTCGCAGTTGGCGAATGCCCTGCAGGGGATGGTGCGGCGCTTCCGGGTGTAATGTTCTCGGATAAAACAGTGGGAGTGAGCCTGCTCGCTCCCACAGGGGTCGGGCGGTATCAGTGCAACTTGAGCCGTGGCTCGGTGCCACGCCCGATCTTACTGCCCAGCATCAACATTGCCGTGCGGAACGGCCCGTACAGCGCCATCTGGTGCATGCGATACAAAGACACGTAAAACATCCGCGCCAGCCAACCTTCGAGCATCACGCTGCCAGTGAGGTTGCCCATCAAGTTACCCACAGCAGAAAAACGCGACAGCGAGATCAGCGAGCCGTAGTCGGTGTACTTGTATTCAGGCAATGCCTTGCCTTCAATCCGCAGTTTCAGCGACTTGGCCAACAATGACGCCTGTTGATGCGCGGCTTGCGCGCGCGGCGGCACGTTGCGGTCGGTACCCGGTTGCGGGCAGGCCGCACAGTCACCGAAGGCGAAGATATTTTCGTCACGGGTGGTTTGCAGGGTCGGCAGCACTTGCAGCTGATTGATGCGGTTGGTTTCCAGGCCATCGATGTCCTTGAGGAAACCCGGTGCGCGAATCCCTGCGGCCCAGACTTTCAGGCTGGCCTTGATCACGTTGCCATCGGTGGTGATCAGGCTGTCTGCCGTCACTTCGCTGACCGCTGCGTTGGTCATGACATTGACCCCGAGTTTCTCCAGGGTTTTATGCACAGGCCCGCCGATTCGCTCCGGCAGCGCAGGCAGAACCCGTGGCCCCGCTTCGATCAGGGTGATGTGCATGTTTTCCGGTTTGATCCGGTCCAGGCCATAGGCCGCCAGTTCGTGGGCGGCATTGTGCAGTTCGGCGGCCAGTTCGACCCCGGTGGCACCGGCGCCGACGATGGCAACGCTGATCTGTTCGACCTTGTCGGTCTGCCCGGCATGGGCACGCAGGTAGTGGTTGAGCAATTGCTGGTGGAAGCGCTCGGCCTGTTTGCGGGTGTCGAGGAACAGGCAATGCTGGGCTGCGCCCTGGGTGCCGAAATCGTTGGTGGTGCTGCCGACGGAAATCACCAGCGAGTCGTAAGCCACTTCCCGCGCCGGAACCAGCTCAAGGCCGGCCTCGTCATAAGTGGCGGCCAACTGGATTTTCTTTTGTGCGCGATCGAGCCCGCTCATGCGTCCCAGCTGGAACTCGAAGTGGTTCCATTTGGCCTGGGCAACATAGTTGAGTTCATCTTCGGAGGAGTTCAGGGAACCGGCTGCCACCTCGTGCAACAGCGGTTTCCAGATGTGGGTCAGGTTCGCGTCAACCAGCATGACACTGGCGATGCCGCGTTTACCCAGAGTCTTACCCAGACGGGTAGCCAACTCCAGACCGCCGGCGCCGCCGCCAGCGATGACAATACGATGGGTCATGGGGATATCTCACAAGGCTAAAGGAAATCGGTGCAGTCAACCGAGCGAGCATGAGGGTCTGTTGACGTTTGAAGACGACGCGGTTCGTCATCAAACGTCAACAGACCCTCGGCGGCTCATAGCGTCAGGTAACTGATAAGTCGGCTCAAAAGGCCAAGACCAATGGTCACTGCCAACACCAGCACAAGGAGCATCCACGGCCGGAAGGGCCGGCGCTCGACTCGGTGCTGGGACAGATGCAGGTACTCTTCGACATGCTTCTGGTCGTCGGGGTTCAGGCGGCTGGTCATATCGGGCCTCGTCAGGGGTAGACGTTGCTGATCGCGGAGAGGTTACAAGTCGATTTAACGAACGTTGAACGGAGCATAGCCGCTGTCCGGAATGGGCTCGACGCTCACCGTATCGTTCAGGCGAATGATTCCACTTTGTAACACTCGGGCGGTGATTCCGCCATGTCCGCGAACGGCTTGAAAGGTCCCGGGGCCGAGGTTGTTTTGCAGGCGTGCGCACGGCTGGCACCAGCCAGTGGTTTCGAAAATCGCCTGGCCAATTCTGAAGCGACGCCCCTTGAGGCTGAACAGGTTGATACCGCTGATAACGAGATTGCGCCGTAACTCATCAGGCAGCACCGGTTTATCGTGCGGGCGGCCCATCAGCGAACTGATCACCGCCAGATGCTCCCATTGGATCAACGTCACTTGTCGCGCATTGCGTACGCCTGGCCGGGCTCGATCACCGGTCAAGCCAGCCTCCAGTCGCGCTTCCACGGCTTCCAGTTCGATCATCGGCACATGAGGTTGCGGGCGCACGCCAATCCAGCGTACGCGACCGATTTGCGGGACATCAGCGATCAGTTCCTGCAATGGGCTCACAGACTGATCCCGACGTCGAAAACGATGCTGCGCCCCAGGTTGCTGCGCAGGAAGTCCGGTGCATCCGGATGCGCGAAGAGCACGCGGGCGAAAGTCGGGCCGACCAATGACAACGAGCGCCAGCCTTGGCGCAGGTATTCGGTAGGCGGCGGGAAATGGCTGTTGAGGTCCAGCACTTCGCGCTTGAGGCTGGCGAAGGCGATGATGTCCAGGTCGCCCAGATCCATGCCGCGTTCTTTGTAGTTATGCGCTTTTTTGCGCAAGGTCGGCGCCAGTCGCAGCAAGAATTCGTTGGCCGGGATGCGCCGCGGCTTGGCCTCGCGCCGTACCAGTTGGCTCAGGGAGAATGCGCTGCGGCGGCGTTGCAGCTCATCGCGCCATTCGTCGTTGAGGCGCCGGCCTTCGTCGAGGACGAAGAACACCTCGAAGCTGGCATCGCGAAACAACACGTCCGGCGGTTCGCCTGCCGGGGCGAATTCGTCGGCACGATAGGGAATGTTCAAGCCTTGCAGCAGGCGCTGGCAGACCCAACGCTCACGCTCCCATTTGCGGGCATTGGACAGGAACGCGTTGGCTTGCTCGGCCGCGATGGTCAGCAAGCGTAAGTAATCTGAGTCATCCATAGGCCCAAGCTTAGCGTTCAATTGCGACAAGCAGAAAGCGTTAAGCGGTAAACAGCGTCACTGGGCACCGGGAAGCGCCGGTGTAAACTGCTGGCCACTACCCATGCGATTGAGCGAGGAATTGAATGTGAAGTATTGGTCAGTGTTACTGCTCGGGCTTTTACCACTGTGGGCCCATGCGCTGGAAGTGGGTGAGCGACTGGCGCCATGGACGCTGCTTGATCAGTTCGATCAGGCCTTTACCCTCGACAATCGCACTCAGACGCTGCTGGTGGCGCGCAGCATGGAAGGCGCCAAGTTGGTCAATGCTGCGTTGCAGGGCCAGCCCAAAGGCTATCTGGAGGCCCGTCATGCAGTATTTCTCGCGGATATCGAGCGCATGCCACGGCTGATCGCCAAAATGTTCGCCGTGCCGGCCATGCGCGATTATTCCTACCGGGTCATGCTGGACCGCGATGGCCGCGTTGCACCGAAGTATCCCGGTGCTGTGGATAGCGTGCTGTGGTTACAGCTCAAGGATGGCCAGTTGGTGGCGCAACACGAGTACGCCACGGCTGCACAGTTGCGTGAGGCGCTGGAGACGTCTCGCCCATGATTGGCGCCGAGCTGCTGTCATCTCAGAGTCTGACAGTCGGCTGGCTGATTTATGTGCCGGTGTTGCTCTGGGCGATCTGGCGTGCGCCATGGGTTGAGCTGTTCACTGACAGCCGTCGCCAGCATCTGCTGTTCGGTACGGTGTTCGCGTTGTTCATGTTGTGGTTGGTGCGGCGGGATTTCGATACCGGCGTGTCCTATCACTTCATTGGCATGACAGCGGTAACGCTGTTGCTGGATTGGCCGCTGGCGATCATCGGCGGACTGGTGGCGCAGTTGGGGCTGGTGTCGCTCGGGCGACAGGATTTGATGGCGGTCGGGGTCAACGGCGCGTTGTTGATTCTGTTGCCGGTGCTGGTGACCGAATGCTGCGCGATCCTGGTGGAGCGCGCGCAGCCACGAAATCCCTTTGTGTATATCTTCGTTTCCGGATTTTTTGCGGCGGCACTGTCGGCGTTGCTGTGTCTGCTGCTGGCGCTGTGGCTGCTGTGGTTCGACGAGCGTTTTGAGATGCCGTACTGGCTGGAGGATTTTGTCGGTTACCTGTGGTTGCTGATTTTTCCCGAGGCCTTTATCAACGGCATGGTGGTCAGTGCTCTGGTGGTGTTCTGCCCGGAATGGCTGGAGACCTTCAACCGCACGCGCTACCTTTCGGCGCCCTGGAAGGACGACGATCCGAAGTCTTGATTCACATCAAACCCTGAAAGCGCTGGCGATCTCATGCTCGGCAAAACCTTCAGGAGTTTCGTCATGAGTGTTTATGAGTGGGCAAGGCAGGAATTGCGCCAGAGTCTGGATTCGGCGCAAGCGGAAGGATTTGATCCTGGGTTGAGCCTGCGCGCCTTGCTCAGTGCCGTGGTGCAGCAGAGCAAGGCCGTCCGCAGTGCGGAAGATCTGGCCGACGAGTTGCATTTCCTGGCGGAAAACCTCGACGACGGTCAGGACTACGGCTTCATGCGGCCCTGACGACGGGCATCAGTGACGCGGATCGAAGTCGCCGCTGAACAACTCGTCCTCGGCATCGGGGGGCACGGGAATCTTGTGTTCTTCCGACGCCCAGGCCCCCAGGTCGATCAGTTTGCAACGGTCCGAACAGAACGGGCGGAATTTGCTTTCGGGACTCCATTCGACAGGGGCTCCGCAAGTCGGGCATTCGACGGTTGGGGTTTGGCTCATGACTGGCCTCCACGCAAAGTAAGGTAAAAGTGATGCAGGCGTTCAACCTCGCTGTGCAGCCAGGCGAGGTCGCGGTCGTTGACCACCACGTCGTTGGCGTGTTTCAGGCGATCCTGGCGGCTCGATTGGGCCTTGAGGATCGCCTGGACCTGCTGCTCGCTCGTCTGGTCACGCCGCAGTGTGCGTTCGATCTGTAGTTGTTCAGGGACATCGATCACCAGCACCCGTTGGGTCATGGCGTACTGCCCGGACTCGATCAGCAGCGGCGAAACCAGAATCGCATAAGGCGATTTTGCCAGCGCCAGATGTCGAGCGATTTCCTCGGCGATCAGCGGATGCAGCAACGCTTCGAGCCAGCGACGTTCTTCCGGCACCTCGAAGATCCGTTTGCGCAGCGCGGCGCGGTCCAGTTGCCCGTCGGCGAGTAACACATCCGTGCCGAAGTGTTCGGCGATCTTCGCCAGCGCCGGCCGCCCCGGTTCGACCACCCAACGGGCGGCATGATCGGCATCGACCACATGCACGCCGAGGTCGATGAAATGTTGGGCCGCCGCGCTTTTTCCGCTGCCGATGCCGCCGGTTAGGCCGAGAATCCAGGGTTTTTCCACAGGGGTATTCATTTCAAACCGACAAACTGCCAATAGAAGTCGGTTATTTGAACACCCCAGAGCAAGGCAATCCAGCCAGCAATGGCCAGATAGGGCCCGAAGGGGATGGGGGTCGAGGTTTTTGCCTTGCGCAGGCGCAGGATAATCAAGCCAATCACGGCACCCGCCAGGGAGGAGAGGAGGATGGTCAGCGGTAATATTTGCCAGCCACCCCAGGCGCCAAACATCGCCAGCAATTTGAAATCGCCATGGCCCATGCCTTCCTTGCCGGTGATCAGTTTGAACAACCAAAACACCGACCACAGCGCCATATAGCCGGTGATCGCGCCCCACAATGCATCCTGCAACGGCGAGAACAGGCCGAGGCTGTTGACGATCAGCCCCAGCCACATCAGCGGCAGCACCAGCACGTCCGGCAACAATTGATGTTCAACGTCGATCAGGCTCATGGCCAGCAGGCCCCACGTCAGTAGCAGGGTCATGCCGGCTGGCCAGCCGAAACCGAAGTGCCAGGCAATGAACGCCGACAACAGGCCGCAGGCGAGTTCGGTCAATGGGTATCGTTTGCTGATCGGTGTCGTGCAAGACGAGCAGCGTCCGCGCAGCAGCAGGAAACTGAGCAGCGGAATATTTTCCCAGGCCCGAATCCGGTGACCGCAGTGCGGGCACTGGGAATGGGGCAGCAGCAGGTTGTAGGTCGGCAGCGGTGTTTCGCCGGGCAGCCCGAGAATGTCATGGGCCTGCAGGCGCCACTCGCGCTCGAGCATTTTCGGCAGGCGCCAGATCAGCACGTTAAGAAAGCTGCCGACCAGCAGGCCGATCACCCCGGTGATGACGACAAAGGCTAGCGGGTAGTGGGTGAGAATTTCGTTCAAGGGCATATCAGATCGCTGAGCCGAGTTGGAAGATGGGCAGGTACATCGCGACGACCAGGCCACCGACGATAACGCCCAGCACCACCATGATGAACGGTTCCATCAGGCTGGTCAGATTATCGACCATGTTATCGACTTCGTCTTCGTAGAAACCCGCGACCTTCTCGAGCATACCGTCCAGCGCACCAGACTCCTCGCCAATGGCGGTCATCTGGATGGCCATGTTCGGAAAGATGCCCGAAGTGCGCATGGCGAAACTCAGCTGCATGCCCGTCGAAACGTCCTGCTTGATCCGCTGCACTGCGCGCTTGAACACAATGTTGCCGGTCGCGCCCGCCACTGACTCCAGAGCTTCCACCAGCGGCACACCGGCGGCGAACGTGGTCGCCAGCGTACGGGCGAAACGGGCCACGGCGGATTTGTACATCAAGGTGCCCACCAGCGGCAGTTTCAACAACCCGGCGTCCATTCGGTCGCGAAAAGCCTGGGACGTCCTGAAGGCATGGCGCATGGCGAACGCCCCTGCGATCAGTACCCCGAGCACCATCCACCACGCGTCCTGCATGAACCGCGACAAGCCAATGACCATCACAGTGAAGGCGGGCAACTCGGCTCCGAATCCCTGGAATACCGACTGGAATTGCGGCACCACTTTGACCAGAAGAATCCCGGTGACGATCATCGCGACGAACACCACCATCAGCGGGTAGGTCATGGCTTTCCTGATCTTGGCCTTGAGGCTTTCGCTCTTTTCCTTATAAGTCGCCACCCGTTCCAGCAGCGTATCCAGCGCCCCGGCCTGTTCGCCGGCGTCCACCAGATTGCAGTACAGCTCATCGAAATACCGGGGCTTTTTGCGCAGGGCCGCAGCAAAGCTGTTGCCCGCCGCGACGTCCTGTTTCACCTCGTCCACCAGCGCGCGCATGGCCGGGTTATCGAAGCCTTCGCCGATGATGTCGAACGACTGCAGTAGCGGCACCCCGGCTTTCATCATGGTTGCCATTTGCCGGGTGAACAGGGCAATGTCCCGGGCCTTGATGTGGTTGCCCAGGTTGAGCAGCGAGGGGGTTTTCCTGCGAACCTTGCCGGGGGTGATGCCTTGCTTGCGTAACTGCGCCTTGATCAGTGCCGGGTTATGTCCGCTCAGCTCGCCGGTTATTCGGGTGCCTTTGCGATCAGTGCCTTCCCAGGCATACACACTGATTTTTGCTGCTTTGACCGCCATGTTCTGTCCTTGGTGACCCTTCGATTTGCAGTGAGTTGCCTTCTGGCATGATCCGCCGTGGTCATTCACCACTTCCTGAATCCCCGCTCACCCCTTGTCGCTGTCGTTGCAGTGTTCGCACCCGACTGGCTCATAGATCGTGAATGTGCCGATGCGTTCCTCGGGAATACCTTTCTTGAGCTGGGCCTCGCGGGGAATATTCGCCGACCGGGGCCGATTGCCTGGCCAGATCGTAAAAGGCGATTTCATGCATTGAAGTACCCGCCGCACGACTTACAGCCTAGTCAAAGGGAGGAACCACAACACCCGGGATGAGGTGACAAAAACTGTCAGATAGTGCGGATCCTGGGGGTGGGAAAGGGTGTTGTGGCGGTCGTGCACCCCGCCAACAGGGCGCGCGGGGCCTGGCATGGGCTGTGCTGCGACAGCTTCAGATCATGAGATTTCGACTCATGCACGGAGGCTGTCAATGCACAAACAAAGAGGCTTTACCCTGATCGAGCTACTGATAGTGGTCGCAATCATCGGGATTCTGGCGACGTTCGCCATTCCTGCGTACTCCAAATACCAGGCGCGGGCCAAGGTGACGGCGGGGCTGGCTGAGATTTCGGCCTTGAAGGTGCCGTTCGAAGACGTCATCAATCAAGGCGACGATCCGGATCTGGCTAAGGTAACCGGGACACCGGTCACCTCTAACTGCACAATGACAGCGACCGGTAGTGCTGCGGATGGCACGGGCACTATTGCCTGCACCCTTGTGAATGCACCGGGCCCCGTGCTGAATAAAACCATTACCTTGGCGCGAACGCTGACGGGGTGGACGTGCGCCACCACAGTCGATCAGGACTACGCGCCCAAAGGTTGCACGGGCGTTGCCCCGAAAGTCTGATCCATGAGCTGATTGCCAATACCCCGCCGTTCGCGGGGTATTTTTTGTCCGGCTTCACAGCAAATGAGGCTTGAAGAAAAACTGCGTTAATTCATGGCCTTAGGCCTGCGGCAAAACCCGCAACTTGCATGTAGAGATTTTCAAAGTCATGCATTTTGCATGATTCCGGAAAATGGCAATTTTCCTAAGTTATTGATTTATATAAATTTATTATCGGTTTCAAAGTTGGCACAGCGTTCGCACTCTCTCTGGTAACCCTGCTGAAAAGAAATCCAGCAGACTTTCCAGAAAAACAGGAGTTACTCGTATGAAGAAGTTCGCTATCGCTGCCGCCACTGTTACCGCGCTGACCCTGACCATGGCCAATGCTGCATTTGCACAGACTCAAGCCACCCCGGCACCCATGATGCTGGCGGCCGGTGAGATGACCAAAGCCGAGGAAGCTACTTCCGATACCTGGATTACGACCAAAGTCAAAAGTGACCTGCTCACCGAAAAAGGCATCCCTGGCACCGACATCAAAGTTGAAACCAATAAGGGTGTCGTGTCTCTGTCATCCACCGTTGCGGTGACTGACGCTCAGAAAGCCACTGCCGTGGCGATCACCAAAAAAATCAAAGGCGTCAAAGCGGTCTCCGCTGACGGCCTGAAAGCCGAATAAGGCACGACTTCTCGCCTGGACTGGGAGAAGGCGCGGCAGGCGGGCCGAGTTATACGCCTGTCGCCTCTGAGGAGTTCATGCGAACGGCCATACGGATGTGGCCATTACAGGCCCCGGCACTCGTGTCGGGGCCTGTTCTATTGTGGCGTCGCAAACGAACGGGAGATCGGTTCTTGCGTTGTCTTTGCTTCACTCGGCGTCCAGATGCAGTGGTGTAACGACCTTGCCGTCCTTTTCCGCTTCGCCCAGTTGGGCATCGATAAAGTACACGCGGTCATCGGCGAGTTGACCCTTGTCGACCAGATAATCCTTGATGCTGCTGGCGCGATCCTGCCCCAGCTGACGCAATAGCACGTCGCTGGTACTCCAGAATTTGATCACGTCGGCGCGCATCTTAGCCGTGCGTTCCTCCTTGCCCAGGTCCTTCCATTCGGCGGGTGGCTGGGTCTTCAGGCGAGTGCGGTAGATCCCTTCCAGCAGCGGGCCCTTCTCGTTGTCCGGCACCACCAGCATCGAAGCCTGGGCGGGCACTTTGTCGCCGCGGCGCTGGAGCATTTTGTAGTAGTTGTACTGGTATTCCCGTTCCAGGCGTTGTTCGGCGATCAATGGGCCGTCGCTGCTTTGCGCCGCCGTGCCTTCGATCTCCAGACGCAGGGCCGGACGCTCTTTGAGCGCGTTGGACAGTTTGACCAAAGCGGCTTCGGCGTCCTTGCTCAGGTCGCTTGAACCAGGTGCAAAAGACACACTGCCCAGGTCTTCCGAGCCACCGCCGCTGACCAGCCCGCCGATCAGTTTGAAGGGAGCCGCCGCCGCTTTCACGATCAGGTTGCGCAAGGTCTGCCAGACGATCGGCATGACGCTGAACTGCGGGTTATTGAGGTCGCCGGTGACCGGCAGTTCGATGGAAATCTTGCCATCGACGTCCTTGAGCAAGGCTATCGCCAGTTTCAGCGGCAGGCTCACGGCGTCGGGGCTGTCGACTTTTTCGCCCAGTTGCAGTTGTTCGACCACCACTTTGTTCTCGGCTTTTAGCTGGCCTTTGGTGATCAGGTAATGCAGGTCAAGATTGAGTCGGCCCTTGCGGATACGGTAACCGGCGAACTTGCCGGAGTAGGGTGTCAGCGTGGTCAGCTCCACACGTTTGAAGCTGGTGGCGATGTCGAGGCTGGCCATCGGGTCGAACGGATTGACCGCACCCTTGATGGTCACCGGCGCATAGCGGTCGACCTTGCCCTTGACGTCGACACTGGCGGGTTTGGCCTGGCGGCTGTCGATGGTGCCGATCTGCCCGTTGAGTTGTTGGATGGCGGTCGCGAAGTTCGGCGTCAGGCTGAAGTCGGCGAAGTTGGCCGAACCGTCATTGATGGCAATCCCACCGATATGAATACCCAGTGGCTTGTCCTTGCTGGCGGCAGGTTTGGCGGCAGCAGTCCTGGCGCCGGAATCGGCCGGTTGCGGGATCAGCAGATCATCGATGTTGGTGGTGCGGTCATCGTTGATCATGAATCGCACATAGGGCTGCATCAGGTTGATTCTGTCGATCGAGAGGCTATCACCGTGTTGATAGTTCAGGCCTTCGACCATGACCTGCTGCCATTTGAGAAAATCGCGGGTTTTCAGGGTGTCGAGCGTATGCAGCTGATCAACCTGGGCGCGCCCGGTAACGCTGAAGGCCAAGGGTTCGGTGCTTTTCAGGTTGACCGCCAGATCGCTGCCGAGCATGCCGCTGCGCAGTTCCAGGCGTATGAATGGCGTGATGTAGGACTGGGCGACCCGCAGGTCGATGTCCTTGGTCTGGACATTGAGCCTGGCGCTGATCGGGGCCAGATTGACCTCCCCGTCTGCCAAAAGCTTGCCTTGTTTGCCTACGCCCGTGTCGAGCTTGAGCGTAAAAGGCGAGCCATTGAGACTGTCGAACTTCTGAAGGTCGAGATTCAATGGTCCCAATTCCAGCGCGACGGCGGGTTGTGCCTTGCGGTCGGCCAGATGCACCTGATAGTCACGCAGTTGCACGTCGTTGAGCAGGACCTGCCACGGTTTGCTCGGTGGAGCAGGGGCGGGCTTGGGTGAATCGGCTGCCGCCGGCGTGCTGGCCGGTTCAGCCTTGGCCTTGGCGGCGGGTTTGGATGGCTGGCTGGCGAACAGCTTCTGCCAATCGAGTTGGCCATCAGCCTCCAGTGCCGCCCAGGTTTCCAGTTTACGGCTGCGGATCTTGCCGACCACCACCTGCTGTTTGGCCAGGTCCACGGTGGTATCGCTGATGTCCAGTCGCTCAAGCTTCACCAGTGGCCGTCCATCCGGCGCCTTGATGGAGAAGGGCGCAACGCTGACCGCGACATTGCTCAGCAGCAACTCGGTCTGCTTGGACAGGTTGAGTTTGTAGTCGGTGCTGATATTGACCACACCGCTTTCCAGGTCCAGGGGCACTGCGTCGCGCACGTAGGGCCAGAAGGATTTCATCTTGCCGTCAGTGATTTTCAGCTTACCTTCGGAGGCAATCGGGATCAGGCTGAAGTTACCCGTCCAGTCGACCTGTCCGCCGCCCGGGCCGATTGCGACCAATGTCATGTCGGCACTGTCTTCGGGCCGGGTGCTGAGGTGTTTAAGCTCGAAATCGAGCTTGTCGTAGATAAATTCGATGGGTTCGCTGGGGCGCTCATCCTTGAAGTGCACGACACCACCGGCCAGATTGATCCGGTCTATGCGCAGCGGGAACGGTTTTGCATCGGGATCGGCGGGTTTCGGTTCGCTCTGTGGCAGTTTGAACAACCCGAGCAGGTTGAGTTTGCCGTCCTTGCCGAAGAGGATCTCGGTCTTGGATTTTTCCAGTTCGATATCGGACAGATGCAGCGTCTTGGTCCAGAGGCTATCGAGTTGCAGGTTGGCGTACAGGCGTTCGAAGCCGATCTGCTCCTTGCCGGGCTCGCCGATACTCAAGCCCCAAAGTGTCACTTCAAGGCTGAACGGGTTGAGTTCGATCCGCTGGAGAGTGGCGGGCATCGTGGCGTAGTTGGCCAGTTGCTGGTTGGCAATACGCAGGGCGATGCCCGGTAAAATCAGAAACCCCAGCAGACTGTAGAGCGCCAGAGCAGTCAACAAGGCGCCAATGGCGCGAATCAATCCTTTGTACATGTGTGGCTTCATCTGTCTGAATCGGAGTGCCTTGGAGTATGGCACGCGATTCCGGTTCCGAAGCAAACAGCCTGCTCAGGATTTTTCAGATTTGTCTGACACGGATCAAAGCTGCAGGATCAGAGTTTTCAGTGGCGGTTGATGATCCATCGACGGGAAATCGGCCCCGGGCTTCATCACCGTCCACTCACGCACCGGCCGCCCGGCTTTCTCGGCGCAACGTAAAACCTGTTCACGCCAGTCGTCCATGCTGACTTTTGCCAGGTTGTTGCAGCAGATCAGCACGCCATTGTCGGCGGTGGTCAACAGGGCGGGCTTGAGCAGGCTCTGGTAGTCGCGCAGCAGGTCGACGGTGCCGAAAGCACTCTTGGCCCAGGCTGGTGGATCGAGCAGTACCAGATCATATTGGCGCTGTTCCAGGCGCTGATAGCTTGGCAGTTTCTGCCCGCGTCGCTGGCTGATCGGCAGGCCGGCCAATTGGCGGATGGCCGGGAAGTAATCGGACTGAATGAACGTCATGGTCGGCAATTGCGGGTTGAGCAGGCCATTTTCACGACCGACTGCCAGATTGCCTTCGGCGAAGTCCAGGTTGCACACCTCGCTGGCGCCACCGGCCGCGGCACTGAGGCCGACCCCGCAGGTGTAGGCGAACAGGTTCAGCACACTTTTGTTTTTGCTGTGGTCCTTGACCCAGCCGCGCGTGTTGCGCAGGTCGAGGAACAGCAAAGGGTCTTGCCCGGCGTGGCGTCCGCGGACGCGGTAATTGAGCCCCCACTCGTGGCCGACCAGATCTTGCAGGGCCGCTTCGTCGGCGCGGTAGACGGTGTCTTCGCGATCGATACGCGAGTTGCCACGGGAGCGGTCGTTGTAGACCAGCAGCAAGTCGAGGCCCAGATGCCGGTTGACGATTTCATGCAGTTGCAGCAGTGCCTCGCGTTCCAGCGACTGGTGGAAGCTTTGCACCAACAGTTGCGGGCCGTAGCGGTCAATCGTCAGGCCCCCGGCGCCTTCCTGGCTGCCATGGAACAGGCGATAGCAGTCGGTGCCTTGCTGGTGCAGTTCGGCCAACAGGTCCTGGCGATATTCAAGGGCGGCGCGCAGCGCCTGATTCAAGGAAGACATGCTGGGCGCCTTGCAGGAGGGAATTTGGCGCGGGAGTTTAGCAGTTACTGAGATTGAAGCTTCAAGCTTCAAGCTTCAAGCTTCAAGCTTCAAGTTTGCGGCTTGCAGCTCTGAGCATCAGGTCAATAACCCCATGCGCCGTTTGGCACGCTGCACCGAGCCATTACGCACCGCCCAGCGCAGCATCGGTGCGCTGCGATTGACGCTGGCGCGGATCAGCTTGCGTTGCAACGGGCTCTGGCTGACGCCGAGCAGGTCACTGGCCCAGTCCGGTAGCAGATCGATCCCGGCCTGCATCATCATCCCCCCGAAAGGCTTGGCCAAACGGCTGGGAGAGGGGGCGTTCAACAGCAGCCGCAACACTTCACGACTGCGTTCGTCGCACAGCAGTTGCGGGCGAATGCGTTCAAGGTAGTCGGCAACTTCGCGTCGGGAACGGGGCACATCGCGGGCCCCAAGACGTTCGGCGACCAGGGCGATTTCTGCGTAGTAGCGATCCTGATCGGTCGGAGAAAGGTGCGGGTTGCGATAGCGCAGGTGCGCAGCGAGGAAGTTGCTGACCTCGGCCACATGCACCCAGGTCAGCAGGTCGGGGTCGCTGGCGGCATAGGGGCGACCATCGGGCGCCGTGCCGGTCACTTGCAGATGAATGGTGCGGACTTTCTCGATCAGCCAGTCGGCGTCCTGTCGCGAACCGAAGGTGGTGCCGGAAATGAACTGCCCCGTGCGGCGCAGGCGACCGAGCATGTCCTCGCGAAAATTCGAATGGTCCCAGACACCGGCCAGCGCCAGCGGATGCAGGGCTTGCAGCATCAGGGCGCTGATACCGCCGATGAGCATGCTGCTGAAGTCGCCGTGAACCTGCCAACTCACCGAGTCAGGCCCGAACAGGCCCGGATCGCCTTTGGGGTTTTCCAGATCAAGTTTGCCCAGGGACAAGCCGGTCAGGCTCATGATTTGGCTTTCGATACGGCTGCGGATGAATTCCATGGGGGCTCAGTAAGTTTCTGCAGGAGCGAGCTTGCTCCTACAAAGGTTCGTTATGGGTTCAGGCGTTTGTCGATCAAGCCCTGCACTACGCTTGGGTCGGCCAGTGTCGAGGTATCCCCTAGGCTGTCCAGTTCGTTGCAGGCGATCTTGCGCAGGATACGCCGCATGATCTTGCCCGAACGGGTTTTCGGCAAGGCTGGCGCCCACTGGATCAGGTCCGGTTTGGCGAAGCTGCCGATTTCCTTGCTGACATGGGCCAGTAATTCCTTTCTCAGTTCTTCGTCAGGCGTAATGCCGTCCATGGGGGTGACGAAGGCATAGATGCCTTGGCCCTTGACGTCATGGGGATAACCGACCACCGCGGCCTCGGCAATGCTGTCGTGCAGCACCAACGCGCTTTCCACCTCGGCGGTGCCGATACGATGCCCGGAAACGTTGATCACGTCGTCAATTCGCCCGGTAATCCAATAGTCGCCATCTTCGTCGCGGCGTGCGCCGTCACCGGTGAAGTAATAGCCGGGGTAGGGCTTGAAGTAGGTGTCGACCATTCGTTGCGGGTCGCGGTAGACGCTGCGGATCTGCGCTGGCCAACTTGATTTTATGGCCAGCACGCCGCTACCGGCGCCTTTGATTTCCTTGCCGTGCTCGTCGAGCAACACCGGTTGCACGCCGAACATCGGTTGTGTGGCGCAGCCGGGTTTGATCCGTTGCGCGCTGACCAAGGGGCTGAGCATGATGCCGCCGGTTTCGGTCTGCCACCAGGTGTCGACGATCGGACAGCGCTGTTCGCCGACAACATTGAAGTACCACTCCCACGCTTCCGGGTTGATCGGCTCACCGACGCTGCCCAGCAGTCTGAGGCTTGCCCGCGAAGTGTCCTGCAACGGCCCGGCGCCTTCACGCATCAGTGCGCGCAGGGCCGTTGGGGCGGTGTAGAAGATGTTGACCTTGTGTTTATCGATCACTTGCCAGAAGCGCGAAGTGCTCGGGTAGCTCGGCACGCCTTCGAATATCAGTGTGGTCGCGCCATTGGCCAGCGGGCCATAGACGATGTAGCTGTGCCCGGTCACCCAGCCGACATCGGCGGTGCACCAGAAGACTTCGCCATCGCGGTAGTCCAGCACGTATTTGAAGGTCATCGCTGCCTGCAGCAGATACCCACCGGTGGTGTGCAACACCCCCTTGGGTTTGCCGGTGCTGCCGGAGGTGTAGAGGATGAACAGTGGATCTTCGGCGTCCATCGGTTCGGGTGGGCAGTCGTCCGTGACATCGCGCAACGCCTGGTGGTACCAGATATCCCGGCCTTCGACCCAGTTCACCTGATTCTGTGTGCGCTCGACCACGATCACTGTGCTGACGCCAGGGCAACTTTGCAGCGCCTTGTCGACATTCTGTTTGAGTGGCACGAACTTGCCGCCGCGCACGCCTTCATCGGCGGTGATCACGGTGCGGCAGTCGGCGTCGAGAATCCGGTCGCGCAATGAATCGGGGGAGAAACCGCCGAACACGACGGAGTGCACCGCGCCGATGCGCGTGCAGGCGAGCATGGCGAACGCCGCTTCGGGAATCATTGGCATGTAGATGCACACCCGGTCGCCTTTTTTCACGCCACGGCTTTTGAGCACGTTGGCCAGGCGACAGACGTTGTGATGCAGTTTTCTGTAGGTGATCTGTGTGGATTCGGCGGGATCGTCGCCTTCCCAGATGATCGCGGTTTGATCGCCACGCTTTTCCAGGTGACGGTCGATGCAGTTGTAACTGACGTTCAACTGGCCGCCGGCAAACCAACTGGCCTCACCGGTTTTCAGGTCATAGCGCTGGACGGTCTGCCAGGGTGCGCTCCAGTCGAGAAAACGGTTGGCCTGTTCGGCCCAGAAGGTACTGGGGTGTTCAATGGATTCGCGGTACAGGCGATGGTAGTCGTCCTGACTCAACTGTGCAGCCCGGCGGACGGCATCGGCTTTGGGAAACGTGCTGATATCGAACATGACGGTTCCTCATTCTTGTTTTTGCGACAAGAGGGGAGCTGCGCGACCCTCGTAGAAGCTGGCAAGCCAGCTCCTACAAGGTTAGTACCACACGCAGGATTAGCGTCAAATCAGCCGCGGTGACGACCACGGAAGTAGTTGATCAAGCCTTGTGTGGACGCGTCGTCAGCCGGCGCTTCTTCGCTGCCCACCAGACGGTTGTAGACGCCCTTGCCCAACTCCTTGCCCAGCTCCACGCCCCACTGGTCGAAGGCGTTGATGCCCCAGATCACGCTTTGTACAAAGACCTTGTGCTCGTACATCGCCACCAGTGCGCCGAGGCGGCGCGGGCTGATGCGCTCGACCACCAGGGTGTTGCTCGGACGGTTGCCCGGGATCACTTTGTGTGGCGCGAGTCGTTGCACTTCGGCTTCGCTCATGCCCTTGTCACGCAGCTCGGCTTGCGCCTCGGCGAGGGTTTTGCCGAGCATCAGCGCCTGGCTTTGCGACAGGCAGTTGGCGTACAGCCACTGGTGGTGGTCGGCCACCGGGTTGAAGCTGACGATCGGCACAATGAAGTCGGCCGGAATCAATTGGGTGCCCTGGTGCAGCAACTGGTGGTAAGCGTGCTGACCGTTGCAACCCACGCCGCCCCAGATCACCGGCCCGGTATCGGTCGAAACGGCGGTGCCGTCCTGACGCACGCTCTTGCCGTTGGATTCCATGTCCAGCTGTTGCAAGTGCTTGGTGATATTACGCAGGTAGTGGTCGTACGGCAGGATCGCGTGGCTCTGGGCACCCCAGAAATTGCCATACCACACGCCGAGCAAGGCCAGCAGCACGGGCATGTTCTGTTCGAACGGCGCGGTCAGGAAGTGCTGGTCCATGGTGTAGGCACCGGACAGCAGTTCCTTGAAGTTCGACATGCCGATGGCCAAGGCAATCGGCAGACCAATGGCCGACCACAGCGAGTAACGCCCGCCCACCCAGTCCCACATCGGGAAGATGTTCTCTTCGCGGATACCGAAGGCCACGGCGGCAGCGTTGTTGCTTGAAACCGCGATGAAGTGACGATGCAGCTCGGCTTCCGAACCACCCTGGGCCAGGTACCAGGCGCGGGCGGCCTGGGCATTTTTCAGGGTTTCGAGGGTGTTGAAGGATTTCGACGAGACGATGAACAGCGTGGTCTCGGCACGCAATTTCATGGCCAGTTCGTGGAACTCGCTGCCGTCGATGTTTGCGAGGTAGTGGCAACGCACGCCTTTCTGGGCGTAGGCCAGCAGCGCCTCTGACACCAGTTCAGGGCCGAGGAACGAGCCACCGATGCCGATGTTCACCACATCGGTGATCGGTTTTTCGGTGTAACCGCGCCACAGACCGTCGTGGATGCGGCCCACGAGGTCAGTGATCTGGTTCAGCACCTTGTGCACTTCCGGCATCACGTTGACGCCGTTGACCGACAGCTTGTCGCCAACCGGGCGACGCAGGGCGGTGTGCAGGGCAGGGCGGCCTTCGGAGGCATTGACGATTTCGCCGTCGAACAGCGACTTGATCGCGCCCTTGAGGTCGACTTCGTTGGCCAGGCCAACCAGCAGCTTGCGGGTCTCGGCGTTGATCAGGTTTTTCGAATAATCGAGAAACAGGCCGCAGCTGCTGAGGGTGAATTGGGTAAAGCGCTGCGGGTCGGCATTGAAGGCCTCGCGCATGCTGAAATCCTGCATGGCCTGGCGGTGGTCATTCAACGCTTGCCAGGCAGGCAGAGCGGTAACGTCATGAGGGGTGCGGTAGTACGCCATCGCTGCGGGTTTCCTTTTTACTTGAACGGCTTTTATGACACTGAAAGTCCCGGAATGTCTCGGCCACATTGTGGACGAAGTCCGGTCAGCCTGCGTGCACACGATTAAATAGCGCAGACCGGTAACAGTAAACCTCGCCGGTTGATCTGTCTTGGCTTTGTCTGACCTGCGACCGGTACTTTTTTATACCGGTACGGCAGGCGAGGACAATAGAGAGGGGGCCGGGGTGGAGTATGGCGGGTTCGATCAGGCGACCTGAACCGGAATGGCATTGCTGGTGTGGCTCAGTTCATTGCCTGGCGCCATGTAGAGCATGCGCGGCTTGAAATTAAGCAATTCGGCTTCGCTGTAATGGGCGTAAGCGCAGATGATCACGCGATCGCCGACCTTGGCCTTGTGCGCGGCGGCACCGTTAACCGAGATCATGCGCGAACCTTCTTCGCCACGGATGGCGTAGGTGGTGAAGCGCTCGCCGTTATCGACGTTGTAAATCTGGATCTGTTCGTACTCACGAATGCCGGACAAATCCAGCCATTCGCCGTCGATGGCGCAGGAGCCTTCGTAATCGAGTACGGCATGGGTGACTTCGGCGCGGTGCAGCTTGGCTTTGAGCATGATGGCGTGCATGAGTGTTTCCCGGGTCGGAATCGAACGGCGGGCAGTTTGCCCGATGGCGTTGGGGGCGACAATACAGCTTGGAATTCAATTGACGGAGCAGTCGGAAACTCTGTGGGAGGGGGCCTGCTCGCGATGCCTGACGGTCAGCCAACACAGCTGTTGAATGTCAGTCCGTTATCGCGAGCAAGCTCGCTCCCACAGGAATGGAGGTGCTCGGAATTATGCGTCGAGATTCAGGTGCAGGTTGTCGATCAACCGCGTCGTGCCCAGGAATGCTGCGACCAGAATCACCAGGTCGCGGTCTTCGGGCATTGCCGGCCGCAAGGTCAACGCATGGCGAATTTCCAGGTAATCCGGACGCAGGCCTGCCGCTTCGAGCTTTTGCAGTTGTGCGCGGATCAGGGCCGGATAATCGCGTTCACCCTGCTTGATCGACTCGGCAATCTCGCTCAGCGTGCGATACACCACCGGCGCAACGGCCCGCTGGTCTTCGTTGAGGAAACCGTTGCGCGACGACAGGGCCAGGCCGTCGGCGGCGCGAACGGTCGGTTCGCCAATGATCTGGATCGGCATGTTGAGGTCGTGAACCAGTGCACGAATCACCGCCAGTTGCTGGAAGTCTTTCTGGCCGAAGATCGCCAGGTCCGGCTGGACCATGTTGAACAGCTTGCTGACCACTGTCGCCACGCCCTCGAAATGCCCCGGACGGCTGGCGCCGCACAGCCCTTCGGACAGTTGTGGGACGCTGACGCGGGTCTGGCCCGCCATGCCGTCGGGATACATCTCTTCAACGGTGGGTGCGAACAGCAAGTGGCAGCCGGCCTGGAGCAGTTTCTCCTGATCGGCGGCGAGGGTGCGCGGGTACTTGTCGAGGTCTTCGCCGGCACCGAACTGCAACGGGTTGACGAAAATGCTCGCGACCACGAAATCCGCTCGTTGCGAGGCTTTGGTCACCAGTGCGATATGACCACTGTGCAGGTTGCCCATGGTCGGCACGAAAGCGATGCGTTTGCCTTCGCTGCGGGCGCGAGCCACGGCGGCTCGCAGTTCGCGTACGGTTTTTACGGTGTTCATGCAGAGAATCCGTGTTCGATGCCGGGGAAAGTTGCTGCTTTGACTTCAGTGACGTAGGCACTCAAGGCTGCGTGGATGCTCTCCTGGCCGGCCATGAAGTTCTTCACGAATTTGGGGACGCGGCCGGTCATGGACAGGCCCAGCATGTCGTGCAGGACCAGTACCTGACCGTCGGTGCGATTGCCGGCGCCGATGCCGATTACCGGAATCTTTACCGCTTGGGTGATTTCCTCGGCCAGTTCGCTGGGAACGCACTCGAGCAGCAGCATTGCCGCGCCGGCCTGTTCCAGCGAAATCGCATCGGCACGCATCTGCCGCGCCTGGTTTTCGTTACGGCCCTGGACTTTGTAGCCGCCGAGGATGTTCACCGATTGTGGCGTCAGGCCCATGTGCGCGCACACCGGGATGCCGCGTTCGGCGAGCAGACGGATCGAATCCGCCAACCACAACGCGCCTTCGACTTTGACCATGTGCGCGCCAGCCTGCATCAACAGGGCGCTGTTGGTCATGGCCTGTTCGGTGGTGGCATAAGCCATGAATGGCAGGTCGGCGAGGATCAACGCATCGGTGTTACCGCGTTTGACCGCGGCCACGTGGTAAGCCATTTCGGCGGTCGTGACCGGCAGGGTGCTGTCGTGACCTTGCAAAACCATGCCGAGGGAGTCGCCCACCAGCAAAACTTCAACGCCAGCCTGATTGCAGGCGTGGGCGAAGGTCGCGTCATAGCAGGTCAGCATGGTGATTTTTTCACCTTTTTGCTTGAGACCTTGCAGCGTGGTCAGGGTGATGGCTGGCATGAAAAGTTCCTCATTCAGGCGCTGTGGAAACTACTGCGAGTAACGCGCGTGATTCTTCGTTAAATACAGGCGCACGTTCTTTTGTCGTGCTTGTAAGGCCTGGATTGCGCCCTTCAACGCCGTGTTGACGGCAACGGGACGCCTATAGTCGTGAGGAGAACTCGGGAAGTCAATTGGGTGTGTTACCGCCTTGTTACGTCTGGGGTGTTACCGGGGTTACTGATGCGATTCAGCAAGTTCTGTAGGACTGACACTGCACCAATGTAGGAACGGGCTCGCTCTCACAGGGGTATTGGGGTCAATTTGGGGACAGCCGTTCCAGGCCGACGAACGGGCATGCGGCGAGCAGTTCGCTGAGGAAGCGGCCATCGGCCAAACGCAGATCGGCTGGCGCCAACTCCGCCAGCGGATACAGGACAAAGGCTCGTTCCTGCATATGGTAGTGCGGCACCTTCAGGCGTGGCTCATCGATCAGCCGATCACCGAACAGCACGATATCGAGATCCAGGGTGCGTGGCCCCCAGCGTTCAAGGCGTTCGCGGCCCTGCTCGTTCTCGATGGCTTGCAGCGCATCCAGCAGCTCCAGCGGTGTCAGGGCGCTGTCGAGGGCGGCAACCGCGTTGGTGTAGCGCGGTTGTCCAGGAAGCAGCGAGTCGCTTTGATAAAACCCGGAAACACCGACCAGTACCGATCGCGGCAGCCGGGCCAGTGCGGCGACGGCACTGCGCAACTGTTCGGCGGGGGCCGCCAGATTGCTGCCCATGCCGATGTAGATGCGTTCCATGGATTATTCGCCCGTGTTGCTCGAGGCGCCCGCGGCGCGCTTGCGCTTGGAGCCACCACTGCGGCGACGCTTGCGCGGTGCGCCGGTGCCGTCATCCTTGCCGCTGAGGTCGCGGATCATGTCGCGACGCTCGCTTTCATTGGCATCCTGATAATCCGTCCACCATTCGCCCAGGCCATCAGTCTGCTCGCCCGCGCTTTCGCGCAGCAGCAGGAAGTCGTAACCGGCACGGAATCGTGGGTTGTCCAGCAGCAGGTCGGCACGTTTACCGCTGCGACGGGGCAGACGCTCCTGCATGTCCCAGATCTCTCGGATCGGCATGGTGAAGCGTTTTGGAATGGCGATGCGCTGGCATTGTTCGGCAATCAACTCGTGCGCCGCTTCCTGCATCGCCGGAATTGGCGGCATGCCACGTTCCTGCAGGCGCAACACGCGCGCAGGCAGCGCAGGCCAGAGCAGCGCGGCAAACAGGAACGCCGGCGTCACCGGTTTGTTCTGCTTGATGCGCAGATCAGTATTGATCAGCGCTTCGCTGATCAATGTGTGGGTGTAGGTCGGATTGTATTCCAGCGCTTCGGCACTGGCCGGGAACAGGGGGTCGAACAATTGCAGGTCGACCAGCATCTCGAAGGTGTCCGCCGCATGGCCGGAGAGGAACAGCTTCAGCACTTCTTCGAACAGGCGGGCTGACGGAATTTCGCGCAGCATCGGTGCCAGGTCGCGGATGGGCAGGGCGCTGTGCTTTTCGATGCCGAAATTCAATTTGGCGGCGAAACGCACGGCCCGCAGCATGCGCACCGGGTCTTCCTGGTAGCGTTGCTTCGGATCGCCGATCAGGCGGATCAGATGATTGCGAATGTCATGTACGCCATTGGCGTAGTCGAGGATGCGCTCGCTGACCGGATCGTAGTAAAGGGCATTGATGGTGAAGTCGCGGCGTTGTGCGTCTTCTTCCAGGGTGCCGTAGACGTTGTCGCGCAGGATGCGCCCGCTTTCGTTGCGGGAGGACTGATTGCTGTCTTCCTCTTCGTCGTTTTGCGGGTGATTGGCGCGGAAGGTCGCGACTTCGATGATTTCGCGGCCGAAGTGGATGTGCACCAATTTGAACCGACGCCCGATGATCCGCGCATTGCGGAATTCGGCCCGTACCTGTTCAGGGGTGGCGCTGGTGGCGACATCGAAGTCTTTCGGCGTGATGCCTAGCAGCATGTCGCGCACACAGCCGCCGACCAGGTAGGCCTGGTAGCCGGCGCCCTGCAGGCGTTCGACGATATTCACCGCATAACGGCTGAATTGCGCCTTTTGCAGCGAGTGTTGGCCGCTGTTGAGCACTTCAGGTGTGCTGCGGATGTGTTGCGTACGACGCAGGGGAGTACGGAATGACTGGAACAGCTTCTTCAGCATGGGATGCACTGTTTGAAGGAATGTTCGGCCAAAAACGAAGAATGACCGCATGATGGGCCGGGATTCTAGCATTTAGTCGGGGGATGGTGTAGGAAGCTGCAAAAGCGCTTGAAGGAGATGTCGTTGTCTGGGCTGAACGCCAGAAACTACAAGGGGAGCCGAAGCTCCCCAAGAAGTAGTTGCATGCTCTGTTTTTATTATTGGTTTCGGGCTTTTTGTTTTTGTTAAGTGCCCTCGCCATGAAGTTTTCCTTCATGACCCTCCCAATCGGGAGCCAAGAGCAAACGGATTGCTTTGGTCGCTGTGTTGCGTTGATCTTGCGATCCAACCAGTACAGGCTCTGTCTTAAGACAGTTTTTTGTTGTTCTCGGCCTGGTCGTGGGGCAAGCCCCAAATACAACGCCTCTCCAAAAGAATCAGTTAGCTGCGCCTCTCGCCGTCTTGTTTTTATTGTGCGTGAGTCGATTCGTCTTATTTTTATTGTCTTGTGCATTGCTTGTTATTGTTCTTGTACCAAACATATAGCAGGGTGCGTGCCAACTTTTACAAACCCCAGTAAAACAAGGGCTTGCCTGTACTGGTGGGGTGGCTGAAGGCCAAAAAAAGCCGGGGCTTCGTTACCGTAAGCCCCGGCTTCTGTTACGTGAAAAACCTGAGGTAACAGTTTCTTCACAAAATCATGTGTTACCCGCACATGAGACAGGTGGCGTTCAGCTTTCGCTGGCAACCCCGGTCTTGCGCCGTGGGATGCCCAGGCGCTGGCGGCGTTCCCACAGGCATTTGCGGCTTACCCCGAGTTTGCGTGCCAGCTCGGTTTCGGTCATGTGGTCCTGATGTTCAAGGACGAAGTGCTGGAAGTAGTCTTCCAGGGACAGGTCTTCGGTCGGCTCGTGGCTGTTGTTGGCGGCACTGTTGCCTTGTTGCGGTGCCAGGCCGATGAATTCGTCGTCTTCCAGATCACTCAGCTCAATGTCGATGCCCAGCAGCTCGGCGGATATTTCCGGGCTCTCGCTCAGGATGACAGCGCGCTCGACGGCGTTTTCCAGTTCTCGAACGTTACCGGGCCATGAGTAATGGCGAATGGCTTGCTCGGCATCCGGGGCAAACTTCAGGTCGGTGCGGTTGATCCGCGCGCTCTGCCGCGCCAGGAATGCATTGGCGATTTCGTTGACGTCGGCACCGCGCTCACGCAGGGCCGGCAGTTTCAGCGCGATCACGTGGAGGCGGTAATACAAGTCTTCACGGAACTGGCCGACTTTCGCCAGGCTCTTGAGGTCGCGGTGAGTCGCGGCGATCAGGCGCACATCGACTTTCTGCGACTGTACCGAGCCCACCCGGCGAATTTCGCCTTCCTGCAGTACGCGCAGCAGGCGGGCCTGTGCTTCAAGTGGCAGTTCGCCGATTTCATCGAGGAACAGGGTGCCGCCGTCCGCCGCTTCCACCAGGCCTGCACGCCCGGCGCTCGCACCGGTGAACGCACCTTTTTCGTGACCGAACAATTCGGACTCGATCAGGCTTTCCGGAATGGCCGCGCAGTTTACCGAGATCATCGGCGCCTTGGCGCGTTTCGACAGGTTGTGCAGGGCGCGCGCCACCAGCTCTTTACCGGTGCCGGACTCGCCCTGGATCAGGACATTGGAATCGGTCGGCGCCACTTTGCGGATCTTGCCATACAGGTCCTGCATCGGCGGGCAGGAGCCGATGATGCCGATTTCGCCGTTGCTGTTGTCGGTACCCGGTTTTGCCGCGCCGTTGGCGACTTTACCGGCAACCGGTTCACCGCTGGCAGGCGTCGATTGCCGGTCACGCAGGATGCGTGCGACGGCCTGGAGCATTTCGTCGTGATCGAAAGGCTTGGCGATGTAGTCCACCGCGCCCATCTTCATCGAGTCGACCGCCGAGCGCAGGCTGGCGTAGCTGGTCATGATCAGCACCGGAGTGCCCTGGCCGAGTTTGATCAACTCGGTGCCCGGTGCGCCAGGCAAGCGCAGGTCACTGACGATCAGGTCGAACGTGGGAATGGTGAAGCGTTCTTGTGCTTCCTGCACGGAACCGGCTTCGCTGACCTGGTACTGGTTGCGTTCCAGCAGGCGGCGCAAGGCGGAGCGGATAATCGTTTCGTCTTCGACGATCAAAATGTGCGGCATTGATTCGATACTCTCGACGGTCTCAGTTCACAGCGGACGTCGCTTCGACATGACGCGGTAATGTCACCCGGATACGGGTGCCGCGTTGGCTCTGAACATCAGCCGGGCTGTCGATGGTGATTTGTCCATAATGCTCTTCAACGATGGAATAGACCAGTGCAAGGCCCAGGCCGGTACCTTCACCCGGGTCCTTGGTGGTGAAGAAAGGTTCGAACAATCGGTCCATGATGCTCGAAGGTATTCCGCTGCCTTCGTCTTCCACGATCAGGTCGACCGTGTGCTCGCCGGCTTCGCTTTTGACGCGCACCGCGCTGCCCGGAGGCGAGGCGTCGCGGGCGTTTGAGAGCAGATTGATCAACACCTGTGCCAGACGCTGCGGGTCGCCTTCGACCCAGTGGTCCGGATCGCACAGGTTGTAGAACTGCACTTCGAAATTGCGTCGGTTCAATGCCAGCAGGCCGATGGCGTCCTGGGCAACTTCGGCCAGACAGACGGGTTCGTCGCTGTGCTGATGACTGCCGGCATGGGCGAAGCTCATCAGCGACTGGACGATGCGCGATACGCGTTTGGTCTGTTCGAGGATCTGACCACTGATTTCCTTGAGTTCGCCGTCTTCTTCGCGCTCTTCGCGCAGGTTCTGCGCCAGGCAGGCGATCCCGGTGATCGGGTTGCCGATTTCATGGGCCACGCCAGCCGCGAGGCGACCGATGCTGGCCAGGCGCTCCGAGTGCACCAGTTTGTCTTCGAGCATCTGGGTTTCGGTCAGGTCTTCCACCAGTAACACCAGGCCACTGTTACCCGGCGCGAGCGGTTCGTCGATCGCCGCCTTGTGCAGGTTCAGCCAGCGGGTTTGGCCGTCGAGGGCCAGATGCTGCTTGTGCAAGTGTTCGTCCGGTACGTTGATGAAGCCCTGCAGCAGTTCTTTCCACGGGGCCGCAATGGTGCTCAAGCGCGAACCGACCACGCGTTGCGCGGCGATCCCGGTCAACTCCTCCATGGCTTTGTTCCACATGAGGATTTCCTGGTCCTTGGCCAGGGAGCAGACGCCCATCGGCAATTCCTGCAGGGTCTGTCGGTGATAGCGGCGCAGCGCATCGAGCTCGGCGGCCAGGCCGGTCAGGCGAGAGTGGTAGTCCTCGAGGCGGCTTTCGATGAAGTGGATGTCTTCGGTGACGTAGTTTTCACCGCCCGCCTTATAAGGCAGGAACGTCTCGACCATGTCCTGGGCCACGCTCGGTCCCATCAGGCCCGAGAGGTTGGCTTCGATCCGGTCGCGCAAGCGGCGCAAGGCGTAAGGCCGACGCTCGTCGAATGGCAGGTAGAGGTCACGCAGGGCTTGCTCGACCTCTTTCTGCGCGGCCTTGGCGCCCAATGGCTTGGCCAGTTGCGTGGCGAATTCCTGGGGCGAGGCGGCGTGCAGTTCACGGCGCTGCGGGCGACGCACGTTGTCTACGGCGCAGGCTTCGGCGGCGCTGGCCTCTTCTGTGCTGGCGTTGGTGAACAGCGAGATCAGGGTGAACATCAGTACGTTGGCCGCCAGCGAGGCGATTGCGGCCATGTGCCAGCTCGTATCGTCCAGCACATAGATCATGTTCAGCAGCGGAATGTAGAAGCCCTGCAGGTTGCCGACCAGCGGCAGCAGCATGGTCACCAGCCATACCAGAATCCCCGCCAGCAACCCGGCGATGAAACCGCGGCGGTTGGCAGTCGGCCAGTACAGGACCGACAGTACGCCCGGCAGGAACTGCAAGGTGGCCACAAAGGCGACGATGCCGAGGTTGGCCAGGTCTTGTTCGGCGCCCAGCAGCAGGTAGAAGCCATAGCCAGCCATGATGATCGCGACGATCAGCGCCCGGCGCGTCCATTTCAGCCAGCGGTAGATGTTGCCTTCGGCCGGAGGCTGGTACAGCGGCAATACCAGATGGTTCAGGGCCATCCCCGACAGCGCCAGGGTGGTCACGATGATCAGGCCGCTGGCGGCGGACAATCCGCCGATATAGGCCAGCAGCGCCAGGGCCTTGCTGTTGGCGGCGATGCCGATACCCAGCGTGAAGTATTCCGGGTTGGTGGTGGCGCCGAGTTTCAGGCCGGCCCAGAGAATCAGCGGTACTGCCAGGCTCATCAGCAACAGGAACAGCGGCAGGCCCCAGCTCGCGCTGACCAGCGAGCGTGGGTTGAGGTTTTCGGTGAAGGTCATGTGGTACATGTGCGGCATCACGATCGCCGAAGCGAAGAACACCAGCAGTAGCGTGCGCCACGGGCCTTCCTGCAGCGGTGTATGCAAGGCGGCGAGGGCGGTCTGGTTTTGCAGCAGCCACAGTTCGAGCTGTTGCGGACCGTCGAATACGCCATAAAGCGCATACAGACCAACGCCGCCGATGGCGATCAGCTTGATCACCGATTCGAAGGCAATCGCGAACACCAGGCCTTCGTGCTTCTCGCGAGTGGCAATGTGCCGGGAGCCGAAGAAAATCGTGAACAGGGTGATCAGGGCGCAGAAACTAAGGGCCACGCGATGTTGCACCGGTTCGCGAGTGAGGATCCCGATGGAGTCGGCTACCGCCTGAATCTGCAACGCCAGCAATGGCAGCACGCCGATCAGCATGAAAATCGTGGTCAGTGCGCCGGCCCAGGTGCTGCGGAAGCGAAACGCGAACAGGTCTGCCAGGGACGACAATTGATAGGTGCGAGTGATTTTCAGGATCGGATAGAGCAGCACCGGCGCCAGCAGGAACGCTCCGGACACCCCGAGGTAGCTGGACAGGAATCCATATCCGTACTGATAGGCCAGGCCCACGGTGCCGTAAAACGCCCAGGCACTGGCATAGACGCCCAGCGACAGGGTGTAGGTGAGCGGGTGGCGAATGATCGCCCGCGGGATCATGCCCCGTTCGCTGATCCAGGCCACGCCGAACAGCACCGCCAGGTATGCGGCACTGATCAGGATCATCTGGGTCAGGCTAAAGCTCATCGGCATCTTTTTGGCTCTGCAGGATGAAGGTCACGACGATCAGGATCAGCCAGAGCAAATAAGGCCGGTACCAGGCGCCAGTGGCGTCGATCCACCAATCCATGATGGCCGGGGAAAACAGGTAAATCCCCACTACCAGGAGCAGGACCAAGCGATAGATGTACATCCCGGCCTCTCTTTTTTATGCGCGTGCCCGAAAACGTGCGGCGATGGTAACGGATGGGTGCGCCACTGCAAGCAAGATCACTGTAGCTGTGCCTCGGGCAGGCTCAGTGTGCGCGGGATCAGCAGGGCATCCCAGTGGGCGATGCCCCAGTTCAGCACTTCCCGTGGCGTGGCGTAAGCCAGTTCGTTGCCGGGGTTCTGCCCGAGTGCGCGCAAGGCACGCAGCAGCAACGGCGTGGCCTGGTCTGCGGTGAGCGGTGGCGAGCGATAGGATTTGCCCAGTTTGTTGCCATCGGGCTGGGTGATCAGCGGGATGTGCAGGTAACGCGGTTGCCGCAGGCCGAGCAACTCCTGCAGATAGAGCTGGCGCGGGGTGGAGTCGAGCAGGTCGGCGCCACGCACGATATCGGTAATGCCTTGCCAGGCATCGTCCAGCACCACGGCCAGTTGATAAGCGTATAACCCGTCGCGCCGGCGAATCACGAAGTCACCGACGTCCCGGCCCAGGTGCTGGTGGAATTCTCCCTGCACCCGGTCAATGAAGTGGTAGTCCAGTTCAGGTACGCGAATCCGAATCGCCGCATCTTCGGTGCCGTGCCCGGCATTGCGGCACAGCCCCGGATAGATGCCGTGGTAGGGCTCCAATTGTTTGCGCGAGCAGGTGCAAGCGTAGGCCAGGCCCTGACTGAACAGGCGATTGAGTACTTCGGCGTAGGCATCGTGGCGGTCGCTCTGGCGGACCATCTCGCCATCCCACTCGAACCCGTAACTCTCCAGCGCCTTGAGAATCGCTGCCTGAGCCCCTGGCTCTTCACGGGGAGGGTCGAGATCTTCCATGCGCATCAGCCAGCGGCCGCCGACCGAGCGCGCATCGAGATACGAGGCCAGCGCCGCGACCAGCGAACCGAAATGCAAGTGGCCACTGGGCGTGGGGGCAAAGCGCCCGATGTAGGTGGGGGAGGTGATGACGGTCATATGGGCGATGTTATTTGGTCGGGAGAGGTGCATATCAAGCTGCAGGAGCGAGCTTGCTCGCGAAAAAACGTCTGCACACAGCGAGTCGTCAAGCGGCGCGCATTATCGTTGTCGTCTATTGCGAGCAAGCTCGCTCCTGTACAGAAACAAAAACGGAGCGTTCGCACGCTCCGTTTTTCGTTCAAGTCGCAATTACTTGCCGACTTGCTTTTCCTTGATTTCCGCCAGGGTCTTGCAGTCGACACACATGTCGGCGGTAGGGCGGGCTTCCAGTCGCTTGACGCCAATTTCGACGCCACATTTTTCGCACCAGCCGTATTCTTCGTCTTCGATCAACTGAAGCGTCTTGTCGATTTTCTTGATCAACTTGCGCTCACGATCGCGGGCTCGAAGTTCGAGAGCGAACTCTTCTTCCTGGCTGGCACGGTCTGCCGGGTCAGGGAAGTTGGCTGCTTCGTCCTTCATGTGGTCCACAGTCTTGTCGACACCTTCCATCAGCTCTTTTTTCCACTGATTCAGAACCTTGGTGAAGTGCTTGCGCATGGGCTCGCCCATGTACTCTTCGCCAGCTTTCTGAACATAGGGCTCGAAGCCGCTGATCGCCTGATTCGCTTGTTGCTTTGCTTGGGTGGACATGAAATAGACCGCCTCTACTCTTGTAATCCATCTGCGCAGGATTGCTCCATCACCGACACCTGCCGGCCCTGCGGCTGCAAGCGGGCGAACTTACCAGATCAAATCAGACCGCGCTACTCCCGGATGTCGAGCCTGCGGCCCGTGGGGCTTGCAAAGGCCGGCAAAGCGCGGTCTGGTGGTTCTGGAGCGCTGCTCAAGTAATGATTTTAGTCAAACCCTGGGGGCTCGTATGAGTTGTTTTTGGCCTGGTTGTATGGCGTGTGACCGCTTTAGGTTCTCGCTCGTTCCTGTGCTTGGGTAGAATCGGTTCTTTTCCCCGTTGAAGGAAGGCCAATGGCTCAGTCCTACAGTGCCCGCAGTCGTGCGATCGAACCTTTCCATGTCATGGCGTTGCTGGCGCGTGCCAATGAATTGCAAGCGGCCGGTCATGATGTGATTCACCTGGAAATCGGTGAGCCGGACTTCACCACCGCCGAGCCGATCATTCGCGCTGGCCAGGCAGCGCTGACAGCGGGGAAGACCCGTTACACCGCCGCACGCGGCATTCCCGAATTGCGTGAGGCCATTTCGGGCTTTTATCAGCAGCGTTATGGCCTGAACATCGACCCGCGGCGGATCCTCATCACGCCCGGCGGCTCTGGTGCGTTGTTGCTGGCCAGTGCGTTGCTGGTCGACCCGGGCAAGCATTGGCTGCTGGCGGACCCGGGTTACCCGTGCAACCGGCATTTCCTGCGCTTGGTGGAAGGCGCCGCGCAGCTTGTTCCAGTCGGCCCTGAGGTGCGTTATCAACTGACCCCGGGTCTGGTCGAGCGGCATTGGGATCATGACAGTGTCGGCGCGCTGGTAGCGTCACCGGCCAACCCGACCGGGACTATTTTGACCCGCGACGAGTTGGCCGCGCTGTCGACCTCGATCAAGGAGCGTCACGGTCATCTGGTGGTGGACGAGATCTATCACGGCCTGACCTATGGCACCGATGCGGCCAGTGTGCTGGAAGTCGATGACAGTGCCTTTGTCCTTAATAGTTTTTCGAAATATTTCGGCATGACCGGTTGGCGTCTCGGCTGGCTGGTCGCGCCGGATGCTGCCGTCGGTGAGCTGGAAAAACTCGCCCAGAACCTTTACATCAGTGCTCCGAGCATGGCGCAGCACGCTGCGCTGGCATGCTTCGAGCCTGCAACCATTGAGATTCTGGAAGAACGCCGCGCCGAGTTTGGTCGTCGTCGGGATTTCCTGCTCCCCGCCCTGCGGGAGCTCGGCTTCGGGATTGCCGTTGAGCCGGAAGGGGCGTTCTATTTGTATGCCGATATCAGCAAGTTCGGCGGTGATGCCTTCGCGTTCTGTCGCCACTTCCTCGAAACCGAACATGTTGCGTTTACTCCGGGGCTGGATTTCGGTCGTTACCAAGCCGGGCATCATGTGCGATTCGCCTACACACAAAATCTTGAGCGTTTGCACGAGGCGGTCCAACGGATTGCTCGCGGTTTGCGGAGCTGGCAAGGCTGATGCGTTTCCATCCGCCACTCGAAGAAGGTCGACTGATTCGTCGTTACAAGCGCTTTCTCGCCGATATCGAGACCGTTAGCGGCGAGTTGTTGACCATTCATTGTCCGAACACGGGTTCGATGCTCAATTGTCAGGTCGAAGGCGGGCAGGTCTGGTTCAGCCGCTCCAATGATCCCAAACGCAAGTTGCCGGGAACATGGGAGGTGGGCGAAACCCCACACGGACGGCTGTTTTGCGTGAATACCGCGCGGGCCAACGGACTGGTGGAGGAGGCGCTTCGCGGCGGAGTCATCGCTGAACTGGACGGCTTCACTAGCCTTAAGCGCGAGGTCGCCTATGGCCAGGAAAACAGCCGGATCGACTTTCGTCTTGATTACCCGGGTGGGCCGGCCTTTGTGGAAGTCAAAAGTGTCACGCTGGGTTTCGAGGGGTCATCGGTAGCCGCGTTTCCGGATGCAGTGACGCAGCGAGGGGCCAAGCATTTGCGTGAATTGGCGCATTTGGCCCGAGACGGAGTTCGGGCTGTGCAGTTGTACTGCGTGAACTTGACCGGTATCGACGCTGTACGTCCGGCTGAAGAAATCGACTCTGCCTACGCCGCGGCGCTACGTGAGGCCGTGGCGTGCGGGGTCGAGGTGCTGGCGTACGGTGTGCGATTGACTCACGAGGAAATGAGGGTCGATCGGCGCCTGGAGGTGTTGCTCGGTGATTAAAGGCTGATCCAGAGGCCTTGTGCGTCCTCGCGGCAATCCACGCGGGTCAGGGATTGTCCGGCGCACGGGCCGGCCACGCATTCGCCGTCCTCGATCAGAAACAGGGCGCCATGAGTGGCACACTGGATCAAGCTGTTGCTGGGGTCGAGAAACTGGTCCGGGGTCCATTCCAGCCCGACGCCGCGGTGCGGGCAGCGATTGATATAGACGTAGACCTGACCGCTGCGGCGCACGGCAAAGAGCTTCTGGCCGTCGATTTCGAATCCGCGACTGCAGGCGTCGGCCAGGTCGGCGCCGGCACAAAGAAATTTCATGTCCATCCTCGGGTTTCGTCGTTCGTGGGCAAATAGGCCGGAATCGACGTTCAAAAGTGCGAGCAACTGATCAAGCGACGCTGGTGTGTACCGGATGCCGTGTCCTGATGCCTAGGATACCGGGTGGCTGCTGCTTTCTCCCAGGCAAAAAAAGACCCGGCATGAGCCGGGTCAAATAACCGTGATAAGCCTGATGAGGAGATAATCCGAGAGTCCGAACCAAGGGCTTTTCAGAATATCGACCAGTCTCGCGACCAGTTGTGTTAATAATATCGATTATCATTATCAAGTCAACCCGTCATTTCTCATTTGTTTGAATCCTTTCGATTGCCTACTGTAAATCCCGGTAAACGTTCAGCCTTAATGTGGCGTTTTCAGTGCGCTCAACTGTGCGACCTGCTTGTTAAGCAGGTCGATTCGTCGCGCCATGCTGCTGATCAGGCTGCTGGCGATTTTTGGATTGCTCTGGGCCAGGCTCATGAACTGATCCTTGGGAATGCGCATGATGGTGCTCGGCTCACTGGTGACAACGCTGGCGTTGCGCCTCTCACCGGTGAATACCGCCATGGCACCGAAAATTTCTTCCTTGGGCACTTCGCCGACTTTCAGTCCGTCGACAAACGCTTCGGCATGCCCCTCAATGATCACAAGGACGTGGTCAGCCTCGTCGCCTTGCCGGATCAATGCTTCGCCACTGGCGACACGCTGGAAGCCATGAGTGCTGCGAAACTCCGGCTGTTTCAAGCGTGCGACTGCGTCGGACAGCAAAGCGGTCTGCCCTGCCATGTATTGCAAGAACAATTCCGAGCGCCGGGGATCGGCATAGATGTGCTGGAACACCGCGGATCGCAAGTAGGGCGTCAGCACCAGCGGGTTATCACTGCGCAAACGACAGCGCGGCAATTCCATATCCTGGCGCAGGCCGATGAGATCCCCCTCGTGCAGATAGAACAGGGCGCGATGGTTGATGCACCCATGCAGCAGCCCGTTCTCCAGCATGAACAGCTGATCGCCGGGCAATGCGGCGCCAAGGTCTTCGACAGCGGAAAATTCCAGGGAAGGGCCGCAAGGAGCCAAGCCTTCCAGTAGTCGAGCAGGAATGTTTTGCAGTCGATTGATCAGTGCGTCGGCGTAGGCCGGTTGTTCCCCGAGTAGGTACATGGCGAGCGGGCTCGTTCAGTTTTTGTGGCGTGACGAGATTGCTTCCAGCTGTTTGTTCAGGGCTTCCTTGCGTTCTGCGGGAATGTCGTTCCAATGTACGTCCATCAGGGCGCCTTCGATTGCATATAACAACACCTTCGACGCCCGAAACCCCCGCGTACGCACGGCCCGATAAGCGTCCACCGCCCCCAGGCGACGCAAGTCCGAGGCGCTGTGGATGCCCACGGCATGCAGCCACTGCGCCGATGTCTTGCCAAGATTCTTCAGGTGTTGCAATTCATCATTCATCAAGCCTCCTTGCGATGGCCGAATGGTGCGTGGGCAAGCTTCTGAGGAGTGTAGCCATCAGCAGGAAAAGCGTTATTGTTTGGTCGTTTTCGACGCAAACGCTTCTAAGCGGCAGATAGCTGCAAGGCAGGAATTTGAGTGAGTTCGTCGGGAAAAGAGGCGGAACAGGCAGGATTTTCGGTCAATAAACCCACAGTCCAGCGCGAAGCGGGGGCGCTGGACTTGTCAATTTATACGGGCGATCAGCGAGTGCGATAACGCAAGCGTGTGCCGAAATTCATAGACATCAAAATCTCGTCAGCACTCAGTTCTGCCGGAAAGTAAGTCCCGGAAATCTGCGCGTGGGCCAGGCTTGCGCCTTCAAGCGAAGCGTTGCGAAAGTCGATGCCGCGCAAGTCGGCGGAGCGGAAATATGCATCGGTAAAGTCGACGCCGTCGGCGTTCAACTCACGCAGGTCCAACCCTCGGAAATCACCGCCTACCATGTCGATAGGTCCATCCTTGGGGCGCTCTTTGTTGAAGCCCGTGATGTCATCTTTGTGCAGTAAGGCATAAAGCGGGGTGTCGAGAAGTTTGGGGTGGCTCATGTCATATCACCTGTTGGTTTTATGACGCCAGTATAGTGCCAGTATTTGACAGCCGTGAAGCCGGCGATGACTTCACGGCTCAAATACTTCCCTACAGGCCCGGCAAGCGTTGACGAATCTGCTCCACCACGGTGTCCAGGGTTCCGCTTTCATTGGTCTGGACGCGTTTGCTGCAGAGAATTTCTGCCGGCGTCAGTGCTTCGCGACTGGCTTGCTGGGCTTCGATCACGGCCAGCGTAGCGTCAGACGGGTCCTTTTTATCCGCCTGGCGCAGGGCCAGCCAACTTTCGATCACTGCCTGCGGAGCGTTGCAGTCGAGGATCAGAAACGGAGTGCCAGTGGCCTCGGCGACCTTCGCCGCGCTTTCGCGTTGTGCACGCTTGAGGTAAGTGGCATCGATCACTACCGGGAAGCCCGCGTGCAGGATCACGCGGGCAATTTCGTGCAGGCGGTTGTAGGTCGCTGCGCTGGCATCAGCGCTATAAATACCGGCCTGCACGTCATTCTGAACGGTCTGCTCGCCGAACAGACGTTTGCGTTCGACGTCTGAACGCAAGCGAATCGCCCCCAGTGCTTCCACCAGGCGCATGGCCACGTGACTTTTGCCGACAGCGGAAACGCCGTGGGTGATGGCCATGAAGCGCGAAGGAATGGTGCTGTAGCTTTCCGCCAGGTTGGCGTAGTTACGGTACTGGCGCAGGGTGGTGGCGCGCTGTACCGCCGTGGCGTCGGCCGGCATGCTGAACAGGGCGACCTTGGCGCGAACCAGTGCACGGTAGGCTTTATAGAAGTTCAGCAGTTCCAGGCCCTGGTAATCGCCTGTCAGCTCCAGGTATTGGCTGATGAAGCGCCGTGCCAGGCTTTTCAGGCCACGGTCCTCGAGGTCCATCGCCAGGAAACCGGTGTCGGCATACACGTCCGTGAAGCGGAACGGCTCGTTGAATTCGATGCAGTCAAAGATCACGACCTTGCCGTCGATCACCGTAGCGTTGCCCAAGTGGATGTCGCCGTGGCATTCACGGATGAACCCTTCAGCCTTGCGCTGGGCAAACAGCGGCTTGAGGCGTTCGAAGCTGGTTTCAGCCCAGGCTTGCAAAGCTTCCAACTGCTGGAGGTCGGCCTTGTCGCTGAGGAATGGGCGAATTTGTTCGAAGTTTTGTCGTACTGGCGCCATGACGCTGTCCGGTGTGCCTGCGTCGTGTTCGGCAGGGACTTTCGGCGCGCTGAGGTGGAAGCGGGCGATTTGCTCAGCCATTGCATCGATGTGCGCTGGCGTCAGTTCGCCATTGGCTTGCAGGGTGCTGAGCAACTGGCTCTGCGGGAACTGGCGCATCTTCAGGACGTATTCGACGACCGGACCATCGCCGCCCAGTTGCGGGGCCTCGGCGCTGCCGGTAATCGGCAACACTTCGAGGTAAAGATCCTGAGTCAGGCGCTGGTTGAGGCGCAGTTCTTCACCACAGAAATGCTTGCGGGCCTCAAGGCTGGTGAAATCGAGGAAGCCGAAGTTCACCGGCTTCTTCACCTTATAGGCATAAGGGCCGGTAAGCAGAACCCAGGAAATGTGGGTCTCGATAAGCTGGAACCCCTCTACAGGATGCGGATAGAGGGCCGGGTTTTGCAGGGCGGCGATCAGGGACTGGCTCACTGGCGATCCTTCAGAGTCTGGAAAAATACAGGCCGACATTATGGCGGCTGGCCAGCCTAACGCAATCTC
Organism: Pseudomonas sp. MT92; assembly: GCF_058792515.1. Lineage (NCBI taxonomy): Bacteria > Pseudomonadati > Pseudomonadota > Gammaproteobacteria > Pseudomonadales > Pseudomonadaceae > Pseudomonas > Pseudomonas sp. MT92. The sequence continues at coordinate 37,593 of NZ_JBXAFA010000028.1, forward strand.
GGAGGGCTCCTGTTGAGTATGAATAAAGTGCGTATAATCCGCCGCCATGACTCGTACCCGATCTCCCCGTACCCCTAAAAAACCACCTTCCAGAGGCCTGCGCCCCTGGCTGGGCTGGGCCCTTAAACTCAGTCTGGTCGGCCTGGTGGTGCTGGCCGGGTTCGCGGTTTACCTCGATGCCATTGTGCAGGAGAAGTTTTCCGGCAAGCGCTGGACCATTCCGGCCAAGGTATACGCGCGTCCGCTTGAGCTGTTCGTCGGACAAAAGCTGAGCCGGGATGACTTTCTCACCGAACTCGACGCCTTGGGTTATCGCCGTGAAAGCGTGGCCAATGGCCCCGGTGCGGCCTCGGTCAATGGCAACACCGTTGATCTGAATACCCGTGGCTTCCAGTTCTATGAAGGCATGGAGCAGGCGCAACCGGTACGTGTGCGTTTTTCCGGCGACTACGTCGCTGAATTGTCGGCGACCAGCGGTGCGAAGCTGTCGGTAGTGCGCCTTGAGCCGTTGCTGATTGGTGGCTTGTACCCGAAAAACCTCGAAGACCGGATTCTGATCAAGATCGATCAGGTGCCGCCGTACTTGCTCGACACCCTGGTGGCCGTTGAGGACCGTGACTTCTATCACCACTTTGGTGTGTCGCCGAAGTCGATTGCCCGTGCAATTTGGGTCAACGGCTCGTCAGGCCGGATGCGCCAGGGCGGCAGTACCCTGACGCAACAATTGGTCAAAAACTTCTACCTGACCAATGAACGCAGCCTGAGTCGAAAACTCACCGAAGCCATGATGGCTTTGCTGCTGGAGCTGCATTACGACAAGCGAGAAATCCTCGAGGCTTATCTGAACGAGGTGTTCATCGGTCAGGACGGCCAGCGTGCGGTGCATGGTTTCGGTCTGGCCAGCCAGTTCTTCTTCAGCCAGCCATTGTCCGAGCTCAAACTGCACCAGGTGGCGTTGCTGGTGGGCATGGTCAAGGGGCCGTCGTCCTACAACCCGCGCCGCTACCCGGAACGTGCGCTTGAGCGTCGCAACCTGGTGCTCGATGTTCTGCAGGAGCAGGGCGTTGCCACGGCCGAGCAGGTTGAAGCCGCGAAGAAGATGCCGTTGGGCGTGACCAAGCGCGGCAGCCTTGCGGACAGCTCGTTCCCCGGCTTCCTCGACCTGGTCAAGCGTCAGCTGCGTGAAGACTATCGCGACGAAGACTTGACGGAAGAAGGTCTGCGCATCTTCACCAGTTTCGATCCGATCCTGCAGATGAAAGCCGAAGCCTCGGTCAATGACACCTTCAAGCGCCTGTCAGGGCGCAAGGGGGCTGATGATGTCGAAGCGGCTATGGTCGTCACCAATCCGGAAACCGGCGAAGTCCAGGCCATGATTGGCAGTCGTCAGGCCAGTTTCGCCGGGTTCAACCGTGCTCTGGATGCTGTGCGGCCGATCGGCTCGTTGATCAAGCCGGCGGTTTATCTGACAGCGCTGGAGAAGCCGAGTCAGTACACGTTGACCAGTTGGCTGTCGGACGAATCCTTTTCGGTCAAGGGGGCGGACGGTCAGGTCTGGAAGCCACAGAACTACGATCGACGGTCTCATGGCACGGTTTTCCTTTATCAAGGCCTGGCGCATTCCTACAACCTGTCGACCGCACGTCTCGGGCTGGCGGTGGGTGTGCCCAATGTTCTGAAGACGCTGGGGCGCTTGGGTGTCAGTCGCGAGTTTCCGGCATTCCCGTCCATGCTACTGGGCGCGGGAGGCATGACGCCGATCGAAGTGGCGACCATGTATCAGACCCTGGCCAACGGTGGTTTCAACACGCCGATGCGCGGGATTCGCAGCGTTCTGACTGCCGAAGGCGAACCGCTCAAGCGTTACCCGTTCCAGATTCAGCAGCGTTTCGATCCGGCTTCCATTTACCTGATCCAGAGCGCCATGCAGCGTGTCATGCGTGAAGGCACCGGCAGCTCGGTCTACAACGTGTTGCCGAAAACCTTGACCCTTGCAGGCAAGACCGGCACCAGTAACGATTCGCGGGACAGTTGGTTTGCCGGGTTCAGCCAGGACTTGCTCGCTGTGGTGTGGCTGGGGCGCGATGACAATGGCAAAACGCCGTTTACCGGCGCTACCGGTGCCTTGCAGGTCTGGACCAGCTTCATGCGCAAGGCCGATCCGCTGCCGCTGGACATGCCGCAGCCGGACAATATCGTTCAGGCCTGGGTCGATTCGCGCACGGGACAAGGCTCTGATGCCAACTGCCCAGGCGCCGTACAGATGCCGTATATTCGCGGCAGCGAACCGCCTCCCGGCGCCGCTTGCGGTGGCGATAGCCCCGCTACCGGCGAAACGGTGATGGATTGGGTCAAGGGCTGGATGAATTAAGCAAAGAGGGTATCAAGTGAACAAGTGGTTGATTCCAGCGGTTGCCGCCGTGGCTTTGCTCAGCGGTTGCTCCACCGTACAACGTGGCTCGATTCCGGTAGAAGACTCCGGTACCGCCGTCTCCAACAGCGAGCGAATCTCGAACAATGGCGGTTTCCGGCAGACGACGGTGAAACGCCCGGCGCAAACCCGCCCACAGGAAATTCCGCAAGGTGATACCGGTGTTGTCGTGATGGTGCCAGGTGGCGGTGCAACGACTTCAACGCCGATCAGCACCACGCCGATTACGCCAGGCCCGATTACACCGGGCCCGATCGATACCGCACCGGTTCAGTCCGCGCCGATCAATCAAGGCAGCTACAGCATGCCATCGGCGCCGAGCGGGATTCCTTCGGCCAGCTCCGGTGGTCTGTCCGCCGACGAGCAACTGGACGGTCCGGTTCTGGCTCTGTTGACGACTGCGCAGCAACAACAGTCCAGCGGTGATCTCAATGGTGCTTCGTCGAGCCTCGAGCGCGCCCAGCGTGTCGCACCCCGTGAGCCACAAGTGCTTTATCGCCTGGCGCAAGTGCGCATGGCTCAAGGTGATGCGCCGCAGGCCGAGCAATTCGCTCGTCGTGGCCTGACTTTCGCCAACGGTCGCCCGGCACTGCAGGCAAACCTTTGGGAACTGATCGCTCAGGCGCGTGAGAAGCAGGGTGACTCTGCCGGCGCAGCGCTGGCCCGTCAGAAGGCCAAGGTAACGTCGTGATGGACGAGCGCTTTAACAAAATTGCCGATCAGTTGCTGTTGATCGAACGTGAACTGCGGATTCAGGGCTGGTGGGACGACGTCATGCCAAGCGCAGAGGCGCTTTCCAGTGTCGAGCCATTTTCGGTCGATACACTGGATTTCGAGCAGTGGTTGCAATGGATCTTCTTGCCGCGCATGAAAATGATTCTGGAGCAGGATCTGCCTTTGCCCAGTGCATCGGGGATTCAGGAGATGGCCGAAATGGTCTTCGCTGGCCGTAATGTCCAGGGAAAAGATCGGCAGTTGCAAATGTTGCTCAAAGAGTTCGATGTGCTGATCACAGCTTCTCGCTGAGTTCGATCCCTTGTAGCAACCGGGCTTGTTCGCGATGAGCGCATGCCCGGTTCCTGCATGCCTACTGGCGGTTGTTCGCTATTCGTATCTGCGTTTCGCTGGTGCGGCTCCTGCCGTTTAACGTCATCCAGTCGCTGCATCGCTCCCTGTACTTCCTCTCTCCGTCGCGGATTGTCCAATTCCTTGTCTCGGGTTGCGCAATTGAAGCTAACACTCATGCAGTTTCACGGTTTTTTCTTGCTTTCTCATGTGCTTAGTTCAATAAAGCACATAGACGACTTGACTTGCAGGGGACGAAACAGAAGAATCCAAAGTCCGCTGTAGAGGGACTGCCAGAAGCAGACCCACTCAGCAGATCATGAGGCGCACATCCGCGCCGACCTGTTACACCCGCAACGCGTTACCTCGCGCTGGGTGGGAAAAGCCCGCAACACTTGGGACGATCCCAATACTTGCTCAGTCAGTGCTGACGTAGTCGGCGACCACCGTCGCTCATGCTCTGCTGGGAAGTAAACCTATTAAGACCCGTCCCCTTATATGTGGGCGGTATTCTGGCGTTTTAGAGGTGAACAACGTGGAGCTTTTATCTGGCGGTGAAATGATCGTCCGCTTTTTGCGTGACGAGGGCGTCAAGTATATCTATGGGTACCCGGGTGGTGCCGCACTGCATATCTACGATGCACTGTTCAAAGAACCATCCGTTCAGCACATTCTTGTCCGTCATGAGCAGGCTGCCACTCACATGGCTGACGGTTATGCGCGCGCTACTGGCAAGGCCGGTGTCGTACTGGTGACATCCGGACCGGGTGCGACCAACGTCATTACCGGTATCGCCACTGCGTACATGGACTCGATCCCGATGGTGATTCTGACCGCCCAGGTGCCGAGCACCATGGTCGGCACGGATGCATTCCAGGAAACCGACATGATCGGTATCTCCCGGCCGATCGTGAAGCACAGCTTCATGATCAAGCATCCATCGGAAATCCCGGAAGTCATGAAGAAGGCTTTCTACCTGGCGCAATCCGGTCGTCCGGGCCCGGTAGTGGTCGATATCCCGAAAGACATGACCAATCCGGCCGAGAAGTTCGAATACGTCTTCCCGAAAAAAGCCAAGCTGCGTTCCTACAGCCCAGCAGTGCGTGGCCATTCGGGCCAGATCCGCAAAGCCGTGGAAATGCTGTTGGCGGCCAAGCGGCCAATCATCTATGCCGGTGGCGGCGTCATCATGGGCAACGGTTCCGCACCGTTGACCGAGTTGGCGCAACTGCTGAACGCGCCGGTCACCAACACCTTGATGGGCCTTGGCGCCTATCCGGGTAACGACCGCCAGTTCGTCGGCATGCTCGGTATGCATGGCAGCTACACCGCCAACCTGACGATGCACCATGCCGATGTGATCCTCGCAGTCGGCGCGCGCTTCGACGATCGCGTTATCAACGGTGCGTCGAAGTTTTGCCCGAACGCCAAGATCATTCATGTCGACATCGACCCGGCTTCGATCTCCAAGACCATCAAGGCCGACGTTCCTATCGTAGGTCCGGTGGAAAGCGTACTGACCGAAATGGTCGCCACCTTCAAGGAAATCGGCGAGGCCCCGAACAAGGAAGCTGTAGCCACCTGGTGGAAGCAGATTGAGGAGTGGCGTGGTGATCGCGACATGTTCCCTTACAACAAGGGTGATGGCAGCATTATCAAGCCTCAGACTGTGATCGAGACGCTGAGCGAAGTGACCCATGGCGATGCCTATGTGTCCTCCGACGTGGGTCAGCATCAGATGTACGCGGCCCAGTACTACCGTTTCAACAAGCCGAATCGCTGGATCAATTCCGGCGGCCTGGGCACGATGGGCTTCGGTTTGCCGGCTGCGATGGGCGTGAAACTGAACTTCCCGGATGCTGAAGTCGCCTGTGTGACCGGCGAGGGCAGCATTCAGATGAACATTCAGGAGTTGTCGACCTGTCTGCAACATGGCCTGCCACTGAAGATCATTCTGCTCAACAACGGCGTGCTCGGCATGGTCCGCCAATGGCAGGACATGAGCTACGGTGCGCGTCACTCGCATTCCTACATGGAATCGTTGCCGGACTTCGTCAAGTTGGCTGAAGCCTATGGTCACGTTGGCATGCGCATCACCGACTTGAAGGATTTGAAGCCGATGATGGAGGAAGCGTTCGCGATGAAGGATCGCCTGGTGTTCCTTGACATCAAGGTCGACGCCAACGAGCACGTCTACCCGATGCAGATCAAAGACGGCTCCATGCGCGATATGTGGCTGAGCAAGACGGAGCGTACTTAATCATGCGGCACATTATTTCCTTGCTTCTGGAAAACGAACCCGGCGCTTTGTCTCGCGTAGTCGGCCTGTTCTCGCAGCGCAACTACAACATCGAAAGCCTGACTGTGGCGCCTACCGAAGACCCGACCCTGTCGCGTCTGACGCTGACCACTGTCGGCCATGATGAGATCATCGAGCAGATCACCAAAAACCTGAACAAGCTGATCGAAGTGGTAAAACTGGTCGACCTGTCGGAGAGTGCTCACATCGAGCGCGAACTGATGCTGGTCAAGGTCAAAGCCACCGGCGCCCAACGCGCCGAGATCAAGCGCACCACCGATATTTACCGTGGGCAGATCGTCGATGTCAGCGCCAGCGTGTATACCGTTCAATTGACCGGTACCAGCGACAAGCTCGACAGCTTCATTCAGTCCATCGGCACCGCCTCGATCCTGGAAACTGTACGCAGTGGCGTCACCGGGATTGCGCGCGGCGACAAAGTACTCAGCATCTAAACCAAATTAGCGAATGGCCTGAACGGCCTGGATATATAGGGGAAATTCATGAAAGTTTTCTACGATAAAGACTGCGACCTGTCGATCATCCAGGGCAAGAAAGTTGCCATCATCGGTTACGGTTCCCAGGGCCACGCCCAAGCGTGCAACCTGAAAGACTCCGGCGTTGACGTTACCGTTGGTCTGCGTAAAGGTTCGGCCACCGTTGCCAAAGCCGAAGCTCACGGCCTGAAAGTGACCGACGTTGCTTCCGCTGTTGCAGCGGCCGACCTGGTCATGATCCTGACCCCGGACGAGTTCCAGTCCTCGCTGTACAAGAACGAAATCGAGCCGAACATCAAGAAAGGCGCCACCCTGGCCTTCTCCCACGGCTTCGCGATCCACTACAACCAGGTAGTGCCGCGCGCTGACCTCGACGTGATCATGATCGCGCCGAAAGCTCCAGGCCACACCGTACGTTCCGAGTTCGTGAAGGGTGGCGGTATTCCTGACCTGATCGCGATCTACCAGGACGCGTCTGGCAACGCCAAGAACGTTGCTCTGTCCTACGCTGCCGGTGTTGGCGGTGGTCGTACCGGCATCATCGAAACCACCTTCAAGGACGAGACTGAAACCGACCTGTTCGGCGAACAAGCCGTTCTGTGCGGTGGTACCGTTGAACTGGTTAAAGCTGGTTTCGAAACGCTGGTTGAAGCTGGCTATGCGCCAGAGATGGCCTACTTCGAATGCCTGCACGAACTGAAGCTGATCGTTGACCTCATGTACGAAGGCGGTATCGCCAACATGAACTACTCGATCTCCAACAACGCCGAATACGGCGAGTACGTAACCGGCCCGGAAGTGATCAACGCCGAATCCCGTCAGGCCATGCGCAACGCCCTGAAACGTATTCAGGACGGCGAATACGCCAAGATGTTCATCAGCGAAGGTGCTACCGGCTATCCTTCGATGACCGCCAAGCGTCGCAACAACGCCGCTCACGGTATCGAAATCATCGGCGAGCAACTGCGCTCCATGATGCCGTGGATCGGTGCCAACAAGATCGTCGACAAAGCCAAAAACTAAGTCACGTCCTTGTACGAAAAACGCGGCCCAGGCCGCGTTTTTTCGTTTGGCGGGCCGGTTCTGGTATAAAGCTGCATCGTTTGCGGTGCGAACCGTTGCCGCAGACATCTGTCGAAACTCTCCACCCCGTTGCAAGGTATTGTCCATGAGCGAACGTCCCGAAGAGCCAAACCAGGCTTCTGACGCCGAAAGCCTGCTGCCCATCGATGAGCATGTTGAAGAAGGGCATGACGCTGAAGGCCGCAAAGTCCGGCATCGTGGTATCTATCTTCTGCCGAATCTGTTCACCACTGCGAATCTGTTCGCAGGGTTTTACTCCATCATTAACTCCATGAGCGCACAGAGCGCCCTGAGTGCGGGTGATTCGATTGGCGCGAGCAAGTATTTTGCTTTCGCAGCCATCGCGATTTTCGTCGCCATGGTGCTCGACGGTCTCGATGGCCGTGTCGCGCGCATGACCAATACCCAGAGTGCCTTCGGTGCCGAATACGACTCGCTGTCGGACATGGTTGCCTTCGGTGTTGCGCCTGCCTTGCTGGCATTTGGTTGGGCCTTGGGCGACATGGGCAAGGTCGGCTGGATGGTGGCCTTCATCTATGTGGCGGGCGCGGCATTGCGTCTGGCGCGTTTCAACACCCAGGTCGGCACCGCCGATAAGCGCTACTTCATTGGTCTGGCCAGTCCGGCTGCTGCTGGCGTCGTGGCAGGGATTGTCTGGGCGTTCAGTGACTACGGTATCCAGGGATCCAAGATGTCCTTCCTGGTGGCGTTAATGGTCGCGGCTGCGGGTATGCTGATGGTCAGCAACATCAAGTACAACAGCTTCAAGGAGCTGGACCTCAAGGGGCGTGTGCCTTTCGTGGCAATCCTGGCCGTGGTGCTGGTCTTCGCCGTAGTGTTCAGCGATCCTCCGCGCATCCTGCTGCTGGTTTTCCTCGCGTACGCGGCTTCCGGTCCGGTGCAGTACTTGTTACATCTTCGTCGGCGCAAAAGCGTCGATTGATGTAATTTCCCTCATACTCCGCAGTCTGTTGGTGCATCTGTTCTCCAATGCTGCGGAGTAGCCATGCTGATCAAAATCCCCAAGGCGTCTGACTGTCATGAGTCGGACGTCACGCCTGAATCCTGTTATCTCTCTCGACGTCATGTATTGGGCGCTGCCGTTGGCGGCTTGGCGCTGAGCGGACTGCCTCGCTGGGCTAGCGCCAATGAGGCGGGGCGTTATGCGGATGTTGAACCTGGCAAGGCGCCTTCCTGGTTCAGCGAAAAACTTCCTTCCGCCCGTTGGGATGCAGTCACCGTGAAGGATGAGGCGATCACGCCTTTCAAGGATGCTACCCATTACAACAACTTCTATGAGTTTGGCACCGACAAAGGTGATCCTGCAGCCAATGCCGGCGCGTTAAAGACTGAGCCCTGGACTGTGGTGGTGGATGGCGAAGTGGGTAAGCCGGGACGCTATGCACTCGAAGACTTCATGAGGCCTTATCAGTTGGAAGAGCGGATCTACCGCCTTCGCTGTGTGGAGGCCTGGTCGATGGTCATTCCATGGATCGGTTTTCCCGTCTCGGCGTTACTCAAGCAAGTAGAGCCAACGTCAAAAGCCAAATTCATTCGTTTTGAAACGCTGCAGGATCCCAAGAACATGCCGGGGCAGCGATCCGGATTCGCCTTGATCGACTGGCCCTATGTAGAAGGGTTGCGCATGGATGAGGCGATGAACCCGTTGGCGATTCTGGCGGTTGGGATGTACGGGCGTGAGTTGCCGAATCAGAACGGGGCGCCGTTGCGTCTGGTAGTGCCATGGAAGTACGGCTTCAAAAGCATCAAGTCCATTGTACGGATCAGTCTGGTCGATGAGCAGCCCAAAACGACCTGGCAGAGTATTGCCCCGGACGAATATGGCTTCTATGCCAATGTGAATCCTGCGGTTGACCATTCACGCTGGACACAGGCTCGTGAGCGTCGCTTGCCGAGTGGCCTTCTCAAGCCCAACGTACGTGATACGCAAATGTTCAATGGCTACGCTGATGAAGTGGCGTCTCTATATAGCGGGCTCGATTTGCGGAAGAACTACTGATGCGGTATCCGCTTTGGCGTGTCGGTGTCTTTATTGTCGCGTTGGTGTGGCCCCTGTTCTGGTTGTATCAAGCCTGGACGGATGTGCTTGGCCCGGACCCGGGGAAAGTATTGGTCGACCGTTTGGGCTTGGGGACCCTTGTTCTTCTGCTCATCACATTAAGCATGACGCCTCTGCAAAAGTTCACCGTTTGGGCGGGGTGGATTGCGGTCAGGCGGCAATTGGGTTTGTGGTGTTTTGCTTATGTAGTTCTGCACCTGAGCGCTTATCTGGCGTTTATCCTCGGATTTGATGGGGCGCAGCTGGGTGTCGAGTTACGCAAACGCCCGTACATTATTGTCGGTGTGCTGGGGTTTCTGTGTTTGTTGGTATTGGCAATGACTTCCAATCGATACAGTCAGCGACTTCTGGGTGGGCGCTGGAAGAAATTGCATCGCCTGGCTTATGTGGTTTTGGTGCTTGGATTGCTGCATATGCTCTGGATTGTGCGCGCCGATCTGAGGGAGTGGGCTATATATGCCGCTGTGGGGGCGTTGCTATTAGTGTTGCGGTTACCGTCTGTAACCCGGCGAATCCCGCGCTTGATGATGAAAAAGGCCTCTTCTGCCAAAAAAGCGTAATTAGTGGTTGACGACAGATTCTGGAAGCCTATAATTCGCCCCAGTTCCGGCGCAGTCGAAACGGAAAACTCCTTGATAAACAATGAGTTACGCAGTTTCCGGCAGCAGGTTGCTTCAGGTCATCGAAGTCGAAAGGAAGTTGAAAAAGAGGTGTTGACAGCAGCGAGTAACGCTGT
>NZ_JBXAFA010000029.1:0-38347 GCF_058792515.1 Pseudomonas sp. MT92
TTGACCGCTCGGATACGGTCTTCGTATGAGTACATGAACTACCTCCAGGTAGTCCAAGATTTCCGCCGCATCCCCACTGGGTCAGTTTTCGGTCAGCGGCAACATCTATGCTCGTTGAGGAGAGGAGTTCTCGCTACTCTTCAAGGTAAAACACGCAGCCATGACAGCCTCATGGAAATTCGCTGACGTAACGGCCTCGATCGGCGTGCGGTCTTCCAGCATTCGGTGAGGATTCAGTAATGCTCGGTAGATCTCCCAGGAATCAGCGTCCTGCAAATGCTTCAGAACAGCCTGCACCAGCCTATGTTTCAGGGGATCCAGGTGCCAATCTGGAACGCGCTGCCCCTGGTTACCCAGTCTCAGCGCAAGCACTTTTCTGGCCTGAATCTCGTAACTGATCCACCGGCGTGATTTACCGGCCATCTCAGCGAACACCGCAGCCGGCAGGTTATGCGGGGCATTGAACATCTCCAGCATTTCCATCCGCTCACGCTGAATATCCGAAAACTCAGGCATTGGTCCCGAAACAGCCGATATGCGCTGAACAGCCGCTGGCAGGGCTGGCATCGTGCTCCCTGGCTTCGTCACCAGCAGGATGGGCGCAGGCGTCATGGCTGGAATCACTTCATCGATTTCACCTGTCAACTGCGGAACACCTTCTAGATGAACCGTGAGGTGCATGCTTGCCGCTTCGATGTGGTACTGCTCAAAAAGATCCAACCGATCAGCCCAATCCTGCATCATCCTGCGGCGCTGCTCCACGTACTCAGCATGGTTGTACGCCGAACTCACTTTGTCAGGATCAGAGTGCGAGAGTTGCGCATCGATCCAAACCTTCGGGTAGCCAATTTCGTTGAGACCGGTGGAAATGGTTCCCCTGATGCCATGACCTGTCAGTTGATCCTTGTACCCGATCCGTTTTAACGCGGCATTAAGCGTGTTTTCGCTGATGCGCTTTTTCAAGTCACTGTAGTGGGAAAATAGGTACCGCTGGGCCGGCTTCACTTGATCAAGCAGGTGGCGAACGACCTCCATGGCCTGCACAGAAAGAGGCACAATGTAGGGCGGGATATCACCGGGACGCTTGCCCTCTTTGCGCAGTTCAAGCTGCAGCTGTTTCACCACTTCAGGGGGGATGATCCAGAGGGCCTTATCGAGATGGAACTGATCCGCCGTCGCCAGCCGCAGCTCCCCCGTACGCACCCCCGTCAAAAATAGCAACCGAAGGCCAAGCTGGGTCTGCAGCTTACCGGGATATTTACGTAGTATTTGGAGCATGGCCGGGAGCTCAGGCATGCGCAGGAATGGATTGTGACGAACAGGTGGCTGAGGCAGCGCGACAACGTCCAGATCAAACGCTGGGTTCAGCGGTAAACCAGGGACGATGATCAGTGCGTAACGGAACATCTGCCGGAACCAGGTACGGACCTTTTCGGCGGTAGTGAGTGCCTTTCTGCGTTCTATCCTTGCCACGACTTCCAACAGATCGGGGCGCTGGACCTCATAGATTGACTGCTTCCCAAGAGTAGGAAGAACGTCTTTGGCAAAGATGCGCTGGATCTGTGAGAGCGTGCTCTGCCGTCCTTCCTTGAGTACGAGGCTACGGTGCTCGACCCACTTCTCAAACACGGCCTTGAACGTGTTCTCGTCCGCAAGGCGGACGGACTGCCGCGTCTGCTTACGGTGTGCTCGGGGGTTGATGCCCTTGGCCAAAAGAGCTCGGGCTTCGTCGCGCAGGGTACGCGCTTCCCGGAGACTGACCTCAGGGTAAGTGCCCAGCGACATGCGTTTCTGCTTACCGGCCCAGTAGTAGCGATAGTGCCACGATTTACCGCCTTCGGGTGCGACTGCCAGGGATAGCCCATCAAGGTCGCCGAGGGTATAGGCCTTTCCGGTCGCTTTCGCTTGCCGGACAGCCAGATCTGAGAGTGCCATGCTCTAGCTCCTGAACTATTGGTCAGGACCAGATACTTGTCGCGTACACCTCGCTCCTCCAGCAACAATCCGGAAACCGCGACACCCGTATTGATGGACTTAAAAGTGGACTTAAAAATCGCGGCTGTCAGTGGTTTCCAGTGGACTCGCTGGAACGAAAAAAGGACCCGAAGGTCCTGATTTCAAAGACTTACAGAACCCCATGGAACTCTGTAGATCGTAATTTGGAGCGGGAAACGAGACTCGAACTCGCGACCCCGACCTTGGCAAGGTCGTGCTCTACCAACTGAGCTATTCCCGCGTCTTGGTGTGGCGCATTCTATAGAAATCAGAAGCCCCGTCAACCCCTTGATTCAAAAAAGTTTTATTTTTTTTCCACGTCGGTCTTCAGATGCGGCCAGGCAGCCCGCAAGTACTGGACCATGGACCACAATGTCAGACCGGCAGACACCATCAGCAAGGCATACCCCATCAGGACCCAGAAGCTGAAATCCGACGGATTGGCCAGCAGGATCACCAGCGCCAGCATTTGCGCGGCGGTTTTCCATTTGCCCAGGTTGGACACCGCGACGTGCGCGCGGGCACCGAGTTCGGCCATCCACTCCCGCAGGGCAGATACAACGATTTCTCGACCGATGATGACGGCAGCCGGCAACGTGAGCCAGAGGTTGCCGTGTTCCTGCACCAACAGCACCAGGGCAACGGCAACCATCAACTTGTCGGCAACGGGATCGAGAAAAGCACCGAACGGGGTACTTTGCTCAAGACGGCGGGCCAGATACCCGTCCAGCCAGTCCGTGGCAGCGGCAAATGCGAAGACAGAGGCTGACGCCACGTAGCTCCATTGGTAAGGCAGGTAGAACAGTACAATAAAGATCGGGATGAGCAGGACGCGTAGAACGGTAATCAGATTAGGGATATTCATCGGCACAACTGGCTACGAGGTGAGGTGGCATTCTACTCGCTGTGCAGATTTGCATAAATCAACTCTGCGAGCTTTTTACTGATCCCGGGGGCTTTGGCGATCTCGTCGATGCTGGCACGAGACAGCTCCTGCAATCCACCAAAATGTTTCAACAAATCGCGGCGACGTGTCGGTCCAACGCCGGCAACGCCCTCCAGTGTAGACGTACGTCGGGTTTTGCCACGACGGGCGCGATGCCCGGTAATAGCAAAGCGGTGAGCTTCGTCGCGAATCTGCTGGATCAAATGCAGTGCGGGGGAGTCACCGCGCAACGTGAACTCGTGAGCGGCGTCATTGAGGTACAGGGTTTCGAAACCGGCTTTACGCGTTGCCCCCTTGGCCACACCGAGCAGGATCAGATCCGGTACCGCCAGCTCATTCAGCACATCTCGCGCCATGGACAACTGCCCCTTGCCGCCATCCACCAGCAGAATGTCCGGCAGTTTGCCCTCCCCGTCCTTCAGCTTGCTGAAGCGCCGGGTCAGCGCCTGGTGCATCGCCGCGTAGTCATCACCCGCCGTAACGCCTTCGATGTTGTAGCGGCGGTAGTCGGACTTGATCGGGCCTTCAGGGCCGAATACCACGCAAGAGGCGACGGTTGCCTCGCCGCTGGAGTGGCTGATGTCATAGCATTCAAGGCGCTGGGGCGGCTCGTCCAGTTTCAGCACCTGCGCCAGGGCTTCAAAGCGCTCGGCAACGTGTTGGCGGTTGGCCAGACGCGCGCCCAGTGCCTGTTCGGCATTGGTCACAGCCAATTGTTGCCAGCGTGCTCGCGTGCCACGCACCCGGTGGCTGATGGTCAATTCGCGACCACGCAGCTCGTCAATGGCCGCAATAAGTGTCGGGAAGTCTTCGTGAACCACGTTGACGATCAACTCGCTCGGCAAGTCGCGCTCAGGACTGCTGATGAAATACTGACCGAGAAACGCCGCCATGACCTCGGAAACGTCCTCTTCGATACCGACCTGCGGAAAGAAGTTCTTGCTTCCCAGTACTCGCCCACCACGAACGCTGATCAAGTGAACGCAGGCACCGCCCGGATTGACGAACGCCGCGATGACATCAACATCGCCCGTCCCGCCTTCCATGCTCTGCTGATCCTGAACCCGACGCAGCAGCGAGATCTGGTCGCGCAACTCCGCGGCGCGCTCGAACTCAAGATTGATCGCTGCCTCTTCCATTGCAGCGGACAACTCGTCGCTCAGTGCATTGCTGCGACCTTCGAGGAACATCACCGAGTGTCGCACGTCTTCAGCGTACACCTCAGGCTCCACCAGGCCGACACAAGGCGCCTTGCAGCGCTTGATCTGGTATTGCAGGCAAGGGCGCGTACGGTTCTTGTAGTAGCTGTCTTCACACTGCCGGACGAAAAAGGTCTTTTGCAACAGGCTCAGGCTTTCTCGAATCGCGCCGGCACTGGGGTACGGTCCGAAATATTTGCCCTTGGCCTTTTTCGCGCCGCGATGAATGCTCAAGCGCGGGAACTGGCCATCCGAGAGGAAAACATAAGGGTAGGATTTGTCGTCACGCAGCAGGATGTTGTAGGGCGGACGCCACTCCTTGATCAGCGTCTGCTCAAGCAACAGGGCTTCGGTTTCGTTGGCCGTAATGGTCGTTTCGACTTGAGCGATTCGCGCCACCAACGCAGCGGTCTTGGGCGCCAGGCCGCTTTTTCTGAAGTAGCTCGACAGGCGATTCTTGAGGTTCTTGGCCTTGCCGACATAGAGCAGGCGCGCATCGCTGTCGAACATGCGATACACACCGGGACGCCCGCTGACGGTCGACAGAAAGGCGCCTGGATCAAAATTATCAGTCATTTCAGAGGCTGGCATCGACCATGCCGTGACGTACCGCCAATAGCGTCAACTCGACATCACTGCTGATCGAAAGCTTTTCGAAAATGCGGTAACGGTACGTGTTCACGGTCTTCGGCGACAGGCACAACTTGTCGGAGATGATTTGGACTTTCTGGCAGCCGACGATCATCAGCGCGATCTGTATCTCCCGCTCCGACAAGGCATCGAAGGGAGAATCGTTGGTCGGCTGGAAGGATTTGATCGCCAATTGCTGGGCAATCTGAGGACTGATATAGCGCTGCCCGGCGAACACCAGGCGGATGGCCTGGACCATTTCCGGCAGCCCGGCGCCCTTGGTCAGGTACCCGGCAGCACCGGCCTGCAACAGCCGTGTAGGGAACGGATCGTCCTCACACACGGTCACGGCTACGACTTTGATGTCCGGATGACTGCGCAATAATTTGCGCGTGGCCTCAAGGCCGCCGATACCGGGCATTTTGACATCCATCAATACCACATCAGGTTTCAGCTCACGCGCCTTGAGCAGGGATTCCTCACCCGATTCAGCCTGGCCAACCACTTGCAGGCCATCGATGTCAGCCAGCATTCGAGTAATGCCTGTACGAACGAGATCATGGTCATCGACTACTAGAACCCTAATCAAGCAGACACCTCGCGATATGGTCTTATTGGGTTGCCGACACCTTAGCAAAAAGCAACTGGCAGACCTAGCGGCAAGCGCCATATAAAAAGTTTCAATACATCTTGAAAGGCTTGTGGCCAGCGTGTTTCAGCGATGCGAACCCTCGACATCGCGCTGCATTCTCAGGAAACACTCGTCCGCGCCCACCACCTGTAGGCCCTTTCTTTCATACAAGGCTCGCGCCGGATTATTTTCAAACACGGTCAAACGCAATGCCGGGCGTCGTTCCTGGCGAACCATGGCCAATACCTGATCGATCACCCAGGAACCGGCCCCCTGCCCTCGGCATGCTTCGACGATGTGCAGTTCGCGGATGTAAAGGGCCCGGGGATCCCGACTCAGACTGACATACCCCACTCGACTGTCATCACGCATGATGATCCGGTTTTCACGCCCCATCCAGGCGGCGTCGAACGCCTCGTCCAGCCATAACAGGTCGTATCGAATGTAATAGCGCAGCATGTTCCTGCGGGTCAGTTCGCGCGCGAAATCGAGATCACCCTCCGTCGCCGCGCACCATTCGAAGCCCATCAAACCTCCCTGACCGGCACGATTTGTCCGTTCCATCCGTCAGTATCGCGTCGAGCAACGACCATCAAGTCACCGACACCCGGTGCAGCTGCAATCAAGGAGCCGCCCGCCGACCAGATTGCGCTGCGCCCCGCCGACTCCCAACCTCCCGTGGCCCCACCATGGTTCGCCATCAGCACGACCATCGAATGGGTTTGCGCATAACCTTTCAACAACGCCGTATCCGGGCCATAGCCCTTTTCGGTGATCAACACTCCGGCCGCGTACACGTCAGCCCCTTGCTGCGCAGCCGCAGCGGCATGGGAGGCATGGGTAAAGTCTGCACACACCGCCAGGGCGACAGTATCGGCACCGACAAGCAGCGTCTTGCCGCCATATCCGGGTGCAAATGCAACCTCTTCTCCCGCGTGCAAATGCTGTTTGCTGTAGACCCCGAGTGAGCCGTCAGCGCCCAGTACAAGCGCTCCGATCAATACGGGAGCAGCGTCCGACAGACGGATCGGCATCCCGACCACCGTCGTCACCCCGACTTCCTGCGCAAAATCACGCAGCGGTTGCAGCACGGCAGCCTCCGGCGCGAGCGCCAACTGTGCGGCGAGTCCGCGCTCGTAACCGGTCAACGACAACTCAGGGAACACCAGCAATTGCACGCCATGCTCGGCTGCCATCTGCATGAAGCGTTGATGCCGGGCGATATTGCCGGCAAGGTCGCCGGCAATGGAAGACGATTGGGCGGCGGCGATGATCAGAGGCGGCATGTTCCGTCCTTGTGACTTGATGTATTCGGAAACGCAGAGTGTGTCACAACCTCCAAGGCGCTCAACTGATTGAGAATGCCCTGAATCATCAATAGCAATTTCTGATTGAATCCTTGTACCTGGCTCTAGTAAGCTCGGACCATCCATCGGAGATACACCATGATCAACGCCCTCTCACCGCTTCGTACCGCCAGCGCCCTGCGCTCGGTTGCGGCTGCCCGGGTGAGCGACGTCTGTACTCCGGTCAGCTTTTATTTTGGGTATTGGTTTAGCCACTGGCGCGCCTGATACCCACCCGGCGCCCACTTTAAACGGGTCGCCACCAGAGAATTCTCAACCCCCGGTCGGCCTCCCGACCGGGGGTTTTGTTTTTTCAGCACCTGACATTTTCTGCGACACACCAGACATCTTGAGGATCAACGCAATGAACTACGCCACTTATTACCGTTACGACAGTTTTACCGCCTGGCGATTTACCACCCTCCGCTCGGGACAGCCTGCCGCCTCCGATCGGTCACCCACAGGTGGCAAGCACATACACGTAGCCAATCCGGCCAATTGTCGAACACCCCAGTAGGGCCGAGTGCGCGGGAACGAACCCGCCGCCTGCCCAGGAAGCCTGAACATGAACTCGTCCGTCTCTGCTCTGCCACTGTCCACCCTCAGTCCTGCCAACGAAGCGCTGACCCTGCGTCTGCCAAGCTCGTTGCAACTCAAGCAGCAATTGCCACTGACCAACGCCCTGAACCAGCAAGTCGCTGCTCATCGCCAGGCGGTTCGGGCGATCCTCAACGGTGAAGACTCCCGTCTGCTAGTCATCGTGGGCCCGTGCTCGATCCACGATCCTAAGTCCGCGCTCGAATACGCCGGCAACCTGGCCCAACTCGCCGCCGAAGTCAGCGACGAAATGCTCTTGGTCATGCGCGCCTACGTCGAGAAACCTCGCACCACCGTCGGCTGGAAAGGCCTGGCCTATGATCCGCACCTGGACGGCAGCGACGACATGGCAGGCGGCCTGACCCTGTCCCGTGAACTGATGCGTGAAATGCTCCTATTGGGGTTGCCGGTTGCCACCGAGTTGCTGCAACCCATGGCTGCCGGTTACTTCGACGACCTGCTGAGTTGGGTCGCCATCGGCGCCCGGACCACCGAATCGCAGATCCATCGCGAAATGGCCAGCGGCCTGGGCATGCCGGTCGGTTTCAAGAACGGCACCGACGGCGGGGTCGGGGTCGCCAGTGACGCCATGCGCTCGGCCGCACATCCGCACCGTCATTTCGGCGTCGATAGCCAGGGACATCCGTCGATCATCCAGACCCCGGGCAATGCGGACACTCACCTGGTGTTGCGCGGCGGTCATGGCGGGCCGAACTACGACCGGGCCAGCGTCGCCAAAGTGCACGGCGATTTGACCAGACTGAAGATCCCGGCACGGATCATGGTCGACTGCAGCCACGCCAACAGCGGCAAAGATCCGCTGCGCCAACCGGCGGTGTTCAACGACGTGCTCGAACAGCGCCTGCAAGGCGATCGCTCGCTGATCGGCATGATGATCGAAAGTCACTTGTTCGAAGGCTGCCAGCCGCTGAGCCCGACGCTGAAATACGGCATGTCGATCACCGATGGCTGCCTGGGCTGGGCCGGCACGCAAGCGTTGCTGCGTCAGGCCGCAGAGCGTCTGCGCGTACAACGCAGCATTCCACAACCGGTATGACCCCGACTCACCGCCCCGTCTTCATCCGGAGACGGGGCGGCGGTTGGAACCCTTCGGATTTCGCGGAAAAATGGCCTACACGAAGTAGGCCATTTGTTGATTTACACTCAGCACACGCTAAAAAGCTGTCCGGACAGTCCGATCAAGACTTCATTCACATCCGAGTTCTCTCACTGTTTCTAGTCCGTTTTCATCGGGATACAGCGGCTTTTTCATACATCGCGCGGCCGGCGGAGTGCTTTAGAGTGAGGCACGACACACCTCCCTGAACGGCTGAAAGGTATGAACATGCAACGGAATGCAAACACTCAATATCCAATCCTGCTGGTCCACGGGCTTTTCGGTTTTGACCGTATCGGCACCTTCGAGCTCTTCCACGACATCAAACAGGCGCTGCGCAGTGCGGGTGCCCGGGTGTTCGTGCCACACCTGTCGGCGACCCACAGCAACGAAACCCGGGGCGAGCAGCTACTGGCTCAGATCGAACGGGTTCTGGAAGGGACCGGCGCGAATAAAGTCAACCTGATCGGTCATAGCCAGGGTGCACTCGCCGCCCGGTATGCGGGAGCGGTTGCTCCACAGTGCGTGGCTTCAGTAACGTCTGTCAGCGGGCCGAACCATGGCTCGGAACTGGCTGACTTCCTGCGCAAGGCGCTGACGCCCGGAGGTCTGCCGGAACACGTGGCGGAAACGGTCGCGACCCTGTTCGCAGACTTCCTCTCGTTACTCAGCGGTCATCGTCATCTGCCACAAAATGCCATCGCCGCGCTGAACGCCCTGAGCACCGAGGGCGTTAGCCTCTTCAACGACAAGTACCCTCAAGGGCTACCGAAAACCTGGGGTGGTAAAGGGCGGGAACTGGTCAACGGCGTTCGTTATTACTCCTGGAGCGGCATCCTGCAGGCCAGCATTCTGGACGAAGGGCTGGAGGCACTGGATCCGCTGCATGGCTTTTTGCGTGCATTTTCCCAATATTTCACCACTGAAGCGCAGCAGAACGATGGCATGGTCGGTCGATACAGTTCCCATCTGGGCACCGTCATCCGGTCCGACTATGCACTCGACCATCTCGGCACACTCCAGGCGCCAGCCGTTCAATTTGCCAAAAAAGTCGACCCGATCGACCTGTATGTGCGGCATGCCGAACGCCTGAAAAAAACCGGTCTCTGATAAGACTCGCACTGTTCAGGCCATATGGAACGGAACTTTGAGGAGAAATAGCCCACCGAATCCGGTAGGCTCAGCACTTTGCCGAATATTGAAAGGAGTATTTCCCATGGCTAAAGCCACTGCCCGCCACATCCTTGTTGCCAGCGAAGCCAAGTGCAACGAACTCAAGGCCCAGATCGAGGCTGGCGCAGATTTCGCCGAAATCGCAAAAGCCAACTCCACCTGCCCTTCCAGCCGCCAGGGCGGTGACCTGGGTTCGTTCGGTCCGGGCCAGATGGTCAAGGAATTCGACACCGTAGTGTTCAGCGCACCGATCAACGTGGTGCAAGGTCCGGTCAAGACCCAGTTCGGTTACCACCTGCTGGAAGTGACCAGCCGTCAGGACTGATCGACGCCTGTGTTTTGCGCGCAACGGCCCGCCTTTTGGTGGGCCGTTGCGTTTCAGATACGCAATAGGCTGGCGAGGGACGCGCCGCTAGCGTACAAATTGTCGTTAACGACCACCCGGCTCTAAGGCTGACAATGCGACTGGCTTTCCCGACTTTGTTATTCACTGCCGTGGCCCTGCTGTTAGGTGCCGCTGGTGTGAATGCCGCACCACAACACGCGTTGACCGTCTACGGCGAACCGGCCAAATACCCTGCCGGTTTCAGCCATTTCGCCTACACCAACCCGCAAGCCCCCAAAGGTGGCACCATGCGCCGTTCGGCGATCGAAATCGGGCACTTCGATCATGTATTGCCATATATCGACAAAGGCATTGGTGTCTCGCAGATTGACGGCCTGATCTACTCGCCGCTGGCCCAGCGCTCGCTGGACGAGCCCTATACCGTGTACGGCCTGGTGGCGCGGCAGATGGAACGCTCCGACGACGGCCTGTCACTGCGCTTCTACCTGAACCCCAAGGCGCGTTTCGCCGACGGCAAGCCGATCACCGCCGAAGATGTGCGCTACACCTTCGATCTATTAATGACCCAGGGCAGTCTGCGCTATCGCACTCAATTCGCTGACGTCAAAGGCGTCGAAGTCGAGGCGCCATTGACCATTCGCTTCGACTTCAAGACCAACGAAAACCGCACCCTGCCGCTGGACATCGCGACGCTGCCGGTGTTTCCCGAACACTGGTGGAAGACCCGCGACTTCGCCGGTGGCGGCGGTTACGAACCCCCACTGGGCAGCGGGCCCTACAAGGTCAGCAAGGTCGACTCCGGGCGCAGCATCACCTTCGAGCGCGATCCCGACTGGTGGGGCAAGGACCTGCCAGTCAGCCGCGGTCTCTACAACTTCGATCATTTCAGCATCGAGTACTTCGGCGATACCGACGTGGCACGCCAGGTGCTGCGCGGGGGTGCCTATGATTACAACCGCGAGTTTTCCGCCACCGGTTACTCCATCGGTTATGAAAGCCCGGCCCTGAGCGACGGTCGACTGCAAAAAGCGCATCTGGCGACCGAAGCGCCGCAACCGAGCCAGGGTTTTGTGTTCAACCTGCAAAAGCCCATGTTCCAGGATCGGCGCGTGCGTCAGGCACTGGCCATGCTCTGGGATTTCGAATGGAGCAACCGGCAGATGATGCGCAACATGTACATCCGCCAGCAAAGTTTCTTTTCCAACACCGACCTCGCTGCCCGGCAACTGCCGGATGCCGGCGAGCGAGCGATTCTTGAACCGCTTCGCGGACAAGTTCCCGACGAAGTATTCACCACTGTGTTCGAAGCGCCCAAAACCGATGGCAGTGGCGTGATCCGCGACAAGCAGTTGCAGGCCCTGGACCTGTTGGAACAGGCCGGCTGGAAACCGGATGGCGATCAGTTGGTCAACGCCGACGGAGATCCGCTGAGCTTCACTTTCCTGGTCAGCCAGAACGGCCTGGACCGATTGCTGCTGCCCTACAAGCGCACCCTGAAACAGATCGGCATCGACATGAACATCCGCCGCATCGATTCCTCGCAGTACGTCAATCGTCTGATGAGCCGCGACTACGACATGATCGTCACCGGCTACCCGGTCACCACGTCTCCGGGGGGCGAACTGCTCAACTATTTCGGTTCGGAGGCGGCCACTGACCCAGGCTCCAACAACTACATGGCCCTGAAGAATCCGGCCGTCGATACCCTGATCAAGGGACTGGTGCGCGCCAACACCCAGGCCGACATGTTGCGCTACGCCCACGCCCTGGACCGGGTGTTGCAGTGGAACTACTACTGGATTCCCAACTACTACCCGCCGGGCACCTCCACCGTGTGGTGGAATCGCTTTGGCATGCCCGATGTGCAAGCGAGCAATGACGAAGCCATCGAAAGCTGGTGGGAAATGAGCACCACGCCCTTGACCAACCAGGAAATGACCGCCGAGCGCATCCGCCGTGGCAGACCCGGAGGACCGCACTGATGTGGACTTACATTCTGCGGCGCCTGCTGCTGATCATTCCGACGCTGGTGATCATCCTCCTCGTCAACTTCGTGATCGTCCAGGCCGCACCGGGCGGGCCGGTGGAACAGGCCATCGCCCACTTGCAAGGCATCGGCGGGGTGAGTGTCGGCGGTGGCGCCAGCGAAGCCGTGAGCGGCAGCTCCCGGGCCAGCCGCGGCCTCGACCCGCAACTGATCAAGGACATCGAAAAACAGTACGGGTTCGACAAGCCGGCCCACGAACGCCTTTGGCTGATGCTCACCAGCTACGCGCGCCTGGACTTCGGCAAGAGCTTCTTCCGTGGCGCCACCGTCACCGACCTGATCCTGGAAAAAATGCCAGTGACCATTTCCCTTGGGCTTTGGGCGACGCTGATCACTTATCTGGTGTCGATCCCGCTGGGCATCCGCAAGGCCGTGCACCACGGCAGCCATTTCGATATCTGGAGCAGCACCGCGATCATCATCGGCTATGCGATGCCGGCGTTCCTGTTCGCGATGTTCCTGATCGTGGTGTTCGCCGGGGGTACGTCGCTGAACTGGTTCCCGGTGCGCGGGCTGGTCTCGGACAACTTCGAGTCACTGTCGACCCTGGGCAAGGTCGTCGACTACTTCTGGCACCTCGTGCTGCCGGTGACGGCGCTGGTGATCGGTGGGTTCGCGACCTTGACGATCCTGACCAAGAACTCGTTCCTCAATGAAATCACCCGCCAGTACGTGGTCACCGCCCGCGCCAAGGGCTTGAGCGAACGCCGCGTGCTGTATGGCCACGTGTTCCGCAATGCGATGCTGCTGGTGGTGTCGGGCATTCCCCAGGCATTTATCAGCGTGTTTTTTGCCGGTTCGCTGTTGATCGAGGTGATTTTCTCCCTCGACGGCCTGGGCCGCATGAGTTACGAAGCGGCGGTTTCGCGGGACTATCCGGTGGTGTTCGGATCGCTGTTCATCTTCACCTTGTTCGGCCTGCTGATAAAACTGGTGGGTGACCTGTGCTACACCCTGGTCGACCCGCGTATCGACTTCGCCGCGAGGAATGCCTGATGTTCAAGCTTTCGCCGTTGGGCCGTCGCCGCTTCGAACGCTTCAAGAAAAACCGCCGTGGCTGGTGGTCGCTGTGGCTGTTTGTCGGCCTGTTCATGCTGACCCTGGGCGGCGAACTGATCGCCAATGACAAGCCACTGATCGTCAGCTACCAGGGCTCGTTGTATTTCCCTGCCCTCAAGCGCTACACCGAGCAGGCGTTCGGCGGGCAACTGCCGTTCCAGGCCGACTACCGCAGCGACTACGTGCAAAACCTGATCAAGAAGGACGGTGGCTGGCTGCTGTTCCCGCCGATTCCGTTCAGTGACGACACGCCGAACTATGACCTGAACAAACCGTCCCCGAGCCCGCCTTCTAGCGTGAACTGGCTGGGCACCGACGACCAGGCGCGGGACGTGTTGGCAAGGGTGATTTTCGGCGCACGGGTGTCGATTCTGTTTGCCTTGATGCTGACCTTCGTCAGCGCGCTGATCGGCATCGCTGCCGGCGCCCTGCAAGGCTATTACGGCGGCTGGGTCGACCTCATCGGTCAGCGGTTGCTGGAGGTCTGGTCCGGGCTGCCGGTGCTGTATCTGCTGATCATTCTGTCGGGCTTCGTCGAACCGAATTTCTGGTGGCTGCTGGGGATCATGGCGCTGTTTTCCTGGCTGGCCCTGGTGGATGTGGTGCGCGCCGAGTTCCTGCGCGGACGCAACCTGGAATACGTCAAGGCTGCCCGGGCGCTGGGGCTGAGCGATCGCAAGGTGATCGTGCGGCATATCCTGCCCAACGCCATGAACGCAACGTTGAGCTACCTGCCGTTCATTCTGACCGGCGCCATTTCCACCCTCACGGCCCTGGATTTCCTCGGGTTCGGCATGCCCGCCGGCAGCGCATCCCTGGGCGAGCTGATCGCTCAGGGCAAACAGAACCTGCAAGCGCCCTGGCTGGGGCTGACGGCGTTTTTCACCCTGGCACTGATTCTTTCGTTACTGGTGTTCATTGGCGAAGCGCTGCGCGACGCCTTCGATCCCCGATCCTGATGCGGATATTGATATGACCAACCTGATCGAAATCCGTGACCTCAGCGTGGCCTTCAGTGGCGAGACCGTGGTGCGCAATCTGTGCCTGGACATCCGCCCCGGCGAATGCCTGGCACTGGTGGGCGAGTCCGGCTCTGGCAAATCGGTGACCGCCCACTCGATCCTGCAACTGCTGCCCGACGTCGGCACCGAAAGCCATGGCAGCATTCGCTATCGCGGCCGCGAACTGCTCGGCGCGCCGTCCAGCGTATTGCGCGAACTGCGCGGCAACCGGATCGCGATGATCTTTCAGGAGCCGATGACCTCGCTCAATCCGCTGCACAGCATCGAAAAGCAGATCGGCGAGACCTTGCTGGTGCACAAGGGCCTGGCGGGCAAGGTGGCGCAAGCGCGGATTCTGGAGTTGCTGCATCTGGTCGGCATCCAGAAACCCAAGGAGCGGCTCAAGGCTTATCCCCATCAGCTGTCCGGTGGCCAGCGCCAGCGGGTGATGATCGCCATGGCCCTGGCCTGCGAACCCGAATTGCTGATTGCCGACGAACCCACCACGGCCCTGGATGTGACCGTGCAGCGCAAGATCCTGCTGCTGCTCAAATCCCTGCAACAACGCCTGGGCATGTCGTTGCTGCTGATCAGTCACGACCTCAACCTGGTGCGCAGCATCGCCCAGCGGGTGTGCGTGATGAAGGCCGGCGAAATCGTCGAGCAGGCGCCCTGCGAAACGCTGTTCACCGAACCGAAGCACCCTTACAGCTGCGTCCTGCTCAATGCCGAACCCGAAGGCGAAGCCCTGCCCCGGGACGAACGGGAGAAAGTCCTGGAGGTGCAGGATCTGCGGGTGCAGTTTGCCGTCGGTGGCGGCCTGTTTCAGCGCAAGACTTACCTGAAGGCCGTGGATGGCATCAGCCTGAATGTGCAGCGGGGCAAGACCCTGGGTATCGTTGGCGAATCCGGCTCCGGCAAGTCCACCCTCGGCCAGGCCATCCTGCGCCTGCTTGATTCCGAGGGCAGTATTCGCTTCCAGGACCACGCGTTGAATGGCCTGACGCAGAAACAGCTACGGCCCTGGCGCAAAAAAATGCAGGTGGTGTTCCAGGACCCCTTCGGCAGTCTCAGCCCACGAATGTCCGTGGCACAGATCATCAGCGAAGGCCTGGAAGTCCATAGCCAGTTGAGCCCCGACGAGTGCGACGCCGAAGTGATACGGGCACTGCAAGAAGTCGGCCTCGACCCGCAGAGCCGCCACCGCTATCCCCATGAGTTTTCCGGTGGCCAACGCCAACGCATTGCCATCGCCCGGGCGCTGGTGCTGAAACCGGCGTTGATCCTGCTCGACGAACCGACCTCGGCCCTTGACCGCACCGTGCAAAAGCAAGTCGTGGCCCTGCTCCGCCAGCTTCAGGAAAAACATGGCCTGACTTATCTGTTCATCAGCCATGACCTGGCCGTGGTCCGTGCCCTGGCGCACGACATGATCGTGGTCAAGGACGGCAAGGTGGTCGAGAGCGGCGCCAGCCACGACGTCTTCGATTCGCCGCAGCACCCGTACACCAAGGAGCTGTTGGCCGCGGCGCATCCGGGGGCGTCATAATCCGGCGCATGCCGCTGAACCGCGTCGCGGCCATCGCGAGCAGGCTCGCTCCCACAGGAGAATGCATTTCAATGTGGGAGCGGGCTTGCCCGCGATAAGGCCGGCACAGGCAACACTTAATCAGGATCAACCCTCATGAACACCACCGAAAGCCTCAAGGACTACCAGCGCGTACGCCTGCTGGCGATCCGCTCATTGTTCGAGATCATCGAGCAGTCGAGCGAGGGCACGGTGATTGTCGACCGCGACGCCAATATCGTGTGGATGAACGAGCGCTACGCCAAGCGTTTCGGCCTGCAATCGGCGCAAAGCGCGATCGGCAAGGCCTGCGAAAGCGTGATTCCCGGCAGCCTGTTGCGCGAAGTGGTACGCACCGGGCGCCCGATTTTGCTCGACATGCAGGACACCCCCAAGGAACCGCTGGTGGTCATGCGCCTGCCGATTCACGACGATGCCGGCGAAGTGATCGGCGCCATCGGCTTTGCCCTGTTCGACGAATTGCGCAGCCTGTCGCCGATGCTCAAACGCTACATGAGCATGCAGGAAGAACTGGCATCGACCCGCTCACTGTTGCGGGCGCGGCAGACCAAATACAACTTCGCCCATTTCATCGGCACCAGCGCCGCCAGCCTGGAAGTCAAACGCCGTGCTCGCCGCAGTGCCAGTACCGATTCGCCAGTGTTGCTGCTGGGTGAAACCGGCACCGGCAAGGAACTGCTGGCCCAGGCGATCCACAATGCTTCGCCGCGCGCGCTCAAGGCGTTCGTCAGCATCAACAGCGCAGCGATCCCCGAATCGCTGCTGGAAGCCGAATTCTTCGGCACCGCTCCCGGCGCCTTTACCGGTGCCGACCGCA
The DNA here is from genome assembly GCF_058792515.1 of Pseudomonas sp. MT92. NCBI lineage: Bacteria > Pseudomonadati > Pseudomonadota > Gammaproteobacteria > Pseudomonadales > Pseudomonadaceae > Pseudomonas > Pseudomonas sp. MT92. Next base: position 16,493 of record NZ_JBXAFA010000029.1, read on the forward strand.
AGGCCCGCGCCGGCAAATTGCAGATCGCCCAGGGCGGGACGCTGTTTCTCGACGAGATCGGTGACATGCCCCTGCCGCTGCAAAGCAAATTGCTGCGGGTGTTGCAGGAAAAGGAATTTGAACCCGTAGGATCCAACGACGTGATCCAGAGCGATGTGCGCGTCATCGCCGCGACGTCAACGGATCTGGAAGCCGCGATCAAACGCGGCGAATTTCGCGCCGACTTGTACTACCGCCTCAACGTCCTGCCCATTCAGGTTCCGCCGCTGCGCGACCGCCTCGACGACCTGCCCGCCCTCAGCGAAGCGATCCTTGAAGAGCTGCGCAGCCAGCACGAACTCAACGGCGAGGCACTGGGGCTGCTGGGGCAGCATGCCTGGCCGGGGAATATTCGCGAACTGCGCAACGTGCTGGAACGGGCGGCGTTGCTCAGTGATGACCTGCGGCTCACGGTGGCGGATATCCGCGCGGCCATCGGGACCTTTACACCCGTGGAGCGCATGGCACCGCTGCCCGTCGAACCGCTGGAGCACGAGACCTTCAGTGCTGCCCGGGCACGCTTCGATCGGCAATTGATTGAAACCACCCTGGCGCAATGCGGGGGCAAGGTGGTTGAAGCGGCGGCGCGGCTGGGGCTGGGTCGGTCGACGCTGTACAAGAAGATGCTGGCGCTGGGAATTGCAGAGTCTCCATAAAGAGACATTGTTCTCCATTGATAGACAGACCATCGCGAGCAAGCTCGCTCCCACAGGTTTACTGGATCGATTGCAAAAAACGCAATCAACTGTAGGAGCGAGCCTGCTCGCGATGAGGCTGGCCCAGCAAAAAAAGTCTCAATATAGAGACAAAAGCCTGGACTCACCCCAAGAAAATCTAAATATCCCCTTATATTTCAGTCACTTAACCATCTGGCACACAATTCGCTATAGCGCTCTCCTACAAAAGATCCACCCTACAAAAATAACAACCCAGGAGACACACCATGAGTGTGATCATTGCCTTGGCAGCCCTCGCGCTGTTGATGCTGGCTGCTTACCGTGGCTACAGCGTTATCCTTTTTGCCCCGATCGCCGCCCTCGGCGCCGTTCTGCTCACCGACCCCTCTGCTGTTGCGCCTGCGTTTACCGGCGTGTTCATGGAGAAAATGGTCGGCTTCATCAAACTGTATTTCCCGGTGTTCCTGCTCGGTGCCGTGTTCGGCAAGCTGATCGAGCTGTCGGGTTTCTCGCGCTCGATCGTCGCCGCCGCCATTCGCTTGCTCGGCACCCGCCAGGCGATGCTGGTGATCGTGCTGGTGTGCGCCCTGCTGACTTACGGCGGCGTGTCGCTGTTTGTGGTGGTGTTCGCGGTGTACCCGTTTGCCGCTGAAATGTTCCGCCAGAGCAACATCCCCAAGCGCCTGATTCCGGCGACGATTGCCCTCGGCGCGTTCTCCTTCACGATGGACGCCTTGCCCGGCACTCCACAGATCCAGAACATCATTCCCAGCACCTTCTTCAACACCACGGCCTGGGCCGCGCCATGGCTGGGCGTGATCGGCACGATCTTCGTGTTCTGCGCCGGCATGCTGTTCCTGCAGCGCCAGCGCAACAAGGCCCAACGAGCCGGTGAAGGTTATGGCACCGAACTGCGCAACGAGCCGGAAACCGCCGCCGACATCAAACTGCCCAACCCGTGGATCGCCCTGTCGCCGCTGCTGGCCGTGGGCATCATGAACCTGCTGTTCACCCAGTGGATTCCACAGTGGTACGGCAAGACCCACAGCCTCGCGCTGCCGGGCATGGCCGCGCCTGTGACCACCGACATCGCCAAACTCACGGCGATCTGGGCGGTACAGGCGGCGCTGCTGGTGGGCATCATCATGGTGCTCGCGTTCGGGTTCCAGGCGATTCGCAGCAAACTCGCCGAAGGCAGCAAAAGCGCGGTCAGCGGTGCGTTGCTGGCGGCGATGAACACCGCGTCGGAATACGGCTTCGGTGCGGTCATCGCGTCCCTGCCCGGCTTCCTGGTCCTGGCCGACTGGCTCAAGAGCATTCCCAACCCGTTGGTCAACGAAGCGATCACCGTGACCCTGCTGGCCGGCATCACCGGTTCGGCTTCGGGTGGCATGAGCATCGCGTTGGCGGCCATGTCCGAACAATTCATCGCCGCGGCCCATGCGGCCAATATCCCGCTGGAAGTGCTGCACCGTGTAGCCGCGATGGCCAGTGGCGGCATGGACACCCTGCCGCACAACGGTGCGGTGATCACCCTGCTCGCGGTCACCGGCCTGACCCACCGCGAGGCTTACAAAGACATTTTCTGTATTACGCTGATCAAGACCCTGGCGGTTTTCGTGGTGATCGGCACTTTCTACGCCACTGGCATTGTGTGAGGTATTCATGACGACTCTTTCGGGCAAGACCGCACTGGTTACCGGCTCCACCAGCGGCATTGGCCTGGGCATTGCCCTCAGCCTGGCCAAGGCTGGGGCCAACCTGATCCTCAACGGCTTCGGCGATGCCTCCACGGTGATTGCCGAAGTGGCGCAGTACGGTGGCAAGGTCGGTCATCACCCGGCCGATGTCAGCGACCCGGCACAGATCGCCGAGATGATCGCCTATGCCGAGCGCGAGTTCGGTGGCATCGACATTCTGGTCAACAACGCCGGCATCCAGTACGTAGCGCCGGTGGAGGAGTTCCCGGTGGAGCGCTGGGATTCGATCATCGCGATTAACCTGTCGTCGGTGTTCCACAGCACTCGCCTGAGCCTGCCGGGCATGCGCGCCAAGGGCTGGGGTCGGGTGATCAACATTGCTTCGGTGCATGGCCTGGTCGGCTCGGTGGGCAAGGCGGCTTATGTCGCGGCCAAGCACGGAGTGATCGGTTTGACCAAAGTGGTCGCGCTGGAAACCGCAACCACCCAAATCACCTGCAACGCCATTTGCCCCGGCTGGGTGCTGACACCGCTGGTGCAGAAGCAGATCGATGACCGCGCCGCTACCGGGATCGACCCGCAACAGGCGCAGCATGACCTGTTGGCCGAGAAGCAACCGTCGCTGGAATTCGTGACACCGCCGCAACTGGGGGAACTGGTGCTGTTCCTGTGCAGCGAAGCTGGCAGCCAGGTGCGCGGCGCGGCGTGGAACATTGATGGTGGATGGTTGGCACAGTAAGCACCGCTAAACCCTTGTGGCGAGAGGACTTGCCCCTCGCCACAAATGCCCGCTTGAACTTATGAATAAGAAGAGGCAAGCCATGTCCGACATCCTCTGGCAACCCAGCGCCGAACGCATCGGCAAGACCCGCATGGAGGCCTTTCGGCGCTTCATCAATCAGCGACACCACCTCCACATCGATGACTACCCTGCCCTGCACCAATGGTCCATCGATCAACGCGTGGATTTCTGGCAGGCCATCGTCGACTTCTTCGATATCCGCTTCCATCAGCAACCCGACGCGGTGCTGATGGAAGGCCCGCAAATGCCCAGCGCCCAGTGGTTCCCCGGCGCCACCCTGAACTTCGCCGAGCACCTGTTGCGCCGCCGCGACGATGCCGTGGCCGTGGTGGCCGTGGGCGAAAACGGACAGCGTGAACACTTGACCTGGGGCGAACTGGCCGAGCATGTCGCCGGTTGTCAAAACAGCCTGATCGCCGCCGGTGTCGGCCTCGGCGACCGGGTGGCCGCGTGCATGCCCAATACCTGGCAAACATTGGTGGCGATGCTCGCCACCACCAGCCTGGGGGCGATCTGGTCCTGTTCTTCGCCGGACTTCGGCACCCAAGGCGTGATCGACCGTTTCGGCCAGATCGAGCCGAAAGTGCTGCTCACCTGCGCTGGCTATCGCTATGCCGGCAAGGAAATCGACCAGACCGTCAAGGTCAACGAAATCCTCGAACGCCTGCCAACGCTGCAACAGTTGATCGTAGTGCCCTACGCGCGGCCGCAGGCCCGCATCGAAGACTTCCGCACAGCGGCCAATGTGACGCTGTGGGACGACTTCTACGACCCCGGCGGCGAGCCGGATTTCGTCCCCGTGCCCTTCGCCCATCCGCTCTACATCCTCTATTCCAGCGGCACCACCGGCGTGCCCAAATGCATCATCCACAGCACCGGGGGCGTGTTGCTGCAACACGTGAAAGAGCACGGCTTGCACAGCGATCTCGGCCCCGGCGAACGCCTGTTCTACTACACCACCTGCGGCTGGATGATGTGGAACTGGCTAGTCTCGGCGCTGGCGGTGGGCAGTGCCGTGGTGCTGTACGACGGCTCACCGTTTCATCCCGCTCCCGAACGCTTGATCGACCTGATCGACGACGAGCGCATCAGCGTGTTCGGCACCAGCCCCAAGTACCTCGCCACCCTGGAAGCCAACGGCGTCAAACCCCGGCAAAGCCATGACTTGAACAGCCTGAAAACCCTGCTGTGCACCGGCTCCGCGCTTTCACCGCAGAGTTACGACTACGTCTATCGCGACCTCAAGGCAGACGTGTGCCTGGCCTCGATGTCGGGCGGCACCGATATCGTCTCCTGCTTTGTCAACGGCAACCCGTTGCAACCGGTGCGTCGCGGTGAAATGCAAGGCAAGAGCCTGGGCATGGCGGTTGAAGTGTGGAACGAGGACGGCCGACCGGTCATTGGCGAAAAAGGCGAGCTGGTGTGTACGCGGCACTTCCCGGCGATGCCCATCGGCTTGTGGAGCGACCCCGACGGCGAAAAGCTGCGGGCGTCGTATTTCAGCCAGTTCCCTGGGGTCTGGGCCCAGGGTGACTACGCTGAACAACTGCCCCACGGCGCGATGATGATCCATGGCCGCTCCGACGCGGTGCTCAACCCCGGCGGCGTGCGTATTGGCACGGCGGAAATCTACCGCCAGGTGGAAAAAGTCCCGTCAGTGCTCGACTGCGTGGCCATCGGACAGCAATGGCTGGATGACGTGCGGGTGGTGCTGTTCGTACGGCTGCGTGAAGGCGTTGAACTGGATGAAACACTGCAACAACAGATTCGCCAGACCATTCGCGCCAACACCACGCCGCGCCACGTGCCGGCAAAGATCGTCGCGGTCACGGACATCCCCCGGACCATCAGCGGCAAAATCGTCGAATTGGCAGTGCGCAATGTCGTGCATGGGCAAAAAGTGAAGAATACCGATGCGCTGGCCAATCCCGAGGCACTGGAGCAATTTCGCGACCGCCCGGAGCTTCGGGATTAAAGTATTCCACTGCAGGAGCGAGCCTGATCGCGATAACGGTACGTCAATGTTGACGGTGCCACCCTCATCGCGGGCAAGCCCGCTCCCACAGGGTTTGCTTGTCAGATGCTAAATTCGCGTACAGATTGGCCAGTTGTCTTAATACGCGTTGATGCCCATAGCAAAAAAACCCTGCGAAGCATTCAATGAATAAAATGGCCCGGACCACCGAAATGCCGGGTCATCCAGCGTTTGCCGCTCAGCCAGTGAATAGACGCAGTCATACCGATTTGATGCAGGACACCCAGATGAACGCCTCACCGACCGGCAGCGATGCCCAGGCCTTGATAGCCAGACTGGACTGGGAAAGCAGCCCGCTGGGTTCGGCCAGTACCTGGCCGCAGAGCCTGCGAACCGCCGTGGACATTGTGATTCATTCACCGATGCCGATGCTGTTGCTCTGGGGCGAGCAGCTGACGCAGATCTACAACGACGGCTTCGCCCTGCTCGCCGGCAGCAAGCACCCGCACGCTTTCGGACAGCCGACACACCTTGTCTGGCCAGAGTTAAAGGACTTTACCGATCCGATTTACCAAGCCGTCCTGCAAGGGCAAGTGCGGACCTACAGCGAACAACGCTTCACCCTGCAGCGCGACGGCAAGGATTCCGACTTCTGGCTCGACCTGACCTATAGCCCCATTCGCGACGAAAGCGCCGAGGTGGCCGGGATTCTGGTCACCGCCATCGAAACCAATGAACGCCGTCGAATCGCCCTCGAACTGGAACAGCGTTCCGCCGCCAGCCTCAAGGCTCAACAAGATACCGAGGAACGCCTGCAACTGGCCCTCGCCGCCACCGACACGGTCGGCACCTGGGACTGGGACATCAGCGAGGACCGCTTCCTGGCTGATGCCTATTTCGCCCAATTGCATGGCATCGACCCGGCCATGGCCAGCCAGTTACCGATCACCGAGTACCTTCACGGCGTGCACCCGGAAGACCGCGCCCTGATCGCCCGCAGCATCAAGCATTGCATCGCCCATGGCACCGAGTACGCCGAGGAATACCGCTTGCTGCAACCCGATGGCGAGTTACGCTGGGTGTTTGCCCGCGGTCGTTGCTACAAGGACCACCATGGTCGGCCAATCCGCTTCCTGGGCGCCGCCCTGGACATCACCGAGCGCAAAAACACCGAGCAGGCCCTGCGCCAGAGCCAGACCGAGCTGCAACTGATCATCAACGCCATGCCGATCCTGATCAGCTATGTCGACCGCGAGGAGCGTTTTCGCCTGAACAACGCCGCGTATCTGGACTGGTACGGCCTGACACCCCAGGAGCTCTACGGCCGGACCGTTCGAGAGGTGTTGGGCGACGAGGCCTACGCCTTGCGCGCCGGGTACATCGCCGAAGCCCTGTCCGGCAGGCCCTGCTGTTTCAGCATCAAGACGCCGCACCGTGACGGCAGCATCCGTCACGCACTGATGAACTATTTGCCGCGCCACGGTGCAGACGGCGCGGTGAACGGTTTCTACATCTTCGTGATCGACGAAACCGAGCGTAAACAGACCGAAGAAGCGCTGCGCAACCTCAATGAAACCCTCGAAGAACGGGTTAGCGCCCGAACCCGGCAACTGGCCGAAGCCAACGAAAAGCTGCTGAACGAGATGTTCGAACGCGAGCGCGCCGAAGAAGCCCTGCGCCATGCACAGAAAATGGAAGCGGTAGGCCAGCTCACCGGCGGCATTGCCCATGACTTCAACAACATGCTCACGGGGATTATCGGCAGCCTCGACCTGATGCAACGCTACATCGCCGACGGCCGCGCCGCCGAAATTGCCCGTTTCACCGAGGCAGCGGTGTCCTCGGCCAACCGCGCCGCCGCCCTGACCCATCGTCTGCTGGCGTTCTCCAGGCGTCAGTCGCTGGATCGCAAACCGCTGAACCCCAACGACCTGATTCACTCCCTCGAAGACCTGTTCCGCCGCACCAAGGGCGACCATATCGCGCTCAAACTGCGCCTGGCCAAGGACGTCTGGATGGTCAGCACTGACGTCAGCCAACTGGAAAACGCCCTGCTCAATCTGGTGATCAACGCCCGGGACGCCATGCCCGATGGTGGCGAGTTGTGCATTGAAACCGCCAACGTCTACCTCGACGGCAGCGACATCACCACCCTGGAACCGGTCAAGGCCGGGGATTACCTGATGATCGCCGTCAGCGACAACGGCACGGGCATGACACCGAAGATCCTGGCCAAGGCCTTCGATCCGTTCTTCACCACCAAACCCATCGGCCAGGGCACCGGCCTGGGTCTGTCGATGATTTATGGTTTCGCCCAGCAGTCCGGTGGCCATGTGACCCTGTTCAGCATGCCTGGCCAGGGCACCAACGTGCGCTTGTACCTGCCGCGCCTGCACGGCGTTGAACCGCAAGACGTGTTATCGCCGGTCATCAGCGAGGCGCCCTCGGCCATTGCCGGTGAAACCGTGGTCCTGGTGGAAGACGACCCGGCCGTACGCATGCTGGTGTTCGACCTGCTCAAGGAGCTGGGTTATCACGCCTACGAAGCCGAAGACGCGAAGAGCGCCCTGCCCCTGCTCGAATCCGGACTGCGGGTCGACTTGCTGGTGACGGATGTCGGGTTGCCCGGCATGAATGGCCGGCAACTGGCGGAAATTGCCCGTCAGCACCGGCCTGAGCTCAAAGTGCTGTTCATGACCGGTTACGCGGAAAAAGCCGCCGAGCGTCAGGGTTTTCTTGAGGAAGGCATGGACATGGTGGCCAAACCGTTTTCCATTGATCTGTTGGCCAACAAGATTCGCACGATGATCGGCCAACCGCAGTGAGTTAGGGCATAATCGCGCGCCCCGCACCACCCTCCATGCCACCACCGTTGCCAGGTACCCGCTCCATGAAAGCTCAAGCCCGCCATATTCTGGTGAAAACCTCGGAAGAAGCCGAGCAGCTCAAACTACGCATCGCCAAGGGCGAAGCCTTCGATGTGCTGGCCAAGAAGTACTCCACCTGCCCGTCCGGCAAACGCGGCGGTGACCTGGGCGAAGTGCGGCCGGGGCAAATGGTCGGCGCCATCGATGCGGTGATTTTCAAGAAACCGCTGCGGGTGGTGCATGGACCGATCAAGAGCAAGTTCGGCTATCACCTGGTGCAGGTGTTTTACCGGGATTGAAGCTCCCTGTGGTGAGGGAGCTTGCGCCCTCACCACAGGGCATGCCTTTCAAGCTCTGGGAATGAGCGCCCCCGGCACCTGAATCACCCGACTCGCCAACCGGTGCCCCGCCTCCGCCGCCTCGACCGGGCTTGCGCCCTTGAGCCGCGCAGCCAGGTACGCCGCACTGAACGAATCCCCCGCCGCCGTGGTGTCCACCACACGCTCGACTTTCTGTGCCGGCACTTCGAACGACTCACCCTCACACCGAATCAGGCAAGCCTCGGCGCCACGCTTGAGCACCACTTCGGGCGTGCCGATCTGCTCGTAAGCGCCAAACACCGCCGCGCAATCGGAGAAATGGAACAACGCCTGTTCGTCATCGACGGTCAACAACGCCAGGTCGACATAAGGCAGCACGCTGCGGTAAGCCGCCCGCGCCTCCTCGACCGAGGCCCACAGCCGTGGCCGGTAGTTATTGTCGAAGACGATTCGCGCATCGCGCTGGCGGGCCTCGATCAAGGTTTCCAGCAACTTTTCCCGGCCCTTCACGCCCAGTACCGCCAGCGTAATACCGCTGAAATACAGTACGTCGTAGTCCGGCAGCGCCGCCAGAATCGGCGCGGCGGCCGGCGTAGTGAAGCAATCGCGCACCGCTGCTTCATTGCGCCAGTAAAGGAAACGACGCTCGCCAGCGGCGTCGGTCTGGATGCAATACAGCCCCGGCAAACGTCCGGGCAGGCGCTGCACCATGCCCAGGCCAATGTTTTCTTCGGCCCAGCCCTGGCACATGGCATCACTGAAACTGTCATCGCCCAGGGCCGTGACGTAGTCCACCGTGCCCGCGCTGCCCAACTCTCGGGACAGGTACACCGCGGTGTTCAAGGTATCGCCACCGAAGCTCTGGCGCAGGCTGCCGTCGGCATGGTGCTGCAGCTCGATCATGCATTCGCCGATCAAGGCAATGCGCGGGGTATGGGGGCCCAGGGTGTTGAGGGTGCTCATGGTTGTGGGGGCTCCGGTGTTCTTTGTTGTCTGGGCGGACGCGCTCGCCCCCACAGGAGAAGTCCTTCCGGGGCGGGAGCAAGCTTGCTCGCGATGGCCACGAGTCGGTTCTGAACTTAGAAACAGGTTTCCATGGTTTCGATGACGTTCAATTGCTCATCCACCAGGCACCCCGTACGCCACTTGTCGAACGTCAGGCACGGGTGCGAAGTACCGAACGAAATGATGTCGCCCACACGCAACTGGACGCCCGGCGCCACGGTCATGAACGCGTGCTGGTCCATCACCGCTGTCACTTTGCAGGCACTCACGTCGTCACCTTTGGCCGGCACCGCGCCGGCCTTGTAACGCAGCAACGGCACCGGCAAACCGGCGTCGTACGCCACGTCACGCTTGCCCAGGGCAATCACCGCAAAGCCCGGCTCCGGCAACGACTGCACGTGCGCCCAGACTTCCAGCGCCGGGCGCAACCCTTCGTGCAGGTCGCTGCGGCGGTCGAGCACGCAACATTGCGCCTCCTTGTAGATGCCATGGTCGTGTGCGACATAGCTGCCTGGACGCAATACGCTGAGGAACCGCCCTGCAGCATTCTGCGCTTCGAACTCCTCGGCAATCAGGTCATACCAGGCCGAGCCCGAAGCAGTAATGATCGGCTTGGCAATCGCGAACGCAGCGCTGTCCTGCAGTTGCACCGCCAGGCGCACCAGGGAGCCGGCAAATGCGCGAATGCCACTGATGGCGTGATCACCATGAATCACCCCTTCATAGCCCTCGATCCCGGTCAGGGCCAGCGCCGGTTGCGCGGCGATGGCTTTGGCCAGGTCGAGCACTTCCTGTTCGCTGCGACAGCCACAACGGCCGCCGACCACGCCGTACTCAATCATCACGTTCAGGCGCACACCGCGCGAGGCGAAATACGCGCCGAGGTCGGCAACGTTGTCCGGGTGATCGACCATGCAGTAGAAGTCGAACGTCGGATCGGCCAGCAAATCGGCGATCAGCGCCATGTTCGGCGTGCCGACCAGTTGGTTGGCCATCAACACCCGACGCACGCCATGGGCATAGGCCGCGCGGGTTTGCGTCGCGCTGGCCAGGGTAATGCCCCAGGCACCGGCGTCCAGCTGCCGGCGAAACAGCGCCGGGGTCATGCTGGTCTTGCCGTGGGGCGCGAGTTCGGCGCCGCTGTTGCTGACGAAATCCTGCATCCAGCGAATGTTGTGCTCCAGCGCTTCACGATGCAGCACCAGCGCCGGCAGGCTGACGTCACGGACAAGACTGGCGCCCGTCCGGGCAAAACCCTTTTCCACGGCAGCAGTATTTTCGGCAGTAGTCATGGTCGAACTCCTCACATTCGCGGCCGCAGGCAGCCGCTGTTATTCGTTGATGCGACGGGCCAGGCTGTTGGCGCTGTCGATCAGCACCCGGCGGTAGTCGTTGTAATTTTTCTTGGCATCGGCCCGGGGGGCGACGATGCACAGGGTCGCGATGGCCACGCCGCTGGGGTCTTTGACCGGGGCGGCGAAGCAATGGGTAAAGGTGTCGGCGACGCTGTCGAAGGAGAAAAAGCCATCGATGCCGGCCTGACGGATTTCCTTGAGAAACTGCTCCAGCGGCAGGCGCTCGCCATCGGGCAGGATGAAGTCGTCATGGTCGATCAGGTCGATGATTGCCTGGTCGCTCAGGTGCGCCAGCAGCAAGCGCCCGGATGCGGTCCAGGGGATCGGGGCGTTTTCGCCGATGTCCGAGGAAATGCGAAAGTGCCGCTCGCCCTCCTTCATCAGCGCCACGGTGTACTTGCGCCCGTTGAGCAGGCACATCTGCGCGGTTTCGTGGGTCTGGCTGACGATCTCCTGCAAGGCGTGATCGGCCTCGCGAGACAGGTCGAAATGGCGCAGATGCGCCTGCCCGAGGAAGTACAGCTGGCGCCCGAGGTAAACGTGACCGTCCTTGCCCACCGGCTCCAGAATCCGTCGTTCCAGCAACGAGGCCACCAGTTCGTAGACCGTGGATTTCGGGCTACCGATGCCGCTGGCGATTTCGTTCGGGCGCAAGGGCTGGCCGATCTCCTTGAGGAAATCGAGGATGTCGAACGCCCGGTCCAGACCGCGCGCCCGGCGTTTGATGGTGTCTTCGGTCATGTCAGTGGTTCCCATAAAAGTGCCGGGAGTTTACCTAGAGTGCGGCGGCGACCGTAAGGCCGTCATCGCTAGCAGGCTAGCTCCCACATGTGGAAGGCGTTCCTGTGGGAGCTAGCCTGCTAGCGATAAAGCCACCTCGGTTCAGGCCTTTTTCTTGTACGCGATGCAGTCGATCTCGACCTTGCAGTCGACCATCATGTTCGCCTGTACGCAGGCCCGGGCCGGGGCGTGTTCGGGTTTGAAGTACTCGGAGAAGACCTTGTTGAAACTGGTGAAATCCCGCGGATCCTCCAGCCACACGCCAGCACGCACCACATCTTCCAGGCCATAACCGGCCTCTTGCAGAATCGCGATCAGGTTCTTCATGGTCTGGTGGGTCTGTTCGACGATTCCGCCCGTGATGATCTCGCCATCCACCGCCGGCACCTGCCCGGAAACATGCAGCCAGCCATCGGCTTCAACGGCGCGGGCGAAAGGGCGAGGCTGACCGCCAGCGGCGGTGCTGCCGGTGCCGTAACGAGTAATGCTCATGAGTGTTTCTCCTGATTGAAAATCGAATGTTTAAAACCGCGTGTTCTTGAGGAACTCCGCCAGTCGTGGCGATTTCGGGCGCTCGAACAGTTCCTTGGGCGGCCCCTGCTCTTCGATACGCCCCTGATTCATGAACACGATTTTGTCCGAGACTTCAAAAGCGAAACGCATTTCGTGGGTCACCAGCAGCATGGTCATGCCGTCTTCGGCCAGGCCCTTGATCACGTTCAGTACTTCGCCGACCAGTTCCGGGTCCAGTGCCGAGGTCACTTCATCGAACAGCATCAGGCTCGGGTTCATTGCAATCGCCCGGGCAATCGCCACGCGCTGCTGCTGGCCGCCGGACAACTGGCCAGGATAGTGATCGCGACGTTCCAGCAAACCGACGCGCTCCAGCCATTTTTCCGCCAGCGCCACGGCCTCGTCCTTGTGCAGTTTTTTCACCTTGAGCAAACCCAGGGTGACGTTCTGCAACGCGGTGAGGTGCGGGAACAGGTTGAATTGCTGGAACGCCATGCCGGTCATGGCGCGATGGCGGGCAATGACCTTTTCCGGGTGGCGGATGCGTTTGCCGTTGACCTCGTCGTACCCGATGGATTCGCCGTCGAGTATGATCTGCCCGCCCTGAAACTCTTCGAGCATGTTCACGCAACGCAGCAGCGTGGTCTTGCCCGAGCCGCTGGAGCCGATCAGCGTGACGACGTTGCCGCGCTGCAGAGTCAGGTCGACGCCCTTGAGCACTTCCAGCGGGCCATATTGTTTATGCAGGCCGCGAATGTCCAGCAGAGGCTGTCCGCTCGGGACGTTGGATGGTTGTACTTGAGTCATGGCAGGGCCACCCGCTTTTCAATGTGCCGGCCGAGTAATTCGATGCCGTAGTTGATGACAAAAAACAGAAAACCGGCGAACAGGTAAAACTCCAGGGTCATGAAGGTCCGGGCGATGATCTGCTGGGTGCTGAGCAGCAATTCGGCCACGCCAATCACCGACAGCAGTGTCGAAGCCTTGACGATCTCGGTGGACGAGTTGACCCAGGTCGGCAGGATCTGCCGCAGTGCCTGGGGCAATAGCACGTAACCGAGGGCCTGATAGAACGTCAGGCCGATGGCCTTGCTCGCTTCCATCTGCCCACGGGGCAACGCCTGCAACGCACCGCGCACGATCTCGGCGACGTGGGAACCGCAAAACAGCGTCAGGCCCAATGCACCGGCCTGAAACGCGCTGATCTGCCAGCCCAGCGCCGGCGCCATGTAGAAGCAGGCCAGCACCAGCACAAACACCGGGGTGCCGCGAATCACGTCCACGTAGAAACGAAACGGCGCGCGCATCCAGAACTTGCCGTAGGTCAACACCAGACCGGCGAATACGCCGACCACCGTGCCGAGCAAAATCGCCAGGGCCGACACCTGAACACTGGTCAGAAAGCCTTGCCACAGCACTTCCCGGGCGACCCACAACTCATGCAACCAACTGGGGGATTCGTACATGGGGCCTCCTATCGGCGGATCGCCAAACGCTGCTCGAGGTAACGCAGCAGCATGGCAATGAGGTAACAGGCCGCGACATACAACGCCGTGGTCACCAGCCAGGTTTCGATTACCCGGTAGCTCTCGACATTGATCTTGCGCGCGTAATAGGTCAGCTCCGGCACGGCAATGGCTGCGGCCAGCGAAGTGTCCTTGAACAGTGAAATGAAGTTGTTCGACAAGGCCGGCAACACATTGCGCAACATCACCGGCACGGTGACGTAAGCCTTGACCTGCCACTCGCCCAGGCCGATCGCCAGCCCCGCCTCACGTTGCCCCTTGGGGATGCTCAGCAGCCCGCCACGGAACACTTCGGTCAGGTACGCCCCGGCATACAGCGACAGGGTGATGATGAACGAGGGAATCTTGTCCAGCCGGATGCCCAGACCCGGCAGCGCAAAGTAGATCAACAGAATCAACACCAGAATCGGCGTGTTACGGATCACCGTCACATAGACCGAAGCCAGCACCCGCAATGCGCGGTGCTTCGACAGCAAAGCAAACGCCATCATCAGGCCGATCACGCAGCCGATCGCGATCGACACCAACGCCAGCTCGAGGCCCAGACCAAGCCCCGCCAGCAAGGTGTCGAAATCGCGCCACACGGCGGCAAAGTTCAACTGATAGTTCATGGTTGGCAGTACCTTGAGCGGGGCGATTTATCAGCACCCCGCTCTCACGGGGTCATTTGAATTCGACGGGGAAACCGATGGCAGGGGTAGGCAGATCGACACCGAACCACTGCTTGAACGACGCCGCGTAAGCCGGGAACTCAACGCCAGTCATGGCTTCATGCAGGGTAGTGTTGACGAAGTTCAGCCAATCCTGATCGCCGCGTTTAACCGCGCAAGCGTAAGTCTGCGGGCTCCAGGCGTAGGCCGGGCTACGGTAGCGACCGGGGTTTTGCACCATCAGGTATTTCACCGAGGACTGGTCGGTGGCTGCCGCGTCGGCACGGCCCGAGTTCACCGCCTGATACATCAGGTCCACGCTGTCGTACTGATCGACTTTGGCCTTGGGCAATGCCTGATGCACCAACTCTTCGGCATAGACGTTTTGCAGCACCGCCACGGTAAGGCTGTCACCGGCGGCTTTCATGTCATCGATTTCCTTGTACTTGCTGTTCGCCGGCAACAACAGGCCAACACCTTCGCGGTAGTACGGCAGCGTGAACGCCACTTGCTGCGCACGGCTGGCGGTCACGGTGATGAACTGGCAACTGATATCGACCTTGTCGGTCAGCAGGTTGGGAATCCGCGCATCGGACGACTGCACCACGTACTCAACCTTGCTCGGATCATTGAACAAGCCCTTGGCGATCATGTGCCCGATATCAATATCGAAACCCTGCAACTTGCCATCCGCCCCCTGGAAGTGCCACGGCGCGTTGGTACTGCCGGTGCCCACAATCAGTTTGCCGCGGGCCAGAACGCTATCGAGCTTGCTGTCGGCTGCCTGGGCCACGCCCACGGCAGCAGCAGACGCTGCGAAAAGAAAAACACACGCTTTGAACAAGGAAGGACGGCGATGCATGGCAAGCACTCCAGATGATGGTTATTCCGCTATACCGGAACACGGTATGTAACAACGGAATAGACAGCAGAAAGTGTGCCACAGGTTGTGCGCAGAATGCTGGGGAGATCGAAAAGTGTTTCGAATCAGAAGGATGCGTAAAAACCGGGAAAACCTGTTACGAAAGGAACAATTGGCGAACGCTACCGTTGGCTACAAAGGACGGGTAGCAGGATCACAATTGGTGCGCCGTCTCTCCAACCGCTCGCCGCCCCCGCTCAGTCGACATAGGTCACGTATCCGGCCATCAAGTTCGGCCGCTCGAACGTATCGATATCCTCGACGCGTTGGTGCATGTCATTCACGATTTTCTTGAACGTTGCATCGTCCATGTCGATCCAGTAACGCGGGTTGCGGCCGGTGAGGCGGTCGTACTCGGCGGTGGTGGGGTCAAGGTGGCGGTATTCCTCGTATTGCGGCAGGTCCGGCAACGGGCGGCTGACGTTCATGTAGTTCTGGATGAAATCCCACAGGGCGCAAGGCGGTTGGAAGTCGGGACCGGGGCACAGCAGCGCACCGAAGTTGATCATGATGTTGCGGTAACGATGGGCAAGGTAAAGCACGTTTAACGGCATGCCCTGACTGTCCGGGGACGTGGCGATGTAGGCATCAAACTCGTAGAACGGCGCGGTGAGTTCACCGATGGTGCCGTTCTTTTTGTATTCACCGTTGTTTTTGTAGTCGAAGACCGTGACCAGGCCGGTGCGGCGGTTGAGTTCCCAGATGGGGCCTCGGGAGGGTTTTATCCAGAGGTTTTGGAAAAATTTAATTACCACAGCCCCAGCCATCCAACACAGCAAAGGAAGCCCGAGCAAAACAACAAGAGTTACACTGTAATCAGCAATGATATCGCTCAATGTTTTTTTGGTGTCTATAAACTCGGCCGTCAATATAAAAAATGAAAGTGTAAGAAAAATTAGAAATAAAATGCGCCCTACTCCCGCCATATAAATCCAAAAGTTGGAGCTCGCAGGAAGAAGTGCATACCTAAAGCTTTCGTGATTATCCCTCATATGAAAATCAATATGCTCGAATGGGCTTGAAGTATAAGTGCCTTTGGCGATTTGCTCTTCGCCTTTTATCTTTGAATGCTCTTGATTTCGAAGGTCTCGTGGCGAGTAATCCTCCACAAAGCTGACGGGTGTTACTTCATCGGCATTACCCCAAGGCAGTCTGACCTTGGCAAACCGCATGATCCATGGTCGTTCATTGGATGGCTCTTGCTGGGGCACCTCGGTCAACCCGTAAGCAGTCTTGGCGTAATACGATGTATTGCTCATGAATCAGTATTCCGCGATCTGTTTGTCACTTCGTCTGCCCAGAACAGTTCACCCTCACTGCCGAAGTTGGGTTTTATATGGGCGGCATCAAACGGCGTACCGTCCTTCGGTGGTGGCGCAGGAAAATGCCAGCGTAAAAGGCGTCCTGGCGCCGAAGCCATGTTTGGCATCAGGGATGAATTGAGGGTTGGTGCCTTCCGCCAGCACACGCATATTTTTTGTCGCTCAGTCGACATAGGTCACGTATCCCGCCATCAAGTTCGGCCGCTCGAACGTATCGATATCCTCGACGCGCTGATGCATTTCGCTGACGATTTGCTTGAACGTTGCATCATCCATGTCGATCCAGTAACGCGGATTGCGGCCGGTGAGGCGGTCGTATTCGGCGGTGGTGGGGTCAAGGTGGCGGTATTCCTCGTATTGCGGCAGGTCCGGCAACGGGCGGCTGACGTTCATGTAGTTCTGGATGAAATCCCACAGGGCGCAAGGCGGTTGGAAGTCGGGGCCGGGGCACAGCAGCGCGCCGAAGTTGATCATGATGTTGCGGTAACGATGGGCAAGGTAAAGCACGTTCAACGGCATGCCCTGACTGTCCGGGGACGTGGCGATGTAGGCATCAAACTCGTAGAACGGCGCGGTGAGTTCTCCGATGGTGCCGTTCTTTTTGTATTCACCGTTGTTTTTGTAGTCGAAGACCGTGACCAGGCCAGTGCGGCGGTTGAGTTCCCATATAGGGCCTCGGGAGGGTTTTATCCAGAGCCCTTGGAAGAACTTAATTACCACTGCACCAACTAACCAGCACCCCAAAGGAATTGCTAAAAAAATAAATAGAGTTACGTAGTAGTTCGATACAACCTCAAGCAATGTTTTTTTAGCATCTAAAAGCTCAGCCAAAATGATAAAAAATATAATTACAAAAAACAGAAAAAACAAAAAGCGCCCACCCCCCAGCATGTACATCCAAAAGTGCGAACTCGCAGGAAGGAGTGCATATCTAAAACATTCATGATTATCCCTCAAGTGAAAATCAATATGTTCGAACGGGCTCGGCGAATAAGTGCCTTTGGCCATTTGCTCTTCGCGTTCTATCTTTAATTGCTCTTGATTTCGAAGGTCTCGTGGCGAGTAATCTTCCACAAAACTGACGGGCGTTACTTCATCGGCGTTACCCCAAGGTAGCCTGACCTTGGCAAAACGCATGATCCAAGGACGTTCAGTTGATTGCTCTTGCTGGGGCACTTCGGTCGCCCCATAGGCCGTCTGGGCGTAATAAGATTCCTGGGTCATTTGTTAGTGTCTCGTGATGTATATGTCACTTGATCTGCCCAATAAAGCTCACCCTCACTGCCGACGTTGGGTTTTATGGGGGTGACATCAAACGGCGTACCGTCCTTCGGTGGTTGCGCCGGAAAATGCCAGCGTAAAAGGTGCCCTGGCGCGAAAGTCATGTTTCGCGCTGGGGATGAATTGAGGGTTGGTGCCTTCCGCCAGCACACGCACATTTTTTGTCGCTCAGTCGACATAGGTCACGTATCCGGCCATCAAGTTCGGCCGCTCGAACGTATCGATATCCTCGACGCGCTGATGCATTTCGCTGACGATCTGCTTGAACGTCGCATCATCCATGTCGATCCAGTAACGCGGATTGCGGCCGGTGAGGCGGTCGTATTCGGCGGTGGTGGGGTCGAGGTGGCGGTATTCCTCGTATTGCGGCAGGTCCGGCAACGGGCGGCTGACGTTCATGTAGTTCTGGATGAAATCCCACAGGGCGCAAGGCGGTTGGAAGTCGGGACCGGGGCACAGCAGCGAGCCGAAGTTGATCATGATGTTGCGGTAACGATGGGCGAGGCAAAGCACGTTCAACGGCATGCCCTGACTGTCCGGGGACGTGGCGATGTAGGCATCAAACTCGTAGAACGGCGCGGTGAGTTCACCGATGGTGCCGTTCTTTTTGTATTCACCGTTGTTTTTGTAGTCGAAGACCGTCACCAGGCCAGTGCGGCGGTTGAGCTCCCAGATGGGGCCTCGGGAGGGTTTTATCCAGAGGTTGGGGAAGTGCTTGATGACGAATGAACCGATGGCCCAGCAGAGAAGCGGGAGGCCGAGAAGCCAGGAAAATACTTGGATAAATATAACTTTGGTTGACTCCCAAATAGGATCATTTCCTGTTGATACACCTAAAAAGTAGGCGGGAATACTGATAATACAAAATAAAAAAAATAAAAAACGTCCGCCGCTTAACATATACATCCAGAAATGGGAGCTTGCAGGAAAAAGTGCATATCTAAAACATTCATGATCGTCCCTGATGTGGAAATCGATATGTTCGAATGGGCTCGAAATATGGGTTCCTGCGGCTATTTGCTCTTCACGCTCCTTTTTGAATTTTTCATGCAAGCGAAGCTTCTTGGGAGAGAATTTTTCGAGAGCACTTGCAGGTGTTAAGTCATTCGCACCACCCCAAGGCAATCTGGCCTTGGCAAAACGCATGATCCATGAGCGCTCAGCAGAGCGTTCTTGCTGGGGCACCTCGGTCAACCCGTAAGCCGTCTTGGCGTAATACGACTCCTGAGTCATTTGTTAGTGCCTCGTGATGTATGTGTCACCTCATCTGCCCAATAAAGTTCACCCTCGCTGCCGAAGTTGGGTTTTATATGAGTGGCATCAAACGGCGTCCCATCCTTCGGTGGTGGTGCAGGAAAGTGCCAGCGGTGATTGTTTTGCTCCAGTACACACTGAGCCCGGACTTGCCATTGATGGGCGATACCGGATGAGCCTGTTACCGCGTCGAACGCGTAGCTCGCTGGGGTTTTGAAAAACAGTTCCAGCCCCTGCGGTAGCAGCCGTTGGGCATTGGGTGGGACGAGGCGGCTATCGATCAGTTTTGTGAACGGCACCGTTTCACTTTTGAGTCGGCCCCCTTTGAGTTCGAAGGTATTAAGTCGACAGTGGGCATTGATGTTCAGGGTGCCGAGGTTTGCAATTAAGCCCGGCAAGTTACTTTCAATGCGAATGCAGGTATTGGACGAGATCACTTGAAAAGGTGTCCTGGCGCGAAAGTCGAGTTTGGCATTGGGGATGAATTGAGGGTTGGGGCTTATGTTGATGCGAATGTCGGCAAACAAACTGATCAGGTAATAAAAACCACGCTGCGGATCCAGCAGGTGCGCATTATCTGAATGAACTTGAGTGCCGAACGGGCCATTGACCAGCCATTCTTCGATGGGCTTGTTGCTCAGCCACCAGGCCAGTCCGGCACCGATCAAGATCAATATCAGCGCGGCCCAACCGCCCGGCCCCAGACCAAGAAAGGTGACGCTACTAACGATCAAATTGCTGAGGGCGCTGAGGGAGCCGCCCACAGCCATCATCAAATAGCCCCACATTGCGTCGTCGCCCCATCTTTGGGCATACCAAGCGTCGTACAAGCTAAGGGATGTAAAGACAAATCCCGATATTATTTGTGCAATAAGTCGTCCGGTATATATTCTGACAAAACGCTGAGTATAAGAGCGGAGGAATTTTTTTGCAGTCTCATCGGAAATAGTAAACAGAACCTTTCGGCCAGCCGCTAAAATAGACTGCGTACTGGCGAGTTTTACAGTCAGCATCTCTAGCGCAATCAAAAGATCAAATATAGCCCCACCCGACCCGATAAATGCTCTTTCGATACTTTTCTCTCTTTTTGTTTGTTTAAACGAATTGTTCTCCACCCTCACATTCCAAACCTCCAACATCAAAACCCCCGCCGCAAACGGCAACGAGCCCAGCACGCGATGAACCCGGCTGTTAGCCGACGCGACATGCTCATCCACGCCCCGCTGCAACGGGCTTTTCACGTACGCATCACCCGTCGCCCGCGCCTCCACATCGGCGTTGTAAACCGCGTTGATCCGCTGATTCAGTACGCTGAGATTGTTCGCCGTCGGATGCTTGAGCGGGATCGCCAGCAGTGTGTGATGGGTTTCGCGAAGGGCGTACGGGGTGTCGAGCACATCGTCGCGCACCTTCAGCGGTCGGCCCTGGGCATCCAGGTACTGACCCATCACCCGGTGTGGCCGCTGATCGCCGGACGGCACATCGGTCAGGCCAAAAACGTAGTAATGCTGCGGGTCGGCGTCACGCCGCTGGATGAAGTGCGCGTCGCCAAAGGTCTTGGGCATCAGGCTGCGCAACAGCCCCACGCCGAGGCCGTGCAGATAGGTGCTGGCGGGCATGGCCTGGCCAGTGTGTGGCCCGGACGGTTTGTTCACCGCGCTGCTGGCGGCTTCCAGGGCGCCCGCGAGGTTTTCGTAGATGCCGATCAGGCTACCGGCGGCCGCTTTCGATTGCCCGGTGAGGGTGCTGTTCAGGCTGCCGCTGGCCAGCAGGTCTTTGAGCAAGTGGCCGTCGAGGTGGTCGACCTGCGGGTAATAGGGCCCCGGGTGACTTTCGAATGCGGCGAGGTCATTGGCGCGTAAATGACCATCGCCCTCGTTGAGGGTTGTCTGGGCGGGTGGCACATAGGGCGCGGCCAGCGCCGCTTCATCGACGGCCGGCCAGAGCATCGGGTGCAGCGGGTGCGCCGGGTCGTGGGCGATGTCGTTGAGCAGGGTCTGGCCGACGCTGGCCCGTGGACTGTAGAGGCTCACGCCGGTCAGCGCGTTGGTGACGTCGCCGTTGCTGGCCAGCGGATCGAGTTGCGCGGGCACCGTGGCCAGGGCCGCGAACGTCTGGCTCACGGCAAACAGCGCGGCGAGGTAGTCAAAGCCGTCCTGGCTTAAATGATCGGCCAGGGTTTGCTGCGTGACCGGTTGCTGCAGGCACTCGGCAAGCAGCGCCTGCGCCATGTTCAGTTGTTGCCAGATCAAGGCGCGCTCGGCGCTGGCGGTGAAACGGTTGATGTCGCGGCGCCCGGCCTCCTTCACTTTGTCGAAACAGGCGTGCAGCGGGTTCTTCTGGCCGCCGAGGGTCGCCGGCACGATCAGTTGCTGGACCATCACCGCGCTGGCGTGGTGGGGATAAAGGCTGGCGCGCTCGGCATACAGCGCCAGCAATTGCTGTTGCTGCCGGATCTGCGACAGCAGGTGCCGCAAACGGTAGCGCGGGTCCTCCAGCAGCACGCCGCACACGCGCCGTTGGCGGGCGGTCTCCAGCACGTCGACGACGCTGGGCTGGGGTTGCCACAGATCCGCTTCATCGTCTGGCGGGGTCTTTCCTTGCAAGCGCTGCAACAGCGTGGCGAGGCAGTCGGCCCAGGCGCTGCTTTCGAACGTGGCAGGCACATCAGGCGTGGCGCCCTGCTCCCACTGAGCCAGGCAGCGCCTGGCTTCGAATTTGCGTTGTGCGGCAAATTGCCCCGACAGGTCGCATACGTAACGCCCCGGATGCTCCAGCCCATATTCGAAACCGCTCTGGCGTGCCCGTTGCGGGGCGATCAGGCTGAGCGGAAAAGCGCGTTCGGCCAGGTTGTGCCAGGTGACGCT
>NZ_JBXAFA010000030.1:0-30995 GCF_058792515.1 Pseudomonas sp. MT92
ACACCCGTCGAAGCTCTGAATGAGTATCTAAAATCTGTTCAACAACCCGGTGTTGCGACGACCGGTTGAATCCGCCCTGGCAACCTTGGTCGGAGTGAAACAGTACATCTTTTGGGTGACCGCGTAGTTCGATCGCCATCCGCAGGGCTTCGCAGGTCAGCGTGGCATCGGAGATCATCGAAAATGACCAGCCCACGATCCGGCGAGCGAACAAGTCCAGAACCGCCGCGAAATACAGCCAACGATTGCCGACTTTGATGTACGTCACGTCCCCACACCACACCTGATTGACCGTCGTAACATCAAACTTACGTTTGAGCACATGCGGTGCCACCAAAGCTTCCACGCCGGGTGACTTGTACTTATGGCGCCGGCGTTGACGGCTGACAATGCCTGCTTCTCGCATCAACCTTCGCCGATGTAAAGGTCGAGTTCTTTCATGAGTCGATTCTCTTTTCAGGACGCAGAGGGATTTGTTTGGGGGGTTGTCAGCAGCGCGCGCATGCGCGGGGAATGGCGCGGCAAAGGGTCGGGCTCGAAGAGCGCAGCAGGTCGCTGCCGAGGACGCGGCAGTGATGATGAGTCATGGTTGCAAACGCTCTTTTTTGTTGTTGATGAGCTGGTTTGCGATTTTTTAACACTGGGGGTTTGCGGGGCTGTAACCATTAAAAATCATGGGGGCATGACTTCAAGTCATACCCTGTCGGGACGGGTGAAAAAACCTGTGGGAGCGAGCTTGCTCGCGATGAGGTTTACCAGTCGACATTGATCTTGACTGACACACCGCCATCGCGAGCTAGCTCGCTCCCAGAGGGTTTACAGCTGTCCGGGCTTACTGCGACATGGCGTCCTTTTTCATCGTGTCCTTGCTCATGCTGTCCTTGGACATGGCATCTTTTTTCATCGCGTCCTTGGACATCGCATCCTTGGACATGCTGTCTTTTTTCATCGTGTCCTTGGACATCGAATCCTTGGTCATCGCGTCTTTTTTCATCGTGTCCTTGGACATGGCGTCCTTGGACATCGAGTCTTTGCTCATGCTGTCATTGCTCATCGTATCGGCGGCAAACACGCTGGCGGCGCCGACGGCCAGGCACATGGACAGAACAACGGTGGTCAACTTTTTCATGATGAAACTCCTTGATGCGTGGGGTGTGTACAAAGGAAATGGCTGGGCGCCCGTCAACTGCCACCAAACCAGTTGTAGCCCTGGTCTTCCCAGTAGCCACCGCTGTAGGTGTTGCTGACGAAAATCGCCTGGATGTGTTTGGGGTTCTTGTAGCCAAGCTTGGTGGGCATGCGCAGCTTCATCGGGAAGCCGTATTCGCGTGGCAATACCGCGCCGTCGTAGGTCAGCGTCAGCAGGGTTTGTGCATGCAGCGCCGTGGCCATGTCGATGCTGGTGTAGTAGTCGTCGGCGCATTTGAAGCCGACGTATTTGGCGTCGGTGTCGGCGCCCACGCGCTTGAGGAAATCGCTGAAGCGCACGCCGCCCCAACGGCCGATCGCGCTCCAGCCTTCGACGCATATGTGCCGGGTGATCTGGTCGGTCTGCGCCATCGCGCGCAGCTCTTCGAGGCGCCAGCTGCGTTTGTCCGCGACCAGGCCAGTCACTTCAAGGCGATAACTCTCCTCGTTCACCGTCGGTGCCTCCTCAATGCCGTAGAAGGCATTGAAGGGAAACGGCCGGGTGATCATCGATTCCGGATAGGTCGGCGCCATGGCGTTGGGGTTGAACAGCCAGCCCTGCACCCGATCGTTGAAGCGCGACATCGACGACAAGGCGGTGTCGACGCTTTCGTTGTCGGTGAGGTTGCAGCCGGACAGCATGGCCACGCCACCGAGGGTCAGGCCGCGCAGCAGGAACGAACGGCGCGAGCGATCTTCGATCTGCGGGGCGAGGATTTTCCGGGCGTCGGTCAGGATGGACGACTCGTCCAGTCCCGATCCTTGAATGCGCTTTTTCATACGTGCTCCTTACGACCAACGATCATGGCCACCAGCGTTTTTGGCACCAGTGCGACCATCACCAGATGCACCGCCACGAACGCGACCAACAGCGCCATGGCGAAGAAGTGCACACGTCGTGCGCCTTCGTAGCCCCACATCAGTTCACGCAACAGCGGGAACTGCACGGACTTCCACAACACCAGCCCGGAAAGCACCAGCAGCGTGATATCGACCATCACGAACAGGTAGGCCACGCGCTGCACCTGGTTGTAATGACTGAGGTCGGCGTGACCGAGTTTGCCCCGCAACGCGGCCCAAAGATCATGCAGCACGCCTTTGGGCGAGACCGGGAAAAAGCGCCGTTTCAGGCGCCCGCTGAACAGGTTGAACGCCAGATAGACAAGACCGTTGATCGCCAGGAACCACATGGCCGCGAAGTGCCATTGCAGCGCACCCCCGAGCCAGCCGCCGAGGGTGATCGACTTGGGAAAGCTGAAATCGAATATCGGCGAGGCGTTGTAGATGCGCCAACCGCTGGTGACCATGACCAGCACCGCCAGGGCGTTGAGCCAGTGGGTCAGCCTTAGCCATCGTGGATGGCTGGCTCTGGGTGAGGCAGGTAGCGACGACATGACGGGCTCCCGGCTGTTGTTGTTCGTTGGGGCCGAGTATGGGAGCCACAAGGTCGCCAAATCCTCACGTAAAGTTAAATAAATCGTGATAACTGCCCCACCCGATCCTACAGGGTTTGGGTGATCCGCCCGTGCCGCAACTATGGTTAAATGCCGCCCCCCGCAAATTGCCGACCCAGACCCATGAACGCAGACGCCCTTTCCACCCTTCACGACCACTTGTTGACGGCACTTGCAACGCCTCCCGCCGAAACCCGCCGCCTGTTCCACGGCCGCGGCCGCTGCTGGCCGGGGCTGGAGCAATTGACCGCCGACTGGCTGCAGGGCGTGGTGCTGGTGGCGTTGTTCAAGGAGCCGGAAGCGGCGCAACTGGAAGCGTTGAAACAGCTTCTGCTGGAACTCACACAGTCACACGCCTGGGCGCAATCCGGCGCGCACACCCTGCTGCTGCAGCATCGCTACCTGCTGCAAAGCACCACCGAATGGTTGCTCGGGGAAGAAATCGACGAGCTGACGATTGTCGAAGGCGGTTTGAAGTACCGGGTGGACCTGGGGCGCAAACAGAACACCGGCCTGTTCCTGGACATGCGTTACGGCCGCGATTGGGTACGGGCCAACGCCGAGGGCAAACGGGTGCTGAACCTGTTCGCCTACACCTGCGGCTTCTCCGTTGCCGCCATCGAGGGCGGCGCGACCCACGTGCTCAATCTCGACATGTCCAGCCCGGCCCTGAGCCGCGGTCGCGACAATCACCGGCTCAATGGGCATGACCTTGGCAAGGTGACCTTTCTTGGCCACGACCTGTTCAAGTCCTGGGGCAAAGTCATCGGCAAAGGCCCTTACGACCTGGTGATCATCGACCCGCCGTCGTTCCAGAAAGGCAGCTTCCTGTTGACCAAGGACTACCAGCGCGTGCTGCGCCGCCTGCCGGAATTGCTCGCTGAAAACGGTACCGTCCTGGCCTGCATGAACGACCCGGCCTTCGGTGCCGACTTCCTGATCGACGGCGTCACCCGCGAAGCGCCGAGCCTGCAATTTATCGAACGGCTGGAGAATCCGCCGGAATTTCCGGATGCCGATATCGAATGCGGGCTGAAGGCGTTGGTGTTCACACTGCAAAGCTGAAACACCGCCTTCGCCGGCAAGCCGGCGCCTGCAAAAGCGAAAGCGTCAGCGTGGCCGCAACACCAGGGCAAACAGCTCGCCATGTCCGTTCACATTGAGCTTGTGATAGAGATTGCGCCGATGCACTTTCACCGTCTCCGGCGAGATCCCCATGTGCTGGGCGATGGCCTTGCTGGAGAAGCCCTGGAGAATCAGGCGCGCGGTTTCGATTTCCCGTGCCGACAGGCGTGCATCGAAGCGGTCCAGCAAGGTCGCCAGATCACCGGCCACCGCCTCGCCGGCCGGCCCTTGCGGCGGCAGCAGTTGCGTATGTCGACGCATGGCGGCCAGCACCCAATCGCGCACGCACAGCAGGCGACCCTGCTCCTGGAGGCTAAAGCGTGTGGAACGTCCCAGGGACAAACCGAGCACGGCGCCGTCGACGTTGAGCATGAACTGCAATTCGTCGCCACCAACCACCGAACGGAAGTAACTCAGGTAGTACTCGCTCTGCTGGAACTGGTCGGGCGCCACCGAGTCGAGGCTGTGCAAGCCATCGGCGATGCCCGCGCACACCGCCAGGTAAAACGGATCGAGCAGGTACATGCCGGCGCGGTAATCCGCCAGTTCTTCATGCTCGTCGGCAGCGTCCCGCGAGTCGAAATCGATCAGCAGGCTGGGCACCCGTCCGGCCTGCATCACCGCGACCAGCGCGTTGTCCAGCGGCACCAGCAAACGCAGGGTGTCGACCAGCGCCCGCCAGAATCCCTCCTGGCCCACGGCGCCAAATACCCGCGCCAGCCCCTGGTGCAGCGGTAACTCTTTCAACAACGCGTCCACGCACTACCCCTTTCGAGTAACCCATGATGGGAATGGGTGACGGCCACCCCGGTCGATACGCTGCAAACTCCTGATTATCACCGGCCTGCAGCAGGCCAGGAGTGCCGCATCATGAGTGGTCACCGCTCGTATTTCAATCTGGGGCTTGGCGCCTGTCTGGCGATCTCGTTGTCGGCGGTCGCCGCCGATGGCGAGACCGTGCACGTGTACAACTGGTACGACTACATCGGCCCGAACACCCTGCATGACTTCAAGCGTGACACCGGTATCCAGCCGGTCTATGACACCTTCGACAGCGCCGAAGTCCTGGAAGGAAAACTGCTGACCAGCCGCAGCGGCTACGACGTGGTGGTGGCCAGCAACTTCAGCCTGCCGACCCTGATCAAGGCCGGCGCCCTCGCCCCGCTGCCACACGCCCGGATGCCGGATTTCACCAACATGGACGCTGATTTGATGGCGAAACTGGCCAACAATGATCCGGGCAACCAGTACGCCGTGCCGTACCTGTGGGGCACCAACGGCATCGGCTACAACGTCGACAAGGTCCGCGCCGCCCTGGGTGACAAGGCGCCGGTGGACTCCTGGGATCTGGTGTTCAAGGAAGAGAACCTGGCCAAACTCGGCCAGTGCGGCGTGGCGATGCTCGATTCGCCCTCGGAAATGCTGCCGGTCGCCCTGCACTACCTGGGTCTGCCGCCCAACAGCACCAACCCCGAGGACTATAAGAAGGCCGAAGCGCTGCTGCTCAAGCTGCGTCCGCACATCGCTTACTTCAATTCGTCGAAATTCATCAGCGATCTGTCCAACGGCAACATCTGCGTCGCGGTGGGCTGGTCCGGCGCGATGCTGGAGGCCAAGGCCACCGCCGAACAGGCCGGCAATGGCGTGAAGATCGCCTACAGCCTGCCCAAGGAAGGCGCGCCGGTGTGGTTCGACACACTTGTATTGCTCAAGGATGCACCGCATCCGCAACAGGGGCTGGCCTTCATCGACTACCTGATGCGTGCCGACGTCATTGCCCCGGTCAGCAATCACCTCAACTACCCCAACGGCAACCGCAATGCGACGGCCCTGGTGGCCGAGGCGACCCGCAACAACCCTGCGGTCTACCCGTCGGCCGAGGCCCTGGCCACCCTGTTTACCCTGCAACCCTTGCCGCCGGCCACCGAACGGGTGCGCACGCGGATCTGGAGCAAGGTCAAGAACGGCCAGTAACCACACCACGAATCCTGTGGGAGCGAGCTCGCTCCCACAAGTGGATCACCGCTGTTAGTCAGACATTTTTAACCCACGAATTCGAAGATGAGTAAACCGATGAAACCACGTGCCCGCAACCTCAATATCCAGTTTGGCCAACTGCAACCCGGCCCACTCAATGCCATCACCGATGTCCCCGGTGTGCGCGTCGGCCACAGCAATGTGCGCGGCCGCAGTGCCAAGGGTCGTGACATCCTTACCGGTGTCACCGTGATCGAACCCCGTGCCGGCTCGACTAGCCTGCAACCGTGCTTTGCCGGCGTCCATGTGCTCAATGGCAATGGCGACGCAACCGGTCTGGAGTGGATCCGCGAGGCGGGTCTGCTGACCAGTCCGATCGCCTTCACCAACACCCATAGCCTGGGCGTGGTGCGGGATGCGCTGATCGTGCTGGACCGTGAACAACAGCCCGACGACGGCCGACTCTACTGGAACATGCCGGTGGTGCTGGAGACCTTCGACGGATTGCTCAATGACATCAACGGCTTCCACGTGCAGGTCGAGCATGTGGCCCAAGCCCTGCGCTCAGCAGAGAGTGGCCCGGTGGCCGAGGGCAATGTCGGCGGTGGCAGCGGCATGATCTGCCATGAATTCAAGGGCGGCATCGGCACCGCTTCGCGACGGCTGAACAGTGCCCAGGGCGGCTGGACGGTCGGCGCCATCGTCCAGGCCAACCACGGCATTCGCGGAGAGTTGCGCGTCGATGGCTACCCGGTCGGGCGCTACATGGAACAGGTGGATTCGCCGTTCCTCAATGCGTCGCTGCCGCATCCGGGCATGGGTTCGATCGTGGTGTGCCTGGCCACCGATGCACCGTTGCTGCCGCACCAGTGCACACGCCTGGCCCAGCGGGCCAGCCTCGGTTTGGCCCGTACCGGTGGTGGCAACGAAGACCATAGCGGTGACATCTTTATCGCCTTTTCCACCGGCAACCCGCACGTGCCACCCGCCGCCTACGAGAGCAAACGCGCGCCCACCACGGGCAACCTGAGCATGGTCAATAACGATCACATCAGCGAATTGTTCCTGGCGGCCACCGAAGCGGTGGAGGAAGCCATTATCAACGCCCTGCTGGCTGCCGACAGCGCCGAAGGCAATGGGCATGCCGTGCCGGGACTGGATCCGGAAACGCTGCTCGATGCCCTGCAGCAGGCCGGATGGCCGGCCGCCGGGAAAACAAAAAGCTGACAATTATGAGGGGATTCGACTAGCGGTACTTGAGGTCGAACCCCCAACTTCCTACGATGAATCTGCGCAGCCGCTTGCTTGCCCAAGCCGTTGCGCAGGTGGTGAGTGTACTGAACCCCTATCAAGCTCACCGCCTGCTTCATGCGCATCTTGAGCCTCAATGGCTCCACTTCCTCCCCATCAAAGAGCTTTGAGGCTCTTTTTTAACTGCGCCACTTCCAGACCAGAAAAAGCCCGGCAAATGGCCGGGCTCTGTGCTGCCTGAAATCCGCCCCTTGTGGAAGCGGGCCGGCCCGCGATGGACGTCAACGATAACGCCGGACGTCTGAATGCCCGTGGTGTCCGTGCGTTTTTCGCGAGCAGGCTCGCTCCTACCGTTTCGATCGGGTCGTCAGACCAGGCGCAAGCGTGGGCCAATGGCCGGCACGGCGGCGTCTCCCAAGCGTTCGCGCACAAACTCGTTGGCCTTGCGCGTCAATTGGTCCAGGTGCCGGTCACGCTGTTTTTCCGCGTCGAGCATGGCGCGCTTGCCATGTTTTTGCAGCAGGTAGGTGTGAATCTGCCGCACTTCCAGGGAGCTGTAGATTGACGCCACATCCAGCAGCGCCATCAGGCCGTCGCTGCCGTGGTCGCGGGTGTTCATCAGCACCTGGGTAGCGCGCGCACCCACGACCTGAAAGCCCATCGCTTCGAAGTACGGCACCTTGGCCACGGCGCAGGTCAGTTCGGCATGGGGGTAACGACCGACCATCTCCCGCAGCATTTTGCGCGCAACGCCCTGGCGCCGATGGCTGGCATCCACCGCCATATAGGCCACTCCGCATGCCTCGGGATCGTCCTTGACCGGCAAGTACAGCAAAAAGCCGATGACTTTGTCCGGGTCGTCCAGATCGGTGGCGACCAGCAACTCCACATCAATCCCCTTCGCCCCGTTCAATGCTTCGAGATACAAGTGCACCTCATAGCCGATCGCATACTGGTAGACGTTGTACAACAGGTTGCTGGGCGGGATCGCAACCATGCTGATGTCGGTCAGGTTATCGACCACCATCTGCAGGATCTGGCTGTTGATGTGCTCGGGGCACGGGGTTTTGAAGTGGCTGATCTGGGGCATTGCGCGGGCTGACTCCGGGGGCTGGGGTGAAGCGTTGATCGCGGGGCTGCCTATCATAACGTGCCCGGGCGCCTTACTGGCCTGCGTTGATCGATCGGCTGGAGGCGTTGTGGTATCGGGGCTGACATGCTCAATCAGCCGCACGCCGCCCCCCCCCGCTTCCATCGCCACCCTGAATCAACTGATCTTGTTCACCGGCCGGTAATCACCCGATAAAAACACTCCTACCGGATTCTTGGGCCGATACGTTGCCACGGTCGTTACGCGCTGCTGCACGCTGTCATCGATGCATTCCTCGCCGAACGTTTTAGTGCCGACGGGCCGAAAATACCGGGCGTTGAGCAAGCGGTAGGTTCCACCGAGGAAATCACTGTAGGAGTCGGTGATATCAGGCAGGTTTTTCGGCTGCCGGGGAATTTTCATCGGGTCCAGCTCCAACCCGCAGTCCATGGCCTTGTTGGCCATCCAGCGCAGCGGAATATCCGACAGGTTGTTATCGGCATAACCGCCTCCGACGTTGGCATGGGCCCCACAGAACCAGAGCTGCTCCATGACCTGATTGGGCTTGGCGATCGGGTCCCACAGCGTGCACTCGTAGTTTTCCCGATGTTCATCGATGGCCACGGCATGGAAGGCATTGCGCACAATCCCGCTGAGCTCAGTGTCGTGAAATTCGTAATATTTGTGGTTGAACCACTCGGCCGATTTGAACGGAACCCCCAGCGCCCCGACCGTGTCCCAGACGCCCAGGAAGTGGATCTCGATTTCCCGCGAGTAACTTTGTCGAAAGTACTGGGCGTTTTCGGTGTCGGCACTGGAGTCACGGGTGCGGTACAGGCTGTAGGCCTCATCGATACGATTGACGTGTCTTTTGGTCAGCAACCCGACGTTTCGAATCAGCCCCACCAGGCTACGCGCAGAATAGGCGCCACGACTGAAGCCGAAGATGTACACCTGATCACCGTCTTCGTAGCTCTTGGCCAGGGCCAGGTAACCTTCCTTGATCTTCTTCGACAGGCCCACCCCGAAGGCGCCGCCTTCAAGCTTGTCGTACCAATCGGTGCCCACACCGGGGATATACACCGCCAGTTGGACCGTGCCGTCCTTGTGCGCGGGCAGGATCGCATCATGTAACTTAACGACGTTGGTGCTGGAGTCGCCGTCGATTTCCGGTGCCTGATCCGGCAGGTTCCAGGTGCCATCAAAGGCGATGATGATTTTTTTTGGCATGACTATCTCCCTTCAGTAACGGGCATTGCTTGATCGCTGCGTTGCGGCGCGACCATGCGAAACCGGATGTTGATGTCGTCGGAAACCACACCGCTGGCGAACTCCCCTTCGCCGATGTTGAAGTCACTGCGTTTAAGCGTTAACTGACCGTCGAAAATGCCGATGGCGTTCTCCGCCTTCAGCAGAACCGGCACCACCACCTCCCGTGTTTGCCCCCGGAGCGTGAGGTGGCCGGTGATCTGATAGCGGTTGTTGCCCAGGTCTTTGGCGCCGATCGACTCAAAAATCGCCTGCGGATAAACCGCCGTATCGAACCAGGCGGTTTTCTTCAATTCGCTGTTGGCGTCGCTGCTGCCGGCATCGATGCTGTCGAGCTCGATGATCAACCTGGCATGGGCCGATTCGGGCCTGACCGTGTCGAAATAGAGGCTGCCTTCGAACCTGGAAAAGGTGCCATACACGCTCGCCCCCATCTGGTCATAGGTAAAGCTGATGGTACTGGCCGTGGTGTTGACATCGGCGTACTCCGCCGCCTCGGCGACGGGCTGGGCGCCCGCCGCGAAGAGGGCCGCCAGGAGGGTGAAACGAGGGAATCGAAAGTTCATGGAACGCTCCGGGCCAGCGCCTCCTCAGGGGTTGAGGTGGCCAGCGCACGCCAGCCGGCAACAGATGGACTAAAGCAAAGAACGGCGCTTTATTCCACCTCACACCCGCTGTGGCGGATCGCCAGCATTCGCGATGCGCCAGACGTCAGGCGTATTCCGACATACCTACACCAACCGCTCAATCTTCTGGTGCTTCCACACCTGTTTGTAATACAGCGTCTGCAACGCCAGCATCCCCAGGTACGCCAGCGGAAACGCCATCCACACCCCTGGCAGCCCGAACCGCGCATCCAGCAGGTACGCCGCCGGCAATTGCACGCCGACCACGCACACAATGGAAATACCCACCGGCACCATCACCGTGCCACTGGCGCGCATGATGCCGCCGATGACCGCCTGGAAGCCGAACACCAGCAGGCTCCAGAGCATGATGTGCAACAGGTGTTCGGCCATGCTTCGCGTCGCCTCTTCGGTGAGGAACAGGCCCAGCAACCAGTGCGACAGCGCATAGCTCAACACCACCAGGCCGCCGGTCAGGCACAGGCTGATCATCAGCCCCGTGCGCAAAATCGAGCCGATGCGTTCGATGCGCCCTGCCCCAATCGCCTGCGCGCCGAGGATCGACGCCGCGATCGCAATCGACAGCGCCGGGAACTGCACGTAATTGACAATCTGCGTCACCGCGCCATACGCCGCCGTCGCCTGGGAACCGTGCTGGTTCACCAGCGCCAGGATCACCAGCTCCGACAGCGACAACACCACCATCTGCAACCCGGTAGGCAAGCCGATGCGCAGCACCTTGCCCAGGATCGCCCAGTCCAGCTTCATCGCCGCGAAAAACTCCCGGTCCGGCGCCAACGGATGCCCCCTGCGAATCAGGCGCCACGCCAGCCAGCCCATCGCCGCCAGGTTACTGACCAACCCGGCAAACGCCGCACTCTGTATCCCCATCGGCGGCAACCCCACCCAGCCGCGAATCAACGCCGGCGTCAGCGCCAACCCGATACAGGTCGAGACCACCAGCGCCAGCAGCGGCGACAAGGTATCGCTCACCCCGCGCAGCAACTGGGTGAACAGCACGAACACCAGCAGCGTCGGCATGAACCACAACATCACATGGGCATACGCCACCGCATCGTCCAGCACATCCGCCGGCGTCCCCAACCCCACCAGCGACGCCCGTGCAAACACACTCCCCACCACCGCCGCGACCAGACCGATCAACAAGCCCAACAACAAGGTCGACCCGGCGATGGCCTTCACCAAATGCTTCTCCCGTGCGCCCCAGGCCTGCCCGATCAACACCCCCGCCCCCGCGCCGAGGCCGATGATCAGGGCGATGAAGAAAAACACGATGGGGAACATGCCGGACACGGCGGCCAGGGCCTGGGTGCCGAGCATTTGGCCAATGTAAATGCTGTTGACGGTGCCGGACATGGCCTGAAGGAAATTCGACAGGACCATGGGGGCGAGAAACAGGAGGTAGGTTTTCCAGAGGGGGCGTTGGGGTTGGGCGGGGGTTTGCATGGGGTGGAGGTCCATCTCGACGGCGTGAGGATTGATAGGGATAGCTTCGGTGAGTTACGAGCCAGGGGCAATGAACATTTGAGGGTTGGGTTTGGATTTCTGGCGTGGAGGGCGAAAGGTCTGAGGTTTCGTCGTCGTGGGTCCTACAAAAAGCTCGGAATGGCTCACCTACCGCGTGGATTCCATGCCGTTTGTAGTCTGCGCCGTCACCCAAATGGCGATTCGGGTTTGGCGACCTGACAACAGACGGACGTTGGTTTGGGCCAAAAAAGCAGGCCGTCGTCGCGGGTCGCCAGGGTGAAAATGGCTCCGGTTCTTGAACAAGGCCAAGTATCTGCATAGTCTGGCCGGGCGTTTCCATCAATAGCCATTGGCGCCTATTGATCGTCGACTGGGAAGTGGGGCTGCGATCGACCTGTGCTCGAGGTATCGACCTACTGTTATGAGGGACGACCGTTCAATGAGGAAACATGCATTCAGCAAAAATGAACTCAAGCAAGTGGCAGTCCAGACCGATGCTGCTGATGTGCCTTCTTTATCTGCTGGCTCCTAGCACCGTCGCTGCGCTGGAGACGCGTGAGACGATGACGATCCTGGCAGAGGATGCAGCCCCGCCATGGTCGGAGCATGACGGCACGGGTTACGCCAATGACGTAGTGGTCGCCGCCTTCAAGGAAATGGCGGTCGACGTTCAGCTCAAAGTCGTACCCTACGCCCGTTGCAAGTACATGGTGCTCAATGGCACGAACATGGCTTGCTTCAACATGAGTTGGTCGCCCGAATTCGAGGGCAAGGTCAAACTGGCCGCGCAACCCATCTATACGGTTAACAATGACATTTTCGAACAGGTGAACGCGCCCTTGCCCAAGCCAAGCAAAGGCACATGCACCTTGCCGCCCGGCACGGTAGTGGGCTCGGTCAGAGATTACGAGTACTCGACCCAAGCCACAGCGCTACGGTCCGCGGGAATAGTGTTCGAGAGCGCCGAATCTGATGGGCAGAACCTTCAGAAGCTCGCTGCTCGCCGCCTGTCTGCCGCCTTGATAGTGACCAGTGACCTGGAAGCAAAAGAGCAGAAGGCCAAACTGGCGGGCACAGAAGACGCTGTTCGGTTTGCCTTCAGCTGTGGAGTGGTAACCGCGACCATAGGCTTCAGCCTGAGCCACCCTGACGGATTGCGGGCGTTGAAGATCTATGAGGAAGGCTATCGGCGCATACAGGCTAACGGCGTGCTCAAGCAAATCCATATCCGCAGGTTCCCCTCGCAACCTGTCGTTGATTGATGACGGGAAAATGGGGACTGATCTGCTTTTTCACTGCACTTTATAAAGCCGTCACCCCAACGCGACCTGACCACTCCCGTTTTTGAACATGCAATGCTCCACCGGGATACACAGGAAATACTGTCTAACCGTTAAGAATAGAAGGTTCCTGCGCTGCATCGATTCGCCAAGGATTTTGAGAGCTGCCTTTGGGCGTTTTCTACCTGTGGCGATCGGCTGAAAACGACCAGAAGCAATGGGATGCCTATAAAAACCAGGCAATTCACGCGCCTTTACAGGCCAGCGAAAGATCAATGGCGGCTGCCAGCAGGCATCGGACACCCGCTGCGCTGGTCGTGTATCGAAGTGCATCGTTGATCGAGTAAAGCCAACGCGCATGAGGTCTGCGATAATGACGACCACTGCGGCGCGATGGCATATCGATTGCTCGTGCCACCATCCGCTATTCGGGTTTGGAGGATTCCATGCGTGACATTATTGACGGCTTTCTGCGCTTTCAGCGCGAGGTTTATCCGCAACGCGTCGAGCTTTTCAAGCAGCTCGCGACGACACAAAATCCGAAGGCGTTATTCGTCACCTGCTCAGACAGTCGTGTTGTGCCCGAACTCCTTACACAGCGCGAACCGGGCGAATTGTTCGTGATTCGCAACGCCGGCAACATTGTGCCGTCGTATGGTCCAGAACCCGGCGGCGTCTCGGCCACCGTCGAATATGCGGTCGCAGTACTCGGCGTACAGGACATCGTGATCTGCGGTCACTCAGACTGCGGAGCGATGGGCGCGATTTCACGCTGCACGTGTCTGGATCATCTTCCGGCGGTTGCTAACTGGCTACGTCACTCGGACGCCGCGAAAGCGATTAACGCGGCGCATGAGTTCGACACGCCCCGCGCGAAACTCGATGGCCTCGTGCGCGAAAACGTGATCGCGCAACTGGCGAATCTGCGTACGCATCCATCGGTGGCTCTCGCGCTCGAGCAGGGGCGCATGAATCTGCACGGCTGGGTCTACGACATCGAGGCAGGGTGCATCGATGCGCTGGATGGCGCGACACGACAGTTCGTTTCACTTGCTGACTCGCCGACCACCGTGGCGATCGCTGCGCGCAACGGCAGACAGATGTAATGGCCACAGACAAGTGAGGGTGGCCGCATGACTGCCGGTCCTTCGTGAATGTCTGTTTTAAACCAATAGCTGCCCTTCATGATCGGCAGCTATTGGCGACAAGCAGCACCTGCCAACACCAACCTGCAGCGAGTGTCGGCAATGGGTCGCACTACTTCGAAACCACCAGCGCCGGTGGCTGCCAGCTGCCTTCGCCAGCGGGAAGAATCGAAGGCGGTGCGGTCTTCGGCCAGTAGAGACGCATCACCAGATAGACCGTATCGTCAGGCGCCGGCAGCCAGTTGCTTTCCTTTGCCTTGCCGGGGGAGTCCTTCTGGATGTACAGCGTCAGTGAGCCATCCGCATTTTTCTTCATGGCCGACAGCATCGGCGAATTGATCAGGTAACGATTGAGCGGGTTGTTGATCAGCAGCTGGCTCTTGCCGTCGTACAGGGTCACCGACCAAAAGGCATTCACTGGCGGCAGCTTGCCCGCCGGGAAGGTCAACGTGTAATTGCGCTTGCTGGTATCCAGCGTCTGGCCTTTACCGTCGGTGCGGGTATAGGGGTACATCGCCTCAACGGCGTCATTGCCGTAAAGGCCTCCCTTCGCGGCGCCGGCACGCATCAGCCAGTCGCCCTTGTAGAACGCCTGGTCGCCAAAGAACGCGCCGACGTTCCAGCCGTTGATGTTTTTCATGCCGCTGGAGAGAAACTTGTCGACCTTCTCATCGCCAGCTTTCATCCCCAACAAGACCACCGCCTTGTGTTCGAGCGAGAGGTCTTTGAATTCGAAGCGCCGGCCGGGGCCTACACCGATGCTGGCCAGCTTCGACCGAATCGCCTTGTCGTCGGCCGAAGGCGGCACGTACTCCAACGCGGCCGACAGGTACTCGAAAAAATTGTCCTTGATACCAGCCGTGGTAGCCGGTACGAAATCAATCTTCGGGGCCGCGACCGGCGCTGGTTGATGGAGAAAGGCTGAAAGCGGCTGGACCTTGTAACCCGCCTGAACCTTCTCGACATTGGGCATGTCGGCTGGATTGAACAACTGGGTCCGGATCAGCGTCAGTGCGAAGGGAGTCGTGGAGTTGAACACTTTATCGATGCCAGGCGGTGTCGCCCCTTTCCAATCGGGGCCTGCAATCAGATAGCTCCCGGGGGCACTTGCAGTTGCCCGGCTGCCGATGTAGCCGTAGTTATAGGTGTTGCCGTCGATTAGCTGCACCGAGTAGTAGCGCTTTTTGGAGACTGCCGGCACGGTGATCACGAGAGGCTCTGCGCGCAGGTCGGTCCAGAGTATCGAGTAGGGGGTGTCACTGTTTGGCGTAATGACGGCGGTATCAGCGGGTGTCGCGACCCGATGCTCGTTATGCAGTTGATTGAAGGGGGCCTTGAACTGGCTGGATTTGGTGTCCACCGCGAACTCGTTCATCACGGCGTAGTTCATGACCAGCGGCAAGCCGTAAATAAAGCCTTCCTCGGCGATCGCCTTGGTCTGCTCGAGGCTCGGCGCGGGTACGCCCTTGGCCACGTCCGCCTTGTCTGCCTGTGCGATGGGGTCGTTCTTGCTCGCACACCCCGTGAAAAACGTTGAACCCACCACGACGAGTGCCGCAGCCATTGTCCAGCCCCGGTTAGACTTCCTGTTCATTTTCACCTCGTTTGTTCTGAGCAACGTTTTGCTGTCGACTGGCATGCACCACCCAGACCGCGCCCCAACTGAAACTCTGGCTGTCTCTTTACCTGGCGACTGAGTAACTCCTGCGGCGAAGCGCCAACTCACCCGCCCCGGGAGTGTAGATCACAATAAGCCAGCATCCCCTTGCACAGCCAAGATCGCGCCCGTTATCTGTACGCCTTGTCGCCAGGCCCCATACGAGAGGATGTTCAAATTCCGTTAGGTCACACGCACTATATAAATCCGCCCCCATTTCAGTCATTTGAGATGGCCACGCTGGTTGACCGGCAAGACACGAAATGAAAATCCCGGTCTAGTGCTTGGATATTAGATTATGCGCGGGACTCGTAAGGAATGAGGGCTGCCAGATCAGTATCGCTTACGTTGCTCTTTAGAGCCGGAAGCGGCAGACATCCGCCGAATCCACCTTCCTGGCGCCTCCGCTTAGAGCGATGGAGTCCATCTATTGAGATGCTCTCTCCCGTCGGGCAAACTCCGGCTGCTTCATTGGCCTATAACAGGAATTTACGGATGCCATTTCCACTGATGGAAAATAATGCCTTGTTGGCCCCAGAGGGCATCGGGCCGGCCGTTATCACTCGC
This sequence comes from Pseudomonas sp. MT92, assembly GCF_058792515.1. Lineage (NCBI taxonomy): Bacteria > Pseudomonadati > Pseudomonadota > Gammaproteobacteria > Pseudomonadales > Pseudomonadaceae > Pseudomonas > Pseudomonas sp. MT92. The sequence continues at coordinate 16,118 of NZ_JBXAFA010000030.1, forward strand.
CTTGAGCAGGTGGACATTGACTCGCCAGCTGTGCTCAGCAAAGCGAATGTTTGTGACATCCTGGCTCAGGCATCGGCAGTAGTGGGATCAACTTGCGGGAAGAATAGCCCCCACGCTCGGACTGCCATGAACGCAGCCATTGAGTTTGCAAAGGACTCTCAGTTGAGCGCACCGATTGCGTAAAGCTGATCGCTTATTTCAATTGGTAAATCTGATTCGTGTCCATCAGCCAATCTCTGCTGAACGACTGGCCAGCCGAATTGGCGTTTCCGTTCGCTCAATCTATCGATACATCGACGACCTTTCCTTCAGTGGAATCCCAATCTACGGTACCGCCGGTGTGGGGTATGCCTTGGATGCCGATTTTGAGATGCCGCCGTTAACGTTGAACAGGCTCGAACTGGATGCATTGATGCTTGGGATGGAAATGCTTTCAGCTTCCGCCGATAACGACCTAAGTGCGGCTGCAAGGATGTTGTTGAGCAAAATCTCAGCGTCCGTAGTCCATCACAAGGTTGACCCCAGCACGGCAAAAATCAGGGCACTTGGAACAACGCCGTCCTCGACGCGTGGCCATTTGGCAACCCTTCGAAATGCCATCGAAAACAATCAGGCGCTGAAGATAACTTATACCAGCCTGGATGGTGCGCTTTCACAACGCCTCATTTCCCCCCTTGGCCTTTTCTATTGGGGAGGAAAGTGGACGGTTGGAAGCTGGTGTAGTGCCAGGGCGGCCTACCGCGATTTTCGGGTCGACCGCATAACCTCCATCGCCATTGCCCAACAACCATCGCCCGACAATCCTGCCCTTGATCTCCAGGCGTATATGAAGCATCAGGCAAGCCAGTGGAAGACAATCACCACTACTGACACTACGCTGTCAGTATGAGCCACTGATACTTGGGATTCCTTAACACACACAGAAGGTCATCCCTATGCAGCGCTCATCTCATGTACTCGAATTAGCCATTTTCAAGGTCAAACAGGAATGCGTTGCGCAATTGCCTGTGCTCCGTGCAGGGCTTCGTGAAACGTTAACGACCTTTGCAGGTTTGATCGAGTACCGCGCCTATTGCCCTATGGGCGATGATCGAGTCTTCGCGGACTTGGCAATGTGGGACAGTCTTGAGAACGCACAAAAAGTGGCAAAGGCGTTCAATGATGGAGATCCGAGATTCTCTGAGTATATGTACGCTATTGAAAACCTGACGTTCATGAGTCATCTCGCTCCAGAGATGAGTTGACCCCGACAGACTGCCCCCCAATGGTTTCTGGCAGCCTGGCGATCACCTTGATTTCGAACTGGTAACCATAGAGCCACGTGACGCCCACACCGGTCAGCGTCGGGTGTGGCGCCCTCCCCCAGAACTCCGGCACAACCTTCCAGATCGTCTCGAACTTCGATTCGGGATCGACGATGAAGACGGTGACGTCAATCACATCGTCGAAGGTGCAACCGGCAGCGATCAGGATTGCATTCAGATTGGTGAATGCGAGTCGGACCTGGGCCTCCAGATCGGGTTCGGGTGAGCCGTCTTCGTGACTGCCGACTTGCCCCGAAACAAATAAGAAGCCATTGGACTTGATAGCCGGCGAATAGCGATTGCGCTCGTAGAGCGCCTGGCGTCCGGGCGGAAAAACAACATCACGCTGCGTCATAGGTACCTCCATCAATGGGTCAATGTCGACCCGAAACTAACGATGGAGCGACTGTAAGGACTTGCACCTGGGCCATAAACACGCAACCTTGGCTATCACTGTTTGTGAATCCCAAACAATCTGGTCGATAGCGGGGGTAGCAATGGACCGTTTTGATGCAATGCAGGCATTTGCTCGCGTGGTAGAAGTCGGCAGCTTCACCAAAGCGGCCGAAACACTGCATATGAGCAAGACCACCGTGACACAACTGGTACAGCAGTTGGAGGCACGGTTGCGAGTTAAATTGCTTAACCGCACGACGCGCAAAGTCAACGTCACTGCCGATGGTGCGGTCTATTACGAGCGAGTGCTGCGGCTGTTGGCCGACATGGACGACGCCGAGACCAGCCTCTCCGGCGCCTCGACGCGGCCCAGGGGCCGATTGCGAGTGGATGTGCCAAGCCCGCTGGCCAGCATGATTCTGGTCCCCGCATTGCCGGCGTTTTACAGGCAATACCCAGACATCCAGATCGACATGGGCGTCAGCGACCGTGTCGTGGACATGATCGGTGAGAACGTCGATTGCGTGGTGCGCGGCGGCGAGATAAAGGATCAATCGTTAATGGCCCGGCGGGTAGGCGACCTCCAGCTTGGCGTTTTTGCAGCGCCCAGCTACCTGGCACGCGTCGGTATCCCCGCGCATCCGCGTGAGCTGGAAGATTCGCCGCATCGTATCGTCGGTTTCTTGTGGGCGCGCACCGGTAAAGCCGTGCCCTACGCGCTGCACAACCACGCTGAGCGTATCCAGATCAAAGGTCGCTACGCGCTGGCAGTCGACGATGGCAACGCCTACCTCGCAGCCGGCCTGGCCGGGCTGGGTGTTCTTTGGCTGCCGAAGTACATGTCCAACGCCTTCGAAGCACGCGGCGAACTGGTGCCCCTGTTCGAGCACTGGAGCCTCGATCCGATGCCCATCTACGTGGCATTTCCCCCGAACCGGCATATCAGCATCAAACTGCGCGTGTTCATCGATTGGGTCGTTGAGTTGATGGCGCAATATGCGCCTGTCAGCGAGCGACGTGATTCGTGACGGTGGCGTTGGGGGGTAGGTATTGAGGTCGTATTCCAGCTTCGGACCGGGCCCGTTGAAAAAACGGTTTTTAGGGGCAGGCTTTAAACCGTCAATTTCCGACTGAATTTGGTTTCCATCACAATATGCGACGCGGTGTGCGCCACACCTTTGATCATGTTGATGCGAGTCAACTCGGCATTGAGTTCACTCAGCGTCGACGTGGCGAGATGGATGATGAAGTCGGATTCACCCGAGACCGCATACACCGCCTGCACCGTATCCATCTTGCGAAGCGAGGTCATGACATCGGTATAACTCTTGTTGGTGCAGGAGGTCATGGTGAAACAGTTGATTGTCTGCTGGAGTCTGTTCTGGTCGATGCGCACGCTGTAACCGGTAATGACCCCGGCCTTTTCCAGGCGGGCGATGCGTTCTTGCACCGAAGAGCGTGAGACCTCGAGTTTACGTGCCAAGGATGCCGTGGGCTCGCGGGCGTTGGCCTGCAGCAGGCCAAGCAACTGCCGGTCCTTATCAGTCAGGTTAAACAACGGACCGGGATTGTGCGCATCCATCAACACTGCCTTGACCTCACTGTGATTTTCAGTTTTTTTGACTCGCCCTGTACTGCGAACGCGTTTCCTGAAACTTGTCCATCATTTTCAGGCCGGCATATACCGTTTGCGCCGCAGCCGGGCCGAGCGGGCCGCCATTCCATTCCAGGCCGTAGGCATCGAAAAGACGGTAACGATTGGTCTCGCCGCAAATGGCTTCGGCAATGACGCGCCCGCCGATAGGCGCCGTGTTCATACCATGGCCACCAAATGATGTACATGCCCATAGCCCCTTCCCGAGAGGGCCGATGTGAGGCATCTTGTGCCGCGCATAACCCATCAGTCCCGACCAGGCTTTTTCGATCTTGATGCCGCGCAATTGCGGATACACATCGAGGATGTCTTCGGTCAGCAACTGCCCCAGACGCTTTTCGTCCTGCAGGTTCCTGGTGGTGATACGACCGCCCCAGAGCAGTCGGTCACCTTCGACGATTCGGTAATAGTCTGAGGCCCGGCGATTATCACCCACGGCATCGGTGGTGCCTACCGCATCGGCCAGACGCTCGCCCAAGTGTTCGGTCAGCACCGCGTAGGTCGCAATGGGCAGAAAGGCGCGGCGTAATTTACCGAACTCGGGGCCGCCATAACCGCCGCAGCAGTACACCACGTTGGCGCAATCGACAGTGCCCCGGTCAGTGATGACTCGGTGTCGCCCGTTTCGACTCTCGACACGGGTCATCGGCGACTGTTCGTAAATCTTTGCCCCGTTGCGTTCAATCAGCCGGCCCAGGCCCAAGCAATAGTTCAAGGGATGGAAGTGAAATCCATGGGTATCGCGCAGAGCCTGGAAATACCGCTCCGTCTTGAGTTTTTCACGCACGGCCTGGCGATCCAGGTAGTCGAGGTGGAAGTCGAAATCCGTCGCCATCCTGTCGCGCAAACGCTTGAGATTATCGCCATCCTCGTAGCGAACCACGCTCAATTTTCCAGGCGTTGGCGAGCAACCTGGCAGTTGATGACGGGCGATCATGTCGCGAACAGTGTCGACACCTTCGAGCGACAATTTGAACAGGGCGGCGGCTGTCGCTTTTCCGCAGCGCCGCTCGATGGATGACAAACCTTCGGACCAGCCCTGAAGGACGAAGCCACCGTTACGGCCGGAGGCCCCCCAGGCAACACGGCCTGCCTCGAGCAGCACCACGGACTTTCCTCGTGAGACCAACTCCCAGGCCGTGCTCAGCCCCGCCAGGCCCGCGCCGATGACGCACACATCGGCCTGGACATTGCCTGACAGCGCCGCGCGCTCAGTCGTGTCGTTCATCGTGGCGGTGTAGTAATTGTTGTTATACGTGTACATGAAGTCCCTTGTCCTTCTTCGCGGCGCAGTCATACAGGGCGCCGCGTCTGGAACGGGCGCCTGCAATGATTGGGTTTATTGCTCTGGAATTTATTGCACCCGGATTTATTGCACCTGGGTGAGATCGGCGCCGTACCACTTCTCGGAAAGTTGCTTGAGCGTTCCGTCGGCTTTCATCTGCGCAATGGCCTTGCTCAATTCGCTATTGAACGCCTCATCGCCTTTATCCACGGCGATGGCCAGCGGTTCGTAATAAGCGGGTTTGCCTTCCACGCGTACGATGGGATAGCCATTCTTGACGGCCGCGACGACGGTTGGAAGCGCAGACAGGGTGGCGTTCAGTCGGACCCCGTTGCCCATACGCAAATCGTCCAGAGGGCCCATGCTGTCGCCATACGTCTTCACCTCGCCGGGCGTGACGTCGTAGGTGAACGCCGGCACATCGGCGGCGTCGATCTTGAGCCGGCGATTGATATAGTCCTCCGACGTGGTGCCTGCTTCGACGCCGATGATCTTGTCGTTCAGGTCCGCCGCCTTTGCCCCGGCTGCATCTTTGTGCACGGCAAATACATAGGGCGTGTAGTAGTAGATCGCGGGGAAGTCGAGGACTCGGGAGCGCTCGGTGGTTGGCGTCATCGAACCGACCGACAAGTCCCAGCGATTCGACCAGCGCCCTGCGGTGATGATCCCGTATTCGGGGGTGACGAAGTCGACCTTGCTACCCAGGCGGCGACCGATTTCGGTGGCGACATCGATATCAAAACCTTGCAACTTGTTGTCCGGCCCCAGGAACGATTGTGGTGGCCAGTTGGCGGCCGTGGCCACTTTGATCACCTTGGTTTCATGGATGCGGTCGAGGGTCGAGCCCGCCCAGGCGGCGCCTGAACTGATCGTGACGGCTGTGGCGATAGCCGCTGTGGTGAAGAAGCGAGTAATCGAGATCATGAGTAAGCCTCCAGGTAGTTGAGTGCAGGTCTTTGTTGTTTTTGTCGATGACGTTGGACGGTGTGACGATGCTGCTCAGTGGCTGAGAATCTGTGACAGAAATTCTCGGGCGCGTTCATGCTGCGGGTTCTCAAAAAACTCATTGGGTTTGGCCTGCTCGACGATACAACCCTGATCCATGAAGATGATCCGGTCGGCGACCCGCCGGGCAAACCCCATCTCGTGGGTGACGCACACCATCGTGATGCCGTCCTGAGCCAGCTCGCCCATGACATCCAGCACTTCCTTGACCATTTCGGGATCAAGTGCCGAGGTGGGTTCGTCGAACAGCAAGATGCGTGGTCGCATGCAGAGGGCCCGGGCGATGGCAACGCGTTGCTGCTGACCGCCGGAGAGCTGGCTGGGGTACTTGTCCGCCTGGTTCCCGATCCGCACTCGATCCAGGTACTCGTAAGCCAGTTGGCGAGCCTGCGACTCATCGAGCCTGCTCACCAGGCGCGGCCCCAGCATCAGGTTCTCCAATACCGTCATGTGCGGAAACAGATTGAACTGTTGGAAGACCATGCCGACCTGGCGCCGGATGCTGGCCACGCAGGCGGCATTGCGGGTCAACTCGATTCCGTCGATGAAGACTTTGCCTTTCTGGAAGTCTTCCAGCAGATTCAGGCAGCGAATCAACGTCGATTTTCCGGAACCCGATGGACCGCAGACGACCACTATTTCGCCGCTGGAAATGTGCAGATCGATGCCCTTGAGCACATGAAAATCGCCATACCATTTTTGCATCTCGTGAATCGATATGGCGGGATACGGGGCAATGAGTGCTGAAGCTGACGGCTGATTCATCGTAAGGCTCCTGATTCAGCGGTGGGCGCGATTGAAGTGCTTTTCCAGACGCGACTGAACGGTTTCCAGCACGATCGACAGCAGCCAATACAGCACGGCTGCGGTGATGAGCATTTCCAGGTGACGGAACTCGGCGCGTCCTTGTGTTCGCGCCAGGAACATCAGTTCCCAGACGCCGATCACGGACACCAGTGAGCTGTCCTTAAGCATCGAGATGAACTGGTTGCCAGTTGGCGGAATGATCAGGCGCATGGACTGCGGGAGAATGACCCGGGTCATTGTTTGAAATGGGTTCAGGCCAATCGCCCGGGAGGCTTCCCACTGACCCCGCGGGATGCTGCTGATCCCCGCACGGAAGATCTCCGTCATATAGGCGCCGTAGCAGAGCGAGAGCGCCAGAATCCCTGCCGGCACGGCGCCGACCACGTAGCCGAGCTGAGGAATGCCCAGGTAAATGAGATAGATCTGGATGAGCAGCGGAACACCTCGGAAAAACGAGGTGTAGAAGCTCGCGATGGCGATGGCGAAACCGTTGGAAGATAAACGCGCGGTCGCTCCCAGCAATGCCAGGACAAACGCAATGGCAATGGAAATCGCGGAGACGTAGACGGTGGTGAAAACCCCTTGGGTGATCATGAAGCCGACTTTGGTCGCGATGAAGCTGTAAGAAAGATTGAAGGTGTCGAAGAATAAAAGGAACAGCACCAGCAATTCGCACCAGACCGTAATGATCTGCGCCCGCAAGGGAAACCGCCCAAGGATGAACAGATTCAGTACGGCCGTGATGGTGAAGGTCCCCCCGACGGCGATGTCACGCGCCAGAGGAGCTTTCAAGTCGAGAACGATTGGCCCCATCAACGTGGAAAGACGGCCTTCACCTACACCGCAGACCAGCGTGATGATGAAAATGACTGCAGCGACTCCCCCCATGAACAGGGCGCTGTCAGTCATGCGCGCCTTGACGATATGGTCTTTGTACATGGCTTACGCTCCTTAGGGGTGTCCCTTTGTTGTAAGCCAATTATGAGTGTGCGAAATGCCGGGCGGGACCCGGCAGAATATTGGATTTATCGGTTTTTTCCGGCATATCGGTGGTTATGACCCTGACATCTGCTCAGGACTCCCGGCCATTCTGACGGCAAGGCTTTTTTGGATTGCGCCCGAGCGCCATCCCGAGCGCCATAAAGGAGGACCTGGATTTTATCGATCGCTGCAAGGCTTTTATCGACTGCGCACTCCTCCGGGTGATGACACGCGTCTGGCTGACTGAGTAGAAGCCATCGACGGGAACATCTTTCTCCGCGAGGCGATACACAGTTTCCCCATCATTGTTGGCTGGGCTTCGGTGACTCCTGTAGGTGATGCGTAATTTGCATCATCAGGTAACGAAGTCTCCGGTAGCATACCCTCAGTTATTCAGGAGCCTGGACCCATGGACACGAACACGATGCTGGCTTTTACCCTGGTCGCCGCGATTGCCATCGCCAGCCCCGGGCCAGCGACATTAATGGCGATCAACAACAGCCTCGCCCACGGACAACGCAGCACGATCTGGTCCTCGTTGGGCAATGCCACTGGCCTGTTCTGCCTGTCGGGGGCTGCAATGCTGGGGTTGGGGGCGCTGCTTGCCAGCTCCGAAGGGTTGTTCAACATGGTAAAGATTGTTGGCGCCGGGTATCTGTTCTACCTGGGGGTGAGGCAGTTGCTCAATAAGACGCCGCTGCTGGCTGATGGCATTCATGAGGGCCTGAGCCGCAGGCCCACACGGCTAAAACTGTACAGGTCGGCGTTTTTTACCGCGCTCTCCAACCCCAAGGCGACGCTGTTTTTTACGGCGTTATTCCCGCAGTTCATCGATCAAGGCGCAGCCCTGTTCCCACAATTCATGATCCTGACCGCGATTTTCATGGCGCTTTCGGTGTCGTCGTTGAGCCTGTATGCCGCGCTGGCCTCACGCGCCAAGGGCCTGCTGGTACGACCCGAGTTGTCCCGCTGGGTTAGCCGGGTGGTGGGGGTGACATTCATCGGGTTTGGCGCTGCGATTCTCGCTATACGCCGGCAGACGGCCTGAGACTTGAGTATCGGCACCTTTGGCAGGCACTTCTCGCAGAAGACCAGACTTAGAGCAAGTCCGCAGGCTGCATTGTGAGAATGATCTTCCCGACGTTTTCGGACGACTCCATCCTGCGATGGGCATCTGCGGCGCGTGACAGGGGGAAGGTACTGTCGACTACCGGCTCCAGGCATCCTCCCCCTTCGAACCGTTCAAGCCAATGCTCGCGGAATCGCTTGATCATGTCGTGCTTCTCCGGCGGGGTACGGGATTTCATGACCGTGCCGATGATTTGCAGATGACGGTAGAGAACATGCTCCAGCTCCAGGGCGACCTTCCCGCCACCGCCAAGGATGCCAACCTGGATCAGCCGCCCGCCGTTAGCGAGTGACGCCAGGTTGCGGGCGAAGTAAGGTTCGCCGACGAAATCGATGATGACATCGACACCCCGGCCATCGGTTTTGCCGGCGATGACTTCGGCGAAATCACTGTTCTTGTAGTCGATGGCGACATCGGCACCCAAATGCTCGACGCGGGATAACTTGCTGCCATCGGTTGTCGCATAAACCGTCGCACCTGTGGCGTAAGCGAGCTGCACCGCAGCGGAGCCAACACCACCCGCGGCGGCATGAATCAAGACCGAGTCACCTGGCTTGAGTCGAGCCAGATGCATCAGCGCCTCATGAGCGGTGACAAACACCTCGGGAATTGCCGCCGCGTGCACGTAATCCAGTTGAGCAGGAATTGGCATGGCCATGCGGTAGTCAATGCGTGCCAGCTCGGCATACGCCCCGCCACCCACCACGCCCATCACCCGCCCCCCCACTTCGAAACCAACGACGGCATTGCCTTTTTCGATGACCTCGCCTGCGATCTCAAGCCCGATGATGGGCGAATCTCCGAAATCAGGACGCCCGTAGCCACCGGTGCGATGCGTCAGATCCGCGTGATTGACACCTGCCGCATAGACCCGCACCAGCAAGTCGGCAGGGCGTACTAGCGGGTCGGGAACATCGCTCAACTTCAGTACGTCGGGGTTGCCGAATTCTTCAATGGTGATGGCTTTCATGGTTGCTTCGCCTGCGATTGAGTGAATGTGGCATTGGCAATGGCGGACGCGGTGATGGCGGCCGGGAAACCTGCATAGAACGCCAGGTGGGTGATCGCTGCGGATATTTCGTCATGGGTGACCCCATTGCTGACCGCGCGCCGCAGGTGCGCAGGCAGCTCTTCGGAGTGACCACCGGCAATCAACGCAGCCACCGTTATCAGGCTGCGGTCACGTGGAGACAGTGCCGGATCGCTCCAGATTTGCGGATAGAGCGTAGCGTCGACGAACTGCGCCAGCTTTGGGGTGAACGCTCTGGCCGCTTCACGAGGGCTGCTGAAATTGATGTTCGACATTTCGGGCGTCCTTAAATCTGGCTGATGAATTTGTTGGTCAGATAGTGTTCGATGCCTTCAATGCCGCCCTCTGAGCCATGACCGCTCTCCTTCATGCCGCCGAAGGGAAGTTCAGTAGCAACAATTCGGTATTGATTGATCCCGATCATTCCGGCCTCGAGGCCATCTGCGACGTCAATGGCGGTCCGGGCGTTGGCGGTAAAGGCGTAGGCAGACAACCCGTAGGGAAGGCGGTTGGCCTCTTCCAGGCCGTCGGCCAACGTATCGAAGGGCATCAAAATCGCGATCGGGCCGAAGGGTTCTTCATGCATGACCCGAGCGTCCATGGGCACATCAGCCAAAACGGTGGGCTGGAAGAAAAAGCCTTGTCCTGGCAGGCATTCGCCACCGGCAAGCACCCGCGCGCCTTTCTCGACGGCGTCAGCCACCAGTTCTTCCATCTTTGACAATTGCCTTGGGTTGGCGAGTGGCCCGACCTGAGTATCGGGATGCAGGCCGTTGCCGATTCTCAGGGCGTTGGTTGCCGCAACAAAGTGATCAGTGAACGCCTGATAAGCACCACGCTGGATCAGGAAGCGTGTTGACGAGATACAGACTTGCCCTGTCCCCCGGAACCGATTCGCCACGCCTTCCACTGCCGCCCTTTCAATGTCGGCGTCTTCAAACACCAGCACTGGGCCGTGGCCACCCAGTTCCAAAGTGATTGGCTTGACGCCTGCGGCTGCCCTGGTCGACAGCAGTCGCCCAATCGGTACGGAACCGGTAAAGGTCACCTTGCGAATGATCGGCGAGGCAATCAGGTGGCTGGAGACTTGATCCGGTACACCGAAAACGACTTGCAGAACGCCTTTGGGCAACCCCGCATCATCAAGGGCGCGAGCAAGGGCCAGCGCCGTGGAAGGGCTCTCTTCACCGGGTTTGAGAATGACGCTGCAACCTGCCGCCAAAGCAGCTGATAACTTGCGAGCCGGAGTAATGGCTGGAAAGTTCCAGGGCGTGAAGGCTGCGACCGGGCCGATAGGCTGGCGCTTCACCAGTTGCAACACGCCTGGGCGGTTGGCCGGCACGACGCGGCCATCGATGCGGCGGGCGCTTTCGGCGAACCACTCAAAATACTCTGCTGCACGCGTGACCTCGTCCATGCTTTCGCCAAGGGGTTTGCCCTCCTCCAGCGTCATCTGGGATGCGATGTGCGGCGCTCGCTCCAGGATAAGATCAGCGGCACGTTTGAGAATTTTTGCGCGTTGGTCCGGCACCGTCTGGCGCCACGTTTGGAAGCTGAGCCGGGCGACTTCAAGGGCGTGGTCAAGGTCGGCTGAAGTGGCCAGCGGCACACGTCCGATTTCACTTGCTGTAGCTGGGTTTATGACGGCTGCGGTGTCGCGCCCTTCAGCGCTGATCCACTCACCCCCAATGAAAAGATAGAGCGCGTCGTATGGCGTGTTCATCGATGTGGCCTTCACTTGATTGTCAGGAATCGGGCCGAAGCGCGCTGCGTAAATCCTCGCTTCGGTGGTTTACGACAGAGCCGGTTCAGGCGGCCCGTGCAATCAAGTCTATGGAGGGCGACAGGTTTGATTTAGATAGCCACGTGGGAATCATTGTTGTGTGCAGAGGGAAGATCACGCGCCGTCGTCGAGTTGTGTCCTCAACAGTCAACGTCCATGATGCGGGGTCGGTGGGTGGTGGCGTTGCGCTCACGAGCACTGAACAGCCTCAGTGGATTTTCTCTGTAATTTGAGCGTTAAACCGGTAGAAAAGGACGGTAGGGATGGACAAATTTTCAAATATGTCTGTGTTCGTAAAAGTCGTTGAGATGGGCACCTTCACTGCAGTGGCCAACCATCTGGACTCGACAGTCGGCAATGTGTCCCGTGCCGTTTCTGCGCTCGAAACAATGCTCGATGCCCGCCTGCTGCAAAGGTCCACTCGCCGCCTTTCCGTGACTGACGCCGGTCGACGATTTTACGAGCGCTGTACGGCAATCCTGGCCGACCTCGAAAACGCTGAAGCCGAAGCAAGTGATTCGATCCTGGAACCCAAGGGCACGCTACGGGTGCATAGCGTGCCCGGCCTTGCGCGTCATCTGGTGACCAGCGCCGTCCTTGAGTACCGCAAGGAGTTTCCGGCAGTCACAGTAGATTTGCTGCTATCCCAACGGATGCCGAACCTGCTGGAAGACCAACTGGATGTTTCAATTCTGATTGCCAGAACGCTGCCGGATTCAGCGTACGTCAGTCAAAAAATTGGGGTCAGTCATTGCGTGCTGGTCGCGTCCCCTGCCTACCTGGCACAACATGCACCGCCGGCGACGCCTGAAGACCTCAACGATCATCAGTGCCTGTTGCTGGGAACCGTTGATTACGCACGGGATGAATGGCAACTGAGAAGCAAATCCGGCACCGCCACTTTCGTACCCACCGGGCCGAGCTTTAGCGTAAATGATATGGATGCAATGGCAGTCGCCGTTCGATCCGGAGCGGGGATTGGCTTATTGGCCGGATTCTCGGCCATCGACGATCTGCGCTCGGGACAACTCGTGCGTGTTTTGCCGGAGTACCATACCTACGAGCGCAATGTTTATGCCGTTTACACGTCCCGACAGTTTGTCGATGCGAAGATAACCCGCTTCATAGAAACGCTAAAAGCACGGGTGGGTAGCCAATTGGCAGACACCGCAAGAGAGCTTATCGGTAGGTAACCGGCTCGAGACACTCGGGAAAGTCAGACCCTGAATGACACATCAGCCGTTTCACAATTTATTTCAGCAAAGGGAGTGACTCACATGGACGTTTCCAATCAATTGCAACCCTCAGAATGCGCCGGAATGGAGGACATCAGACGCGAGATCGATGCCCTCGACCGGGCCGTCATCAAGCTGTTGGGCAAGCGTTTCCAGTACGTGCTTGCGGCTTCGAAATTCAAGACCTCGGCGGCCTCGGTGCGTGCCCCGGAGCGATTCAATGCCATGCTCGCGACCCGCCGCGAATGGGCAGAGGCCGAAGGCCTGAGCCCGGATGCAATAGAAAAGTTGTATAGCGACTTGGTTAACCACTTCATTGCCGAAGAGATGAAACACTGGTCGGCGCAATTACCCACTACGTAATCCCGGATTATCGGACATCCAGCCTGGCGCACCGGGCGTGTCTCCGTGGTGCACCAGGTTGTGTGAAAACGCGGGCTGCCTGATGGCGCCCGCTTCGTTGGCAATCGGGCACCTGCGACGCCCTCGGGTTTTTCGCGAGCAGGCTCGCTCCTACAGGGGTATTGACCTGGACGCGGCGTTGTCACTTCGACGCGTTGCGCGGATCATCATGGCTATCGATGTATTCAAGCCCCAGCGGCCCCGTTCCGTAGACTTGCGAGATGTACTCCCCTGATTTCGCCCAATGAAAGTGCGGCGTATTGGCCGGGAGTATCACCACACTCCCCGGACCATAGGCCACCAGTTTGTCTGGATCGAAAACAGTGCCAAAGCCGATGTAGAACACACCGGACATGACGGTGTAGATACGATCTTCCGGATGGGTATGGGGCATTAATTTGATGCCATTGGGCACTTTGACTCGCACTACATAAGGTGCAGGTTTACTGGGGTCGCCGGCGATTACAGCGAGTTTCACTTCTTTCGGGAAAGCCGGAAAGTTGCGCCATTCCACGTCTTCATTATGCAAGGCACCGACTTTATCGAGTGGCAAGGGTTGTGCCTGGGCGAGTGGCATTGCCGCGCTTGCGACGAGCAGGGCGGCCAGCCCCGCCGTTTTGATCATGCTCTGAATCATGAGAGGCACCTTAACTGCGCAGAAGACAACATCGTCAGGCGGACTCTATTTCTGATTGGCTTTACTGATAACGGCATGATCGCGAATTACAGTTGATACCCAATGTAATCAATGTGCCGCCACATAGGCTTCGCCTCTTCATCACGCTCACCAGCGGTGTTCTGCTCGCCCTATCAATCCCGTCGATGTTCACAATCACCTCAATGAAGTTCTCTTAAAAATACCGCGGCGTAACATGGGCTCCATACCCAACAAACAACACCCCGGAGCACACGATCATGAAACGCCAAACCATCCTCAGCATCGCATTCTCGATCTTCGCCGTTAACGCTTTTGCCGCGACCTCTGTACAGCCTGTTGTCGCTGAAGGTGGCTCGGATCGTCTGATTGAAAGCCGTGTGGCTGAAGGTGGCTCGGACCGCCTGATCGAAAACCGCGTCGCCGCCGATGGTTCCGACCGCCTGCAAGGCAACACTGTCGCTGCCGATGGCTCCGACCGCCTGCAAGGCAACACCGTCGCTGCCGATGGCTCCGACCGTCTGCAAGGCAACACCGTCGCTGCCGATGGTTCCGACCGCCTGCAAGGCAACACCGTCGCTGCCGATGGCTCCGACCGCCTGCAAGGCAACACCGTCGCTGCCGATGGCTCCGACCGCCTGCAAGGCAACACCGTCGCCTGAAAACATCGTCTCACCGCAATATCCACAAAAAGCCCGGCCTGATCAGCCGGGCTTTTTCGTGTTCGTTGGTTATCCAGACAGCAGCACATGGCGCAAACACATAGTCGCTGATCACTTCAAAATCCCGGTTCGATCTCATACTTCCCGACGCGCTGCCACCGTCTACCATTGCCCTCGCGGACGCGTTACCCAGAAAGACGTCCTTTCTTGCCGGACGCTTACCGCCTCAAACCGCCGCACGCCTTGACCGTCTTTTGCAAATCACGAATACGTACTATTCGAATCTCATCGAAAGGCAGTACACCGAGCCTGCCTCGTTTGCAACGGCGCGCTCAATGCAGGCCCGCCGCTTTGCAGGCATCAATGAAGTTCGCCCCCTTCTTGTCCATCGCGGCTTTCACCAGTGCGTTGGCTTTTTGCAGCGCCGGGCTGGGCTTGGCCCATTGTTCGGGGGGCAGTGGTCGGGACCAGGCTTGCACGCTTTGCGGCAGGGTCGGGCGGCCCTTGCGGTGGGCCCACTCGGCGATCAGGTAGGGCATTTTCCAGAAGG
>NZ_JBXAFA010000031.1:0-26691 GCF_058792515.1 Pseudomonas sp. MT92
AACCGCGGGCCCTTTTTTTGCCTGCTGGTATTGTGCTGTCTGAACCGGCCCCTTCGCGGGCAAGCCCGCGAAGGGGCCAGGTCAGGCGACGACGAACTCAGGTGAACTCGAAAGTATCGGCATCCAGATTCGCCGGAAACCGCGTGCGATACGCCGCCAGTTCCGCCGCATCGAGTACCACCTTGAACACCCCGTCAGCCTCACCGGCACTGAGCAGTGTCTCACCCTGGAAATCCAGCACCTGGCTGTCACCGGTATACGCGAAGCCTTTGCCGTCCGTACCGACACGATTCACCGCCGCCACGTAGCACAGGTTTTCGATGGCCCGCGCCGGCAGCAAGCGGTTCCAGTGCTGGCGTCGTGCACCCGGCCAGTTGGCGGTGTATAGCAACAGGTCAGTGTCCTGGGCATCGCGACTCCACACCGGGAAGCGCAGGTCGTAGCAAATCAACGGCCGCACGCGCCAGCCCTTGAGTTCGAACTGCACCTGACGCTCGCCGGGGGTGTAGTGGTGATGTTCACCCGCCATGCGGAACAGATGGCGCTTGTCATAGTGCAACACCTCACCGTCCGGCCGCGCCCACAACAGGCGATTGCGATGGCTGCCATCGGCCGCCTGAATGATGACGCTGCCCGTGATCACCGCGTCGAACTTCGCCGCCTGAACCCGCAGCCATTTGCTGGTAGGGCCGTTTTCCGCTTCAGCGAGGGTCTCGGATTCCATCGAGAACCCGGTGGTGAACATCTCTGGCAGGATAATAAGGTCTGCACCTTGGGCCTGTTCCAGCAGCGATTCGAAATGCTCCAGGTTGGCCTTGCGGTCATGCCAGGCCAGGGAAGTCTGGATCAGTGCGATGTTCAGATTCGCAAGCACACTCAGATCACGCATAGTTTTTCCGCTGCTTCACGCAGGGTCTCCTCACGTTTGGCAAAGCACAGTCGCACCAGGCGCTGGCCTTCGGGTGGCGTCTGGTAGAACACCGAGATCGGAATACTTGCCACACCATGTTCGCGGGTCATCCACAAGGCCATTTCGACGTCGTTGAGGTCCGGACGGATCTGCGAGTAATCGACCAGCTGAAAATAAGTGCCTGTCACCCGGGTGAAACTGAAACGCGACGGTGCGAGCAAATCGCAGAACAGATCACGCTTGGCCTGATAGAAACCCGGCAGCTCTTCGATGTGCTCCGGATGCTCGGCCATGTAATCGGCCAAGGCGTATTGCAGTGGCGTAACACCGCAGAAACTGACGTACTGATGCACCTTGCGCAGCTCTGCAGTCAGGGCCGGCGGCGCGACGACATAACCGGTTTTCCAGCCGGTGACGTGATAAGTCTTGCCGAATGAGCTGACCACGAATGCACGCTGATACAGCTCTTCATGGGCCAGCACGCTGACGTGTGGCACGCCGTCGTACACAAGGTGTTCGTAGACCTCGTCGCTGACGAGGTAGATGTCGCGATCACGGATCAACGCCGCCAACTGATCCAGCTC
Organism: Pseudomonas sp. MT92; assembly: GCF_058792515.1. NCBI lineage: Bacteria > Pseudomonadati > Pseudomonadota > Gammaproteobacteria > Pseudomonadales > Pseudomonadaceae > Pseudomonas > Pseudomonas sp. MT92. Next base: position 1,495 of record NZ_JBXAFA010000031.1, read on the forward strand.
GGCGCGGCTGATCAAGGCACCGCTGGGGTTGTGCGGGGTATTGAGAATGATCATTCGCGTACGCGGGCTCAGCGCAGCGGCGAGCTTGTCGAAGTCGATGCTGAAATCGTCCAGCCCCAGCTGTACGTGAACACAACGACCACCCGCCAACTCAACCGAAGGCTCGTAACTGTCATAAGCCGGATCGAACACGATGACTTCGTCACCGTTGTGGATAACGGCCTGGATAGCGCAGAAAATCGCCTGGGTCGCACCGGGAGTGACGGTCACTTCGTTGTCGGCATCGATGTTGACGCCATAGCTACGGGCGATCTTGGCCGCGATCTGCTGACGTAGCGCAGGCAAACCGGTCATTGGCGAATACTGGTTGTGGCCATTGGCAATATGCCGACCAACCGCGTCGCAAAGGGCTTGCGGGGCATCGAAATCGGGAAAACCCTGGGACAGGTTGATCGCCCCGGTCTGCGCCGCGAGCTGAGACATCTGAGTGAAAATAGTGATGCCGACATTCGGCAGCTTACTGGTGATCATCGGTGGGCCCCTGCAGGTGAGCTGCAAGTTTCAAGCGACAAGCCGCAAGCGGTCAAGCCTCAAACCATCAGGCACAAAAAAGGGCCCTTAACAGGCCCCTTTTTGGTTTTGACTTGAAGCTTGCAGCGTGTAACTCAGGGCTGCCTTAGCGCTTGTCGCGGCGCTTCTTGTCGGCTTTCTTGTGGTGCGACATCAAACGACGCTTCTTGTTGACCTGACGGTCGGTGAGCGAGTTCTTGTTGCCTTCGTACGGGTTCTCGCCGCCCTTGAACTCGATGCGGATCGGCGTACCGACCAGCTTGAGCACACGACGGTAAGTGTTTTCCAGGTAACGGACGTAGGACTTCGGCACCTTTTCGATCTGGTTACCGTGAATCACGATGATCGGCGGGTTCGCGCCACCCAGGTGGGCATAACGCAGCTTGATCCGACGGTTGTTCACCATCGGTGGCGCATGCTCACCGACCGCGTCTTCCAGAATCTGGGTCAGGCGGTTGGTTGGCCAGCGAGTGACCGCAGACTTGAACGAGTTCTGTACCGACGCGTAGAGGTTGCCCACGCCGGTGCCGTGCAGCGCCGAGATGAAGTGGATGTCGGCGAAGTCGACGAAGAACAGACGACGTTGCAGCTCGACTTTCACGAAGTCGCGCTCGCTCGGCGTCATGCCGTCCCACTTGTTGATCGCGATGACCAGCGCACGACCGGCTTCAAGGGCAAAGCCCAGCAGGTTGAGGTCGTGATCGACCACGCCTTCGCGGGCGTCCATCACGAAGATCACCACGTTGGCGTCTTTGATCGCTTGCAGGGTTTTGACCACGGAGAACTTTTCGACTTCTTCGTGGATCTTGCCGCGCTTGCGCACACCGGCGGTGTCGATCAGCGTGTACTTCTCGTCGTTACGCTCGAACGGGATGTAGATACTATCGCGAGTGGTGCCGGGCTGGTCATAGACGATGACCCGGTCTTCACCGAGCATGCGGTTGACCAGGGTCGACTTGCCCACGTTCGGGCGACCGATGATCGCGATCTTGATCCCGTCTTTTTCGCTCGGACCAGGAATGCGCTTGGCTTCTTCGCCCTCGGCGACTTCCTCTTCCTCGCCTTCTTCCGGCTCTTCTTCGTCTTTCGGGAATTCGCTCAGGGCGATTTCCAGCATCTGGGTGATGCCTCGGCCGTGAGCTCCCGCGATTGGAATCGCGTGGCCCATGCCCAACGGAGCGAATTCGGCGCGGGCCATTTCAGGGTCGATGTTGTCGACCTTGTTGGCAACCACGTAGGAACGCTTGTTACGTTTGCGCAAATGCTCGGCGATCATCTGGTCGGCGGCGGTAAAACCGGCCTTGGCATCTACCAGAAACAACACAACATCCGCTTCTTCGATGGCCAGCAGCGACTGCTCGGCCATTTTTTCGTCCATACCATGCTCGTCACCGGAGATACCGCCGGTGTCGACCAGAATGTAGGAACGCCCTTGCCACTTGGCCTCACCGTATTGGCGATCACGGGTCAGACCGGACAAGTCGCCGACAATGGCGTCACGAGTCCTGGTCAGGCGGTTGAACAAGGTGGACTTGCCGACGTTCGGTCGGCCCACCAGGGCGATTACGGGAACCATGCGGCTCTCCACTTCGTTATTTCAGAAAATACAAAAGCCGCTGCGAGGCAGCGGCTGGTGCTCGGGGCAATCACTGTAGGAGCGGACTGTTCGCGAAAAACGCAAAAACATCGCGTTTTTTCAGACAGAAAACGTAATCGTTGACGTCCATCGCGAGCAGGCTCGCCCCTACAAGTGAAGCAGCCTGGGGGGTTAACCCCAAGCATAGTCAAACCGTTACTTAATGGTCAGGGCTTCCAGTTTGCCGCTGTTGCCATATACATAAATCGTGTCACCCACCACCAGCGGACGGGCACGCAGGCCGTCGCTGTCGATGCGCTCGCGGCCGACAAAACGACCGTCCACCTGACTCAGCAGGTGCAGGTAACCTTCCAGGTCACCCACTGCAACGTAGCTGGAGAACACTTCAGGAGCCGACAGCTGACGACGAGCCAACGAATCGTTGCTCCACAAGGCCGTGGTGGAACGCTCGTCGACGCCTTCGACAGTGCCCGAAGACAGACTCACGTAGAGACTGCCGAAGCCCTGGGCAACACCAGCATAGCTGGAAGCATCACGCTGCCACAGCTGGCGACCGCTTTGCAGGTCTAGCGCAGCAACGCGCCCCTGGTAGCTCGCGACGTAGATCGTCTCGCCGGACAACAGCAAGCCGCCGTCGATGTCGACCACGCGCTCCAGCTCCGAACGGCCCTGCGGGATCGCTACACGCTGCTCCCAAACCGGCACGCCGTTGGAAATGTCGAGAGCGACCACTTTACCGGTCGACAGACCAGCCACCGCGAGGCGGTTGGTCACGATCGGGGCACTGGTGCCACGCAGGGTGAGTACCGCCGGAGTGCTGTCATACAACCAGCGCTGGCTGCCGGTTGTGGCATCCAGACCGATCAGACGGTCGTCCTGAGTCTGGACCACAACCACATCACCGTTGTTGGCCGGCGGTGCGAGCACTTCGCTGGACACGCGAGCGTGCCATTTCTCTTCGCCGTTGATGGCGTCCAGGGCAACGATTTCACCCTTGAGCGTACCGATCGTCAGCAGACCGTAACCCACGCCAACAGCGCCGGAAACAGGCAGTTCGAGATCTTTCTTCCATTTGACGTCGCCGGTGTGGCGATCCATCGCAATCACTACACCAGTGACATCGGCGGCATAAATGGTATCGCCATCGATCGCCGGAACCAGCATGTTGTAGGTTTCGCCCTGACCGTCACCGATCGAACGGCTCCACTGCTTTTTCAGAACCACTTCTTCTTTGAAGTCAGTCAATTCGGCCGGTGGCAATTCTTTCTTGCTGTTGCTGCTGCAACCCGCGGCCAACAGGGCCAGAGCCAGCAATGCTGCATGTTTCCAACGGATCACGTCACGCATCCCCTTTAGCCAGGTCGTCCAGCTTGATTTGTAGGCCACCGACCGCCGCTTCATCCGACAGTGCCGCCTTGGCTTTTTGATACGCCGCGTACGCTTCATCGGTACGACCCAACTGCACCAGCAGGTCGCCCTTGAGTTCTTCACGAGTGGCCAGGAACGCTTTGTCGGCATCGCCTTCAAGCAGTTTCAGGGCTTCATCGGTCTTGTTCTGCGCGGCCAGCACCTGAGCCAGGCGCTGACGGGCGATTTCGCCCAGTGCCGGATTGGCCGGTTTGGCAACGATGGCTTTCAGTTCGGTGGCTGCGTCATCCAGCTTGCCGCTGTCGACGGCGACTTTCGCCACGAACAGGCTGCCGTACTGCGCGTAAGCGCTACCGCCGAATTCACTGTTGAGCTTGGCAGCCAGGTCCGAGACACGGGCCGCATCAGGCTTGCCGTCAGGCGTCAGCGTGGTTTCCAGCAATTGCTGATAGAGCATGGAGGCGCCTTGCGACTGATTGCTCTGATACTTGTGAAAGGCTTGCCAGCCGAACACGATGACCAGCGCCAACAGGCCACCAGTAACCAGGGGCTTGCCGTTGCGTGACCACCAGTCCTTCAAATCCGCCAGCTGTTCGTCTTCGGTACTCGACACCCCAATACTCCTTAATCGCTAAATCGGCTGTTTAGACAGCTTCAACCCTGCACGATGCAGGTGGCCAGGTGTGCAGCAAGCGCATCCCAGGCAATGCTTTGTTGTTCGCCCTGGCCACGCAGGGGTTTGAAACCTACCACTTGCTGGGCCATCTCGTCGTCACCGAGGATCAGTGCATACAGCGCACCGCTCTTGTCGGCTTTCTTGAACTGGCTTTTGAAGCTGCCGGCACCGGCATTCACTTGCAGGCGCAGGTTGGGCAACTGATCACGAACCCGCTCGCTCAACGCCAGGCCAGCCAGCTCGGCGGCTTCACCGAAGGCGCAGAGGTAGACGTCGACCTGGCGGGAGATCTCTTCCGGAATCTGCTCCAGGGTTTCCAGCAACAAGACCAGACGCTCGATGCCCATTGCAAAACCAACGCCCGCCGTCGGCTTGCCGCCCATCTGCTCGACCAGGCCGTCGTAACGACCACCCGCACACACGGTGCCCTGGGCGCCGAGTTTGTCGGTGACCCATTCGAAAACGGTCTTGCTGTAGTAATCCAGCCCGCGAACCAGCTTCGGGTTGATCACGTAAGGAATGCCGGCGGCGTCCAGGCGAGCCTTCAGGCCCTCGAAGTGCACGCGGGACTCTTCGTCCAGGTAGTCGGCCATTTTCGGCGCATCGACCAGGATCGCTTGTGTCTCGGCGTTCTTGGTATCGAGCACGCGCAGCGGGTTGGTCTTGAGGCGACGCTGGCTGTCTTCGTCCAGCTTGTCCAGGTGAGCGGACAGGAACTCGACCAGTGCTTCGCGATAACGCCCACGGGACTCGCTGGTGCCCAGGCTGTTGAGCTCGAGCTTGACCGCGTCACGGATACCCAGCTCGCCCCACAGGCGCCAGGTGAGCACGATCAGCTCGGCATCGATGTCCGGACCATCGAGGTTGAACACCTCGACGCCAATCTGGTGGAACTGACGATAACGGCCTTTCTGCGGACGCTCGTGGCGGAACATCGGACCGATGTACCACAGCTTCTGCACCTGGCCACCACCGGTGATGCCGTGCTCGAGCACCGCACGCACACAGGCTGCCGTGCCTTCCGGACGCAGCGTCAGGGAGTCGCCGTTACGGTCGTCGAAGGTGTACATCTCTTTTTCGACGATGTCGGTCACTTCACCGATGGAGCGTTTGAACAGCTCGGTGAACTCGACGATCGGCATGCGGATCTGCTTGTAGCCGTAGTTATCCAGCAGACGCGAAACGGTGCCCTCGAAGTGACGCCACAGAGGGGTCTGTTCGGGCAGGATGTCGTTCATGCCACGAATGGCTTGCAGAGACTTGCTCACATTAAATCCTTAAATTCCGTTCGGCTCTTTGGTCGGACTCAGCCACGCGCAATGACGGCAGCGTCAGCTTCGACCTTTTCGGCCGCTTTCTCGCGGATCAAGCGTTCGAGCTGATCCACGAGATTGTCATTCGTCAGTTTCTGCGACGGCTTGCCGTCGATGTAAATCAGGTTTGGCGTGCCGCCGGTCAAGCCGATATGGGCTTCCTTGGCTTCACCGGGCCCGTTGACCACGCAACCGATGACCGCAACATCCAACGGCACCAGCAGGTCTTCAAGACGCCCTTCCAGCTCGTTCATGGTTTTAACCACATCGAAGTTCTGCCTCGAACAACTCGGGCAGGCGATGAAGTTGATGCCACGGGAACGCAAGTGCAGGGATTTGAGAATGTCGTAGCCGACTTTCACTTCCTCGACCGGATCAGCCGCCAACGAGATGCGAATAGTATCGCCAATCCCTTCGGCGAGCAGCATACCGAGGCCCACGGCAGATTTCACTGTGCCGGAACGCAAACCACCCGCTTCGGTGATCCCCAGGTGCAACGGCTGGACGATTTCCTTGGCCAACAGGCGGTAGGCTTCGACGGCCATGAACACATCGGACGCTTTCACGCTGACCTTGAAGTCCTGGAAATTCAGGCGTTCGAGGTGTTCAACGTGGCGCAAGGCAGACTCAACCAGTGCTGCGGGCGTCGGCTCGCCGTATTTTTTCTGCAGGTCTTTTTCCAGGGAACCGGCGTTTACGCCGATGCGAATCGGAATTCCGCGATCACGGGCGGCATCGACCACGGCACGCACGCGATCTTCGCGGCCGATGTTGCCCGGGTTGATCCGCAGGCAGTCAACGCCCAGCTCGGCGACACGCAGCGCGATACGGTAGTCGAAATGGATATCGGCAACCAACGGCACCTTGACCAGTTGCTTGATTTTGCCGAAGGCCTCGGCAGCGTCCATGTCCGGCACCGAGACCCGCACGATGTCGACACCGGCTGCTTCCAGACGATTGATCTGTGCAACGGTGGCCGCGACGTCATTGGTGTCGCTGTTGGTCATGCTCTGCACAGCGATTGGCGCATCACCGCCAACCGGTACGTTACCGACCCAGATCTTGCGCGATTCGCGACGTTTGATTGGAGATTCGCCGTGCATGACTTATTGACCCAACTTCAGGCGAGCAGTCTCGCCACTGGTGAATGGAGCAACATCAACTGGCTGGCCGTTGTAGCTCACCTGAGCGCCACGGGCGTAGCCCAGGCGTACGGAAAACGGCGGTTTGCCGCTGACGGAAACGCTATCGCCTTTACGCTTGAGGCCGCTCAACAACACCTTGCCGGTGCCATCGCTCACTTGCGTCCAGCAATCGGCCGTGAATTGCAGTTGAACCTGGCCCTGGCCAGCGACCGGGGCAACCGCTGGAGCTGCAGGCGCCGGGGTGCTTGGGACGTTCGGCGCGGTCACGGCAGGAGCTGGTACGGCGGGCACTGCCGGCGCCGGGGTCGCAGGAGTGACAACAACCGGAGCCGTGGCGTGCGCAGGTGCAGCTGGCACAGGAGTGGCCGGCGCTACCGCAGGTGCGGTCGCTTGAGCCTCGGCCGGTGCTGGCGCCGACGTATCGGCCTGCGGCAACGCAAGAGCGGTTGCGCCTTCAGCCTGGCCTTGCGCGACGGCCTGGTCTTCCGGCTCGTCCAGTGGATGAATCTGGGTGGTGCCGTCAGCGCCTTCGACTTCCACGTGCTCCGGGCTCAGGCTGACCAGATCCTTGGTGTGCATTGAGGTCTGATCCTGCCACCAGACAAAACCGCCGCCAATCACTGCGATCAGCAACAGCAGACTGACAATTCGCAAGATGGTGTGGGAAACACGGACTGGCTCTTCGATGCGACCCAGGCTGTGAACGTTACTGCCCTGGGAGTCGGTGCCGGTGGACTGGTCGAACTGCTGGACCAGAACGGCCTGATCCATCCCCAACAACTTGGCATAGGCGCGAATATAGCCGCGAGCAAAGGTATGCCCGGGCAGCTTGTCGAAAGCGCCGGCTTCCAGATTACTCAGGGAATTGACGGTGAGGTTGAGCTTGAGGGCCACTTCGGCCAGCGACCAGCCATTGCTTTCGCGGGCCTGGCGCAGGGTCTCACCGGGATTCACGCGATTCGCTGCTACAACTTCGGGATGCGCCGCTTTCATCATTGCTCCGACAGGTATTGCTGATATTCCGGTGTACCGGGATAGAGTCGTTTAAGTTGCAGGCCCGCACTGGCGGCCTTGTCGCGATCTTCAAACACTTTTGCCAGTCGAACGCCGAGCAATAGACTACGTGCATTTTGCTCGGTGAGCAGGCTAAAACGGTCGTAATAGTCACGCGCGGGCACATAATGCCTGTCTTCGTAAGACAACTCAGCCATTTCCAGCAATGCGCGAGGCTGCTGATGGTTCAAGCGCAGGGCTTTCTCCAGTTGTTGCTGGGCCAAATCACGCTGGCCAAGCATAGAAGCCGTCATGCCAAGGTTCTCGAACACACGCGAACGCTCAGGATACAGCGTATCGGCCGCAGCCTGCTCAAAGCGCTCATAGGCGTCCTTGTAGCGTTTCTGCTCGAAAAGAAAACTGCCGTAGTTATTGAGGATTCGCGCATCGGCGGGGCGGGATGACAGCGCCTTGCGAAAATGCTGGTCGGCCAGTTCCGGTTCCATTTCAGCCTGGAATACCAGGCCCAGCGCCGCGTTGGCGTCCGGGTCCGCGTCATCCAGCTCCAGCGCTTTCTTCAGCGGTATTTTCGCTCGCTCGGTCATGCCCTGCTGCAAATAGCCGATCCCGAGCTGCACATAGGCCTCACGCGCTTCATCACGGCCCTTGCTGGTCTTCATGGGATTGTAATCGCCCGAAAGAACACAGCCAGCGCACAGGCTGGCCAACAGCAAAAGCAGCGCAAAGCGCAGGGACATAGAGATCCTCTCTTAGTTGTTGTTCGCGGCGTTCTGCGCCATATCGTTGTCGGCGCTCAACTCGCGCACGGCGATATAACGTTCGCTGCGACGGGTGCGATCCAGCACCTGCCCTACCAATTGACCACAGGCCGCGTCGATGTCTTCACCACGGGTGGTGCGGACAGTGACGTTGAAACCGGCGTGATGTAGCTGATCCTGGAACCGGCGAATGGCGTTGTTGCTCGGTCGCTCGTACCCGGAATGCGGGAACGGGTTGAACGGAATCAGGTTGATCTTGCACGGAATGTTCTTCAGCAACTCGATCATCTCGACCGCGTGCTCGACCTTGTCGTTAACGTCCTTGAGCAAGGTGTACTCGATGGTCAGCACGCGCTTTTCGCCCAGGGACGACATGTAGCGCTGGCACGACTCGAGCAGCATCTTAAGCGGATACTTCTTGTTGATCGGCACCAATTGGTTACGCAATGCGTCATTCGGTGCGTGCAGGGACAACGCCAGGGAGACGTCGATGTGCTTGGACAGCTCATCGATCATCGGCACCACGCCCGAGGTGGACAGGGTCACTCGGCGCTTGGAAATGCCATAGCCCAGGTCATCCATCATCAGATGCATGGCGGCAATGACGTTGTCGAAGTTCAGCAGCGGCTCACCCATGCCCATCATCACCACGTTGGTGATGGCACGGTCGACGGTCGCCGGGACGCTGCCAAAGGATTTGTTGGCAATCCACACCTGGCCGATCACTTCGGCGGCGGTGAGGTTGCTGTTGAAGCCTTGCTTGCCGGTGGAGCAGAAACTGCAATCCAGGGCACAGCCTGCCTGGGACGAAACGCACAAAGTGCCGCGCTTGCCCTGGGGAATGTACACGGTCTCGACGCAGCTGCCGGACGCCACGCGCACGACCCACTTACGGGTACCGTCGCTGGAGATGTCCTCGCTGACCACTTCCGGACCGCGAACCTCGGCAACAGCCTTGAGCTTCTCGCGCAGGGCCTTGCTGACATTCGTCATGGCGTCGAAATCATCGACGCCAAAGTGGTGAATCCATTTCATTACCTGACCGGCACGGAAACGCTTCTCCCCGATTGAGTCGAAGAATTTTTCCATTTCCTGTTGAGTCAGACCCAGCAGGTTGGTTTTAACAGTCGATGTAGTCATGGATTCACCTTCACTCTTAAGCCAATGCTTAGCGAGTGGTTACTTCAGTAGCTGCGAAGAAGTATGCGATTTCGCGAGCAGCAGCGGCTTCGGAGTCCGAACCGTGTACAGCGTTAGCGTCGATGGATTCAGCGAAGTCAGCACGGATGGTACCGGCAGCAGCTTCTTTAGGGTTGGTAGCGCCCATCAGCTCACGGTTGCGAGCGATAGCGTTTTCACCTTCCAGAACCTGAACAACAACCGGACCGGAGGTCATGAAAGCAACCAGGTCACCGAAGAAACCGCGCTCGCTGTGCTCAGCGTAGAAGCCTTCAGCTTCGGCTTTCGACAGTTGCTTCATTTTCGAAGCTACAACGCGCAGGCCAGCTTCTTCGAAACGGGAAACGATCTTGCCGATCACGTTTTTAGCAACGGCGTCAGGCTTGATGATGGAGAAAGTACGTTGAACAGCCATGGTGTAACTCCAGAAACGGTAATTTGCGAAAAATTAAACCCGCGAATTATACGCGGGTTCTTGGGTATTGCCTAACTGCGTACGGCGCAGACTTAATCTGCTTCTTCGATCCAGGCGGCCTGAATGGCTTCAAGCACCTTCTCACCACCGCGGGTCGGATCATCACTGAACTCCGGCAATGCCAGCACCCATTTGTGCAGATCGACGAAGTTCACGTAACGCGGGTCCACTTCCGGCCTGGATTCGGCCAGCTGGATCGCGATTTCCAGCACATCAACCCATTTCAGACTCATTTCATTTCCTTGAATCAGTGCGGCGCTTCGGCCGCATGGTTGAGCGAGTATTTTGGAATTTCGATGGTCAGGTCTTCAGTCCCGACTCGCGCCTGACAGGCCAGGCGCGATTGAGCTTCCAGCCCCCAAGCCTTGTCAAGGTAGTCTTCTTCCAGCTCATCAGCCTCTTCCAGCGAGTCGAAGCCTTCACGGATCAGGCAATGACAAGTGGTACAGGCGCAGACGCCACCACAGGCGCTTTCCATCTCGATATGGTGCTCATGAGCCAGTTCGAGGATGGACGTGCCAGTCTCAGCCTCCACAACCATACCGTCCGGGCAAAACTTTTCGTGTGGCAGAAAAATGACCTGCGGCATCGTTATTCCTCAATCTCATTCAGGTTGCGCCCCGCCAGCGCGGCTTTCACCGTCGAGTCCAGGCGGCGGGCAGCAAAGGCATCGGTCACTTGCGACAGACGCTTGGTCTGCTGCTCGATGGCGTAACCATCGGTCCCTTTCATCAGTTCGGTCAGTTCCTGCACCTGTGCATCGATGACCAGGCGCTCTTCAGCATCGAGCAAGCGGTCGCCGTCGGCCTCCAAGGCAGCCTGCACCGCCTCGATCAGGCGCTGGGCATCGACCTGCTGCTCACGCAGTACGCGGGCGACTTTGTCGTCATTGGCGTGCTGGAACGAGTCCTTGAGCATCTTGGCGATTTCGCCATCGGTCAGACCGTAAGACGGCTTGACCTGAATGCTGGCCTCGACGCCCGAACCCAGTTCGCGCGCAGAAACACTCAGCAGACCATCGGCATCAACCTGGAACGTCACGCGAATTTTCGCCGCACCGGCCACCATCGCCGGAATACCGCGCAGTTCGAAACGCGCCAGGGAACGGCAGTCGCTGATCAGCTCGCGCTCACCCTGCAGCACATGGATCGCCATGGCCGACTGGCCATCCTTGTAAGTCGTGAAGTCCTGGGCGCGGGCGACAGGGATGGTGGTATTCCGAGGAATCACCTTCTCCATCAAGCCGCCCATGGTCTCCAGTCCCAGGGACAACGGAATCACGTCCAGCAGCAGCAATTCGCCACCATCGCGCTTGTTGCCGGCCAACGTATCCGCCTGGATCGCAGCACCGATGGCCACCACTTGATCCGGATCGATTTCAGTCAATGGCTGACGACCGAAGGCCTCGGCGACCGCTTCACGAACACGAGGCACACGAGTCGAACCACCGACCATGACCACCGCGTGCACTTCTTCCAGCTCGACGCCGGAATCGCGAACGGCGCGACGGCAGGCCTTCAGGCTGCGGGCGACCATTGGTTCGATCAGCGCATTGAACGCTTCCCGGGTCAGCTCGGTTTTCCAGTCGCCATAGGCAACCTCAACGGACGAAGCATGAGTCAGCGCCTCTTTTGCGGCGCAAGCCGTTTGCAGCAAGTTACGTTGCGCGCCCGGATCAAGGTCGGCAGACAAGCCGGCATTCTCGATGATCCAGCCAGCGATCGCATGATCGAAGTCATCGCCGCCCAGAGCGCTATCGCCCCCAGTCGCCAGAACTTCGAACACACCGCCGGTCAGGCGCAGAATCGAAATATCGAAGGTGCCGCCGCCCAGGTCATAAATAGCGACCAGGCCTTCAGCATGCTGATCCAGACCGTAAGCGACCGCCGCAGCCGTCGGCTCATTGAGCAAACGCAGCACGTTCAGACCGGCCAGTTTGGCCGCATCCTTGGTGGCTTGGCGCTGAGCGTCGTCGAAATAGGCCGGAACGGTGATCACCGCGCCCACCAACTCGCCACCCAGGGTCGCCTCGGCACGCTGGCGCAGGACCTTGAGGATATCGGCAGAGACTTCAACCGGACTTTTAGGGCCCTGGATTGTGTCGATGAACGGCATGTGCGATTCGCCACCGACGAAGCGGTACGGCAGCTGGTCGCCCAATTGCTTGACGTCGGACAGACCACGACCCATCAAGCGCTTGACCGACAGCACAGTGTTCAAAGGATCGGTAGCGGCAGCCAGTTTGGCGGATTCGCCAACTTCGACGCGATCGGCGTGATAGCGCACGGCGGAAGGCAGGATAACCCGCCCCTCTGCGTCAGCCAAAGGCTCGGAAAGACCACTGCGCAACGCAGCGACCAGCGAATTGGTAGTGCCCAAGTCGATCCCCACAGCCAGACGACGCTGGTGCGGTTGAGGACTTTGGCCGGGTTCGGCGATCTGCAGTAGGGCCATCGTAATCAGGACTTATCTGTATATCAGGCGTGCGACCGGAGCGGCACTGGGTTAATCGTCGAGGCGCTCTTCTAACTGGCGCACTTCGTAGGTGAGCTTGTCGAGGAACTGCATGCGCCGCATCAGGCGTTCGGCCTTTTCACGTTGCACGGCATCGTTCCAGCAAGCTGCGAAGCTTTGGTTCAGCTCATCCTGGGCAGCTTTCAGGCGGCGTTTGAAGGCGGCAACGCCATTCAGGTCTGCACTGTCCTGCAAGTCTTCGAGCTCTTCACGCAGCTCCATTTGCTGCAGAAGAAACTCCGGATCATGCACCGTGACCTCCAGCGGCAGCTCGCCACCATTCAAGGCGAGCAAGTATCGCGCGCGCTTGGGTGGACTCTTGAGCGTCTGGTAGGCCTCGTTGAGGCTCGCGGATTGCTCTAGCGCCAGCCGCTGCTCACGCTCGGAAGCGTCGGCAAAGCGGTCCGGATGAACGCCGCGCGCCAACTCACGGTAGCGCGTAGCCAGCTGATCGAGATCCAGATTGAAACTCGGTTGCAGCTCAAATAATGCGAAATGACAAGGAGTACCCACGAGCCGCCTCAGATGTTGAAGCTTTCGCCGCAGCCACATTCACCGCGCACGTTGGGATTGTTGAACTTGAAGCCTTCGTTCAACCCTTCCTTGACGAAATCGAGCTCGGTGCCGTCCAGGTAGGCCAGGCTTTTCGGGTCGATGATCACTTTCTCGCCGTGACTTTCGAACACCTGATCCTCCGCAACCACCTCGTCGACAAACTCCAGCACGTAGGCAAGGCCGGAACAGCCTGTAGTGCGAACACCCAGACGAATCCCCTCACCTTTGCCGCGCCCGTCGAGGGAGCGTCGCACGTGTCGAGCAGCCGCTTCTGTCATGCTGATAGCCATCGGTGACTCCTTACTCGTCGCCAAATCTTGAAAGTCAGATCAAGCCTTTCTTCTGCTTGTAGTCGCGAACGGCCGCCTTGATGGCGTCTTCAGCGAGCACGGAGCAGTGAATTTTCACTGGCGGCAGGGCCAGTTCTTCAGCCAGCTGAGTGTTCTTGATGGTTTCCGCTTCGTCCAGGGTCTTGCCCTTCATCCACTCGGTGGCGAGGGAGCTGGAAGCGATTGCCGAACCGCAACCGTAGGTCTTGAACTTGGCATCTTCGATGATGCCGGCTTCGTTGACCTTGATCTGCAGGCGCATCACGTCGCCGCACGCCGGCGCGCCGACCATGCCGGTGCCGACATCAGGATCTTCCGCGTCCATCTTGCCGACGTTGCGCGGGTTTTCGTAGTGGTCGATGACCTTTTCGCTGTAAGCCATGATTCAATCCTCACTCATCAGAGAGTCGCTCTTCAGACCCTGTAAAAACTACTGCGCTCGGTAATCCTGCGTCAAAAACAGGCTCGGACTGCTCATTTACAACCAGTAAACTCCGCATCCTCGCCTGTTTTTTCCTTGTCTTCCCTTCGCTCGCTACGTTTTTACAGTGTCTGCTAACGGCGATTTAATTAGTGTGCCGCCCACTCGATTTTCGAAATGTCGACACCGTCTTTGTACATATCCCACAGCGGCGACAGTGCGCGCAGCTTGGTAACGGCCTCGCAGACTTTCTGCGCGGCGTAGTCGATTTCTTCTTCAGTGGTGAAACGGCCGAAGGTGAAACGGATCGAGCTGTGCGCCAGTTCGTCGTTGCGGCCCAGGGCGCGCAGTACGTACGAAGGCTCAAGCGATGCCGAGGTGCAAGCCGAACCGGACGAAACCGCCAGATCCTTGAGCGCCATGATCAGCGACTCGCCTTCAACATAGTTGAAGCTCAGGTTCAGGTTGTGCGGAACGCGGGCGGTCAGGCTGCCGTTGACGTACAGCTCTTCCAGGTGCTCGACCTGCTTGAAGAAACGGTCGCTCAGGGCCTTGATGCGCACGTTCTCGGCGGCCATGTCTTCCTTGGCCACACGGAATGCTTCACCCATGCCGACGATCTGGTGGGTCGCCAGGGTACCCGAACGCATGCCGCGCTCGTGACCGCCGCCGTGCATGGCCGCTTCGATGCGAACACGCGGCTTGCGGCTCACATACAGGGCGCCGATGCCTTTAGGGCCGTAGGTTTTGTGGGCGGAGAACGACATCAGGTCGACTTTCAGCTTCTGCAGGTCGATATCGACCTTGCCGGTGGACTGAGCAGCGTCGACGTGGAACAGGATGCCCTTGGAACGGGTCAGCTCGCCGATGGCGGCGATGTCGTTGATGGTGCCGATTTCGTTGTTCACGTGCATGACCGAAACCAGGATGGTGTCGTCGCGCAGCTCGGCTTCGATCATCTCTGGCGTGATCAGGCCGTCGGTGCGAGGCTCGATGTAGGTGACTTCGAAGCCTTCACGCTCCAGTTGGCGCATGGTGTCGAGGACAGCCTTGTGCTCAATCTTGGTGGTGATCAGGTGCTTGCCTTTGGTGGCGTAGAAATGCGCCGCGCCCTTGATTGCCAGGTTGTCGGATTCGGTGGCACCGGAAGTCCAGACGATTTCGCGCGGGTCAGCGTTGACCAGATCGGCCACCTGACGACGAGCGTTTTCGACGGCCTCTTCAGCTTTCCAGCCAAACACGTGGGAACGGGACGCCGGGTTACCGAAGTTCCCGTCGACCAGCAGGCATTCACTCATTTTTTGCGCGACACGCGGATCAACCGGGGTAGTCGCAGAGTAATCAAGGTAAATCGGCAATTTCATGGACTATCTCCTAAATCAGGCTGGCTGGCGCGCCGTTGGCTCTCTGGCTGTCATTCGACGGCGGACGCTTCAATCTTGTCCAGGCGTGGCGCCTTGCTGTTGCAACGGCGTTGATCCTGGCGCTGGGCTACTTCTTGTACCTCACGGCGAGTCACAAGGTCAGCCAAGCTGATACCGCTCAGAAATTCGTGAATCTGCAAGCTCAGGTCGCACCACAGGTGGTGAGTCAGGCAGGTATCGCCCGAATGGCAATCACCCTGCCCCTGGCATTTGGTGGCGTCGACCGATTCGTTTACCGCATCGATCACCTGGGCGACCTGAATGCCCTGCATGTCGCGCGACAGCTGGTAGCCGCCGCCAGGACCACGGACGCTGGACACCAGATTGCTGCGGCGCAATTTGGCAAAAAGCTGTTCGAGGTAGGACAGGGAGATGCCTTGGCGCTCGGAGATATCGGCCAGGGACACGGGCCCGTGCTGCGCGTGCAACGCCAGGTCAAGCATGGCGGTCACGGCGTATCGGCCTTTTGTAGTCAGTCGCATGGACAATTACCACGGAGTTCGGAATGGGGCGAGTATGCAATTCCTGAGTATTTAAGTCAACTATAAGACCTAGTACTTTAGTCAGGTTTACCCGCAAAAGAGCGCGCGCATCATAGCAGGGTCTGCGACCCAATGGCACACCGCTTAGCGCTGTGCCACTGCCTATTTGCGACCCGCCGCGGAATCAGCTGGCCTGACTCTGGTTCTTGTCCTTCACGCAGGCGAAATCTTCTTCGCGCAGCTCGGGCAAGTCCTTGGCACAGTAATTACTGCCCAGATCCTTCAGCGCCCCGCACATCCCCTCCAGACGCCCATCCACCGCCTGCAGGTGATCGAGCAACTGGTTGATGGCACGCGCCACCGGGTCCGGCATGTCCTCGCTGACACCGTAGGCATCGAAACCGATCTTCTCGGCCATCGCCTTGCGCCTGGCGTCCTGCTCTTCATCGGACTTGACGATGATCCGCCCCGGAATCCCGACCACGGTCGCACCCGCCGGAACAGCCTTGGTGACCACGGCGTTGGAACCGACCTTGGCCCCCGCACCCACGGTGAACGGGCCCAGCACCTTGGCACCGGCGCCCACCACTACCCCATCCTCGAGAGTCGGGTGCCGCTTGCCCTTGTTCCAGCTGGTGCCGCCGAGGGTCACACCTTGATAGATCGTGACGTCATCGCCGATTTCAGCCGTTTCACCGATGACGATGCCCATGCCATGGTCGATAAAGAAGCGACGACCCACCCTGGCGCCCGGATGAATCTCGATCCCGGTCAACCAGCGCCCGAAGTTCGACACCAGCCGCGCCAGCCATTTCAGGTCCGCGCGCCACAACATCGAAGACAGGCGATGGATCCAGATAGCGTGCATGCCCGGGTAGCAGGTCAGGACTTCAAAGGCGTTACGCGCTGCCGGATCACGATGGAAAACACTCTGGATATCTTCACGCAAACGCTCGAACATCATTAATCCTTCCGTTTCAGAAGCTCGCCACGGGCCGCTTTTTGGGTTTCCGTGAGGATGCCACGCAAAATATTCATTTCCGCCCGGCTGACCGAGCTGCGTCCGTATAACCGGCGCAGGCGCGCCATCAAGTGCCGTGGCTTTTCCGGATCGAGGAACTCAATGGCCACCAGGGTTTGCTCCAGGTGCTCATAGAATCGCTCCAGCTCATCCATGGTCGCCAGCTCAGCGCTTTTGACCGATGCCACCTCTTCCTTCTCGACCTTGGTCGGCTGACCTTGAGCGGCCAGCCAGGCCATGCGCACTTCATAACTCAACACCTGCACCGCCGCCCCAAGGTTCAGCGAGCTGAACTCAGGGTCTGAGGGGATGTGCACGTGATAATGACATCGCTGCAGCTCTTCATTGGTCAGGCCGGAATCTTCACGACCGAACACCAAGGCGATCTCGGCGCCTTGCGCAGCCTCCTCAACCACTTTCGAACCGCATTCGCGAGGATCGAGCAGCGGCCATGGAATACGACGATCACGCGCACTGGTGCCCAGCACCAGATTGCAGCCGACCAAGGCATCTTCCAAAGTGGCGACGACTTGCGCTTTTTCAAGGATGTCACCGGCACCGGAGGCACGGGCGTCGGCCTCGTGATGGGGGAACAGCCGCGGTTCAACCAGCACCAGCCGCGACAGACCCATGTTCTTCATGGCTCGCGCAGCCCCGCCGATATTGCCCGGATGGCTGGTATTGACCAGCACGACACGAATGTTTTGCAGCAAGGGAGGCGCTCTCGAACACTGGATTAAGGAGCGGAATCTTACAGCTCATCCTACCGTTAAGCCACGAAAGCGAACGTTGACCTTCACCTGTAGAAACTTTCTGATAGAATGCCCGGCTTTCTTTAACAACCTTAGGTGACACATCCATGCAGCCCATGCTGAATATCGCGCTGCGCGCCGCCCGCAGCGCCAGTGAATTGATCTTCCGCTCCATCGAGCGCCTGGATACCATCAAGGTCGACGAAAAAGACGCCAAGGATTACGTATCCGAGGTGGACCGCGCCGCCGAACAGAAAATCATCGACGCACTGCGCAAGGCCTACCCGAATCACTCGATCAGGGGTGAAGAAACCGGCCTGCACGCCGGCACCGGCATCGAAGGCGAAGAGTACCTGTGGATCATCGATCCGCTGGACGGCACCACCAACTTCCTGCGCGGCATTCCTCACTTCGCTGTCAGCATCGCCTGCAAATACCGTGGTCGCCTGGAACACGCCGTTGTTCTGGACCCGGTTCGCCAGGAAGAATTCACCGCCAGCCGTGGTCGCGGCGCTCAACTGAACGGTCGTCGCCTGCGCGTCAGCGGCCGTACCAGCCTGGAAGGCGCCCTGCTGGGTACCGGCTTCCCGTTCCGTGACGATCAAATGGACAACCTCGACAACTACCTGGGCATGTTCCGCGCCCTGGTGGGCCAGACCGCCGGCATCCGCCGCGCTGGTTCGGCGAGCCTGGACCTGGCCTACGTGGCAGCCGGCCGTTTCGACGCGTTCTGGGAGTCGGGCCTGTCCGAGTGGGACATGGCGGCAGGCGCCCTGCTGATTCAGGAAGCCGGCGGCCTGGTGAGCGACTTCACCGGCGGTCACGACTTCCTTGAAAAAGGCCACATCGTTGCCGGCAACACCAAATGCTTCAAGGCAGTCCTGACGGCCATCCAGCCGCACCTGCCAGCCTCGCTGAAACGCTAAGCGCCCAGCGACAGAGAAAGCACCCTTCGGGGTGCTTTTTTTATGTCTGGAATTCACCCTCAAAGACGCCGCATTAAACCTGAACCCCCGCGTAATCGTTGACGATCATCGCGAGCAGGCTCGCCCCTACAAGGGATGTGGGACAACTCAAGAATCGCGGGCACAAAAAAGCACCCCGAAGGGTGCTTCCTTTCGAATCTGACGCCTGAGCTTATTGGCCCTGCTGATTCTGCGACAAGATCAACTTGCCTTCTTTATCCACAGGAATCTGGTTACCCGGATCGCGATCCATCCGCACCTTGCCTTCCTTGCCATCCAGCGAATAGCGCACGTCGTAGCCCACGACCTTGTCACTGATGTCATTCACCGTATTACAACGGGTTTGGGTTGTGGTGTAGGTGTCGCGCTCCTGCATGCCTTCCTGAACCTTGTTACCGGCGTAACCACCACCGACCGCACCTGCGACCGTGGCGATCTTCTTGCCGGTGCCGCCGCCAATCTGGTTACCCAGCAGACCACCCGCCAAGGCACCGACCACCGTACCGGCGATCTGATGCTGATCTTTCACCGGCGCTTGCCGGGTGACCGTGACGTCCTTGCACACTTCACGTGGAGTCTTGATTTGTGTCTTGACCGGCTCAACGGCTAAAACCTGAGCAAACTCAGGGCCGCTTTTTTTAACCAGGCTGTAGGTGGCCACAGCACCCCCGGCAGTCACACCGACAGCACCCAGTACCGCACCAACCAGCATCGACTTGTTCACATGAACCTCCTGACCATCACCCGCGGAACGTGTCCGCGCTTCTCCCAGCCTTGGAGCACAAAAAAAGGCGCGAGTTCAACTCGCGCCTTTCAGGGCTTGCAACCGGGAAAACGATGGCCGTTATGGACGGTCGTCGACTTCCTTCTCGGTGGCCGCCGGAGGAATCAGATCCTCGGAGTTCAGGTTCAACCAGATCAGCACCACGTTCGCGATGTAGATCGACGAGTAGGTACCCGCCAGAACACCGATGAACAGGGCGATGGAGAAGCCGAACAGGTTATCGCCACCGAAGAACAGCAGTGCCGCGATCGCCAGCAAGGTGGAGATCGACGTCGCCATGGTCCGCAGCAGGGTTTGCGTGGTCGAGATGTTGATGTTCTCGATCAGGCTGGCCTTGCGCAGTACCCGGAAGTTCTCACGAACCCGGTCGAATACCACAATGGTGTCGTTGAGCGAATAACCGATGATCGCCAGTACCGCCGCCAGCACCGTCAGATCGAAGGTGATCTGGAAGAACGACAGGATACCGATGGTCACGATCACGTCGTGGATCAAGGACACGATCGCACCGACCGCAAACTTCCACTGAAAGCGGAATGCCAGGTAGATCAGGATGCCACCCAGCGCCATCAGCATGCCGAGGCCGCCCTGGTCGCGCAGCTCTTCACCCACCTGCGGGCCGACGAACTCGACGCGCTTGACCGTTGCCGGGTTATCGCCGCCAACCTTCTGCAGCGCTTCAGCGACCTGATGACCCAGTTGCGGGTCTTCACCTGGCATACGCACCAGCAAATCAGTCGTCGCACCGAAGCTCTGCACGATGGCCTCGTGGTACCCGGAGGTCACCAGTTGCTCACGCACCTTGGTGACGTCGGCCGGACGCTCGTAGGTCAGCTCGATGAGCGTACCGCCGGTGAAGTCCAGGCCCCAGTTCATGCCCTTGTGGAATACGCTGAAAATGGCCAGCGCACTGAGGAACAATGTGACGCCGAACGCAAAGTTGCGAACGCCCATGAAGTTGATTGTACGTAACATGGCAGCCCCTTAAATCCACAACTTCTTGAAGTCACGACCGCCGAAGATCAGGTTGACCATCGCGCGGGTCACCATGATGGCCGTGAACATCGAGGTAAAGATCCCGAGGGACATGGTCACTGCGAAGCCCTTGACCGGGCCGGTGCCCATGGCAAAGAGAATCCCGCCGACCAACAGTGTTGTCAGGTTGGCGTCGAGAATCGCGGTGAATGCCCGGCCGAAGCCTTCGTTGATTGCCCGTTGTACGGTCATGCCTGCGGCGATCTCTTCACGGATCCGCGAGAAGATCAGCACGTTGGCGTCGACCGCCATACCCATGGTCAAGACGATACCGGCGATACCCGGCAGGGTCAGCGTTGCACCCAGCAGCGACATCAGGGCCAGCAGCAGCACCATGTTCACCGCCAGTGCGACGGTGGCGATGATGCCGAAGAAGCGGTAGATGGCGATGATGAACAGCGAGACGAACAGCATGCCCCACAGCGATGCATCGATACCCTTGGTGATGTTGTCCGCACCCAGGCTCGGGCCAATTGTGCGCTCTTCAGCGAAGTACATCGGAGCGGCCAGACCACCGGCACGCAGCAACAGCGCCAGTTCGGACGACTCGCCCTGGCCGTTCAGGCCGGTGATGCGGAACTGGGCACCCAACGGCGACTGAATGGTCGCCAGGCTGATGATCTTCTTCTCTTCTTTAAACGTTTGTACCGGTACGTCTTTCTCGACGCCGTTGACCATTTGCTTGACGTAAGTGGTCACCGGGCGCTGCTCGATGAAGATCACCGCCATGCTGCGACCCACGTTGCTGCGGGTCGCACGACTCATCAGCTCGCCACCGTGACCATCCAGACGGATGTTCACTTCTGGCGTGCCATGCTCGCCGAAGCCAGCCTTGGCGTCGGTCACCTGGTCACCGGTGATGATCAGGCCACGCTCGATCTGTGCCGGCGGACGCTTGCCTTCACGGAACTCGAAGGTTTCGGAAGTGGCTTTCGAAGCGCCAGGCTCAGCCGCCAGGCGGAATTCAAGGTTGGCCGTCTTGCCGAGGATACGCTTGGCTTCGGCAGTGTCCTGCACGCCCGGCAGCTCAACCACGATACGGTTGGCCCCCTGACGCTGAACGATCGGTTCGGCAACACCCAGCTCGTTGACGCGGTTACGGACCGTGGTCAAGTTCTGCTTGATGGAGTATTCGCGGATTTCCGCCAGCTTGGCCGGGGTCATCGCCAGACGCAGCACCGGTTGGCCATTGAGGTCGGCCGGAACAATGTCGAAATCGTTGAAGTTCTTGCGCACCAGCGCACGGGCCTGTTCGCGGCTCGCTTCATCAGAGAAGCCCAGCTGAATGGCACCGCCCAGTTGCGGCAGGCTGCGATAGCGCAGTTTCTCTTTGCGCAACAGGCTCTTGACGTCGCCTTCGTAGACTTTCAGGCGTGCATCGAGGGCTTTGTCCATGTCCACTTCCAGCAGGAAGTGCACACCACCAGACAAGTCCAGACCCAGCTTCATCGGGTGCGCGCCGAGGTTGCGCAGCCATTGCGGGGTGGTTTGCGCCAGGTTCAGTGCAACGACGTAGTCATCACCCAATGCCTTGCGCACGACGTCCTTGGCAGGCAACTGGTCTTCCGCCTTGACCAGGCGAATCAGACCGCCCTTGCCATTGGCGGCCAGTGTCGCGGCCTTGACGTTGATCCCGGACTCTTTGAGCGCTGTGCTCACACGGTCCAGATCAGCCTGATTGACCTGCAGGGCAGTGCTCGCGCCGCTGATTTGAATCGCCGGGTCATCAGGATACAGATTGGGAGCGGAATAAATCAGACCGACCGCCAGCACCGCCAGGATCAGAATGTATTTCCACAGAGGGTATTTGTTCAGCATCACGCCGCCCGCTTATGACGCGGGGCGCCTTGCGCGCCCCGTCGATTGAGTAGAAGTTGGAACTTAGATCGCTTTCAGCGTGCCTTTTGGCAGCGTGGCGGCGATGGCGCCTTTCTGGAATTTCATTTCGACGGTGTCGGAAACTTCCAGAACGACGAAATCGTCGGCCACTTTAGTGATCTTGCCGGCGATGCCGCCGGTGGTCACAACTTCGTCGCCTTTTTGCAGGCTGCTCAGCAGGTTCTTCTGCTCTTTGGCGCGCTTGGCCTGTGGACGCCAGATCATCAGGTAGAAGATGACCAGGAAGCCGACCAGGAAAATCCACTCAAAACCGCCACCCATTGGGCCGGCAGCGGCCGGTGCGGCAGCGTCAGCCATGGCATTAGAGATAAAAAAGCTCATTTAGCACTCCAGTTGCAAATGTTGAATCTTGGGGTCAGAAAACTCAGTCCAAAGGCGGAACAGGTAACCCGCGTTTGGCGTAGAAGGCATCGACAAAGGCGGCCAATGTACCCTGTTGAATAGCCTCGCGCAAACCAGCCATAAGCACTTGATAATGACGCAAGTTATGGATGGTATTGAGCATGCTCCCCAGCATTTCGCCGCACTTGTCCAGGTGATGCAGATAAGCGCGGGAGAAGTTCTGGCAGGTATAGCAATCGCAGGTCGGATCGAGCGGCGAATCATCATGGCGATGGAACGCGTTTCGGATCTTCAGCACGCCAGTATCAATGAACAGATGCCCGTTGCGGGCATTACGGGTTGGCATCACGCAATCGAACATGTCCACACCGCGGCGCACACCCTCAACCAAGTCTTCGGGTTTGCCAACGCCCATAAGGTAACGAGGTTTGTCAGCCGGCATCATGCCCGGCAGATAATCCAGCACCTTGATCATTTCATGCTTGGGTTCGCCCACCGACAGACCGCCAATGGCCAGGCCGTCGAAGCCGATCTTGTCCAGGCCTTCCAGGGAGCGCATGCGCAGGTCCTGGTGCATGCCGCCCTGAACGATGCCGAACAGCGCCGCCGTGTTGTCGCCATGGGCTTCTTTCGAACGCTTGGCCCAACGCAGGGACAACTCCATGGAAATGCGGGCAACGTCTTCGTCGGCCGGGTACGGCGTGCATTCGTCGAAAATCATCACGATGTCCGAGCCCAGGTCACGCTGAACCTGCATCGACTCTTCCGGGCCCATGAACACCTTGGCGCCGTCGACCGGAGAAGCGAAGGTCACGCCCTCCTCCTTGATCTTGCGCATGGCGCCCAGGCTGAACACCTGGAAACCGCCGGAGTCGGTCAGGATCGGGCCTTTCCACTGCATGAAATCGTGCAGGTCGCCGTGCTTCTTGATCACTTCCGTGCCCGGGCGCAGCCACAGGTGGAAGGTGTTGCCCAGAATGATTTCAGCGCCGATCGCCTCGATATCCCGTGGCAGCATGCCCTTGACCGTGCCGTAGGTGCCCACCGGCATGAAGGCCGGGGTCTCGACGGTACCGCGCGGGAAGGTCAAACGACCGCGACGAGCCTTGCCATCGGTGGCCAGCAGCTCGAAAGACATACGACAGGTGCGACTCATACAGTTTCCTCTGGGCCCGATTCTTTAGGGGCAGTCGGCGCAGGATTACGCGTGATGAACATCGCATCACCGTAGCTGAAAAAGCGGTACCCGTTATCGACGGCAGCCTTGTAGGCCGCCATGGTTTCGGGATAACCGGCGAACGCCGAAACCAGCATCAACAGCGTGGATTCAGGCAAATGGAAGTTGGTGACCAGGGCGTCGACCACATGAAACGGTCGGCCCGGGTAGATAAAGATATCGGTGTCGCCGCTGAACGGCTTGAGCACGCCATCGCGCGCGGCGCTTTCCAGGGAACGCACGCTGGTGGTCCCCACCGCCACCACGCGCCCACCGCGAGCCCGGCACGCGGCGACCGCATCCACCACGTCCTGGCCGACTTCCAGCCATTCGCTGTGCATGTGGTGGTCTTCGATCTTGTCGACACGCACCGGCTGGAAGGTGCCGGCGCCAACGTGCAAGGTCACGAACGCCGTCTCGACGCCCTTGGCGGCAATCGCCTCCATCAGCGGCTGATCGAAATGCAGCCCCGCCGTCGGCGCCGCCACCGCGCCCAGGCGCTGGGCGTACACGGTCTGATAACGCTCGCGGTCCGAGCCTTCATCCGGGCGGTCTATATAAGGAGGCAGCGGCATGTGCCCGACGCGGTCGAGCAGCGGCAACACCTCTTCGGCAAACCCCAGCTCGAACAACGCATCGTGCCGCGCCAGCATCTCGGCCTCGCCGCCACCGTCGATCAGGATCTTCGACCCCGGCTTGGGCGACTTGCTGGAGCGCACATGGGCCAGCACGCGGTGACTGTCGAGCACCCGCTCCACCAGGATTTCCAGCTTGCCGCCGGAAGCCTTCTGGCCAAACAGCCGCGCCGGAATCACCCGGGTATTGTTGAACACCATCAAGTCGCCGGGGCGCAAATGCTCCAGCAAATCAGTGAATTGACGGTGTGCCAGGGCGCCGCTGACCCCATCCAGGGTCAACAGGCGACTATTGCGACGCTCGGCCAAAGGATGGCGGGCAATCAGCGAATCAGGGAGCTCGAAGGTAAAGTCAGCAACGCGCATGATGGGGTGTCGTCTAGCAGGGCCGGGAAGTCTAGCGGAAATATCAAAAATTCTCCATGTACCTGATTGACCGACGGTTATCACCTCTCTATACTTCGCCGCCATTGAGCCCTGATGGCGGAATTGGTAGACGCGGCGGATTCAAAATCCGTTTTCGAAAGGAGTGGGAGTTCGAGTCTCCCTCGGGGCACCAACATTAAGAAAGGTCTTGCTTAGCAAGGCCTTTTTTTTCGCCTGCAATAAAGTGGCTGACACCCCACCAACCTGTGGGAGCCGGCTTGCCTGCTGAACGAGCCCCATGAAAGACAGGACACCGTTTCCCCCTTACGATAAGGGATAGGCAAACGGTTATGTTTATGACT
>NZ_JBXAFA010000032.1:0-23998 GCF_058792515.1 Pseudomonas sp. MT92
GCTGGAGATCGGAAAGCCCCTTTACGGTGGGATTCAGAGCTTACGTTGGTTTTTGGTTCCATTGCTCCCCAAACCCCGTCAATGCGATTGCACCGGGTGAGATCGAGACGTCGATCCTGTCTGCCGGGACCGAACTGATCGTCGATCAGCAGATCCCCATGCACCGCTTGGGCAAGCCGGAAGAAGTCGCATCCCTGGTGCATTTCCTCTGCACCCGAGGCGCGTCGTACATCAACGGTTCGGAGATTCATGTCAACGGTGGTCAGCACGTCTGAAATAATCTGGAAATCCCGGCCGGAAACTTCCATCATTCGGGCCGGGCATCCGCCGCAGATGAGCGATCAATGAGCAACCCCTACCCTATTCAAACCCTCAATCACTCTTACCTGGGCAGTGGCATCTACGAGTTGCTGCGCGAGGCACTGATCACCGGGCGTTTCCAGCCCGATGACCGCCTGCGCATCCGCGACCTGGCCGAACAACTGGGCACCAGCGTCACACCGGTGCGCGACGCGATCCTGCAACTGGCCAAGGAACAGGCGCTGATCCTCAAGACCCCGCGTGACATCCGCGTACCCATCCTCACCGCCGCGCAATACGGCGAGATCCGCAGCATCCGCCTGGCGCTTGAAGGCCTGGCTGCGGAGACGGCCGCCGCGCTGGTGACCGACAGCGAACTCGCAGACCTGCAAGCCTGCATCGAAAACAACATCGCCGCGATCAACGCCCAGGACTTGCAAGCCGCTCTCAAGTGCAATCAGCAATTTCACTACGCGCTGACCACCATCGCGCGCATGCCGGTGCTGGCGGGTTTGCTCGATAGCCTGTGGATGCGCACCGGCCCACTGATCGCCCGTGCCTATGGCAACTTCAACGAGCGCATGGCCATCGACCATCACTGGGAAGTGCTCGACGCACTCAAGCGCCGCGATGGCGCGGCGGCACGGGCGGCCATCTGCCGTGACATTCTCGATGGCAACGAGAAGATGCTCGAGTACATCGAGATGGCGCAGGCGGACTGATTGGCAGTCAATTCGACTGTTGACGAAACATAGATGACCAGTTAGTTTATTAAAACTTTCTCATCACTGGATGTCTCTGTCATGGCTCGCCCGGTCAACCTCGAAGTCAGATCCCGTTTGCTGTCGATTGGCCGCCAGGTGGTTCACAACCGTGGCTTCAACGGCTGCGGCGTCCAGGACATCACCGCCGCTGCCGAGATTCCCAAGGGCTCTTTCTACAACTACTTCGCCAGCAAGGAAGACTTCGCGGCAGAGATCCTCGAGGAATACTGGACCTCGATCGAAACCCGCCACGGGCCGATCTTCTACGACGCCCGGGTCAAGCCGCTGGAGCGCATCGGCCAGTTCTTCCAGGCCCTGGTGCTCGAGCACGGCGAGCATGAATACAGCCTGGGTTGCCTGATTGGCAACCTGTCCCTGGAAATGTCCAATGGCAGCGAACAAACCCGCAAGCGTCTGGCCGATGTGCTGGCGCGCTGGGAAGGTTTGCTCGCGAGCTGCCTGCGTGAAGCGCAGCAGCGCCGCGAACTCTCTGAAACTCACGACGCCGAAGCGCTGGCCAGTGTCATCGTCGAAGGCTGGGAAGGTGCGGTCATGCGCGGCAAGGTCCTGCGCGACGGTGCACCTCTGCAGCGTTTCGTATCGATGGTCTTGCCTCGGCTATTGGAGTGAGTTTTTTTTCCTCATTAATAAGACGACTGGTCATTTATATAAAGCAACATTCACGTCTCATCCACGCAAGCACCCAAGAGGTAAATCGTCATGAGCCATCTGTACGCCGACCCCGCCGAACCCGCACTGCCTGCCACTGGTTTCAAGCTCGACCTGAGCAAAGCCGCCCTGGTGGTCATCGACCCACAGAACGACTTCCTCAGCCCTGCCGGCGCCAGTTGGGCGGTGTTCGGTGAGAGCATCGTCGAGAACAACACCGTCGAAAACCTGGAAAAACTGTTCAAGGCCTTCAAGGCTCACGACCTGCCCGTGGCCGTGTCGCCACACTATTACTACCCGCACGACCACGACTGGCATTTTGGCGGTCCGCTGGAAAAGGTCATGCACAGCATCTGCATGTTCGATCGCAAGGGACCGAACACCCTGGAAAACTTCGAAGGCTCCGGCGCCGATTTCCTCGAGATCTACAAGCCGTACATTCTCGACGGCGAGACCATCATCGCCTCGCCGCACAAGGTCTACGGCCCGGAAACCAACGACCTGGCGCTGCAATTGCGCAAGAAAGGCGTGTCGCAGATCATCCTCGCCGGCATGGCGGCCAACCTTTGCGTGGAATCACACCTGCGCGAACTGCTCGAACAGGGCTTTGAAATAGTCGTGGTACGCGACGCCACCGCCGGCCCGCGCCTGCCGGATGGCGACGGCTACCTGGCGGCCATCATCAATTACCGCTTCCTCGCCCACGGGCTGTGGACCACCGAAGAGACTATCGCGCAACTGCAACCGGCTTGATCGTGCCCGAGCGGCCGGGCATCGCGCCCCCCCGCTCTTTCTCGAGAACCCCCGATGAAAATCCCCGCCCGTTATGAGCATTTCGTTTTCGGCGTCGTTCAATCCGGCCTGACCTGCGCGGTCGCGGCCGCCATCGCCACCACACCCCATGCGCTCGACCTGGCCTTTGCCGGCCGCTGGTTGAACGCGTGGGCGCTGTCGTGGGTATCGATGTTGCCGGTGGTGGTGCTGGCGGCGCCGATGATTCGGCGCGTGGTGAGGCGGATGACGGTGGGCTGAATGACTTGGCTATGACTCACCCAACACACCGCCATCGCGAGCATGCTCGCTCCTACCGGGGGCTTCGGGGCTGCTCGCGACAGGCGCGCAAGCCCGCACCCGACGCACGAAATACTGTGCCCGTTCGCATTTTCGCAATAAACCACTTTTCATCCGCGCATTTGTAGCCGCTTCGTTCACGGACAAGCCGGTACATTAGACCTCCATGGTCCCGCAGAGCGACCGACAACAAAACCTACAGCTCGCCCAAGAAAATCTGCCAACCATTCGGAGTCTTTCCATGAGCACATTGCGCACTACAGCTTTCCAACTCGCGAGTCTGGCCCTGTTCATCGGTAGCGCCACCCAGGCCATGGCCGAGGACATCACGTTCGTATCCCAGGGCGGTGCTTATCAGGAAGCCCAGAGCAAGGCGATCCTGGAGCCTGCGGCGAAAAAGCTCGGTCTGACGCTCAAACAGGACAGCTCGCCCAAGGCCTACCCGATCATCAAGACCCAGGTCGAGAGCGGCAAGGTCACCTGGGACGTGGTGGACCTGCCCACTGGCGACTGCATCCGTGGCGAAGCCGAAGGGCTGTTCGAGAAGCTCGACCTTGCGCTGATTCCCAATGCCGCGCAAATACCCGACAGCCTCAAGGACGAATACAGCGTCGGCTACATCAGCTACTCCACGGTGCTGGCGTATCGCACGGACGCGTTCAAAGGCGCGGACGTACCCAAGACCTGGGCCGACTTCTGGGACACCAAAAAATACCCGGGCCAGCGCTCCCTACGTAACCTGCCACGTCCAACCCTGGAAATCGCGCTGCTGGCCGATGGCGTGCCGATGGACAAGCTCTATCCGCTGGACGTCGATCGCGCCTTCCGCAAGCTTGAGCAGATCAAGCCCGACATCGCCACCTGGTGGACGTCCGGCGGGCAGTCGGCGCAGCTGATCAGCGACGGCGAAGTGGACATGATCCAGGCCTGGAACGGCCGTATCACCGCCGTACAGGCCGCCGGCGCACCCGTGGCATTCGACTACAACCAGGGTGTGCTGGAAACCAACTCGTTGTGCGTCCTCAAAGGCTCGCCGCACAAGGTGGCCGCCATGAAATTCGTCAACGAGGCCATCGATGCCAAACTGCAAGCGGCGTTGCCGATGATCATCGACTACGGCCCGCTCAACCCCGAAGCCTTCAAGACCGGGGTAATCCCGGCCGAGCGCGAGGCCAAGCTGCCTTCCGCACCCGGCAACATCTCGCGCCAGGCCCTGCTCTCGGCGCAATGGTGGGCCTCCGAAGCCGGGGTCAAGGCCGAAGAACGCTGGTTGTCCTTCGTCCAGAAAAAATAGCCATCGGCCGTTGCTGCGCCGCAGGCCAGAGGCCTCGGCGCAGGACATGCCGTCTGCCCCCGCGATTTCGACATAAAGCGCTTGCGCACCGGTCAATTGCGTCCACTTCATTCGTTGGCATCCCGGTACATTAGGCCTGAGGGTCCCGCAGAGTGACCTGTGCAGACAACTCGCGCTCGCCTCAAGTACCTGCCCACCATTGGGAGTTCTTCACATGACATTACCCGAGCACCGCACCCTGCTGTCCGCCAGGACGACTGCCACCGCCAGCGCTACCCGTCAGTGCTGGATACCCTCCAGCACTGCGCAGTGACGAGAGGTCATCATGTCCAACGCCTATCTCGCCAAATCCATGCCCGACTCCAGCGACCAGCAGCACCAGCCGCCCATGACCAGCGAAGACGCCCTGGCCCGTGAAGAACGCAAGGAGCACACCTCCATGCTGTTGCTGCTCACCCCGGCGCTGGTCATGGTCGTGGTGCTGTTGATCATGCCGCTGTGCTGGCTGGCCTTTCAGTCGGTCCAGACCGAGGAAGGGTTTTCCCTGGCCAACTACATCCGGATTTTCCAGGAAAGCATTTACTGGGACACCTTCGCCCTGACCTTCAAGATCAGTTTCCTGGTGACGATCCTGTCGATCGTCATGGGCTTCCCCATTGCCTACGCCGCTTCGCGCCTGCAGGGTTTCTGGGCCAACCTGATTCTGATCTGCGTGATCCTGCCGTTCTGGACCAGCGTGCTGGTGCGGGCCTATGCCTGGCTGGTGCTCCTGCAACGCCGCGGACTGGTCAATCAGACGCTGATGGACCTTGGCATCATCGACCAACCCCTGACGCTGATGCACAACACCACTGGCACGGTAATCGGCACCCTGCACGTCATGCTGCCCTTTATGGTCCTGCCGCTGTATTCGGTGATGAAAAAAATCCCCCAGGACCTCATGCAAGCGTCCGAGAGCCTTGGCGCCAAACCCTTCTACACCTTCCGCCGGGTCTTCCTGCCGATGGCAGCGCCGGGGGTCATGGCCGGTTCCATCCTGGTGTTCGTCATCTGCCTAGGCTTCTTCATCACCCCGGAACTGCTCGGCGGTGGCCGCACGATCCTGGTGTCGATGCTGGTGCAACGCAACGTCGAGCTCTATCACGCCTGGGGCGCAGCCAGCGCAGTCGGCCTGGTGCTGCTGTTTGTGGTGTTCCTGATCTTCTGGGGCATCAATCGCTTCATCCCCATCGAACGCATCCTGGGAGCGCGCTAAATGAACCTGCTTGCCAACCTGCGTCACCTTCGCCTGTCCCACGTGCTGTTCACGGTGCTGGTCGCGGCGATCCTGCTGTACCTGATCATCCCGGTGCTGATCGTGGTACCCATGTCGTTCTCCGAGGCGCGCTTCCTGCAATTCCCTCCCAAGCAATGGTCCTTCCACTGGTACGAGGCGTTCTTCAACAGCGTGGAGTGGATGTCGGCGGCGCGGGTCAGTCTGATCACGGCATTTTTCACCATGGCCATCAGCCTGCCGATTGGTATGGCGGCCGCCTACGCCATCAACAACTCCAGCCTGAAGGTGGTGCGTACGCTGCAGATCATCCTGCTGCTGCCGATGATGGTGCCCATCATCCTGATCGCCGCCGGCGTGTTCTTCGTTTACGCCCGGGTCGGCCTGATCAGCACGCTGACCGGCCTGGTGCTGGCGCACATCATGCTCGCCTTGCCCTACGTGATCATCGCGCTGCTGGCCGGTCTGCGTAACTTCGACATGTCCCAGGAAATGGTGGCGCGCAGCCTGGGCATGAACCGCTTTCGCGCCTTCATGGCCGTGACCCTGCCGCAGATCAAGCCCAGTGTGGTCTCGGCGACACTGTTCGCCTTCATCACCTCGCTGGATGAAACTGTGGTGGCGCTGTTCATCTCCGGCGGCGACAACCAGACTCTGACCAAGCGCATGTTCACGGCGCTGCGCGACGAGATCGATCCGACCATTGCCGCTATCAGTTCGATCCTGATCCTGGCGTCGCTGATCCTGGTGGTGATTGCCGGTCGCAACAAACAATAACCAACAACGCACTCCCCCTCTGCAAACACACTTGCCCGCCATTGCGGG
The DNA here is from genome assembly GCF_058792515.1 of Pseudomonas sp. MT92. Classification (NCBI taxonomy): domain Bacteria; kingdom Pseudomonadati; phylum Pseudomonadota; class Gammaproteobacteria; order Pseudomonadales; family Pseudomonadaceae; genus Pseudomonas; species Pseudomonas sp. MT92. The sequence goes on from NZ_JBXAFA010000032.1 coordinate 6,197, forward strand.
CAAGTGTGTTTTTGCGTCCTGACCACGCACGCCCATGCCGACGTGCAGCCCAGCACAGCCTGCCGTCACACGGCTTAATTCAGCATCTATCACCCGTGTCCAGGCCCATCTCGGGGGAACCGCAGAATTCGGAAAAAATCGTACGCTAAGCTAACGGTGTTCTCGTGACAGCTCTTTGACTAGGCTTTCTAAGGCCATTCTGATAGCCCTGACTTCCTGAAAAGCCATGGCTAAAATTTGTGCGGCTAAAAGGGATAACCGATGGTAAAGTAAGTTATCCCTGTCGAGATACTGAAAAGCGTTATCCTCGTTTTTCCCAAAACTGTTTTGCCAGTTCGCTCAGAGCGCTAGTTAACTGAGCGACAGATTTCGCACTTTGCAAATTATTCTGCCCGGTCTGTACATTGGTATCAGCAGCATCGCGTATATTGATAATACTGCGGTTTATGTCTTCACTTACTGCTCCCTGCTGCTCGACCGCAGTCGCTATTTGCGCGTTCATGTCGGTAATTTCGTTAACGCGTTGGCCAATTCCATCAAGAGCTGTAGCTGCTTCCTCTGCGTGAGCTACACTCGTGTGCGCTTGCCGACTACTTTGCTCCATGACTGTAACAGCGGATTGCGCTCGCTCTTGTAGAGCGCTGATCATGCTTTGAATATCCGTTGTCGATTGCTGTGTGCGAGCAGCAAGACTGCGAACCTCATCGGCGACAACAGCAAAACCACGCCCCTGCTCACCAGCACGCGCGGCCTCAATTGCTGCGTTGAGTGCCAACAAATTCGTTTGCTCGGCGATCCCTCGTATAACGTCAAGAACTTTTGATATCTCGTTACTTTGACCTTCAAGCTCATGAATAACCTGAGCGGCTTGCCTAATTTCACCTTCAAGGGCAGTGATTGACTGGCTTGTGTGGGCTACCAGACGCTGGCCAGATGCCGTCTCAGTGTCTGCTCTTCCGGCCGCATCTGCAGCATGCTGTGCATTGCTCGCAACCTCTTGAATGCTTGCCGCCATTTGGTTTACTGCCGTTGCTATTTGATCTGTCTCTGCCTGCTGCTCAACTGTAAGTACATTGCTTGACTCAATATCCTTTAGTAGGCCTCGGGTGTGTTCGCTAAGCCGATTTGATGCATCACCTATGCGACCTACTATGGCGCCTGTTTCAGCTTGCATCATTCGTAAAGCAAACTCTATTTGGCCAAACTCATCGGTGCGCCCAGTGTAGAGGGATTGACTTAATGGGTTATTGGAAATATTCCTGGCTCTTTCAACCAGTCTTCCAAGAGGAGAGAGAATAGCCAAAACACTAACAGAGCTTAAGCTTCCTGACATTAAAGTGGGCGGTTACAGGAGCTGAGTGCAACACGGTTATTGAATTGAAGCTGGAGCATCATGCCGCATAGCCATAGCTTCCTGCATCACCTCGTCCATAACCTCGATCGGACACTTGAAGTCGAAGCGCTTACGGGGGCGCATGTTCAGTTGCAGTGCGATGGCATCCAGTTCCTCCTGGCTATGCACCGACAAGTCCGTGCCTTTGGGCAGGTACTGGCGGATCAGGCCATTGATGTTTTCGTTACTGCCGCGCTGCCAAGGGCTGTGCGGGTCGCAGAAGTAAATCGCCACCCCGGTCTGCTGGGTGATTTCAGCATGCCGCGCCATTTCTCGGCCCTGGTCGTAGGTCATGCTCTTGCGCATCGCCAGCGGCATGCCATTGAGCGCTGCACTGAAGCCTTCCATCGCCGAGGTCGCCGTCGCGTCGTTCATCTTCACCAGCATCAGGTAGCCACTGGTGCGCTCCACCAGCGTACCTACAGACGAGGCGTTGGCCTTGCCCTTGATCAGGTCGCCTTCCCAATGCCCTGGCATCAGTCGGTCTTCGATCTCCGGCGGACGTACATGAATACTGACCCTCTCAGGGATCTGACCGCGCCGATCCACGCCGCCAGAGCGCGGCCTGCGCATCGTCTTGCTTTGGCGCAGGCAGATGATCAGCTCTTTACGCAGCTCGCCGACTGGCAAGGCATAGATCGCGTTATAGATCGTCTCGCGACAGACGTAGGCATCTCTGAGGCTGGGAATATTCATGCTGCGCAGCTTGCCGGCAATCTGCTCGGGAGACAAACGCTCACGCAGCATATGCGCCACCAATTCGAAGCGCTCGCTACCCGGCAACAGCTTTTGCTTCGGTCGACACACCTGACGGCGGGCCTGCATCTGCTGCTGGGCCACGCGGGCCGAGTAGCCGCCACAGGCATCTCGATTGCGGCGCAGCTCCCGGCTGATGGTCGAAGGGGATCGGTTGATCAAGCAGGCAATCCCGCGCAGGCTGAAACCTTGGGCATGACCGATTTGAATGGTGGCGCGCTCTTCAACGCTGAGTTCGGAATAAGACATAGGGACAGCACCGTACCGGAAAGGTCAGGTGTTGCACTCAGTTTTCGCCGCCGCCCCCTTATTATCACTGCGAGGTGAATAGCTTTTCTGCCAATTGATTATGCCAATGCGATTCTCTTCGCCGAAGATTTCGTCCATGAGCATGCCAAGTCTAAATAGTTCCCTATGATCAATACAGATAGCCATAACCCCGCCTGGGGTTAGCATCTCACGCATCATCCAGATTCTGGGTGTCATGAAGCGCAACCATTTGCTGTGCTTGGACCCATCATCTTTAGGAACTACATCGCCGAGATCTGGATCGTTTGGATCCTTGTCCCACTTGTCGTTATAGCGGAAGTCCTCGCCGGTGTTGTACGGCGGGTCTGTTACTACAAGATCAACTTGACCACGATATTTATAGAGCGTGACCATCGCAGAAAGGTTTTCACCGTCCCAGATCTCATTCTCTGACTGGGCGGTTTCCTCTCCAAAGGATACTTTCTTGATAATACGATGCAGCTTCGGCTTGACCTGGCGGATGATCTGCCAGGGAGCAGCCCGCCCGGTGTAACTCATAACGATGCCATTCTTGCCAGCATCGGCAAGCGCCGCATCATGCTCCTGCAGCATACGGACCAAGGCGGCCCTCGGCAGTTGTTCGTAATCCATGCTTGCCCCTTGAATTCGTGCGGCGGCACCGAAAAGCTGAAAATTCTAGTACCGCTCGTGGATGCTTCACCATCCCTAGGGTGGCGAGTGTACTTGTGAACGTATTGATTTGGCTGTTAAACCGTTGAAAAAGACGGATCAACTGAGTTCCAAACGGGCTGCGTACTGGCTGGCAGATGCGAATCCGGCGCACGCCGCTCCCTTCTGGGCTCAAGCCCGCGAAGCGGGCATAAAGAACCCGGCCGAGGCCGGGATCCTTATGGGCTTATGGGCCGGCGTATTGGTCTGCCCAGTCCAAAGCCGGTGCCACGGGAGCTTGCACCTCCTGAGGCCAGGTTTTGGAGCCCACTGCAAATCGCCCGTAACCCATTAAAAGATAGCTGGGCATCCGACGAAAAGAGCACCAAGGCACCATTACCCTTGAGCTACAGCGCCGCTACGGGGCACCAGTTTGATTTCAACGCGGCGATTTTGGGCGCGACCCTCGGCGGTGTCGTTGGGGGCAATGGGCGAGCTGGAGCCTGCACCAAAGGTTTGCAGGCGCGAAGGATCGACGCCATTGCTGCGCAAAGAGAAAAAGGGGACTGATTTATGTGCGCCAGGCAAAGCTTGGTCGCCTGGGAATGACGGCGCAAGCCGTCACGAAATGGCGTAAGAAACCCAGCGGGTATGACCCCCGCCCGGTAAAGGTTAGCCACCGACCGGAAGCGAGTCTTGCGTGGTGACCGGGTAACCGGCGCTGCGAAGCGTAGACAGCAGAAAAGGGGATTTATTTTCCCTACTCTAAAACGGCCGCTGTTGGCCGATTGCTGCCTGTCGTGGACGACCGTTTAACTTCAAAGCCTGACTGGATTGCAAACTGCTGACACGCGTAGATTCTGTTTTCGACTCGTTTAATGCCGTCGATGCCAGGCCATAAACAGAGAGGAAACAACCGCTCGAAAATTCGAGCCATAGACTCTAGAGCCAGTGGGTAGTCGGAGTCATGTTCCTGCAACCATCAAATCCAGATTCTGCACCGCCGCTCCAGCGGCTCCCTTCCCAAGATTGTCAAACACCGCAGCCAACAAAACCTGCCCCGTCTCATCATTTTCACACACCACCAATCGCAAACTATCAGTCCCGTTAAGCGCCTGAGGATCAAGGCACGTCAACCCTTTGGCCTCCTGCATCGACATCACCTGTACATGGTCCGCATCGACGTAGTGCTGCATAAGACACGCATGCAACCGCACCGCATCCACGCCCGGCGCCAACAAGCGAAGTTGCAACGGTATGGTCAGCACGATCCCCTGCCGAAAAGCCCCATAAGCCGGCACAAACATCGGCCGCTCCATCAGACCGCTTTGCTGCTGAATCTCCGGAATATGTTTGTGTGCCAGCCCCAGACCATAAACCTGAAACGCGGGCGCCTGTGATGCGCCCTCTCCCTCATGCTCTTGCACGCCAACGCGCCCTTTTCCGGAATAGCCCGACACAGCATGAATGTTCGTCGGATAGTCCCTGGGCAGCAACCCGGCCTCCAGCAATGGGCGCAGCAGCCCTATCGCCCCCGTGGGATAGCAACCGGGATTGCTGACCCGCCGTGCCGTGGCGATGCGTTGGGCCTGCTGCGAGTTCATCTCCGCGAAACCATAGGTCCAGTCTGGATGGGTGCGGTGCGCCGAACTCGCATCGATCACCCGAACGGCGGGGTTTTCGATGCTCGCTACAGCGTCGCGTGCGGCTTGGTCGGGCAAGCAGAGAATCGCGATGTCGCAGGCGTTGATGATTTCGGCGCGACGTTGCGGATCCTTGCGATGTTCGGGGCTGAGCGTGATAAGCCGCAGATCGGTCCGGTCGCGTAGACGTTGATGGATTTGCAACCCGGTGGTGCCTTGGTCGCCGTCGATGAATATAAGAGGACTTGCCATGGAATGCTCTCGGACATAGGAAATCAGGAGTTCCAATCTTCAGTGAGGGGCTAAGATAGGAAAAGTTGAATTTCTAAACGATGAAATTCAGCTTTTCTGAACAAGGAGTGACTCATGCGCGAAATCAGCCTGGACCGTCTGCGCACGTTGGTGGCCATTGCCGACCTGGGTTCGTTTGCCGAGGCGGCCCGTGTGCTGCACCTCGCGCCACCCACGGTCAGTTTGCATATTGCCGACCTGGAGTCGCGGGTTGGCGGAAAGCTGTTGTCGCGCACACGTGGGCGCATTCAGCCTTCGGCGATTGGAGAAACGCTGGTGGAGCGCGCGCGGCGCCTGTTGGCGGATGCGGAGCAGGCGCTTGAGGACGTGGAGCGTCAGGTGCAGGGCTTGGCCGGGCGTGTGCGGCTGGGTGCCTCCACAGGGGCCATCGCACAGTTGATGCCGCAAGCTTTGGAGACGTTGGGCCAACGCCATCCCGCTATCGATGTGCAGGTCGCGGTGCTCACGTCGCAGGAAACTTTGAAGAAGCTTGCCGAGGGCTCTTTGGAGATCGGTCTGGTCGCGCTGCCACAGACCCCGGTGAAGGAATTGCGGATCGAGCCATGGCGGCGGGACCCGGTCATGGCCTTCTTGCCGGCTCGCTGGGAATGCCCGGATGTTGTGACCCCCGGTTGGCTGGCCGCCCAGCCATTAATTCTGAATGACAAAACTACTCGGCTTTCGCGCTTGACCTCGGAGTGGTTCGCCAGTGATGGACGGCAGCCCACGCCGCGTATTCAACTGAACTACAACGATGCGATCAAAAGCCTAGTGGCGGCCGGTTATGGTGCGACGTTGTTGCCGCATGAAGCCTCCACGCCATTGCCCGATACCAGGATCGTCATGCGGCCATTACAGCCCTTATTGTGGCGTCAACTTGGTATTGCCCACCGTGGTGGGGACGTCGAGCGGCCTACGCAACATGTGCTGGATGTGTTGTGGGGGTTGAGTGCGGGCTAGGGCGATGTTGTCAGAGAAAGGACCGCTTTCGACCCGGTCATACGGTGATTGAGGTCCCAGGCGTCAGCTACCGCACCTGAAGCCGTCGTTCATCGCTCCAAAGCCGGTGCCTGTCTCCGTTCGCCCAGGCCAGGGTGTCGTAGTACTTGTGCAGCAGCTCGGTAATGGCGGCGGTGTCGTCGGTCATGGGGTTTCCTTGGGGTTGGCGGTGAGGACTGCCTGGACGCGTGCTTGCAGCGCGGGCAGCACGTCTTGTTGGAACCAGGGGTTGCGCACCAGCCAGCGATTGTTGCGCGGGCTAGGGTGAGGCAGGGGGAACGCTTGCGGCCAGTGCTCGCGCCAGGCTTCGACCACCCGGGTGAGCGGCGTCTTGCCAGTACCGAGGTGGTAGTCCATGGCGTAGCTGCCCAGCACGATGACCAGCGACAGGCGCTCGAAACGCTGCATGAAGGCTTCGCGCCAGGCGGGGGGCGCACTCCGGGCGTAGCGGCAGGTCACCGCTTTTGCCGGTGCCCGGATAACAGAAGCCCATGGGCAGAATGGCGATGCGGGTAGGGTCGTAGAAGGTGTCGCGGTCCACGCCCAGCCAGGCGCGCAGACGCGCGCCGCTGGCGTCGTCGAAGGGCACGCCTGAGGCATGGACCCGGGCCCCCGGTGCTTGGCCGGCGATGAGGATGGGCGCACTCGGGTGAAACTGGAAGACCGGCTGCACGCCGTGTGGCAGATGCGGTGCGCAGCGCGTGCAGGCGCGGACGTCGGTCAGAAAGGCGTCGAGTGTCGGCATGGCGCGCTTCCGGAAAGGGTGGCTCGCGCAGGACGGAGGTGCCATCCTGCGCGAAGCGTAACCCGGCAGCAAGTCAGTGCTGGGTCAGTGTCGGATAGCCCTGGATGAATACGCGGTCGGTCTTGGCCGCCGGCACATGGCAGCCCATGCAGTCGGCTTCGTAGCTGACGGCGACATTCTTGGCGGGGGCGTCGGCCTTGAACAGCGCCCAGCCCCAGCCGTCGCCCCACAAGGGGTTGCTGGCGAAACGGCCTTTGGCGTCCTTGACCATCACGAACCACACGGCCGCATCGGAACCCCAGACCACAGGGTTGCCAGTGGTCATGGCGCTGGTTTCGAGCTTGCGGATCTCTTTCACCAGCGTGGCGCCGTCCAAGAACTTGCCGGTCTTGCGGTAGTGCTCGGCCGAGGCCTTTTCGGTGTACACATCGTGCAAGCCGCGAGAGGCGGATTTTTCGTCCAACACCGCATATGAGCCCAGGTGGACGAAGTTTGTGCGGAAGTCTGTGGGGCGGCTGATGCCGCCCTGGCTGTCCACATAGGGCGAAAAGTCGCCGGCCGTGACGGCCAGTGGCAGGACGAGGGCGCTGGCGAGCAGAGCGCCGGTGAGTGCGATTTTCATCGTGTTCTCCTTATATGCCTATGGAGATCAGACGGCGACCACGGGGAAATCCACCGTGGTGTCGGCGATGTGGTTGGTGTAGTTGGTGAGCGTGTTCAGCGCGACGTTGGCGATCACTTCCAGTATCAGGCCGTCGTCGAGCCCCGCGCGGCGGTAGTTGGCCATGGCGTCGGCCGACACCACGCCGCGTTGCTCGACCAGCGCGCGGGCAAAGCCGGCGATTGCATCGTCAAGTGCGTTGGCCGCCTGGCCGGTGCGGGCCGCGGCGATGGCCTCTGCCGACAGTCCGGCACCTTTGCCGATCAGGGTGTGTGCGCTCAGGCAATACTGGCAGCGATTGGCTTGACCGGCAGCGAGCGCAACGATCTCGCGCTGGGAGGCATTCAGGCGGCCGGTGCCCAGCGTTTCGGACAAGCCGAGGTAGCCATTGAGCGCCGCCGGCGCGTGGGCCAGCGTGGCGAACAGGTTCGGCACCATGCCAAGCTTGGCTTTGACGGCCTTGAGTGTGGCAGCGGTAGCGGCGTCAGCGGTGTCGATGGTCAGGGGGGCGATTTGGGTCATGTCTATCTCCGTAGTGGGTGAGGTGCAAGAGCACGTGGGCATGATCGCCCTTTGTTTGGTACGATATGGCACGTAAAGTATCAAATACGTAACCTATCGTCTTATATGGAGAGTGGAATGGCGGATCGACTGGCCGGCTTGCTCCGGCACTACTCGCTTTCGGCGCGCGTTTTTCACAGCGGCGCCTTCTGTGGGCAGCATCATTACGCGGCGCCGCATGGCTATATCCATCTGGTGCGGCGCGGCCCGATTACGGCGCGTTCGCCCGTGCATGAAGATCTGCTGGTTACCGAGCCGAGCCTGCTGTTTTATCCGCGCGTGGCGTCGCATCGTTTTGTCGCCGCCCCCGGCGATACCGCTGAGCGGTTGTGTGCGGAGGTCGACCTGGGCGCTTCGACGGGCAATCCGTTGGCCATGGCCTTGCCGTCGATGCTGCTGATTCCGTTGGCGGACTTGCCCGGCCTCGGGCCGACGCTAGAGTTGCTGTTTGCCGAAGCCGAGCGCGACCAGTGCGGTCGGCAGGCCGCCATCGACCGCTTGTGCGAGTTGCTACTGATCCAGTTGCTGCGTTATCTGATGGATGGGCGGCTTGGCGCCACCGGACTGCTGGCGGGCCTGGCCGACCCGAAACTCGCGCGCGCCATAACCGCCATGCACGATGCGCCGCAGACCGCGTGGTCGCTCGAGGCGCTGGCGGCGAAGGCGGGCATGTCACGCGCGCGCTTCGCCGCCGCGTTCAAGGACGCGGTGGGCGTCACGCCGGGCGACTATCTGGCCGACTGGCGGATGAACGTCAGTTGCACCCTGCTCAAGCAGGGGCGGCCGGTGGCGGTGGTGGCCGACCGCGTCGGCTACGGCAGCCCGAACGCTCTGGCGCGCGCCTTCCGCGTGCGCATGGGCTGCGCCCCGCGCGACTGGCTGGCGCAGCAGCGCGGTGACGCGGCGCTCAGCGGTTCGTGAGTTTGAGTTCGATTCGCCGGTTCTTGGCGTAGGCGGCGCCGGTGTTGCGCTCGTCGAGCGGGTGAAATTCGCATCACGCCGGAACAACTGGCGGAACTCCAGGTGGCGATCCGTCAACGGCTGGTCAGTCTGTTCGTGCGGCGCGGCCGGCTGGACAAGGCTGAGTCAGTGGCGCAGGTAGCTGGATGACGCTGTCCCGCCCTGAGCCGACGCTCACAGGCGGGGATTTCCAGTGTCGTCATTGTCGGCTATTGGCCGGCAGCAGCCCGTCGTTGCCTGATGGATCCAACCCCTCCGCTGCTATAGTGCAGTCGGCTTCTGACGTTCAGTGCAGCCGTCTTCTGAAAACGACAGGTTGAACGCCAAAGAGGGGGCGGGAGCGCTGCAACCGGAGCAGCGTCAGAGCCTCCAGAATCGCCCACACAACGCGGAAGCTGTCAGTCAGGGGGCAAGCCTACCTTGGCACCAGAAACGCGCCCAGGAGGCCGCAGGGGGCGATTTTGGCCGCTGCAACTGTCCAACCTTGGCCGGGCCTCGCCGGGCCGAGTGGGGCGGCCTTCGACCAGGGCGGGCCGGCGACCGTCCGTCGGGCATGGAGGGGACGATAGAGAAAACGGACAAAATCGTACGCTAAGCGTGCGGCCTGTCAGGTTGAGGCCCTAGAGGTTGCAGGCGAGTCGTCAGAAAATGCTGGAATCGGCCCTATTCTGACACTGCCCAAGGTTCCGGCCTGACGCCCAGTTAGGGCATGCCTCAATCTGACGGCGGCGAACCGCAAGCGTTCAGTTCGGCGCTCGTTTCGGTCGCGTTGCTTGCCCGCGCCTGGAAGCGTTGATAACACTCCAGCCCGCAGAAGCGCTCGACGTACTCCGCACCTTCCGGTGTGAAGGCGGCGTCGAGCGGGATTTCCTTGCAGCACACGCAGCAACTGGTGGCAGTCGGATCATTTGCATTCATGGTGGCACCCCTCCATTGACTGACAAAGGCGGCGAATGCCGCCGCCGGCACTGGCTTGGCGAACAGGAAGCCTTGCCCCGTATCGCACTCCGCTTGCCGCAACAGCGCGAGACTGGTCGGCGTTTCCACGCCCTCGGCCACCACGTCCATTCCCAGCCCGTGCGCAAGCTGAATCACGGTGTGCACGATGGTCCGGTCGCGGTGGTCGTCGGCGAGTCCGGCGACGAAGGACTGGTCGATCTTGAGCTTAGTAATCGGGCAGCACTTCAGGTGTTGCAGACAGGAATACCCCGTCCCGAAGTCATCGGCAGCGAAGCGCACACCGATCTGTCGCAAGGCTTCCAGGGCTGGGAAGATCGCCGGATTGCCGAACGCGACCGATTCGGTCAGCTCAATTTCCAGATACTCGGCAGGCAACTCGGCGTCAGCCAGCACGCCCTTTACCCACCCGTCGAAATCCGGTCCTACCTGGCTCGCCGAAACATTGACGGCGAGCCGGAACGGTTGCCATGCCAGCATCCGCCATTCGCGCATCTGGCGGCAGGCGGTGCCCAGCACCCAAGCGCCGATTTCAGGCATCAAGCCGGACGATTCGACCACGGGCAGGAACTGGCCCGGCGGCAAAAGTCCGAGCTGCGGATGACGCCAGCGCAACAGGGCTTCCGCACCGACAATCTGGTCACTGCGCAAATCGACAATCGGCTGGTAGTGCAGCTCAAACTGCCCGCGCACAACCGCCTGCGCCAATTCGGTCGCCGTCCATCTGGCGGGCAGTGATGTGCTCACGATCTTTCCTTGAAGACCCGCAACAGCCGCGTCACGGACAGGACAAACAAGCCGGTCAGCGTGATGGCTGCAATACCCCAATGCTCCCCGATGAACGCGCCGGCCGTCGTCCCCGCGAGCACCACAGCGAGAATCGGCAAATGGCAGGGACAGGTGAGCACGGCCAACGCGCCCCACAGGTAGCCGGTGAACGGCTTGTGTGTCTCGGTCGGCAAGCGCTCGGGGCTGTTCATGGCAGACTCTCCGCATGCTGTACCAGCTCGGTCGGCATGGTGGCCAACTGCACCTCCAGATCGGCCAATGCTTCGCGCCGACGTTCGACGAACTGGCGCAGCACGGCAAGCTGCGCGGCCGCTTCGTCGCCGTCCGCGGTATCCAACGCCCGGCACAGCCGCGCCAGCGCGTCGAGACCGATACCCGCTTCGAAAGCAGCCCGCACGAAGCACAGCCGTTGCAAGGCCGCATCGTCGAACAGGCCGTAGCCGCCAGGGGTGCACGCCACCGGCCGCAGCAGTCCGCGCAGCAGGTAGTCGCGCACGATGTGCACGCTCACCCCGGCATTAAGGGCCAGCCGGGACACCGTGTAGGCGTTCATCGAACACCTCCTTTTTCTCACCCGGCGCAGCAGGAAAGCTGCTTCACATCCTTGTTAAAGGTCTGCGCCGCGAGCTTCAGTCCCTCGACCATCGTCAGATAGGGGAACAACTGGTCGGCCAGTTCCTGCACGGTCATCCGGTTACGGATGGCGAGTACCGCCGTCTGGATCAGTTCGCCGGCTTCCGGCGCGACCGCCTGTACGCCGATGAGCCGTCCACTACCTTCCTCGATGACCAGCTTGATGAAGCCGCGTGTGTCGAAGTTGGCGAGCGCACGCGGCACGTTGTCCAAGGTCAAGGTGCGACTGTCGGTCTCGATCCCGTCGTGCTGGGCCTCTGCCTCGCTGTAGCCCACGGTGGCGACTTGCGGATCGGTGAACACCACGGCAGGCATGGCGGCAAGGTTAAGCGCCGCGTCACCGCCCGTCATGTTGATCGCCGCACGGGTGCCGGCCGCTGCCGCCACATAGACGAACTGAGGCTGGTCGGTGCAGTCGCCGGCCGCGTAGATGTCCGGCGTGCTGGTCCGCATGCCGACGTCGATGACGATAGCGCCTTGCAGGTTGAGCGCGACACCTGCCGCGTCCAGCGCCAGGCTGCGCGTGTTGGGCGAGCGACCGGTGGCGACCAGCAGTTTGTCGGCGCGCAGCTCGCCGTGCGCCGTGGTGAGCACGAATTCGCCGCCCTCGTGCGCGACCTGGCTGGCCTGGGTGTGCTCCAGCACCTCGATCCCTTCGGCGCGGAACGCCGCCGTGATTGCCTCACCGATGGCCGGGTCTTCGCGGAAGAACAGGGTGCTGCGTGCAAGAATCGTTACTTTGCTGCCCAGTCGGGCGAACGCCTGCGCCAGTTCCAGCGCTACCACCGACGAACCAATCACGGCCAGCCGCTCAGGAATGGTGTCGCTGACCAGTGCTTCGGTGGAAGTCCAGTACGGCGTGTCCTTCAGGCCGGGAATCGGCGGCACGGCCGGACTCGCGCCGGTGGCAATCAGGCAACGGTCGAACGCCAGCACACGTTCGCCACCACCGTTGAGTTGCACGGTCAGGCTGTGCGCGTCCTTGAAACGGGCTTCGCCGTGCAGCACGGAGATGGCGGGATTGTCATCCAGGATGCCTTCGTATTTGGCGTGGCGCAGTTCGTCGACGCGCGCCTGCTGCTGGGCCAGCAACCGCTCGCGCAAGATCGTCGGCGGTGTGGGCGGCATGCCGCCATCGAACGGGCTTTCTCGGCGCAAGTGGGCGATGTGCGCGGCGCGGATCATGATCTTGGACGGCACGCAGCCGACATTGACGCAGGTGCCGCCGATGGTGCCGCGCTCGATCAAGGTGACGTGCGCGCCTTGCTCGACGGCTTTCAGCGCCGCCGCCATCGCCGCGCCACCGCTGCCGATAACGGCAATATGCAATCCGCCACCGTCACCACCAGCCTTGTCGCCGCTACCTAGCCATTCGCGCATCTTTCCGAGCAAGCCACCGCCCACCGGAGGCACGGGCGCGTCGGCGAGCGTGGCCCGATAACCGAGTCCGGCCACGGCGGCAGTCAACGCGTCCGGCGATATGCCGGCCTCGACGGCGAGTTTGGCGCTGCCCTTCGTATAGGAGACATCCGCCGACTGCACGCCGGGAACTTTCTCCAGGGCTTCCTTGACGTGCGTCGCACACGAGTCACAGGTCATGCCGGTGATTTTGAGGGTGGTCATTCATCGTTCCTTTTCTGTGTTGGCCGCTGGCTCACGCAGTCAGTCGTGTTTCGCGGGGAGTTCGCAGCCATCCGGGCCGCAGCGGCGATTTACCGGCGAAACCAAGTCCCAGATCGACACGCCGATCATCAGGGCTAGGCCGGTGTATACGAGGCGTGCTGTCCACCAGTTGCCAAGCAGCCAGACGGTTCCGGCGAACACGATGGCTGGCCCGATCATGCCGAGCAGGCTGCGGTGCCATTGCCGATGACTCAGCCAGCCCAGTGCATTCGCCAGCAAAGCCACGACGGCGAACAGCGGTAACAGCGTGGAGATAAACAACCCTTCGTATTCCTGTAGAAAGCTCAGCCCGATGGCCGCGCCCAAGCTGGCGAGGGCCGGGAAGCAGGCGGCGCAGCCCATCGCTGAAACAACGCTGCCGAGCGCGCCAGCCTTGTCGGCAATGCGTGTGATCATCCCCATGATCGCCCTAGGCTCTGGTTCAGTGGCTCACTGCTTGACGCTGGAGGGATAGCCCGCGTCTCTGGTTGCCTTGGTCAGCTTCTGCACGCTGGTCTTGGCATCATCGAAGGTGACCACCGCTTCGCGTGTCTCGAAGGTCACGTCAACTTTGCTGACGCCTTCGACCTTGGAAATCGCCTTCTTGACGGTAATCGGACAGGCAGAGCAGGTCATGCCCGGTACGGACAGTGTGACGGTCTGGGTAGCGGCCCACACGGGGGCAACAACGGCGGCGAGGGCGAGGGAGGCAAACAGTTTCTTCATGGTGAACTCCGATCAGTAGAAAAATGGCATGACATAGGGAAATCCGAGCGCGACCAGAACCAGCACGGCCACGACCCAGAAAATGAGCTTGTAAGTCGCTCGCACTTGGGGAATCGCGCAGACCTCACCCGGTCTACAGGCTTGCGCAGGGCGGTAGATGCGCCGCCAGGCGAAGAACAAGGCTACCAACGCTGCGCCGATGAAAATCGGGCGATAGGGCTCCAGCACGGTCAGGTTGCCGATCCATGCCCCGCTGAATCCCAAGGCGACCAAGACCAGCGGCCCGAGGCAGCAGGTCGAGGCGAGGATGGCGGCCAGTCCGCCAGCGAAGAGCGCGCCGCGCCCGTTTTGTGGTTCAGACATGCGCTTGTCCTTTCGAATTTGAATTGGATAGCGTAACCTTACTTCCGTACTCATGTACGGAGTCAAGTGATATGGAAAACAATTTGGAGAGCCTGACCATTGGCGCTTTTGCCAAGGCGGCCGGGGTCAACGTGGAGACGATCCGGTTCTATCAGCGCAAGGGCCTGCTGCCGGAACCGGACAAGCCTTACGGCAGCATTCGCCGCTATGGCGCGGCGGATGTGACGCGGGTGCGATTCGTGAAATCGGCCCAGCGGCTGGGCTTCAGCCTGGATGAAATCGCCGAGCTGTTGCGGCTCGATGATGGCACCCACTGCGAGGAAGCCAGCAGCCTGGCCGAGCACAAGCTTCAGGACGTGCGCGAAAAGATGGCCGACCTGGCGCGCATGGAAACCGTGCTGTCTGAACTGGTGTGCGCCTGCCATGCGCGGAAGGGGAATGTTTCCTGCCCGCTGATCGCGTCGCTACAGGGCGGAACAAGCCTGGCAGGGTCGGCTATGCCTTAGCGTGCTTTATTTTCCGTTTTCTGAGACGACCCCTATTTCAAAAACCAGCCATCCATGAAATCCCTTTCCGCGGCAATCATCGAACACAGCAGGCTTCTTCCTGAAGGAGGCATCCTTGCACCAAACGAATTCCTTCACTTGGCTGACCGTGCTTCGGTGGACCAAGCATTCTCTCGATTAGCCAAGGGCGGGGAGTTAATGCGGATTTCACGCGGCCTCTATGTGGCGCCGGTCACCGGGCGCTTCGGCAAACGCGCGCCGGCGACGGAGAAGGTTATCAGTGCGATAGCTTCGAAAAGCCATCAGGTAATCGCGTTAAGCGGTGCCCGCGCAGCGAACCTTCTAGGGCTAACGCAACAGGTGTCGATTAGGGAGGTATTTGTTACCGGCGGACGGCCGAGAACCCTGCAGCTAGGCAAGGCTCAGGTGAGAATCGAGCATGCGCCGCATTGGCAAATCGCCCTCGGAACAACCATTGCTGGCGACGCTGTACGTGCGCTTGCCTGGCTGGGGAAACCCCACGCCCCAGAGGCAGTCGCCAAGCTGCGCACGTGCCTGTCGAGTAACGATTGGCAGATTTTGATATCGCATAGATCAAACCTTCCTCAATGGATGGCTGAAGCGATTGGGCGCGAAGCAGTCTTTGCTGAGCAGGGCTTCTGATGCTCGTTTAAATACAATAATTTAGAGAACGAATGTCCTAATTTTGCCTTATCTCGGCAAGACTCAGTTACGTCCTGAAAAGTCTTTATAAAACATGCGGATAGGAGGGAAGTGAGTGAATTTTCCCTTTATCTCGGCATGACCCCTTCTAGGGCTGACGCAGCAGGTGTCGATTAAGGAAGTATTTATCACCAGCGGACGGCCGAGAACCCTGCAATTAGGCAAAATTCAGGTGAGAATCGAACATGCGCCACAGTGGCAGGTCGCCCTCGGAGCGACCATTGCTGGCGACGCTGTACGTGCACTTGCCTGGTTGGGCAAACCCCACGCCCAAGAGGCAGTCGCGAAGCTGCGCACGTGCCTGTCGAATAGCGATTGGCAGGTCTTGAAATCGCATAGATCCAAGCTTCCTCCATGGATGGCTGAAGCGATTGGGCGCGAAGCAGTCTTTGCTGAGAAGGGATTCTAATATTCGTTTAAATACAATAATTTAGAGAACGAATGTCCTAATTTTTGCCTTATCTCGGCATGACCCCTAAAAGTCTTCAACCGCGCCCTGCTCAAACAGTTCTACGGCATTGCCCACTGGGACATTCCTGCCGACTATCTATGCCCGCCGATCCCCGGCCGCGCAGACTACCTGCACTACATCGCCGACTTGCTCGGGAAAAGTAACGCAGGGGTTATTCCTCGTGGCGCACAGGTGAATGCGCTAGACGTGGGTGTTGGCGCCAATTGTATTTATCCGCTAATTGGCCATCGCGAATACGACTGGCACTTCGTTGGCAGTGATATCGCCAGCAGCGCAATTGCCTCAGCCGGTGCGATTCTCAACGCCAATCCGGGGCTCGTTGAAGCCATCGAGCTACGCCAGCAAAACGACAGCACGCATATTTTTCAGGGCGTTATCCGCGCCGAAGATCGCTTTGATATCACCCTGTGCAACCCGCCGTTTCATGCCTCCGCTGAGGAAGCCACGCAAGGCAGCACCCGCAAATGGCGTAACCTTGGCAAGCTCGACCCCAAACGCAAATTGCCGGTACTCAACTTCGGCGGCCAAGCTGCTGAGCTTTGGTGCAAGGGCGGCGAGGCGGCGTTTGTTAGCCGTTTAATCAGCGAAAGCGCTGAACACGCCCAACAGGTGTTTTGGTTCAGTAGTTTGATCTCCAAAGCCGGCAACCTCGGCGGCGTTTACAGTGCCCTGAACAAAGCTGGCGCATTGGAAGTACGCACCGTTGAAATGGCTCAAGGGCAAAAACAAAGCCGTTTTGTCGCTTGGACATTCCTCACCCCAGAACAGCAACAAGCCTGGCGCCAAGAACGCTGGAGCTAAGCCAGCCCCAGAGTTAGCCACGCGTTGCCAGCCCGATAACGCGCGAGCCGCCCACGCGCCAAAGACTCACTGAGCGTAATAACGCAGCATTCACAGAGTCAAAACACGTGTACACAGGCGGCGCGCGTGCGCACCATGGCTGACCGACACTTAGCGAGGCGAACAATATGGATTTTTTACGCACCCCAGATCGACACTTCGAAAACCTTCCCGGCTACGCATTCGAGCCCAACTACCTGATGGTGGATGACAGCGAAGGCGGTGAGTTACGCATGCATTATTTGGATCAAGGTCCAGCCGCTGGCGCAGTGGTTTTATTGCTGCACGGTGAGCCATCGTGGAGCTACTTGTACCGCACAATGATCCCCACACTAGTTGCTGCAGGCCATCGCGTTATTGCCCCAGACCTCATCGGTTTTGGTCGCTCAGACAAACCCAGTAAACGTACCGACTACACCTATCAGCGCCACGTTGACTGGGCGCAATCGCTGCTCGACCAGCTAAAACTGAGTGACGTGACCTTGGTTTGCCAAGACTGGGGCGGCTTGATTGGCTTGCGTTTAGTCGCAGAAAACCCAGCCCTATTTGCTCGCGTGGTTGCCGCCAACACCATGCTCCCAACCGGTGATCACAACCCAGGGGAGGCCTTCAAAAGCTGGCAGCAATACTCACAACAAGTACCAGAGTTCCCCACTGGAGCGATCATCAACCGCGCCACCACCACAGAGCTATCGCAAGCGGTGCTAGACGCCTACGACGCGCCCTTCCCTGACGAAAGCTACAAAGAAGGTGCACGGCAATTTCCCTTGTTGGTGCCCACCACGCCTAACGACCCTGCCGCCGATAAAAACCGCGCAGCATGGGCAGTACTGATGAAGTGGAACAAACCCTTTTTGACCGCGTTCAGTGATTCAGACCCGATCACCAAAGGCGGCGACAAGGTGCTGCAAAAGCTGATACCGGGCACACACGGCCAAGCGCATACCACCATCGTCAATGGCGGGCACTTTCTGCAAGAGGATCAGGGCGAAAAGCTGGCAGAGGTTGTGGTGATGTTTATCGCGGCGAACCCTTGATGTGCCGAGAACTGTACCGAAGACTCAGCGCTTAACGGCAAACTAGCCAGTGCATGCCTCCAGTAATCCTTGCAAAGCATCTGTCTCGATTGTTGCCGCTGACCGAAAACTGACCCAGTAGAGGCTGTTCTGCCGACTGAAAACTGACCCAGGTGTTCAACTGCTTC
>NZ_JBXAFA010000033.1:0-20009 GCF_058792515.1 Pseudomonas sp. MT92
GCACCTATACCCTAAAAATACATAGGATGTGGGTAAGTGACCGCAAGGAGTTGTCTAAATTGAATTTTTAGACCAATGCGCTGTTATGCATAAATACATCGCAATGCATCACAACCTCCCAGGCGCCGACGGTAACGTCGGCGCCTTTTTATTTAGTAATAGGATCTCCCAGCGCCTTGCGAACTGCGCGGGCAAAGCCCACCTCGAACATCGTCCGGCCGCGCTCGTTAACGATTTCACCGTGGCTGCCTTCCTTCATGCCGCGCTCTTCGAGGTAGCTGGCCGACACAGCTTTTTCCAAGGCTTCCCGTTCTGACGGTGTGAGTTGCGCGGACGAGTCGAGCAAGGCGGGCAGCTGTATTTCCGGGGCAGCAGAACCGGTTGCATCTATGTGACGGCGGTCCACGTTCACTTGGGTATGGGCTTTCAGCACGTTGAGCTGCGCCTTGAGCTTGTCGCGTTCAGCGATGACGGCCTGCATAATGGAGCGGATGGCAGGGTCTTCGATGCGCATAAGGTATTCGTGGCTCGCTAGGGTCTTTGGGGGCTTGGGCTTAGCGGGACCGGCATAGGCGGCCCAGGCTTCGATGAGCGCCCGGTAGTCGGCAGACGGAGCGTTGTACAGGGCTCGGCCCTTCAAGATGCATTCGGCTTCAGCCAAGCGGCCGATGGCCGACAGCGCGAAGTCGCGCGAGCCAGCCGCGTGCTGTCTACGGCAAAGCTCATGTATCTTCGCAAGGTTCGCCCGCCGGTTAGAACGTCCACCCTTGTTAAGGAGCGACGTCAGCACAGCGTCCGGGTGGAGGTCTGTCATGCCGTTCATGCCTGCTCTCCCGTCGGGGGCCTTCGCTGAGTGAGCGGCGCCTGATCAGCCTGTGCTCCGGTCAGCAGGCAGACGAGGTCCATGTCAAAATGCTGGCTGAGGCGTGCGCCTGCGTCCATTATGCGAATTACTTCCCGCTGGCCCAGAGCGGGATTTTCAGGGTGTATCTGCTGGGCTAGTCGTCGCATGAAGGCGTTGCCGGCGAGAAGTTGTTCCTGCTCGTTCAGGAGCATGAATACGGGTTGCAGGTTGTCGCGGTAGAGCACTCCATCGAGTAGCTGGCTGCGGCGGAGGACCGCCTTGCCCGGCTCCAGGTCGGGGTAAACCTCGACGCTGTCACAAACGCCGGCCAGTTGGAGCAGCTCCGAGTCTGTCTCATCGAAGATTACCTGTACCTCTCTCTCCGCACCGACCGTGATCAATTGCGTTCCGTCGCCCTGCGGGACTTCAAGCACCCTCTTGCAACGTTCGATGAGCCGCCAGCAGGCCACCAAGTCTTCGGCCAAGTCGCTGAATCGCTTCATAGCGCTTTCCCATACTCGCTCGGACTGGCGGAAGTCGCCCACCCGGGCGAACGGCTGCCCCGTGTACTCCGCATCCGCCTTCTGCTTTTTCAGATCGTGTAGCTCCTGCTCACGGCTAAGGCAAGCGTTACGGGCATCGTCAAAGTGATAGGCTAGCGTGTTGAAGTGAGCTGCCAGCGCAGGCAGGTAATGCGGCTCGGTGACGAACCAGCGACAACGCACGCAATTGCGACTGCCACCCGGAACCGGCCCGTATTTGGTATTCACTGACGAACTACTGTTGGTGATCATAGGCCCCCCGTTATAGCACCCCCCCACCATGCCATTGCCTTCAACATCGCTGGTGTTGCCGCCGACCAAGCACAGACCGTGGTGCATCGGCATCCAGCCCGCCGGGTTGCGCGCGGCTGGATGCTGCGGGATGGCTGCGGCCAGGCTAGGCACACTGTTACAGATGGCCTTCTGCAGTAGTTCGTCGTGTAAAGTGTCAAGCAGGAAGTCCTGAATGCGCGCTTCCTTGTTCGCCTCCAGCCGCTCCGCGGCGCCAAGCAGCACGTCGCGAATGTAACTCCCGCCGGGCTTTGTGTAATACAGCGTCATAAGCAGGCGGCTGTGGCCAACGAGCTTCTGCAACACGGGGAATGGCACTTGTCCATCCAGAGCCAGAGCGGTGATGAGGGAGACGCGCAGGCTGTGCAGGGGAAAGAGAGTTGTTCTCCCGTTATTCTGCTCTTCCAGTGGTGGCAAGAAACGAATCAGTGCACCGTTGCGATGAGTCTCACCACGGTTAGCAACGCGGATTTCCAGTGCCTCCAATAGACGGAACCAGCACGCCTCTAGTTTGCCGTATCGCTGCACAGGAAAATTCCACTCGCCATCTCGCGCCTCCGGCAGCCTGAAGAGAAAGCAGGCATCCGAATAGCCAGCGAGTTGCACCTCGCTTTTTGCCCGGAGGTGACGGCCGTCCAGTTCCCTCCACGCCGTGCGCCGCGAGAGCGGGTTGTACTTCTCCTGCCAGTTGCGCAATTTCTCTAGCCAGTAGAAGACATCTTGGTGAACTGGCCCGCCAGAAGGCCAGGGCAGTACGTAGCCCTTGTCGGGACCGGATCTACCGATGTCGGCGGTCTTGTTCGTATTTATGTAGAGAATGGCCAGGGCAGGCTCAACGTCGGTGGCCGGAGTACTACGGCGGAACACCCCTTGCTGGAGGGGGTGGCGTGCGCTGCCCTGAGCTAGCCGGTTCGCATTTAACGCCCACGCACCTTCTGCGTAGCGCCAGGTATCGGCTTCGCCTGAATCGAGCATGCGGACCTGGAAGGTGCGTAACGGCAGTATGAGCTTGACGAGGAGAGCTACCCAGCGCACCGGTGACCACATTTCCAGGCGTGTGCCGTTCTTGATTGATCGCTCACGCCACACGCAGTCCGGATCGTTACGGTCAATCTGGTCTTCGTTCGCTTCAAACCAGTCGGGTCCGCGCTGGTCGCTTTCCGCGCCTAGGGCACCATGCGCCCAATGCCAGCTCCGGAAGTTCGGCCCTGACGCGAGCATGCAGCGCAGTTCGTCGATGTAGCCGTAGGGCAGCGGAGAATGCACGCTTTCGTCGCGCCGAGGCAGGCCGCTCTTGGACATCTTGGGTACTGGGTTGCGGAAGGCAGGCGAGACCACTGGATCACCGTCGTCGGCTGCTTCGCTGAACTCGCGCAGAAGCACGAAGTGCAAGAAGGAGTGTATGGTGTTGTTGTATTGGATGCCGTCTGCAGAATCCGGGCAGACTGTGCGGTGAAAGTCAGGGAGGACCGTGACGCGGGCCAAGAATACTGCCGGGTCGAGCGGCAACCCCTGCAGGACGAGGTATCGCTCGAAGAACGCCGCAAGGGCCTGGAGCTTCTTACCAACTCCGCTTGTTTCCCCTTTCAACCACAGAATGGCCAAGGCGCGCCAGACAGCCAACTGCGGATGTTCGCGTTCCACCCAGCCCAGATTGGTGTCGGTATTACGATTCAACCCTTTCCTCTTCGGGACAGGGCTGGTGGATGTCTTGGGCGCCGTCTTCTCTTTGGTCATACGGATTCTTCACTCGCTGAGTTCGATGCCTGATTCTCGGCTAGGCACGAACCGCGTGCCGGCGTGTTTGTTCCGCAGCCGCTGCGCAGCCGCATTAAGCGCCGCCAAGGCCTCGCGAGCGGTCGCCCGGGTGTAGACCTCTTGGCTTTCCTCGGAGGCGTGATGCATGAAGCGGCGAATCAGTGACTTGTCGACACCTGCGCTGCGCAGTCGGCGGCCGTAGGCGTGACGGTGACCGTGTGGTGTCGTGCCCAGTGCTTTGCCGACCGCGAGGCCGATACGTTCGCAAGCGGTGGCATGTGCTTTGTTGTACTGGGCGAGCGTGTACATCGCGCCCACGGGCTCGCGGCTCAGGTTGATGAAGGCAAACGGATGGTCGCGCTCGATACGTGCAACTTGGTCCAGGTAGCGATACCAAAGTTGCAGGAACCACTCGCCATATTCAGGCAGGAACCAGTAGGCCTGCTTGTAGTAAGCCGCATCGTGCATGCCGCCCTTCCAGCCGGCGTGGCGCCGGTCCATCACCTCGGTGCGGGGCATCAGGCCGAACCGCTGGGCGAGGTATTCCGTGCGTTTGCCTTTACGAGGTTTGCCCTTTTCGTCGCACCAATCGGCAGGCGCAGCGCCATGGCTTGGGTGATGAATCAGCACCTTGGCCTGGCGTGGGCAGACCAAGTCAGGGAACACGTCCGAAATATAGAGGTGGAAAGGCTCCGACTCGCGGAAGCCAGCGCCGTGCAACAGAAGTGTGATGAGCATGCCGCGATAGTCCTGACGTCCGGCCGTCCTGAATCCCTTGGCTATCAACTCCTCGAAGCGCTCTTCCGGGAAGGCCGGCGGCTCACTTCTTTCGACCTGCGGAAGGCGTCGCCCGCGGACACGATGTCCTGTTTCTGTGGGGGCTGCATTCGCCGCCCACGTGTGCCCAAGGAAGGCCCTGCTGCGTCGGAATTGGTACGCAGCCTCGTCAGTCTGTCGGTCGAAGGCGCCGCCCGCATAGCGTGGGTTCAACAAGGCCGCCTCGGGACGCATCTTCCCAAGCCAGTCGAAAAAGTCCGTCAGTTGGGTGACGATGTGCGAGGCGTCCTGCGGCGAGCGCGGCGCCCAGCACAAGCCGCTGGGATCAAGCCCCGTCTCAATGTCGAAGGTGCCGGTATACAGCCGCTGAGCGAAGTTCTGAAACAGACGATAGGTGTCGCGCTCGGCGGGATTGGATTGCAGGTACTCGAGAAACATCCGGACCGAGCGGGTGACTTTCGACATCCAAGTCAGGCTGCGGTCATGGCTGCGAGACAGGCAATAGTCGAGTAAAGGCTCCAACACCCCAGCCGACGTCAATAGCGCTGGCAGCTCGCTATAGATCCCTGTGGCGTCGGTGTAGACGCGAGCCTTGACTGTCACAAACACGATGCGCAGCTCCTATCTGAGCATCGTATAAGTTAAAGACGCCATTCCTGGCCTTCCTCAACGATCTGGTGCTCTTCGCTGACCACGCTGAGCGCCTTACCGCGATGTGCCAAGCAGAAGCGTGATACAACCTCTGCTTGAACGCCGGCCGCGGACGTCGTATCGGCAAGCGTGCCAACCCAGACATAGCGCAGTGTTTCTAGGCACGCGAGATAATAGCTGGTTGACATGGTTTAGCTCCGATCAATGAAGTGATAAGGGGCCAGAAAGACGAGGTTTATCTATGTTGCCTACAAGCAGAGCAACGAGATGAAATGTCAACGCTCACTTCGTTAACGTTAGGCAGATTGATGAGCATAGTCGACGGAAGGCGATCAGGTTGCAGGCTGACAAGGCGCTAACAACGAGTACAGGGAGGGAGATAGGGCTTTTGCTGCGATAGCGCGATTTGCACTCCACTTCAATACCTGTTCGCATTGACACTTGCGTCCGCTTTGGGGCGGTTTCAGCCGGTCTTGGCAGGCAGAAATCGGCCAAAAGCTGCCTTCCGCTCCCTGGTTCAGACCGCTTTGCACGTCAACCAGGCTCCCCAGCGCCAGCACTAACTATCAGTACCTGCGCCGAGCTGGTGTTGCGCAGGATTCACTTTGGGTCGTTGCGGCCTGTTTCTGGATGCAAAACAGGGAAAGCCTTCCCGGACGAAGCAGGTCGCCAGGCCATCTTTTGCGCAAGGTTCAAGCAGCACTAATCCGAATCAACCAAATCAGCATGGTTTGACGCCTGAGGGTTATTGCATGCGTAGGCCCGTGTATCGCACTCTCCCTCTTTCAAACACATTGCAATGGATAGCACTGGGGAAATAGGGATGTTCGGCACACTCTTCAAACGCATCTACACAGGCAAGACTGCTTCGCTGGTTTCTCTCATGACATCAGCGGCCTGCGGAAGCGAGACATCAACTTTTCCCGATGCCGCAGCCAATGAACCGGTCACATTGTCAGCTTTTAACGAGCTGCCTCAGCATGTGCTTCAACTCTCACGGACAGCCAAATGATCGCAGAAGGACTTTCGCTGCTCATCGACTATGGCATTTATCTGCTTCCTGGTCTTAGCCTCTGTGCCCTCTGGTTCCGTCTGACACCGAAGACACAGCCAGGTTTGCGCATAGTTATCCTGCTGCTTGGCTTCGTACTGATGCGCGATGTGATGACCCCGCTGCGCTTATGGTCCCTGAGTGGTGACGTGCAGATCAGCTTTGTTTCAAATCCGTTTGTCTTGGCCGCACTGGGCGTCCTGTCTTTGGCTATCGTCGCCGCGCTGGCAAGGATCGCACCAGAGCTATGGGGACTCATCGCCTGGAGTAAGGGCAATCGGGCTGTCGGACTCACTCTGGGCTTCGCTGCCGGGTATGCGATCGGCGTTCCGCTGCGGCTTTACCAAGGAATCGATATAGGCGAGATCGCGGGTTATTGGCCTTGGTTGCTGAGTATGGTCGTGCTGGCTTTCGGCGGCAATGCGCTAGAAGAGGTGCTGTTTCGCGGCTTCCTGCAAGGTCACCTCGAACACCACACCTCTGCGCTACGAGCAGCCCTGATCAGCGCTGTCGCCTTCGCAGCCTGCCATTCGTTCCTGGCGCTAAGCGTCACCCGGATTGGCTGGCCGATTTTACTGTTCACTCTGATTGAGGGTCTGGTCTGTTCTTTCGTCCGCATGCGCTACGGGGTAACCGCCGCCACAGCCGCACACGGGACTGCAATATTACTCATTGCCACACCCATGTGATTGATCACAGGCGGGTAGCGCCATCGCCACTGCGCAGGGCGCTATTCCCCCTCAGAAGACTGGCGGTTCAGGGTCGATTTCTGTCAGCCGTGACAGGCAGATAACGGCCAAAAGTGGACGCTCGATTTTCAAAAAATGCAATATCAGCGATATGGCGTCGCTAATGGGTTGGGCTCCAGTTGACTGGGGAAAACATCAAATTTGGGTCGATACTTCCTGTTACCTCTCTCCGCTTCTCGCTTGCCGCCGGTCACGTGAGCTCGAATTGGTTGTGTCAGCCTGTCCTTCGACTCGTCATCTGAAAATATCTGTCTCTTGGCTCAGACCTTCCTTAGCTCTGCCGTTAATCCGTTTAGTGGAATTTGTGATGTGGGCCGTCTAGGCTGAATTCAAAGTTTGGCAGGAGCGATAACCATGCCATCAGCGGATGACTCTACCCAGCAAGCGCGCAAAGAAACCCGCCTGTTCTTTTTTCTGATTGTCATTTTTTTTCCATTGCTGTCCGTGGCGATAGTGGGTGGTTACGGCTTCTTTGTCTGGTTTCTGCAAATGCTGCTCGGCCCTCCTGGTCCACCTAATTGATCGTTTTCCATCTTTAGCAAAAGACGGGGAGTACGGGTCATGGAAAAGACGCTGCATATAGCCAGTCTGGTGGTGCTTGCCCACCCTGAATTATTCGAGGCGGTGAAAGCCAACTTGCGCTTGCTCGAAGGCGTTGAACTGCACCAGGAAAGTCCCGCCGGCAAGCTGGTTGTGGTGCTGGAGATGGAAGACGAAAGTGAAATTTCCCGGCGCATCAGTGAGATCAACGGCTTGCCGGGTGTGCTCAATGCCGCCCTCGTTTATCACGAGATTCTCGATGTTACGGGAGAAAGCACATGCCTATGACTCGACGCGAGTTTGTCAAAGCCCAGGCCGCCGGGATCGCCGCGGCGGCGGCGGGGCTCCCGGTGTTTACCTCTGCCAGCAACCTGATCACTGAAGAAGACCGGGTGGCCCTGGACTGGAATAAAGCGCCTTGCCGCTTTTGCGGTACCGGGTGCAGCGTCATGGTGGCAACCAAGGACAATCGGGTGGTCGCCACTCATGGTGATGTGAAAGCCGAGGTCAATCGCGGGCTGAACTGCGTCAAAGGCTACTTCTTATCGAAGATCATGTACGGCGTTGATCGCCTGACTCAGCCGCTGTTGCGCATGACCAACGGGCAGTACGACAAGCAAGGCGAGTTTCAACCGGTGTCCTGGGATCAAGCATTTGATGTGATGGAGTTGAAATTCAAGGAGGCGATAAAAAATAAAGGGTCCGAGTCAATCGCCATGTTCGGATCGGGTCAGTGGACCGTCTGGGAAGGGTACGCGGCCAACAAGTTGATGAAGGCGGGTTTTCGCTCCAACAACATTGACCCCAACGCGCGTCATTGCATGGCCTCGGCGGTCATGGGCTTTATGCGCACGTTCGGTATGGATGAGCCGATGGGGTGTTATGACGATATTGAAGTCACCGATGCGTTCGTGCTGTGGGGCTCAAACATGGCGGAGATGCACCCGATTCTTTGGAGCCGGGTGGCGGATCGCCGATTGAGTCAGCCCAACGTCAAGGTGGCCGTACTGTCGACCTTTGAGCATCGCAGTTTTGAGTTGGCTGACATCCCCATGGTGTTCAAGCCACAGACTGATCTTTTCATCCTCAATTACATTGCCAACCACATCATTGAAAGCGGCTCGGTCAACAAGGATTTTGTCAGCAAACACACCAAATT
Organism: Pseudomonas sp. MT92; assembly: GCF_058792515.1. Classification (NCBI taxonomy): domain Bacteria; kingdom Pseudomonadati; phylum Pseudomonadota; class Gammaproteobacteria; order Pseudomonadales; family Pseudomonadaceae; genus Pseudomonas; species Pseudomonas sp. MT92. The sequence goes on from NZ_JBXAFA010000033.1 coordinate 8,363, forward strand.
TGCCAAAGGTACGGATGACATCGGCTACGGCCTGCGTCCCGATAACCCACTGGAGATGAAGGCCCAGAATGCGGCCAAGGCGAACACCTGGAGTGACATCGACTTTGAGCAATTCGCGGCGTTCGTAAAACCTTACACCCTTGAGCGTACCGCCAAGGAAACCGGCGTGCCGGCCGAGCAACTCAAGGCCCTGGCCGAACTGTATGCGGACCCGAAGCGCAAGGTGGTCTCCTTCTGGACCATGGGCTTTAACCAACACACGCGGGGCGTCTGGGCGAATAACCTGATTTACAACATCCACCTGCTGACCGGAAAAATCAGCGAGCCGGGCAACAGTCCTTTTTCCCTGACGGGGCAGCCTTCGGCTTGTGGCACGGCGCGGGAAGTGGGGACGTTCTCCCATCGCCTGCCCGCTGATCTGGTGGTCACCAATCCAAAGCATCGCGCCACGGCGGAGAAAATCTGGAAACTACCCCCGGGCACCATCAATGAAAAAGTCGGGTTCCATGCCGTGCAGCAGAGCCGGATGCTCAAGGACGGCGTGCTCAATGTGTATTGGACCATGGCCAGCAACAACATGCAGGCCGGCCCCAACATCATGCAGGAAGTGTTGCCGGGTTGGCGCAATCCCGAGAACTTTGTGATTGTCTCGGATGTGTATCCCACCGTCTCGGCCCAGGCGGCCGATCTGATTCTGCCCACCGCGATGTGGGTCGAAAAAGAGGGCGCTTACGGCAACGCGGAACGACGTACGCAGTTCTGGCATCAATTGGTTTCGGCGCCGGGTGACGCCAAGTCCGATCTCTGGCAACTGGTGGAGTTTTCCAAGCGCTTTAAAACGGACGAAGTCTGGTCCGAGGAAATATTGTCGGCCTCACCGCAGTACAAGGGCAAAACCCTGTACGAGGTGTTGTTCAAGAACGGTCAGGTCGATCAATTCCCGCTTGATCAGATGGCGGCGGGCTATAAAAACGACGAGGCCGGGGATTTTGGTTTTTACCTGCAAAAAGGGCTGTTCGAAGAATATGCCCAATTCGGCCGTGGCCACGGTCATGACCTTGCCCCGTTCGATCTCTATCACACCGAACGTGGGTTGCGATGGCCCGTGGTCGAGGGCAAGGAAACACGCTGGCGTTTCCGGGAAGGCTATGACCCCTACGTGGAGAAGGGCAGCGGTGTGCAGTTCTACGGCTATCCCGACAAGAAGGCGATTATTTTCGCGCTCCCTTACGAGCCCCCTGCGGAATCGCCCGACGCGGAGTTCCCATTCTGGTTGAGCACCGGACGAGTGCTTGAGCACTGGCACACCGGGTCCATGACCCAGCGTGTCGAGGAACTTCATAAGGCAGTCCCTGATGCGTTGGTCTACATGCACCCGACCGATGCCAAAGCCTTGAATGCCCGTCGAGGCAGCGAAGTGAAGCTGATCAGCCGACGCGGTGAGATGCGTGCGCGCATCGAAACCCGAGGTCGTAACAAACCACCGCAAGGCCTGGTGTTCGTACCGTTCTTCGATGCCAACAAGCTGATCAACAAGGTCACGCTCGATGCGACGGACCCCATCTCCAAGCAGACTGATTACAAAAAATGTGCGATCAGGATTGAGTTGATCAAGACGGCATAAGGAGCGCTCAGATGAAGAGTCATTTGCTGTCTTTGCTGGCGGCTCTGTTGCTGTGGATACCGGTGGCATTCGCGGCTCAACCTGGTTACCCGCTGGATGCGCCTGCGCCGGACGGCCGGCGACCCGGAGGGACCTTGACCGAGGATTTGCCGGCACCGCCGCTCGCAGAGGACGAGAACAAGGACCTCAAGCGCGAGCGCAATTATCCCGACCAGCCGCCTACCATCCCGCACAGCATTCGGGGGTATCCGATCGACAAGAACAGCAACAAGTGCCTGTCCTGTCACAGCCGCGCCAATAGCGCACGTACTCAGGCGCCGATGATCAGCATCACCCATTACATGGACCGTGATGGTCAGGCACTGGCCGCAGTGTCGCCACGTCGGTATTTCTGCACTCAGTGTCACGTGCCACAGAAAGACGTTAAGCCACTGGTGGGCAACAGTTTCAAGAATATTGACCAGGTGCTGCAAGACGAAATCAACGGCCAGCAAAAACCTTAAGGAGAGGCCATGAAATCATTGCGTGCGCTGCTCAAAGACTATTGGGGCATTCTGCGTCGCCCCAGCGTGCATTACAGCCTGGGCTTTCTGACGCTCGGCGGGTTCATCGCCGGGGTGATTTTCTGGGGTGGTTTCAACACTGCGCTGGAAGCAACCAATACCGAGAAGTTCTGCATTTCCTGCCATGAAATGCGCGACAACGTGTTTGTCGAGTTGCAGGACACCATTCACTACACCAATCGTTCTGGCGTACGCGCTACCTGTCCGGACTGTCACGTCCCGCATGAGTGGACGCACAAGATTGCCCGCAAGATGCAGGCGTCCAAAGAGGTGTGGGGCAAGGTGTTCGGAACGATCGATACCCGGGAAAAATTTCTCGGTATGCGGCGTGAACTCGCCGAACACGAGTGGGGACGGCTCAAGGCAAACGACTCTCGCGAGTGCCGCAATTGTCATAACTTTGAATTCATGGACTTTACCCGCCAGGGCAAACGCGCCGCCAATATGCACTCCACATCACTGGCCAGCGGGCAGGCGACCTGTATTGACTGTCATAAGGGCATCGCCCACAAGTTGCCCGACATGAGTGGGGTCAAAGGCTGGTAGTCGAATCGGCCAGGGCTCTCACTTCGTTGCCGCCGAGCGGTATATCCGCGCCGGTTTTTCGACTTTGACACAATTCTCTCCCCCTCTCTGATAACCCCCCAAACCCAAAGTTTCAAGGGGGTATAGCCTCTGTGCCCAAGTTGGTCTGCGGATTCCACGCGCACTTTGACGCCCATTCTACAAACACTTGGACAGCGATCTCTCATTGATCCGGCCCACGCTCAGGCAGGCAGCAACGCAGGATTACCCACTACCATCGGCCTCTTTTATCGAAGCGAAGAGGTCGTCGTGGAGCGTTTAGCCTCATGCGACACGTCGAATGTGGTGAATTCTCAAGTGTTTCTAAACGCTTAATTGCATCGCACATGGCCACCCAATGCATTGCCACTCACAAGACATTTGCATTCGCGGTGACCGCCGTTTGCATACGGTTGACCAATGCACACACACAAGAGTCGACAGGCAGAGAGCGGCTGATCTCCGCCCTTCGCGAAGGGCAGCTATGGGTCGACCTCTGCCGGTCATAACCTAGGGACGTACAGGTCAAATTCGGTTCAAAGGAGCGTCAGATCGAATCCAAATAGCTGGGTAGATCTGGGAAAGGCAACGGCGAGATGAGCTAGGCTTCCGGCATCATTACTCAAGGACGACCGTCATGCCCGATAACTCAAATTGCAAAATCGCCACAGCGGACGCACTGACATTGCTCCTCCACAACCAGCACGCCCTATGTGCCGCGATAGAAGAAATAACCAGGTGGTTGTCAGAAAATGGGGTCGGCAGTGTCGCCGCTAATGCGATATCGGCAATGGAAACGCTGGACACAAATGCTCAAGCCATCACAGATTCCATTATGAGGGTACGCCAGTCTTAGATCACTCAGTGAGGTCCAGGACTGCCCTCTGATTTGAATGGCCCCTGACTTTGTAGACACAATTGACTCGACGGTCTGGCATGACCGTCGCAGTGATGGTCACACCTCCGTCTGCTCCGCCATTTCCAAGGCATCATCGACTTCGATTCCCAAATACCTGACAGTGCTTTCAAGCTTCGTATGACCAAGCAGGAGTTGGACCGCTCTCAGGTTCTTCGTCCTGCGATAAATCAACGAAGCCTTGGTTCTCCGTAGCGTGTGAGTACCATACATGGTTGGGTCAAGGCCAATGGTTGTCACCCACGCTTTGACTATTCGAGCGTATTGCCTGGTGGATAAATGCTCTGAAGCGTGCAGCCGGCTCGGGAACAAGAAATCCTCACTGCGGAGACGCGCCTGGCGCATCCACGCTTCCAGAACCGTTCGGGTCTGTTCAGTGATTTCAAATTGCACTGGGTGTTGAGTTTTCTGCTGCATCACGATGGCCCGTGACGACACATGCTCCCCATGGGCAATGTCTCTGACCCGCAATTTGGTTAAGTCACAGGCACGCAGCTTGCTATCGATGGCCAAGTTGAAGAGCGCCAAATCACGCGTCTTCTCAGCAAGCTGAAGTCTTATTCGGATAGCCCAGATATCTCTGACTCGGAGCGGGGCTTTCTGACCGACAAGCTTTCCCTTGTTCCAAGGCTGATGGCGGTATCTAGCAACAGTGTTCATGGCTCGTCCTCCACGTTGAGGGAAGACAAGGGTGGATCAGTCGCAATGGTGGTGGTGATCAGCCCTATAGCTGCCTGTCAGCAAAGGAATAAATCGGCCAATAGCTGTAAGTAAAGAAATGTTGTCTTTGCGGCTATTTTCAGCACTTAAAGAAAACATTTCTTTTCCTTGCTACTGGGATTTTGGGGCAACGACGAAGCGCGGGACAACAATCGCACGTCCGGCCAGGAACCGTCACCCTTCAGCTTTGACGAACGCGCTTCGTATTCTTACCGGCAGAAGAGTCCCGAAGGCCTAGGATCCAGGATATTGAGAGACGGTTTTATCCACCCTTACCAGCCTCCTCCACATTTGTTTTTTCGTCGCCGAATCCTATCTTCGAACAAATTATGGATTTTCGCATAATTGCGCATAAAGCCAATTTTGTGGATTTTTTTGCTAATGAGGCGACGAAAATAGCCATTCTAATATAAAAATTTAGTAATTTATACTATTCTTGAATTCGCGTTTTTTTAGTATTGCTTCGCGTCAACTAATGCTCTGGCTATAGCTGCTTGCTTGGGCGACTTCTGTCTGTCGCAACCGTCAGCTATGGCTCGACTGCGGAGTTCCACACCGGCTACCCATGTCGTTTTTCCCTCATCTTGGAGCGGCATCAGTAACGCACTCAGTGATTCCGGCGCCATGCTAACTGTGATGGGTGTTTTATCGTCCATAAATTAACCACATATCAAAACTAATTCTTTTTGCATTTTTTCATGCGCGGTACAAGTAAGTGACTGCCAACCTACGCAGTTAAAACTCCAAGGTAACCCGTGTTTTGAGCGCTACTCAGAAATATAGGTCAAATCCCCGGATTCGAGGGCTTTCGCATCCTGGGCGGAGCATCGGTCGGGATAGGGCGCGGTTTGCATCGTGAATACGCTAACGAGCGCTGTGCTGCTGGCGAAAGACTACGTAACGCCTCATTAGACAATTATCTGAGGCGTTACTCAGTTCTATGGAAGTGGTAATCAAGCCGAGTCGTAGAGGCGCTTAACACCCGCTAATAATTGATTGACACGCAACGCATTGCAGCCAGGATATTTTAGTTGGCGAACTAAGTACCCATATGCAACTGCCGCTCGCTCCCGTTTTCCCGCAGCTATTGTTTCCGACCACACTCTGCAACCGTTAAAAAACTCTTCAGCGGGGCAATTAAGACCAGAAAATTCCGGCTGCCCCCATACCAAAGCATCCTTCTCATTTGGCCATTCACTATTTCTAAATGGACCATCCGGATGGAAAAATGTGCTTAATTCAAATGTAATAGGATCTCTGCAGAGGGCGCCTTCCTCAACATCGCCGTAATCAATGAGAACTGGTACCCAAGCGTCGGAGAGAAGAACATTCATCCCATGTAAATCACCATGCACACAACCCCATTTAACGAGAACAGGGTTTTGCTCAAATCTTTCTACCCATTCGTGTGAAACTAGGTTTCGGATTTCTGCGAACTGTTCATCGCTTATAAAGCTACGTCTTATACTTTCAATTGAAACTCGTTTTTGTGTTGCCGCATCTGTCCAACGCTGAACGCATCCCATGACCGCCTTTATTACTTCGGTAGCGCCTTTTTCAATAATCGAAAATCCGGTAAATTCTGAGGCTGACGCTAGGCTGTAAAATACTCCTGACGTATCTTTAGCACCATGATTCAAGACAGCTACTTTTCTAGGTGTAGCGCTGGGTTCCAATCTCAAGATATATTTATCATGTCGTTCTACCTCATCTTGGATGTGGTCGGGCGAGCCAATCTTTGCGATCGAATCGTGAATTTTAGCTCCACTACCGTCCCTAACAAGAAGTTTTAGAACTAGTGCGCCGGATAAGCCGCCACTTAGCCTACGTACATCACAAAATACTCCGCCAACTGACGCAGTGAAAATTCGTACTAAACGCGCTACACGTAGATCTAAATCGGTTGCCGAATTGATCTCAACGTCGCATACGGCATCGCATGCCTTAATGTATGGATGAATGAGCGCATCCAGATTGTTTACTCGGTGCTTTGGTTGAAATCCAATTAATGATAGCGTTTTTCCTTGGCCCCAAATATCGACTTGATGGTTGAGGGCCATCATCTCCGGCAAAAATTGCTCTGCGGATGATCCTGTCAGCATGAATACAGGAGTACCAGGAGCAACAGCCCTCGCCAAATCTAACAAATCTCTGCCATGCTGAGGATCACTGTCCATGGATTGGTTCGCAGTAGGCAACTTTAAATCTAGAAAAATCAGATCGAAGAAATTATTTGTCAAAAAAACTGCCGCGACTTCGGCATAGGCAGCGACCGTAAAAGCTGGTTCACGACATAACGAGGAAACCCGCCTCTTAATTTCCTCAACAAAATCGGGTTCGTCCTCAATTATAAGAATATTCACTTCATCAAGCTCCATCTTAGCTCATATGCAGCTCCATCTGCTCCCGAATTCCGGAGCTCGACGGTGCCATGCAGTGTTTCAATCGCTTGTCGTGCTATACCCAAGCCGAAGCCAAGGTGGCCCGACTTCGTAGATTCACCGAGAACAAATGACCTTGATGAATTACTTGGTAAACCCGGACCGTTGTCGATTATTGTGATCCAATTATCGATGTCTGTTTGACCCCAGCTAACAATAATCGTCGGCTCCCGGTTTTCGGAACGGACGGAGATAGCTGCCTCTATGGCATTCTTAATACCATTGCAAAGAGCCAACGCCAAAAGACCTCTATCACAGAATATGACCAGTGGCTTTGACCCTACATAGGAAGCTTCAACATCACGTCCAACTCGTTCAAGCTCAACTAAATCTCGTATAAATGATGCAAGATCCATTTCTACTGGCTTAGGAGATGAAGTGGCTTTTTTTAGTTCTTCAATACCATCAAATGTATCTTGGAGCTGTTCTACTCTACGCTTTGAGTTGGAGTTATCATAGTTTGGTATATCATGGGATACCTCACTTGCAAGAAGGCCGAGCTTTGAACCGATTTCATGCAAAAGAAGGCCTGCAACCCATTCAATGGCATCAGCCCTAATGCGCTCCCTAACGTCGACTGGGACAATGTCATCCTCCTCTACCGGCTTCGCTGGTAATTGGACGTGAAGACCAGACACTATTCTATCAATACGCTTTTTAACGTATAAGTCCGTTTCAGTAGTCTGAAGTCTAAGTAAAAAAGCTATATCCGTCGGTAGAGCAACCTGTTCTAAAGCCCGCAATGCGCGAAACCTAACGTGCGAATTGCCGGTAGTCAGCGCCAGGAGAGCCTCTTCGCGGTTCATGTTAAGGGTTACCGCTATAGAAAGTTGCACGTTTTGAAAACGCCTCTGCGCCACCTTCCATAACGGTACTTATTGCCGATACAATGTCGCGCTCATGAAGAGGACCCGAAGAAATTCTAAAACCGCGACGGCCATCCGAGCCAAGATGCAGCACCATGTCGGCATTTCCGAGCACTGGAATATTAGGATTGTGTGTTGAAAAAATTATCTGTCCTTTACCACCTCGCGAAACTATCACCTTGATCAAGGTTTTAGCGATAAATGCATTGTCGATATGATCCTCCGGCTGATCGACTATTAGCATTCGGTTCATATGAGATAAAATCAACGGTAATACTACGGTGCATCGCTGCCCGGTTGAAAGATCGGAGATATCTTTATAATCTGTGCCATCGAGAAGTTGCAGGGAAACCTCATCTTCTATATTGATGGTACAAATCTCTCCTAAGTCACACCCTTTGAGGTGTGACAATAGTCGGGCTGCTCTATCCGCTGTGATATTTGCTGCGTCTGCGATAGTGTCCGCGTCAAAGTCATCTACGGCCTCTAAAAGTGCTCTAGGGCTCAAATTATTTGCTAGAGTTTCGGCCACCTCGGCGTACCGTAATCCACTTCCTCTTAAAGATTCAGAGATTGAGGCAGCAAATTTTTTTACTTGCCCATTCCGGAAAACTGACACGCGTATGCTAGGACCAACCAGTTTATTTAATGCATCAGATGCCTCATATCTTGCTTTGTATCGTGAGGCGCGTATCTCATCTAGCTGATCTAATGCAGCGGCTCTTTTATCAATTAGACTTTGTATGAATATTTTTCTCTGTCCTAGATACGCGGTTATGGAATCCAGTTTCGCAATTTTCTCTCTTAGTTCTTGTCCTTTTCTTAGCACTGCTCCTGATCCGGCTTGAATTCCTTCTACCTCCACCCGGAGTTGCCTTGCCATATCCTCTTGTACAACTTTATCACCAGTGCATTTTTTTACGACTTCATCCAATTCGTGATATATATTTATAACTTCCTTCAGTTCGCCACCTAGGCGCTCTTTTACGCCTTTTATCCTCTGGTTTATGGCAAGGATGTTTGTCGTGATTTTTGCTGCAAGATCAACATCAATATCAGAAGGCAGACCAAAATCGATCCCCTTTTTTACTTCGTGACTCCAACCTGCAACACTATCTTTAAGCCGAGTAACATGCTGAAGTATTACACTTATCCCTGATATCTCATTAGATCGGTGGCTGAGAAGCTGTGTTTTTGCCTGCAAATCTAAAGAGGTTTTCGAGACTTCTTGCTCTGCTTGAGCTGTTTTAGTCAGCTCTGCGTGCAGGTCAGGAAGAGCTTTCTGTGCTTGCTCGAACTCATCTATTTCCTTCCGGCAAGTTTCTATCTGTCGTGTCAAACTCCTACACTCTGCAACTACATCTCTTTCAACTACGTCGGAGTCTTGCTTGGTTCTTACAAACCCATCTAACAGTCTTAGTCGTCCTGCCGCCTCTAGCCCTACGGTTTCGATTTCTGTTTGAGAAAATATTACAGGTTTCCGATATACAGAAGTTGCTCTTGGGACCTCATCAGAAGCTGTTCTACTAACTAAAATTGTTTTATCTTCGTCAACTAAGGTAACCGTAACTTGGCCAGCTCCAAGTATAGATAGAGCATGATCTCTGCTGCGCCTAGTAGTTTCAGTAGTCGTGCTGGTGACATCTAAACAAAATCTGATTAATTCGATGAGTGATGTTTTACCTGTTCCCCGCGAACCAATTATTGCGTTCAGCCCCGGAGTAAAGGTGATATCCAAACCATCGAGGAAGCCCTCGTCGACTTGTACGCGTTGTATATACATTTAAACTCCAATCCATAGGATTTTTAACGATGAACCGCTCAGTTCATCAAAGATACCGCAGGCGTGCAATCTAGAGAATCCACAGGTAGATGTTTTTTTAGCAATGCAAAAACCTAACGGTGTGTTTCTGAGCCGAAAGCCGGAGTAACGAACAGCGAATCAAAAAACTGGCTGGTATGGACATACCTTGGTGTTGTGCTCAAAAAATTTACACGCATGGACTTGCTGCGTTGTCCATTTATTTAAGGAAAACAATGCGACTCGCGATATCCATGACCGCTAGCTAGCGTGTGAGTCAGCTGCACATTGTGTACCTGACTTACCGCCATTTGTCTTGATGCTCCTAATGCGTGCTGATCGGTGCGCTTGCAGCGCCGCTCGGGACTGTCTGGCGGTAGGTTTCACCTAGGGTCAAAAACTGTATTTGACGCGTATCGTGGCCCCTGTGAGGTGGCGGGTGACTCGTGTCAAACTATGTTGTAAGTGCCAGGGGGGCGTATTCCAAGCAGCGACTGGTCTATAACCGACCGCTACGGCTGGTTGGCAGTGAAGGATCAACTTGAGCGGGCAGCCGCGAAAGCAGGTATCCCTACTGGTCACATTGCCTAGCAGTGGGTCAATGCAACCCAAATCCAAATCCAAAGACTGCCTGCCAGCATTCAGCAAAGCTGTAATGGGGTGAGCGTCGAAACCGTCGAAAGGATAGACCATGGATGACTACGAAGAGTGTGACGAAGAGATTCCTTACGAGAGCCCTGAGGAAATCCATCAGATGGCGATTTACTCGGCTCTAAACAGCCTTGTTTTCTTCGCAAACAATCTCGACTTCAGCAACCAAGCGATGAGTCTCACGCTTGTGGATGAGTTCATCATGGATCTGGAGTATGGATACCTTCGTAGTAAATTCGATGAGACAAACACGTCCTACCAGTCGATGTTCTTATCTGCGCAGTCACAAATGTGGATTTTCTCTGCTTACGAACTGGTACGCACATGGCGCGAGAAAATCAGTAAGTACCTCAGAGCCGCAGACAATGGCGGGTTGCCGCTCAAGTTGAAGGAACTGCAGAAGCCCTTGAGCTATGAGAACTACACGATCCAAAAACGCATTGAGGAAATCAATCTGCTCATAGAGAAACCAGAGCTCGTTGATACGATGAGGGATGACTTAAAGCGTACTCAGATGCTCTTCACTCAAATGGAGCTCCTGCGAATGTCCCTCGCAAAACACCAGATGAGAAAGCGCCCCAGCGCCGCCGTCCTGACACCTACCGTAGGGTACATGAATCGCTGGTGTGGCTCCTTGGAGTACCAGATCAACAGCGGCCAAATGATCATCTGCAATCTGAGCCGCAGGGACATTGCGGATGGGATTCGAGCGATACCCGCAATGACCACCCCTTCCGACGACGACCTTGACTCATTTGAAGCTGCCATGCGGGGAGCTACTGATGATGAGCTCAAGTCAATGTGAATTGACCTCTTTTTTCTAGAGGTCTACCTACTACAGGACCTATACGCGGGAACGTCCGCCCCTGGCCGATTTCCGTCTGGCGCGACTGACAGAAATCGACCGATTCTGTTGAAAAAGTCGATTATGGTTCCACGGCTGAAAGCACGTGCTTGAGATTGAAATCTTTGCCTTGAGCACAAGACTCCGGGCTCAGATTCCGCCTAGCTGCGCGCAGTAAAGGCGTTTTCAGCAGTCCGTATGCAGGCAGTCTTGAGGGTTCGACTTTTTCAACAGAATCACCCCAAATAGTGTATGGCCGTTGGGGTGTAATTTTGAGTCAGAGTCTATTGCTGAAAACTCGCCGGCGATTATTTTGGATAGATTTGCGGGGGTGGCGTTGGGGCGCAGCTTTTGGCCGTTGTTTGCCGGTCGCCTCTTCGGCGTGCGTTGGTTGAGTCGGATGCAACGATGGATAACACGATTGCAGTTGGCAGGAGTGCGATTACGCACAAGGCGCCATGGAGGGCGATCACGCGTACAGGCTGAAGTTGAGAGCAGCCAGATTATGCATAGAAAGGTATCGCTACTGCATGCTATGTGGAATCACTGTATAGCTTCAGCGATTACACCTCAAAAAATACCCCTCAATAGAGGGGTATCGATAGAGGAAATCGCCTGTAAAGCCCTAATTATGTATTGCAGACTGGGGGGAATAAC
>NZ_JBXAFA010000034.1:0-14529 GCF_058792515.1 Pseudomonas sp. MT92
TTCATCGACCTGGATGCGCTCGTGGCGGGACTGGAGCTGGGCTGACGGAAATTTCTGGGATTCCGGCGTACAACCCCGTAAAATAGAAGAGTGAGCACTTGATTTGCTGGTGCTTTCAAACAACGGTGTTGTTTTTTTAACAGCCGAACTGGAAAGGGAGGCTGAGCTGCTCAGTGATCACTTTATCCGTTGGCTGATTTACGCCGGCATGTTCGCTACAGGCACTGAACGACAACGCAGATGGTATGGTCTGTGCGTTCTGACTCGTCAAGGATCGGCCAATGGATCGTTTGTCTAATTTGCTCTCGCGGTTCGGCGTGCGGGCCAATCTGTTCTATGACGGCGACCTATGCGGCTCTGCATCTTACGATGGCGCCGAGCGGCGAGGTTATATCCATCTGCTTCAGGCCGGCAGCGTGACGTTGCTTGGTCCCGATCGCAAGGATTTGCAGCTCACTCGCCCTAGCTTGATTTTTATGCCACGCCCCGCCAAGCATCAATTGTTTGCGGGTGAGTCCGATGGCGCAAAGTTGTTGTGTGCTTCCATGGAGTTTGAGGGCGGAATTGATAATCCTTTGTCGGCTTCATTACCGGACTGTTTGGTGCTCGCACTCGATGATCTGCCCATGCTGGCAGACACGTTGGAGTGGATGTTTGCCGAGGCGGCAAATGTGCATTGTGGAAGGGAAGCCGCGCTTGAGCGCTTATTTGAGCTCCTAATCATTCTGTTGCTCCGTTACCTGCTCGATCATCACCAGTTGCGCACCGGAATGATGGCTGGACTGGCCGACATGCGGCTTGCCCGATCGCTTTTACAGATGCACAACTCCCCGGAACATGCCTGGTCAATAGCAGAGCTGGCCAGTGAGTCAAATATGTCACGCGCTGCGTATGCCGTGCATTTCAAGAGTGTCATCGGACAGACGCCTGCTGATTATTTGTTGAGTTGGCGAGTTAGCCTGGCTCAGAAGCTGATGCGAGAAGGGCGCTCGATTACGCTGATTGCAGCTCAAGTCGGCTACGAAAGTCCTTCGGCGCTGTCTCGCGCATTTAGACGCAAGACGGGGTTGAGCCCTCGTGACTGGTTGAAAGATCTGGCGGGGGAAAATGATGGCAAAAAGGCCTAAGGCATTACTGCCTTAAGCCATTGAAAAAATTATGCATTAATTTTACGTTTTTCCAGTTCAACCAGCGAATGGCCTGCCACAAATATCGAAACAGCAAGCAACCCTAAGTCTTTAAGCAGAAACTGACCTGGCGCAACGGAAATCGCCGGAAACCCTAAACTAGGCTCAATGACGCCCGGAGTGGAAAACATAAAGCTAAGGGTTGTGAAGAACAGGCCTGCAGACAGAGCGCCTCCTACCACGGATAGTTTGGGCGACAGCATGCGGCCTGCGATCAGAGTGCCGATCGAAATCTCTAGTATGCCGAGCAGGCTGGAGAACATGTCGACCGAAAAAATGCTATACACCCATCCCAAAAGCGGGCTGTTGCTCACCAGTGGAACCAGGCCCTCGGCCTCGTAGTGGGTAAATTTCATGCCGCCGAACCAGAAGTAAATAATAGCGAGAGCCAAGTACGCGCCATAGATACCTAGCCCCATAGTTTTGGTTCCAAGCGTTAAGTGGGCCTGTACGCTGGACTTCGAGTTTTCAATGCCTATGGTTTTCATGTCTGAGCTTCCAGTAGTGAGTGAGAGTGTGTTGGCTGCCGAACGCCGTATGCGTTGGCGATGAGATGATTATGGCTGGCATCTCTAATCAAGAGGCATCAGAAAGTATTGATTTCAGTGCAGATCGTCTTGGGCGGTGCAATTCGCGATGAAGGGATCGCCGTGGAGAGCGATGAGTGCACTATTTCGATAAAGGAGTCGTTTTACATAGGTCGATGAAGCGCGTTGCGGCATCGCCTACTGTCATTTCTCAAATCTGACTATGGGGCTTGGGGCGAAGGGCGGCACTGACTAGGCTTAGAACAGCTACCAACTAGCCGCGCGGCCGCGATGCACAAAGAATGGTAACTGAGCCGTGAGTGCGGTGGGCGCCCGCATTTATTTCCAAACCCTACAGATACATCGATCTTCGACTTCAACCGGGCAGATAGCTGTTGCAGCAAGCCTATCAATCGACTTTGACGTGTTAAAGAGGATAGGTTTTCCAGGGTTGGGGAACAGCATGCCCTGCAGAACGACACACGTCACTTTTGTTAAATTAATAAGCTAGCTACCTATTGGGCATAACCTTGCAATTTGCTTCAATTTACGCACATGCACTTGCGACCTCAAAATGCAACGTAAGCCCCGAATATCTCCATTATTGTCGCCGCCAGCCTTAGTTACAGCTGCTATGATGAATGAGATCGAAAACTGAAATCCCCCACTAGAATTGTTGACTGGAGTCAAAATGAATAAAAAGCGGCCGGTTAATCTTGATATTCGAACCATTCAGCTTCCTCTCACGGCGCTTACATCGATTCTGCACCGGATTTCAGGAATTATGCTCTTTATTTTTCTGGGACTGATACTGTATATGCTGAGCAAATCGTTGGAGTCAGAAAAGGGTTTTAATGAAGTCAAGGAGATTTTTTCTTCACCTTTCGGCAAAGTTAGTTTCTGGTTGGTATACTCTTCATTTATTTATCATCTCGTAGCCGGAATTCGACACCTAGTTATGGATGTGGGTGTTGGTCATACTTTGAAAGGCAGCAATCGCGCCTCTACTATTGTTTTAGTAGTGTCGGGTGTTTTAATGGTTGCTGGCGCCGTATGGATTTGGTAGCTGTGGAGTCGTAATGCGTATTTACAAGGACTAAAAGCGTCCTTTAAAGCTAACTTACGAAAGTATTTATAATCGACGGTTCACGCTTAAACGGTTGAATCCTTTCGGGCTTCCGAATAGCTGTTAGCTGAAAGCTATCATGAGCTAAGTTTTCTGTGCATCATCAAATGTGTTAATGGGAGCGCCATAGTACTAGGTACAAATATGGCTCTAGGACAATGTTAGATGTTTTGGATTTTGAGGCGGATCGCTCTTATCGAAGATCGTCTAATTCGCTCTGAAGCGCAGGTTTTTTGAAACTATCACCTGGTTGGCACACTGTGCGAATCAACATCAGATATGAGAAAGCCAATCAGGTGAACACTACCCTCGAGGGCTCATCTGTCCAGTTAAAGCCTCGAGTCTTTCTGGGTGCGCAAAAGACAAGAAGGTTATATGGGAAAATTATGAGGCCTGGATACCATGCGTCATGGGCGTGCCGATGCTGTGAGTGACAGAGCGAGAAGCAAGTGAAAGTCCCTGAAGTAGGGGCGGGATGCGCCCGAGTGGCATTTTTTGTCTTAAGGTAGATCGCGTAGCTGTTCTTCAGAATAATCTTCAGAGCGTTGACGACAGCCATCGCTGTGCATTCCTCAAGAATAGAATGTGTCGGAAGGGTGGCGTCATTGGTGTTAGTCATCGCTTAGGATTTCTCAATCTGGCTTACACGGGCGCCTGTACCGATATCCCCGCGGATGGCGACGTATCGATGTTGAATTCCTCGCCAGACGAAGTGCAATGAGCTGCGGCTATAGGCTTGCGCAGCCTTAGATAGCCGGCCGTCGCAGGCGCGCCGGTTGGCCGGGATCTTCTTCTGCCCGTCAGGTGTCCGGTCGGAACTCCAGCACGAACGCTACGACCTTTTCGGCGGACATTTCGCACGGCTTCAACAATGTCCTATCTGATGTAACGCGGAAGAGGTTGAAGCTGACAATGTCAGTCCCGTCCAACTCCCTGGCGAACAGACTGTTGCGACGTCCGTCCCCAGATCGCCGGACGATCAAGCTGAAACGCCGGCCTTCATAAGTCCCTTCTCTGTATCCCTCCGCAAGCTTCGCGAAAGCGGCATCGAACTCGGAATGCTCCATGTCATCCATCCTTATTGATAGAACAGAGGCGCGGCGGGTGCGAGACCGCCAGTGCCGGGTCGCGCTAAGGTGCCGGGCAGATTCCTGCAGCCGACGAGGCCCGGGGTGGGCAGGATAATTGAGATGTCGGCGCCCGCATGGCTATCAGCGAAGTCGTCCGTCCAGTCTGCTAGGCAACGTCCACGCCTTTCCAGAAAGCGATGTAATCCCGGATACCCTCGGCATCCGGAGTGGGGGCGGGATAGGTCCAAGCGGCGTTCACGTTGAGCGCGTCACCCGCGCGAACATGAAAGAAGCGCGCGGCGCCTTTGATCGGACAGACAGATGTGTGCGGGCTCATCTCAAGCAGGCTCAGGTCGACTCCTGACGGTGGGAAGTAGTGATTTCCCTCGACGATGACTGTTTCGTCGCTTGTGGCGATAGTAGTGTCTTTCCAGATGGCTGAGACCAACGGACTCTCCTTTTGTATTCATCAACCGGCGAAGGCTCGCGGGCTGGCTGCCCCAAGCCGCACCTCCTCAGGTGGCAGGCGGGTTGCGCCCGAGAAGTTTGTCGAGCTCGCCTCTGACATCGAGCGCGAATAGCTCATCGGAGCCACCGATAAGGGTGCCATTGATGAAGATCTGCGGCACGGAGCTTCGCCCCGACGCTTCCGCCATGGCCTGCCGGTGAGCCGGATCCGCCTCAATATCGAGCTCCTTCCATCGCACGCCCTTTTCCTTGAGGAGCGCCTTCGCTCGGCGGCAGAACGGGCACCAATTCGTGGTGTACAGCAATACATCAGTTGTCATATTGCATCTCCGGCAGTTGCACGCGGATCGCTGTCATGGCGTTGATCTCCAATTCGCGGCGTTCAAAGATGGCGACTGCACCTTGGCCGACATCGGAGCAGATGCTGACGATTGGCCGCTATCCAGGCGACATGGCCCAAAGTGCTTTCACCGCCAGGCAGAGGCCGCACGCGCCTCCTGTAGCGCCGAGCCGATGCTCTAAGGTAACCGAGCCTCGATTGGGACGGAAGCGGTCCCGCTCGAATCGCCCATCATGCTGGTCGAGCATATCAGGACGACGGATAGTGCAGGAACTTTCAAATTGAGCTTGATGTCGAGCCAGGTATCGCGAGCGAAGGCGTTCTAGAGGCCGGGGGGTACGAAGACTGTGTTCGGCAAAACGGTTCACGTTGATCGCCAAAGCTTCCCAGGGCGCACGTCTACGATCGGCGCGACGTGAGATAGCTCGCGCCGCTAGCCCCCGTAGCGCTCCGTCTTGATGATGGAGGCGTCCAAGCCCGCCAGCAGCGCGCTATCGGTTGCGATGTTGACGAATCCGTTAGACCCGCAGACGAACACTTGCGTCGGCTTTCCCTGAAGCCTGGTTAGAATTTCTTGGACCATCATGCCGTCGATCCGTCGCGCAAAGTCCGATGCGCGAACCGGTTTCTCGCGCGTAATCGCGAGCGCCAGGACGAACGCCGGATCGCTGATTTCGATGCAATGAAGTTCTTCTGAGAAGAGAACGTCCTCGGCGGTTCGTGCGGACAGGAGCAACGCTGTCGGAACGGCTTGGGCCAATGCGCGGCGCTGCCGGATCATTGCCATCAACGGCACGAGGCCGGAGCCTCCCCCGATCAACAGAACCGGATCTATGGCAGGCTCAGGCCAAAGGAAATGGCCACCGAGCGGACCGCGAACTTCGATTTCGTCACCAATCGCCGCGATGTCGTGAAAAAACGGCGAAACTTCGGCATCCGGCATGCGCTCGATAGCTATCTCGACGATCGGGGTCGAAACTGCCGATGACGCGATCGAGTAGCTGCGCATTGCACTGTAGCCGTCGGGCGCGGTCAGCCGGATATCGACGTGCTGACCTGCGGTGTGCGCGAACGGCTTGCTCAACCGAAGGAAGAAGCTCTTGATACTCGGTGTTTGCTGGATGATGTCGTCGATCACGCATGATTGCCACGAACGGACTTGCGCTTCGTTTTCAGTCATGGGTGTATCGTTGTTCGCGCCACGGATCGCCGTAGATGTGATAGCCGTGCAGCTCCCAAAAGCCGGCCTCGTCACGCGTCGTGAATTGCAGCGCATTCACCCATTTGGCGGATTTCCAGAAGTAAAGGTGCGGCACTAGAAGACGCGCCGGCCCCCCATGATCGCGGGAAAGTGGCTTGCCCGCATAACTGAGGGCGACCATCGCTTTCCCGGAAAGCAGATCCGTCAGAGGGACGTTTGTCGAATAATTATCGTAGCAGTGCGCCAAGACGAAATCGGTAGGCCGATCAAGCTCTGCATCTGCAAGGATGTCTTCAATGAGTACACCCTCCCAAACGGTATCCAGTTTGGACCAAGAGGTGACGCAGTGAATATCCTTTGTCACCTGGGTCTTTGGTAGAGTGTTGAATTCGCCCCAATTCCACGTTTTGACGGGCTTCGGACCAATTTTGACTGTGAATTTCCAGTCGGAGGGCTCTACCCTCGGCGTAGGGCCGGCCGACAGAACAGGGAAATCCTCCACCAGATGCTGACCTGGCGGAATCCGATCGGACTGGTCGCCTGAACCGCGACCGGTGAAACCTCTGGTGACCATAGTGACCCCTCTTGCTCGATACGGCAGACCGAAGCCGGCCTTCATTTCAGTACTCTGCGTAAAGCATTTGCCCGCACATCCGCCGAATAAGCCAATCGACTAAAAATCAGATACAGATGCTCTATCATCGTAAAAAATCGCGTATCGAACATAGCGTCAGGCCAGCATGATTCCCAATACCCAATGGCTATAGGGTAGATAACCCCAAGGCTGCGTACGCTGATCTGCGGTATGCGGAGCGGAAGTTGCAGGTTCGCTCTCAAACGGATGGGCAGCGTGCAAAGCTCAAGGCTCACCAGCGCATGGTTGCCCAGTTCGCGCTCGCCGGCAGCTTGAGTATATTAAGGACGAAATGTCGATCTGATCTATTCTGGCTTCAGGAAATAGGGAAAATAAGGTCGGACGTTCGCGCACCGTCGCGACGCGCGATCATCCACTAAGCTTCTGTATCGGGGTTGGAGGATCAGATGAACGAGATCGAACGACAAGCGCCTGAGCTGCGGGTGCAAAAATGGATTGGCAAAGATGGGGAAAGTATCGCGCCGTTCAAACTGTCAGATATCGGGCCCGGCCCGAAAATCTTGTTTGCCTTCCAGCATTGGTGCCAAGGTTGCCATTTGCATGGGTTTCCGACGCTACAAAAGTTGCATGCAGCGTTGAGCTCAAAAGACGTGGGGTTCGCAGTGATCCAGACCGTCTTCGAAGGAACGCATGAGAATACCTTCGAGAAGTTGCGCGTGAACCAGCTCAAGTATGAGCTTCCTATCGTTTTCGGTCACGACGAGCAACCGACCGGCTCGCCGTTTCCAACCTTCATGGAAGACTACCGCACACGAGGAACTCCGTGGTTTACGGTTATCGACGCTGGCGGTAGCATTGTTTTCTCGGACTTCCATCTCGACGCGGAGCGACTAGTGAAGCAACTTGAGCAAGGTTAATCGTTGGAAGGTGGGCAATCATCCTGATTGCCACCCATCCCCTGATGCCCACTACAGGCGTTGCGCGCTGTAACTCTGTTGATCAGCGTGCGAAAACCCGGATCCGGATAGGAGGAGCGTCAACGATTGAATCAATCCGTTGGGAGAGGGCGGCTCCGCTCCGTCAGCTCGGCAATAGATAACCCATTCTCGCCGAGCAACTCTCTGATCCGATCGACGATATGAGCCCCTAGCGCCGCTGTCTTGGTCCCCCCCACAGATTCCCAAGATGCGAGTTCACACGCCGATACCTCGTGGTCAGCGCCGAAGTGCTTCTGTCGGTATGTCACCGCCGCCCTTCAATGATAAAGGCGCGGTAACGGGAACCGGCAAAGCGTTGAGCAGCGATGGTTTGGTAGGCGGGACTGTCATACCAGTCGCGAGCGGCCTGCATCGTCGGGAAACGCAAGATTACGGCCCCTTCGATGGGCGGCCCCTCCAAATGCTGGATCGCGCCATAAGCGGCGAGAAAGGTAACGTCGTGACCATCGAACGATGGTCCGACGCCTGCAGAATAGGTTGCGAGTGCATGTGGGTCGCTGGTTTCTTCCCGCGTAAAGACGACGAACGCTTCCATCATTAGGCCTCTCAAAGGTTGGATCTGTTGGCCATTACCACCGGTGATGGCCTCACAGTCGTCAGGCTGGCAACTGGAACCCGATTTTCATGAGTGCCTCGACGCACGCATCCTGATCCTGCTGATAGTTGCCTCCGGAGATGCCTATGCCGCCGATCAACTTCCCATCCTCCAGAATCGGATAACCGCCGCCGACAGCGACCATCCGAGGGCGATAGGCTAGCGGCGCCACTTTTGGATCGTTGGTCACATAG
This sequence comes from Pseudomonas sp. MT92, assembly GCF_058792515.1. NCBI lineage: Bacteria > Pseudomonadati > Pseudomonadota > Gammaproteobacteria > Pseudomonadales > Pseudomonadaceae > Pseudomonas > Pseudomonas sp. MT92. Next base: position 8,302 of record NZ_JBXAFA010000034.1, read on the forward strand.
TCGTTCCAGACATGGGTCGGGAACCCAAACGAGGCGGAACTCCAGGCCTTGTCGATGGCAACATCGACGGTAAGGAACGGCGCATCGTCGGTGCGCTCGAACGCGCGCAGGTTACCGGTGGCGTCGACGACGGCGACGGCAGCCGGGATGCCGATGGCACGGGCCGCAGCGAGCGCCGCGTCGATGAGGGCGACTGCGGTTTCGCGGTTGATCGAGGCGGTGGCAATAGATTTGGTCATGGGATTCTCATCGCTGGGGCATAACCCGTTCGGCTTTTTGAGGTTGGACAAGATGTTTGGCGATCGCGGTCGTTAGAAGCCTTCGAGGACGATCTTGCCTTTAGCCGCGCCACTTTCGATCAGTGCATGCACCGTCTTCAGATTGGCGGCATTGATCGGCGACAGTCGCCGGGTCAGCGTCGTGCGGATTTTGCCGTCGTCAACCAGCGCTGCCATCGCATCCAGAATCTCGCCCTGCTCATTCATGTCGGGCGTGCCGTAGATCGACCGCGTGAACATCAGCTCGTGGTGGATCGACACCGCCTTGCGCTTGAAAACCATGATATCGAATGCCTTGGGATCGTCGATCAGTCCGAACCGTCCTTGTGGGGCGATCAGTTCGGCGATGTCGGCGACATGTTGCTCGGTATGTGTGGTCGAAAAGACGAAAGCGGGAGCACCGATGCCGAGTTCGGCGATCTGTGGCGCGAGCGGACGAGAATGGTCGATGACGTGGTGAGCTCCAAGCCCTCTTACCCACTCTTGGGTTTCCGGTCGAGAGGCTGTGGCGATGACGGTGAGGTCCGTGCGCTGTCGCGCGATCTGGACGGCGATCGACCCAACCCCGCCCGCGCCACCGATGATGAGGATCGCCTCCGCCGCACCGGGTACGGGCTTCGCCACGTCCAGGCGGTCGAACATCGCCTCCCAGGCCGTCAACGTCGTCAGCGGCAGCGCCGCCGCTTCCGCCCAGGAGAGCGACGCAGGTTTGTGACCGACAATCCGGGCGTCGACGAGATGGAACTCCGCATTGGTACCGGGCCGTGTGATCGATCCGGCATAATAGACCTCGTCGCCTAACTCGAACTGCGTGACGTCGGGGCCGACCTCGCGCACAATCCCGGCGGCATCCCATCCCAGCACCTTCCAATCGCCATCTGCCGGCGGCGTGCTGTTGCGGACCTTGTAGTCGACCGGGTTGACCGAGACGGCCTTCACCTCAACCAGGATATCGTATCCTGCAGCGACAGGCCGAGGCAGATTGATGTCGACCAGCGCGGCATCCGCGGCGATGGGTCCCGGAACCTTGTAACCAATGGCTTTCATAAATGTCTCCAGCTTGCTTGATCGGATGACGCGAATGCTCGTTAGTCAACTTCTTCTACATTGAGGTCCCGACTCTTGAACTGGGTCGCGGTAGCAGATTTCATCGAACACGTCGATCAACAGGCCCTTATGCTCGGTCGCCGGATCGGTGATCGCGTAGAGGGTGGAGGCGTTATCGCCATCATCACCGCTTCCGAGGCGAAACGCCGCGTCGACGCAGATGCCGCACGGACCGATGGTTGATCCTGGCTCGAGATCGACGAGATTGCTGTCCTTGACGCGCTATTCGCGGTCTTAGCCCTTGGCGATGAAGGACTGAACTGCTTGTAGAGCGTCGGTCAGCTGCTATGTCATGGACGCACCTTCATCTTGAGTTGGATTGGACAAGCTTCCGTATAAGGCCCGCTGTAACCGTCAGATGACGGCGAAGAAAACGATGGGCAGTATTCACAGCCACTTAGCCTTCTTGAAGCGCACAAATAGGAAAACGCACGATATCGCTATCACTCCGAGCACGACAAAGTATCCGTAGGCCGTGTCCAGCTCCGGCATGTGCTTAAAGTTCATGCCGTATATTCCAGCGATCGCCGTCGGGACTGCCAGTATTGCCGCCCAAGCCGCCAGCTGGCGGGTGATCACCCCCGTCCTTTGCGCTTCAAGAAGGCTGCTGGCCTCAAAGACCGTGGACAGGACAAGCAGGAGGCCGTCGACCATGGACTGCACGCGGTGGACATGGTCCGCGACGTCGTGGAAATATGGTGTCATTTCGGCGCTGATGCAGGGAAAGTGGCCGCGAACGAGCTTTCGCACCAGCTCGGCCATAGCCCCGAGCGTGCGCTGGAACCGCGTGAGTTCGGACCTTAGTTCGAAGATTCGCGCCACCTCTTCTGGCCCGAGGAAATCGTGCAGCGACCGTCGCTCCATCGCCAGGACGTCGTCCTCGATCATTTCGAAGATGGGCAGATACTGGTCGACCACGCGATGCAAGATCGCGTGCAGCACATAGTCGACACCCTTGCCGAACTGCGTCGGCGATGCCTCGAGTTGCTCCCGAAGTTTGCCCAGCGCTCCGGCATTGCCGTGCCGCACGGTGATAAGGTGATTGTGACCGGTGAAGATCGCCATCTTGCCGTAGCTGATCCGGTCGCCGACCAGCTCGGCGGTCTGCGCGACGACGTACAACTCATCGTTGTAGACCTCGAGCTTGGGCGGGCACAGCGGGTGCATCGCGTTGTCGATCGCCAACGGATGAAGATTATATGTCCTTTGGATCGCGAGTAGTTCCTCGGGGGTGGGTTCGCTAAGCGCGATCCAGCAGAAGCCCGAGCGACTCTCGCCCAACTTGACGTGCTCATCGAGCGCGATTTCGCGAACTCGCTTGCCTTCGTTGTAATAATAGGCGGCGATGATGCTCATGCTGGCCTCGCGGGAATGTGGAGGCCACGCTGGACGGCCGGTCGAGCCAGCCCGCGTCCAAGCCATGCGCGGACGTTCGAAAAGCTGCTGAGGCCAAGGATGTCACCCGCAGCGTAGAATTCCACCAGCGCATTCACCCAGCCGAGCGTCGCGATGTCCGCGATCGAATAGTCGTCGACGATCCAGTCGCGGCCTTCCAGCCGGCGATCCAGAATCCCCAGCAGACGCGTGGATTCGTCGATAAAGCGCTGTTGCGGCCGCTTGTCCTCATAGTCCTTGCCGCCAAATCGCAGGAAGAAGCCGAGCTGACCGAACATCGGCCCGATGGCCGACATCTGAAAGAACACCCACGCTAGGGTCTCGTAACGCTGGCCTGGTTCGGTGGAGATGAACTGACCCGTCTTGTCGGCCAGATAGAGGAGGATCGCACCGGATTCCCATAAGGCGATGGGTCTACCGTCAGGGCCAGCCGGATCGATGATCGCCGGTATGCGTCCGTTCGGGTTCAGCGACACGAACGCCGGATCCTTCGACTCGTTGTTCGAGATGTCGATCAGGTGGGGCTCGTACGCCAGGCCAGTCTCCTCAAGCATGATCGAGACCTTGACGCCATTGGGCGTAGGGGCTGCGTAGAGTTGCAGGCGATCGGGATGAGATGCCGGCCAGCGCTGCGTGATCGGAAAGGACGAGAGGTCTGGCATAAATCTGCGATCCTGGTGTTGCGATGGCGACTGACTGGAACGAGCCGTCACTCTGAAGTAGGGTTCGATGACCGCGTCGCTGAACGACGCGGTCACGAAGATTGCGGACCGGATCGGCGCAGTGGCAACGGCAGTGAAGCCTATTCCGCCGCGGTCCCGGCCGCTGGCTGTACGTCGTCAACCTTTTGGCGCTTCGGAAGCACCCAGCCGGGACGGACGAAGTGGCAGGTGTAGCCGCCCGGGCGCTTCTCCAGATAATCCTGGTGATCGGGCTCGGCCTCCCAGAACTCGCCGACCGGCTGGACCTCGGTCACCACTTTGCCATCCCACAGCCCCGAGGCATCCACATCGGCGATCGTATCCTCGGCGACGCGCTTCTGCTCCTCGTCGACATAATAGATGCCCGACCGGTAGGAGAGCCCACGATCATTGCCCTGGCGGTTCAGCGTCGTCGGATCGTGGATCTGGAAGAAGAATTCCAGGATGTTCCGGTAGCTCGTCACTGTCGGGTCGAAGACAATCTCGATCCCCTCGGCATGCGTGCCGTGATTACGATACGTGGCGTTCGGAATATCGCCGCCCGTGTAACCCACACGGGTCGAGATGATGCCGGGCCGCTTGCGGATCAGATCCTGCATGCCCCAGAAACATCCTCCTGCGAGAACAGCGCGCTGATGCATGTTAAGCCTCCTCTACTTGATCGAGATATTCACCGTATCCCTCGGACTCCATCTCGTCGCGCGGGATGAAGCGAAGGGACGCTGAGTTGATGCAGTACCGCAGACCGCCGCGGTCGGAAGGACCATCGGGGAACACATGGCCGAGATGACTGTCTGCGTGTACTGACCTGACCTCCGTCCGGACCATGCCGTGTGCGCTGTCCCGCACCTCGTTCACGTTTGCCGAAACGATCGGCTTGGTGAAGCTGGGCCAGCCAGTACCCGAATCGAACTTGTCCGTCGAAGCGAACAGTGGCTCTCCCGACACTATGTCGACGTAGATGCCAGGCTCCTTGTTGTCGTTGTACTCGCCCGTGAAGGGCCTTTCGGTGCCCGCCTCCTGGGTAATTCGGTGTTGCTCGGGAGTCAGGTGGTCGATTGCTGTCTGTGACTTTTCAAACTTCATTACAGTCTCCAATACTTATCTAGAGGGCCAGGCACGCTACCGCTAATTTTTTATGTCTCCTGATTTGCTCCTACAATGGTAGTGGGATGGCAAACGAGGTTTTACTAAGTGTTGGAAAATTAGAGATTTAAATTTCGCGTCTATTAGTTCTAGCGCAACTGAGTGGTTAAGCAAGTACGTAATCAGTAAATATTAAAAAAATAACACAAAAGCACGATTATATAATACAGTGTCAGTGTTTTATGATAATCAACAACGCCTGTCAAGGCAATCGCATGAAGCTCACCTGAGACCTAATAGTTCAGCCCGATAATCATCAGAGGTTGCAGCAATCAGCCTTCGTGCCTTGATGCCACCCTTGCGCTTGACCGGATCCAACCGGATCAAATTCAATGTAAGTTGCTTGAGAACGGCCATGTTGTGGGCAGCATGCCCGGTTCGGATCCGCATCTGATCGTCACCAAAAATGACATCCATGCACCAGTGGACGCGGTTCTCCACGCCCCAGTGCGCCCTGATGGCATGTGCGATGCGCTCTGCATCCGGAGCAAGACTGCTGATGTAGTAACGGCGCTCCAGGCTGGTCTGGTTGCCCACAGTCCGCTCGGACTCCAGCATCACGAAAGTGCGCAGTCCTGGCCAGCGTTCTGGCTGTGGCAGGCACTGGAGTTGGTCGAAAACATGGCAGCGACGAACCTCCAGCCGGCCATGGTCCTTCTCGACATGCTCGAAGTGCGCATGGGGTACCCGGGCAGGATCGCCGTCCAAAAAGGTGTCAGCGAAGTCATCGATCGCTTCGGCCAGCTTCGGCTGGTTTCCCTTGATGGCCAGCAGATAGTGCGCCCCGCGATCGAGAATGGCCTGTGCAATGTCCGGCTGGGTACCCATGGCATCGATCGTCACGGTGCAGCCCTCAAGCGCCAGTGTGGCCAGCAGCTCAGGAATGGCGGTCTTCTCGTTGGACTTCTGGGAGGTCGCCCTCTGCCCGAGAATCAGCCCTGAATCAGCCGCAAAAGCGCTGACCAGGTGCAACGGGGCCGTGTTTTTCTTGCCGGAGCGGCGACTGGTCTTGCCGTCTAGGGCAACCACTTGCGGAGAAAGGGCCGGTAGGATCGCCGCAACCCAACAGCGGAAGGCCTGCTCGAACTCCTCTGGATCGATCAGGCTGAATAGCCGTCCAAAGGTGTCGTGTGAGGGAATGCCGTGGGGTAGTTTCAGAATACGGCGGAACCAGTCCAGCCGCTGCTCAGCCCAGAGTTCGATTTCGATGAAGGTGTCAGCGCCGGCAAGCACGCCGCAGATAGCCACGACCAGTGTTTCGACCAGGTCGTGACGAATCTTGCCCTGCTGACGGGGATCATTGATGGCGACCAGAACATCGGAGATTGGTATGTGATGCGACATTGCAGGGCATCCTGAGTAGAGAGGCGCTCAGGATGCCCGCTGGGAAAGGACTCATTCAAATCGGCAGGCGTTCATGCGATTGCCCTGCAACGCCTGTTTAGATGCTGGTAGATGCGAATTTTTTGGCGTACAGTCAAAATTTTCTGATGGTTGCTTAGTGTGTTGGCGCTGATGGAAAATTGACCCAGTGGGGATGCGGCGGAAATCTTGGACTACCTGGAGGTAGTTCATGTACTCATACGAAGACCGTATCCGAG
>NZ_JBXAFA010000035.1:0-13453 GCF_058792515.1 Pseudomonas sp. MT92
ATTCAATTTAGACAACTCCTTGCGGTCACTTACCCACATCCTATGTATTTTTAGGGTATAGGTGCTTGCGAGGGGCTTTTTGTGCAGCGCTTTCAGCCAACCGGCATCAGGTCATCTGAATAATGGTCTGCATGATGGTGCTTTGGGTAGAGATGGTCTTGGCGTTCGCCTGGTAGTTGCTCTGCGCCTTGATCAGGTCGACCAGTTCGTTGGTCAGGTTAACGTTGGACTCTTCCAGGGAGTTGGAAACCACCGCGCCCAGGGTACCGGTTTTCGGTGCATCAACGCCGGCCACGCCCGAGGAGAAGGTTTCTTTCCAGCGGGTACCGCCAATTGGCTGCAAGCCTTGCTCGTTGGCGAAGCTGGCCACCGCTACCTGTCCGATGGCCTTGGTTTGCTGGTTGCTGAAGTTGGCGGTCATGACACCGCTTTCATCGATGGTCAGGCTGGAGATCTGGCCGGTGGCGTAGCCGTCCTGGTACTGCGCAGTTCGCGCTGTAGGCGAAGCATACGAAGTGGTTTTGGTCATGTCGAAGGCGATACCGCTAGCAGCCGCGTCCGAGCCGTTCAAGGCCCAAGTCGGCGGGTTGGCCTTGGCGTCAACCAGCACGCCCGGCTTCCAGCCTGTCATGGTCAGGGTGTTGTTTTTTTGCGTCCAACCTGCACCAGCCGTCAGCGTCTTGATGCTGCCATCAGGGTTGAAGGTGATGTCGGCGGTGAGGGCGACCGGAGGTTCTGCGGTAGGATCCGATGGACTGCGACCGTCTATATAGGTGTAAACGGTCCAGGAGTTAGACGCCGCGTTTTTAACGTAGTACTGGTCCATGGTGTGCTGGTTACCCTGCGTATCGTACACAGGGGTGGAAATGGTTTTATTGTAGCTGCTGGTGTCTTTGACATTGAACGTGGTCACTGTTGGCAGTGGGTCCGAGGAATTCAGGTTCATCGTCTGATCGACACGAGTGGTCGCGTGCGGCGCCAGGCTCGACGTATCAATCTTCAAGTCAGTCAACACACCGTTGATGATCTTGCCATTGGAGTCGACGCCATAACCCTGCAGACGGTTGCCGTTGTTGTCGACCACGTAGTTCTGGGCGTCTGTCTTGAACGCACCGGCACGGGTGTAGCTCAGGGAGCCGTTGTCGCTGAGGATGAAGAAACCGTTGCCCTGGATACCCATGTCCAACACGTTGCCGGTGTTGTTAACGTCGCCCTGGCCAAACTGCTGGGAAACGTTGGCCAGACGCACGCCGTTGCCGATAGTCTTGCTACCGGTACCCAGGCGCGTGGCCGAGTACACATCTTCGAATTCTGCACGGGACGATTTGAAACCGGCGGTCGCGACGTTGGCGATGTTGTTGCCGGTTACGTCCAGCTGTTTGTTGGCTGCATAGAGACCGCTAAGGCCGATATTGAAAGACATATTCCACTCCTTTGTGCCGTGTTAGTCGGCTCTATATACCAATGGTCTGTACTTTGGACAGGGCAACACTGCCCAGGCCTGCCAGGTTCAGCATCAACTCACCGCCGGTCTGGCTGATGGTCACGCTGTTGACGGTGGCCGGCAGGTAAGTCACCAGCGAGGTCGCCTGGCTGTCGTAAGTCGCGTTAGCCGCAAACTTGTAAGTGCCGGCCTTGGCCACCTCGCCCGCATCGTTTTTGCCGTCCCAGATGAAACTGGCGTTACCGGCTTGCTGACTGCCCAGGTCGATGGTGCGAACGACTTTGCCATCGGTATCAGTGATCTTGATCGTCACCGGATTCGTCGAGGCAGGTACGACCGCCGTACCGTTGAAACTCTTGGAGGTGTCGACCACTGCGGTGTCGGTCTGGGCAACAACAGAACGACCTACCAGCGAAGAAGCCTGCAACGCTTGAGACGAGTTGTAGTTGCCGGCAATGCCGCTGACCGTATCGTTGAGCGTGGTAATCCCTTCCAGGCTACTGAACTGTGCCAATTGAGCGACAAACGCGCCGTTGTCCTGCGGTTCCAGAGGGTTCTGGTTTTTCAGCTGAGTCACCAACAACTGCAGAAAAGCGTCTTTGCCCAACGCGTTTTTGCCGGTGGCGCTACTCGTGGCAGCGGCCAGGCCGTTGCTGCTGGTGGTGCTGGTCTTGACCGAAGAATTGGCCAAGACATCCTTGAGGCTCAAACCGCTGGTGGAATCGCTAACACTCATCTGAGTCGCCCCTTATCACTGACCGAGGGTCAGGACTTTCTGCATCATGGTTTTGGCGGTGTTCATCATTTCAGCGTTGGTCTGGAACGAACGACTCGCGGAAATCATGTCAGCCATTTCTTCCACTACGTTGACGTTCGGGTAGTAGACGTAGCCCTTGGCATCAGCAGCCGGATGGTTCGGCTCGTAACGCGCCTCGAGGTTGCTCTGATCTTCGACCACGCCCATGACCTGCACGCCTTGACCCGCGGCGTCCTGGTTCTGGAAAAGCGAATCGCTGCCGCCGCTCTGGCCGCCCTGGAACATGGTGGCGAATACCGGATGACGCGCACGATAGGTCTGGTCGATGCTCGACGAGACGGTTTCGGCGTTGGCGATGTTCGAAGCAACGGTGTTCAAACGAGTGGTTTGCGCACTCATGCCGCTACCGGCAATGTTGAAAACACTGGACAGGGACATGACTTACTCTCCGCGCAAGGCTGACACCAGCCCTTTGAATTTGCTGTTGAGCAGCGTGAAGCTGGCCTGGAAGCCGACTGCGTTTTCCGCGTAGTTCGACTGTTCCAGTTGAGCGTCCACGGTGTTCTGGTCGATCGACGGTTGCATCGGCGTGCGATACATCAGCGACTCGTCACCATTACCCAGGCCTTCGGCTTCGATATGACGACTGTTGGTCATGTTCAAGGCGAACGTGCCGTTCTTGGCTTTATCGCTCTGCGCCTCGAGCACTTTCGAGAACTCCAGATCCCGAGCCTTGTAGTTCGGGGTGTCGGCGTTGGCAATGTTGTTGGCCAGAACTTCGGCGCGCTGAGCGCGAAAGCCCAGAGCCTTTTCGTGAATACCGAGCGCTTTATCGAAGCTGATGCTCATGTCGGGAAACCTTCGGGTGACCTGATTTTTCGTACGATGAACTTAGCAAGCGTCATGCCAACTCATGAAGCCCCGTAAACCGGGGCTTTGCGAGCAGTGGCAACGCGGCAATGCCAGAAAAGCGGCAACCGTTTTCCGCCGCCTGCCGCTTTTCTGCCGCTTGCCCATTAGCAAACACACGCGTTCTTGGGAGCGGGCTCGAGGTGTCGGCAGGAATACGCCGGGCATAAAAAAACGGGAGCCCTCTGAGGTCTCCCGTTTTCAGTCCAGCAACGAATCACTTCGCCTGGTAAATGATCCCCGGACTGCACTGGACCATCTGGTAATGATCCGGCAATCCATTGAGCGCTTCCGAAGCACCAAGGAACAGATAACCACCGGGCTTCAATGTACTGTGAATCCGCAACAGGATGTCCTTCTTCACTTCGGCAGAGAAGTAAATCAGGACGTTGCGACAGAACACGATGTCGAACTTGCCCAGGCTGGCATAACTGTCCAGCAGATTGAACGAGCGGAACTCCACCCGACTCTTGATCGGAGCCTTGATGACCCAGCGCCCCGGCCCTTTCGGGTCAAAATATCGCTGCAGTCGCTCAGGTGACAGGCCGCGACCAATGGCCAGGCTGTCGTACTCGCCGGTCTTGCAGTTGGTGAGCATGGTGCTGGAAAGATCGGTGGCAACGATCTGCACGCCCATCCTCAACTGGCCCATGTTGACCCGCTCGAACTCGTCAATGGACATCGACAGCGAATACGGTTCCTGACCCGACGAGCATGCCGCCGACCAGATGCGCAGACGCTGACCGGGACTGGCCTTGATCGCTTCGGGCAATACCTTATTCTTCAAGACTTCAAAGGGGTAAGTATCACGAAACCACAGGGTTTCGTTGGTGGTCATGGCATCCACCACCTGCTCGCGCAAACCGCTGCGCGGTTGGGTCTGCATGCGCTGGACAAGCTCACCCAACGACTTGATACCCTGCTGCTCCATCAGTTTGTTGAGACGGCTCGAGACCAGATACTGCTTGTTTTCACCGAGCAAAATGCCACAGGCTTTTTCCAGGAATACCCGGAACTGTTCGAAATCCAAATTACCCGTTGACAATGCTGCCGCCTCTTAAATCGTGTTGACTGCCGGGGGCCGAACGCCCCTAGCTAATGTCTGCTGCTTTGATCCGGTCGACTACCCGGGATGCCAGGTCATCAGGACGGAATTTGGCGAGGAAGTCATCGGCACCGACTTTCTTGACCATCGCCTGATTGAACACACCCGACAACGAAGTATGCAGGATGATATGAAGCTTTTGCATGCGAGGGTCGTTGCGGATCTCCGCCGTGAGGGTGTACCCGTCCATCTCCGGCATCTCGATGTCGGAGATCATCATCAGGAACTCTTCTTCCGGCTTCTTGCCCTCGTCGACCAGTTTGCGCAGGTAATCCAGCGCTTGCCGACCGTCGTTCAGCGCTACCACTTCGACACCCACCGTTTGCAGGCAACGCGTAACCTGCTTGCGCGCCACCGACGAGTCATCGACCGTGAGCACACGCAAAGAGAGCGCCTTGTGCTGGGTTTCGACGTCCACCACGCCTGCGGAGATCGCTTCCGGTGTCGGCGCCACTTCCGCCAGCACCTTTTCGACATCGATGATTTCGACGAGCTGATTGTCGACCCGAGTCACCGCCGTCAGGTAGTGATCGCGGCCAGTGCCCTTGGGTGGCGGATGAATCTCCTCCCAGTTCATGTTCACGATCCGCTCCACCGAGCGCACCAGGAACCCCTGGGTCTTGGTGTTGTACTCCGTGATGATCACGAAGGGATTGTTCTTGTCTTTCAAGCCACCCGAGCCGGTCGCCATCGCCAGATCAAGGATCGGAATGGTCGCCCCCCGAATATTCGCCACGCCGCACACGACAGGACTGGACTTGGGCATCAGCGTCAATTGGGGGCATTGCAGCACCTCCCGAACCTTGAATACGTTGATCCCATACAGCTGCTGGCCGTCAAGACGGAACAACAACAGCTCAAGGCGATTCTGCCCCACCAGTTGCGTGCGCTGGTTTACCGAATCCATTACACCAGCCATGCCCAGACTCCTACACCAACGCTAAGTGTTGTTGCGACGCACATTCATCTCTAAACGGCACGGCGCTTGCTTTTTATCTCTCTATGAACACAGAACCGACATTTTTTCGACGCCTGACCACACCCTACCGCAAATTGCTCGGCGTGTTGGCGGCCGTATGCCTGTTCAACGCTGGCAGCCCTGCCCTTGCTGACGCGGTTACCTTGCCTGACATGCTTATCGGCGTCACTCAGGGCTTTCTTGAGTTCACCGTAGAAGACTATCTGGCCACCAGTCAAACGGAAGGTCGCTACGAAATCCAGGTCAACCAGCTCGATCCCCGATTGCGCATGCCAATGTGCGACAAGGAATTGACAGCCTCGCTGGAGAGTCCGGCCAAGCCGCTGGGACGGGTAACGGTCAAGGTTCGCTGCGAAGGCGCTTCGCCCTGGACGGTGTTCGTACCCGCTCAAGTACGCCTGTTTCGCGACGTCGTGACCACCACTCGACCGCTGCGCCGTGCCGGCATTGTCGAGCCTGGCGACGTCACCTTGCGAGAGCGTGACATCAGCTTGATCAGCCAGGGCTATCTGACATCGGTGGATCAGGCGATCGGACAAAGACTGACCCGACCAACGGTCACTGACCAGGTCATTACCCTGGTGCACATCGAGCAGGCCGAAGTCATTCGCAAGGGCGATCAGGTGGTGATTACCGCGCGCAGCGGTACGCTCAGTGTGAGAATGCCTGGCGAGGCACTGGCCAGCGGAGGCCTGAACGAACAGATCCGGGTCAAGAACCTCAACTCCCAGCGAGTCATCAAGGCGCAGGTCACGGCGCCGGGTCAGGTGGAAGTGTCCATGTAGGGTTCTCTATTCCTGGCGCTCGCGGCTCAAGAGGATGGCGCTAACCAAGGCTGTTCCCTAAACTGTTCCCCATTCAGGGCGGGCACTGACGCGCGCAAGCTCATTGATAAACGGGCCTAAAGTTTTTCAGGGAATGGCCGAAACCATGGCAAGCGTCCAAATTCCCAGAGGTTTTTTATCATGGTCATCGATTTCAGCCGTTTGAACAGTTCCTCGTCACTTACGGGCAGTACACGTACCAGCGCAAGCAAGGCAGCGGCCGAGGCCGATAAATCCGCGTCGCTGAATACCCCGGCCGAACAGGCCAGTACCGTCAAAAGCGGGGAATCGGTACATCTCAGCAATGAGGCTCAACAGTTGCAAAAGGTCACTGATACGCTGCGCGATCAACCTGTCGTCGACAACGCCCGCGTGGCTGCGTTGAAAGCAGCGATTGCCGATGGCAGCTACAAAGTCGACAGCAACCGTATAGCCAGCAAACTGCTCAACTTCGAAGCCCAGCGCTAGGCCCAAGGCCTGCGCCAGGCTTTTGGACGCTTAAAACCCAAGGCCAGCCATGCAAGACACTAATTTACTGCAACTGATCATCGACGATTTTGCTCCAGCGCAACAATTGCTGGAGTTACTGCAGACCGAGTCCCTCGCCTTGCATGGTCGCGACATGCCTCTGCTCGAAAACGTTCTGGCGCAGAAACAGGCATTGATCATCTTGCTCGAACAGCATGGCCGCAAGCGCAGCGAGATCCTCGCCAGCCTCAACCTGCCTGCCAACCGCAGCGGCCTGGAACAATTGGCCAGCCAGTCAAGCGTTGGCGAAGCATTGCTGGCGCAAAGCGATGTGCTGACCAACCTCCTGGCCCAGTGCCACACGACCAATGCCAGCAACGGACAGTCGATCCTGATACAGCAAGCCGCTACGGCTACCCAGCTGAAAATTCTTACCGGCGGCGAACCTCCCGCGCTCTACGATGCCAGCGGATCATTCTCCAAGCTTGTGAAACCGCGCCCGCTCAGTCAGGCTTAAGCTTGTCGATGAGCACGCTCTATCAAGACGCGAAACATGCTGGCAAAATGCCCGTTAGCCGTAGTCAAAATTTGTCTGGAGATTGATTAACCGTGTCCAATGCCTTAAATGCGGATGATGCTCCGCAGCCACCCAAGGTGCTTAGCACGCCTCTGGAAATCTCCAGCAACCTGCGCCAGCTGCAAGAAAGTCATGACCCACTGATCATTACGTTCCACGAACGCAGCCAGCGTTTCCAGAGCTATCTGGTGGACATTGATCGTGAAACCAACATGATTGCCCTGGACGAAATGATTCCCCGCGACGGCGAGCGTTTCCTGTTGGCCGGCGAACCCTTCAAAGTCGAAGGCTTCCACGAAGGCGTGCGCATTGCCTGGGAAAGCAACGGTCCGCTGACTATCGACGAATCCGGCGATAGTCGTTGCTATCGCGGCACGCTGCCCGATGAAGTGGTCTACCACCAGCGCCGCAATGCGTTTCGCGCGGCGTTGAAGCTGGCACAACTGGTCGACGTCGACCTTGATGGCGAGAAAATCAAGGCACCGATCAGCGGCAAGCTGCTGGACATCTCGGCTACCGGTTGCAAGTTACGCTTTTCTGGCGACATCACTGACCGACTGCAATTGGGTCAAGTCTATGACCGCTTCGTGGCCGCCCTGCCCTTTGGCAAGATGACAGCCCCGGTCGAGTTGCGTTACCTGCACTTTGAAGAAAAGATCTCCACCACCTTCGCCGGTGTGCGCTTCCATAACATGAGCGGACTGGTGCAACGGCAGGTCGAGCGGTTCGTCTATCAGTTGCAACGCGAAGCGCGTCGCTTCGACAAAGACGACTTCTGAGACAGTCCTTCAATAAAAACGGGCAGCCCCTTGCGGTGACTGCCCGTTTTTTTTGCCTCAGTGTTATGGCCTGGCTTCGGTAAAACTTTTTTCACTCCCCGCGTCCGGCTGCTCACGAGGTGTATCGTCTTCGGGCTCCGATTCGGCCCCTGGTTCGGAAGGTATCGGGTTCTGCATCTGGTCCTGCACCACCTGCTCATTGACCCGCGGATCGAGTGCCGCCACCAGTGGCGAGCTCGACATACTATCCGGCATGGCGACGTGCTGCAGAGGCGCATCGTCCACCTGATGCAGGTTGGTTACCGCTTTCGGACGGATTCGCCACACCAGGATCAACGCGAAAAAACTGAAGAACGCATAAAGCATTTGGCTGCCGAACAACTTCATCAGCACCCCGGCCACCAGCGGTCCGATACTGGCGCCGACCCCGTAGGTCACCAACAACATGGCGGTCAGCGATACACGACGATCCCCCTCGATGTGATCGTTGGAAAATGCCACTGCCAGCGGATACAGACAGAACTGGACCAATGAGCAGAGAAAACCGGCGATGAACAATACCTCTAGCGGAACCCGCTCCATGATCGCCAACGGCAAAGCGGCCAGAGCCAGGCTGAAAGCAAAGCTGCGGATCAACAGCGCCCGGTCATAGCGATCGGACAACCACCCCAGAGGCCACTGCACCAGCAGCCCGGCAAAAATGCAGCTGCCCATGAACAAACCGACCTGCTCGGTGGACAACCCTTGCTGAGAGGCATACAGCGGTGCCAAGCCATAAAACGAACCGACGATCAGCCCAGCCCCCAACACCGTACTCAACGACTGCGGCACACGCTTGATAAAGAACCTCGGCTCCATCGGTGCCGGATGCAACGGCGCCGGGTGAATGCGTCGGGTCAGGGCCACCGGCACCAGGCACAAAGCAAAGCACAGGGCGACCAACATCAGTAACTCGAGCCCCAGCCCCGGGTGCATGACCAGAATCAACTGACCCAGCACCAGCCCCAGATACGACGCAATCATGTAGCCGCTAAACACCACCCCGCGTTGCTTGGTGTCAGCCTGTTCGTTGAGCCAACTCTCGATGACCATGTATTGACACATCATGCCGAGACCGACGATTACCCGCAGGAATAGCCAGGCAGGCAACCAGTTCACCAGACCATGGCCTAGCACCGCCGCGCCGACGATCCCGGCACAGGCCGAATAAGCTCGAATGTGGCCGACCCGGGCAATCAACCGGTGGCCGATCTTGCCACCCAGTACCAGGCCAAAATAGTTGGCAGCCATCAATGCACCGACCCACAGACTGTCGACATGGTCGGCAGCCAGACGCAATGCCAGGTAAGTACTCAAAAGGCCTGAGCCGATCAACATCATCAGCGAGGCGAAATAAAGCGCTCGAAAGGATTTCCAGATTTGGCGCATCGGCGTTCCGAGCGGCTCCTTGCAGTGAGAAACGGACTATCCAAACGATAGCCCGGTGTCGACATTTCGTCAGGCCTGGGCTGCTAGAACACGCCGCTCCCAGGGAGTAATTTCATCATAAAAACTGGTCAACTCCATGGTCTTCGAAGCGATGTAGCCTTCGATGAACTCTTTACTGAACAGTTCCTTTGCCAGTTGGCTACGTTTCAGACGCTCGAGAGCAGCATGCAAGGTACAGGGTAGCGAAAGATTGTCCGGCACTTCAAATTCGCCCTGGATCGGATCGCTCGGTTCCAGTCGTCGTTCAACGCCATAGAGTCCCGCCGCCAGGCTAGCGGCAATTGCCAGATAAGGGTTGGCATCAGCCCCCGGCAAGCGATTCTCGACCCGACGAGCGACCGGCGAACTGGCCGGAATACGCAAGCCTGCTGCCCGGTTATCATGGGACCAACAAGCATTATTCGGTGATGCGAAGGGATGGCACAAGCGCTGATACGAGTTCACGTTCGGCGCAAACAGCGCGGTGAAGTCGGCCATGCAGGCCTGCTGTCCGGCAATGAAATGATGGAAGGTCGCCGTCGGTTGGCCGTCTTCAGTACTGAATACGTTATGCCCATTATCGATATCGACGATGCTCTGGTGGATATGCATCGAACTGCCCGGCGTATGCGCCAATGGCTTGGCCATGCAGACAACGATCAGGCCATGCTTGAGCGCCACCTCTTTGAGCAAATGTTTGAACAGGAATGTCTGGTCGGCCAATAGCAGCGGATCGCCGTGCAGCAGGTTGATCTCAAACTGACTGACGCCCATTTCGTGCATGAACGTATCGCGCGGCAAACCCAACGCCGCCATGCAGGCGTAGACCTCACTGAAGAACGGGCGCAGACCGTTGTTGGAGCTGACACTGAACGCCGAATGACCATCCTCGCGACGTCCGTCCAGTCCTGTTGGAGGCTGGAAGGGTTGAGACGGATCGGTATTAGGTGCAAAGACAAAGAACTCCAGCTCGGTTGCCACCACCGGCGCGAGGCCAAGCGCCGCGTAACGTGCGATAACCGCCTTGAGTTGACCACGAGTCGAAAGATTGGAGCTGGCGCCGGTCAGCTCATCCGCGTCGCAAATGGCGAATGCCCGTGGCTGCTGGGTCCAGGGCAAGCGATGGATCTGCGCGGGATCTGCCACCAGCGCGAGGTCTCCATCATCGCTTCCATAAAAGCGTGCTGGCGGATACCCACCCATGATGCATTGCAGCAGCACACCGCGCGCCATCTGCAAACGGCGTCCGTCGAGAAAGCCCTCGGCGGTCATCACTTTGCCCCGTGGCACGCCATTCAAGTCCGGTGTGACGCATTCAATCTCATCAATACCCGTCAATCGCTGCGCGAGTGAACTGAGGCCATCCGCTTTCATGACGCAATCCTTGTTGTTGTGCGAGCCGTGAACGGCGACGCGTACAAAATAGACTCCGCGTGTTCAGAATATCAAGCAGTGTTAATCAAAAAGGTCTGCGGCCAGAGAAAGGCTCAAGGCAGGTAAAGACTGAATACGCCTCCACCCAATGGGCCGCCGTTGCTGATTCTGGTGTGCCCCCCGACGCCGTTTCGCTGATGCAAGGCCGCGATCCGCCCTGCAAAGTACAAACCCAGCCCGGTACTACCGCTACTTTGATTGATACCCTGCACATAATCAGCCTGTCGCTCGATCATCTCGCACGGATACCCTTCACCATCATCGTTGATGGTCAGCACCAGTTGCCCAGCCTCATCGCTGACGGTGATCAATAGCGCATGCCGGGCATAACGAATGGCGTTGTTGATGCTGTTGGCCAATACCGAAGCAATCAGCTCCCGATCGAAGAAACCCAAAGGGCTCAGCGGATCCACCTCGAAAGAAGCGGCAATACCACGGCTGGCGAACACGTCCTGATGACATGCCAATTGCGCTTCAATGAAGTCATCCAGCTCATGGTAGGCCGGCTGCAGGGGCATTTGATTGACGCCCAACTTGTACAGCCCCAGCAACTGCACGAGCATGCCGTTGAGGTGAGCGAACTCGAACTCGATCACGCCCTGCTCCGCAGATTGACGGGACGGGCCGGGCAGGTTTGCCAACCATTGGCTGTGGGCCCGCATCAGCATCGCCAATGAGTTCTTCATGTCGTGTACGGTGGAAGCAATCACCGTAGAGAAATCCAATGCTTGCTGGTTGTCGTTCATTCGCCAAACGCCTTGCTTTTAAGCTTCTGATAACGCGGATAACGAGCATCGGTGTCAGGCATCAAACCAACCATTTTCAGACAGGTTCGACATTCTTCGAGCTCGGCCGACGGCACATTGGTATCAGTGCCATGCAGCAATGCCTGCGCCATGTTCAACGCGATACTGATGTTTTTCGGCTGTAGCGCCAGGGCCTTGCGGAAAACGTCCCGGGCCTCTACCAGATTACCGGTCTTGTACACGCGTACGCCTTGCCGGTTGAGGTCAGCGGCGGCGTTGCCGGAGTTGAGGATGGTCGGATCATCGGTCAACTTGGCGATGCCCTTCATGACAGCGGGGTCATCACCGTAGATTTCCGCACAGTTTTTCAACATCGACGCGCCCGCACTGGGTTGTCCGAGCATTTGTAGTTGCTTGGCCACCAAGAGTGCCGCTTCCGCGCTCATGAACTGCTCCATGCCATCGAGGCGCATCATCGCTTGCTCGGTAAGCTTTTCGGCGGTTTCACTGTCGTTGAGCAAAAGACTGGTCGCCTTCATCAACCGGGCACGAATTTGCAGACCGGGGTCGGACGGATTCTCTTTGGCCACAGCGCTCAGCGTCGTATTGATCTCCAGCCGCGTTCGGGTATCCAGGCCCTTTTCACTCCCTTTGCTGATCAAGGCATGGGCCAGTCCGAGGTTACTTTCCGCATCCTTGAACCGTGACTGGGCGCCTTGGCTAACAGCCTGACGGTAGGCTCTGGAGGCTGTGTCAAAATCTTCATTGGTCATCGCCAATTTGCCTAACTGCGCTTGTCGGCGCACAGCCAATGGCGATAAGCGAATTGCTTCTTCCAATACCGCCTGCGCCGCCTTGGTGTCACCTTCGGCGACCAGCACATCCGCCATACCGTCGTACAGCGCCGGCATCATCGGGAACACTTTCAGTGCTTTTTCGTAGACACCTTTAGCTTGTGCAACCTGACCCCGCTTGAACAGTAATTGCCCAAGCCCGGCAAAGGCCCAGGGCAAAGGACGATCTGCAATGATGCTGTCGTAAAGACGCTCAAGCGCCTCATTCTGGTTGAGGTCACGCAGGGCATCGGCACGATAGCGCAGGCACAATGGCGAGTAGCGGATATCTTGCTTGCACAGGGCGATGCAGGCGTTTAGCACTTCAAGAGGCTTGTCCCGATCGAGAGCTTGCAGGATCGGCTTGAGCAAGGTTTTGCGCTGTTCCAGGCGCTCCAGGCGCTGGGCCAGGCCGGAGCGGTTGAAGGGTTTGGTCAGGTACGCGTCGGGCTCGTGTTCGAGGGCGCTGAGTACCATGGCCTGGCTGGTTTCGGCGGTGACCATGACGAATACACTTTCATGGCTGATCAGCTTTTCGATCATCAGGTCTTCGAGGACTTGTTGACCGTTCTTCTTGCCATCGCCGAGATGAAAATCCTGCAGGATGAAATGATAGGACTTCTGCGCGCACATACGCAGTGCTTGCTCACCGGAATCGGCAGTATCTACATCCTTCACACCCAGTTCCCGCAGCATGGACCTGACCGAACTGCGGAAATCCGAAAAATCATCGACGATCAGAAAACTCTTTTGGTGATACGACAGCATCGAAGATTTCCAGGCAATTTAAGAAGAAGAATCAAAAGGCCAATACGCGAAAAAGATCAGCTTCATTGCCTCTTTTGGCGCGCAGATGATAGCTAGTAGCCATTAGCTAGCAAGTGATTTCTCTCAAACCAAACGACGGTTCGGAAGATACGAGAAATAAAGTTCACTGTTGCCATACGGTTATCGGCCAGAGGTGGCGTTCTCTTGAAGCGGCAAAAGGTCTATCGCGCCTTTTCGTTGAGAAAAAGGCCTCATAGGTATTCCCCCTCAGGAGCCAGAAACCATTGCTGCCGCGGCCATTTCCGGCGCAGTACTTTCCTGCGGACAAAAACAAAACCCCTACCTGCATACGCAGATAGGGGT
>NZ_JBXAFA010000036.1:0-12971 GCF_058792515.1 Pseudomonas sp. MT92
GCGGTAGTTCAGTCGGTTAGAATACCGGCCTGTCACGCCGGGGGTCGCGGGTTCGAGTCCCGTCCGCTGCGCCATATTCGGTAACCTGGAACACTGAACGCCAGGTCACCACAGAAAGCCCGCTCAATGCGTAATGCTGTTCACTTAAGCATTTGAGTCCAAACCGGGCTTCATCGAAAATCCGATGCCAGACCTCTGGCATCGGATTTTTTATGTCTGTTCAACAGGACCTGCTCGACCTCGGCGACCTTTTCAACTTCTGCGACCTGAGCACTTTTACTCAAAACATTCCCCTTGAATGGGTAGCGTCTGCACTGGATTTGTCGAGTCAGGCGACCATTCGCCGGCGTCGTCTGCCCGCTGATCAAGTGCTTTGGTTGGTCTTGGGGATGGCGCTATTTCGAGATGAGCCCGTTCACGAAGTGGCCAGACGCCTGAATATCTGCGCCCAAGGTCTGGCTTCTGACCACTTGTTGGCCCGCAGCGGTGTGACCGAGGCGCGAAAGCGGCTCGGTGCCGATCCTGTTGAGTGGCTGTTTCGCAAGACCGGTACTCAATGGGGGGCAGAGCGCTACGACGATGATGCCTGGCACGACCTGCAGGTATTCGCGGTGGACGGTGCACTTTTACGCACCCCGGATACGCCCGAGCTTCGGGACCACTTCGGGTCGGGAAATACTCCGAGTGAGCGCCAGACACCGTTTCCCATGCTGCGCCTGGTGGCGCTGATGAATGTGCGTTCGCATGTGATCCTGGATGCGCAATTGAGCCCTTACCGACGCAGTGAAATGCGCTTGGCCGACGAGTTTTTGCAGCAGATTCCCGACCACTCGGTGACGCTGTTCGACAAAGGGTTCTGGGGCGCCGAGCTGCTGTCGAGTCTGAGCAGCGCGGGTAGCAACCGTCACTGGTTGATCCCGGCAAAAAAAGGACTGGTCTGCGAAGAAGTGAGCCGCTACAGCCAGCATGATCGTTTGGTGCGCATGAAAGTCTCGCCGCAGGCCAGAAAGCGAAATCCGGCCCTTCCATCGCACTGGGAGGTACGTGAAGTCAGCTATGAAATTCAAGGCAAGGTGAAGACCGTCATGACGTCCTTGCCGGTTGACACCTACAACGCCAAAGCCGTGGCCAAGCTTTATCAGGAACGCTGGGAGATCGAGCTGGGCTTCAGAGACATCAAGAGTTCGATGCAACAGAACGCCATGACCTTGCGCAGCAAAAAAGTCGAGCTGATTTATCAGGAGGTGTGGGGACTTTTGCTGGCTTACAACGTAATTCGTCGGGAAGCCAGTCAGGCAGCGGTGGCGTTTGGCCGAGCGCCCTCGGACATCCGTTTCAAACCGGCTTGTCAGTACATCGCGGTGCAATTGATTGTGATGGCAGCGGCCAACCCGATTTCAGCCACAGGGAGGCGCTTGGCAGAGTTAAGGGCAGGTATTGGAGGATTGTTTCTGGATCACCGTCCAAGGCCTTCGAGGCCAAGGACGGTGAAGATCTCAAAAACCCAATTTCCAGTAGACCGTAAGGCTGCTCCACTTAAGTGAACAGCATTACGCTCAATGCGGGCTTTTTGCTGTCTGGCATTTGGCTTTTCCTGCGGCGAATCGGCCCTTCGATGGTAAGAGCGAACTTGCTCGGGGCGGCGTTCCGACGATGGTCGTCAAGGATAACGCTGCAAATTTGCCCCCCCCCTCCTTGGTGTTCTCGGGTTTTTCGCGAGCAGGCTCGCTCCTACTGTTCGGCGTTGCGGGCGTGTCGGTAATCGCTGACGGCTTCGTAAACGGCTTTGCGCAACCGATTGATGCCGCCGATAGGACGATGAGCCTCAAGCCCAAACCATGGGTTGAACGACTGATTGTCGCATTGCAGGTTCAGCGCAGGCGTGTCGAAGTCCTGTGCAGGCACGTTGATTCGTGCCACGGTCTGGAAGGGCGCATCGTTCTCGCTCCACTCAATGCTGGTGTCTTCGATCGGCATGTACTTGTTTGCGTCCTGGCGCTGAATCTGCAAGACGAAACACGCAGGTACCCGATCTGTCGACAGCTGTTGGCTCAGCGCATTGCGCAGGAAGTTCGGCAATTTCTGGTTTTGCGCAGGCAAGCTGTAGGGCGGGCAGCTTTGCGGGTCGGGCATTACACGAAACTTGGCGTTGGCTTCACCGAATTTGTAAGGCGAAACTGAAAAGTAGGTGGCCTGGGTCGCGCTCGGCGGCGCGGGTGACAGGGTCTTCAGTGCAACGAACAGGTGACGAATCTCCCAGGTGCGCGGGTCCCAACCCGGAAAAAAGGCCATGATTTTTTTGCCGTCTGCCTGTGCGGCGACGTTTTGACGATACTCGGCGACATCGCTGACGAAAAAGTTCGGGTGGTTGAACATCACGAAGTCCTGTTCGCTTCGATGTGTTTGATCGCTCAGCAGCTGTTTGCCCGGCACATCGAGCAGCTTGATCGCCATGCCCCGGGCATCGCGGATGCTGTCGAACTGCGGATAGGCATTGCCGTTGGACAGGCGCATCGTCGCTTGCCAGGTTTTGCCCGGTTCGCTGAACACACCCTGACGTAAATCGTTCGCCAGGTCCGGCAGCACTTTGACCTCGGCTTGCACGCAGCCGTGGGCCTTGGCATGAGCATCGCGCAGATAGCGGGTGTTATCGCGGTGCTGGTCGACGATGCGCACGGCGGTCTGGATGATGTCCTGAGTCATTGCCGCTTCGCCGTCCGGAATCAGCTCTTGCGCCGATACGGGGCCGCGGTGTTGCCAGGCAAACCACGCGGTGATCAGCGCCCAGCCAAGCAGCCCAAGACCCAGCAGCCAAAGCAGCGTCTTGCCGAGAAATGCGCCCAGGCGCAGCCAGAGGGTCATGAGCATGCAGAAATCCTTTTGCAAAGGGCGAGGGTCATGGCAATTGCGACTCAAGAGGTCCGCCCAGCACCTTGAGATACTCCAGCAGCGCCCAGCGCTCCTGTGGTTGCAACAGACGGCCGATCACGCCATTGCCAAGCTTGCCGGCACGGAACTCGTGGCCGCTGTTGTGGTTGCCGGTAATGCGCGTGTCAAACACAAAGCCATTGGTAAAGGCTTCGGTGCGATAGCCCAGGTGCTTCGGGTCGTACTCGAACGTGCCTTTGTAAAAGGTGGTTGAGCGTTCATCCTGAGGCGAGAGCAATTGATAAAGGCTTGGCACCGAGCCGTTGTGCAGGAACGGCGCTGTCGCCCAGACCCCCGCCAATGGCCGGGCCTTGTAGGCGCGTAACTCGCGAACACCGATCGGCAAGCCGAATCCATCCATTTCAGGTCGCTCGGCGGGTGTGATGCCGGCCTCGCGATAGGCCCGGTTTTCCACAAACGCTGTGACATAGGCCAGCCCTTTGGCCACCGACATCTGGCTCAGATCAAGGGGGGCTTCAGGTTTGGGTTCGACATCCAGTTGATCAAGCTCGGTTTGACTCCATTGCAGCGCCGTCAGGTCAAAGCGATGATTGGCAATGTTGTTGGCAGCACCGGGGTCGGTGCCGATGTATTCCACCGGGAGCATTTTCAAGTGTTGCACATATCGCCCTTGGCCTTGAGTCACCCGCGGTACGTGGCAGCCGGCGCAGTTTTCGCTGAACAGTGCGCGACCTTTTGCGGCCAAGGGTTTGTCGATGGGCCCCAACAGTTCTTCGGGCCAGGCGGGCGGTGCGAGCCGTTGCAGGGTTTCTTCGATCAGATGCAAATCACGCACCCGGACGCTGGAAGGGTAACGATCATCGCCCTTGAGCGGTTGCCGATTACGGTCGAAAAAATTCAGCGTGGCGCCTACACCCAAGGCTTCGCCGATATTGCGAGCCATGGGCTGCTGCGCCGAGCCGTTCCATTGCACCCAGTCGAATGTCCACATATCCCATAGCTGTGGATAGTCCACCGGGGCGTCGGCTACGCGATAATTTTCGGGGGTAATGGCATCGCCGAAACTGGCATTGGCGATGCGCCCGAAAGCATCCGTACGCCCCGGCCCTTCTTCAGTCGGGTAGAGCCCGCGATGGGTGTCGTTCCAGGCCACTTTCAGGAAAGTATCGAGCGAACCCTTGAATTCTTGGCGCAGTTGTTGGCGCCGGGCGTCGTAATCCTGCCCCAGCACCTGACGCGCGAAACGTTCGAATTTCCAGGGGTTGTAATAAGTCGCTGCCAGGCTCGCTACCAAGGCTTGTCCGAAACTGCCACCTCGTAGTGTAGGCACGCTGGAGGGCAGGACATGCTGCGCCGAACCGCCATCGATGCGCACGGCTTGGCCTTTGAAACGCAGTTCCCCGGTATGACAGGCGGCACAGGTAATATCCAGAAACGTATCCGCGCTTCCGGGATTTTGGTGCCGGGCAAAGCCCACCGGAAGATTTCCGGGATTGTTCGGCGTGGGTTTCTGATTGGGATCGATCAAAAAGCCGAAGCGTGCGAGGTATTCAGGAGAGGCGAATCGTTGTTGCGAGAAGGGCAGCTCAAGCGCCGTGAACCAGTCGTAGTGCAGGCCTTTGACCTGCGTGCCCTGAGGTGTGAAATAGTAGGTCTGACGGTCGGTATCGTTCCATTGGTCGAGATAATGCACCTGTTGCGCAGGTGACCAGGCCGGCAGTTTCGGGTTGGCGACGTAGTATAGGACCACGGCCAGACACAGCCCGACCAGGATTAAGATCAGCATCAGCAAACGGAAGAAGAGGCGCAAGATAAACGTCCTTGTCGATTATTGTTCTTTTATGCCTCAGTGCCAGATCAGCGGCAAGTGGCCATTACGCCAGACATTGTGAGGTAGCAGAACGGCGTCTATGTGAGTCTGATGACGGAAGTTTCATCATCTACACTCCGAAAAGCGTTTAAACACCTGAACTTATCCAAAATTTCCGGCTCTCATGCCGGTAGCCATTGGTCGTGGCCGCCTGATAAGCTCGCGGCTTTACTCGATTGCCCTTTAGGCGCATGAACAAGGAAATAGCATGAAACAGCATCGGTTGGCGGCGGCGGTGGCCCTGGTTAGCCTGGTACTTGCGGGTTGCGACTCGCAGACCAGCGTAGAGCTGAAAACCCCGGCGCAAAAGGCTTCCTACGGCATTGGCCTGAACATGGGCAAGAGCCTGGCTCAGGAAGGCATGGATGACCTGGATTCCAAGGCCGTAGCCCAGGGCATCGAAGATGCCGTCGGCAAGAAAGAACAGAAACTGAAAGATGAAGAGCTGGTTGAAGCCTTCGCAGCGCTGCAAAAGCGTGCCGAAGAGCGTATGGCCAAGATGAGCGAAGAGTCGGCAGCCGCCGGCAAGAAATTCCTCGAAGAAAACGCCAAGAAAGCCGGCGTCGTGACCACCGCTTCGGGCTTGCAGTACGAAGTGGTCAAGAAATCCGATGGCGCTCAGCCAAAGCCGACTGATGTAGTGACTGTCCACTACACCGGCAAGCTGACCAATGGCACCGTTTTCGACAGCTCCGTCGAGCGCGGCAGCCCGATCGATCTGCCGGTTAGTGGCGTGATTCCGGGTTGGGTTGAAGGCCTGCAACTGATGCACGTCGGTGAGAAGTACAAGCTGTACATTCCTAGCGAACTGGCTTACGGCGCACAAAGCCCAAGCCCGGCGATTCCGGCCAACTCGGTGCTGGTGTTCGACCTGGAACTGCTGGGCATCAAGGATCCGGCAAAAGAAGACGCTGCCAAGTAATCAGCGTCCGCTCTAACAACAACGCCTCGCTAATGCGGGGCGTTGTTGCATCTGGTGTGTGGCGCGGGTAAACAAAGCGAACAGATGCAGCAGGCTGCAGTCATAGACATTGTCGGAGCGGCGTTAACCTCGCCAGATCGCCAAGTCAATGAAATATTGGGTTTTTTTAGATGGGTAAAAAACGCCCGATCTGAGTTGGGCCCTTATGCAACGGGGCTTTCAGCCACGAAAAGCTGCTCTGTTCACAAGGTTATCCACAATTTGTGTGGATAACATTTACATGGGAGGCGTGATGAAAGCACCCTGGAATTTTGCTCGTTTCCTGCCATTGGCCGGACGACTGCTTGCTCGTGGACGTTTGCCGACCTTGCTGTTCGCGGTGGCTAGCAAAGGTGCCAGTCAAGGCAATCGGCTGGGCAAACTCAAGGATGATCTGGGCCTGTTGCAGGCACTCTGCCTGGCTTATTGGCGCGGTGAATACCGGGCTATCAGCCCTAAAGCGCTGGTGTCGGTCGTGGCGGGCCTGATGTATTTCCTCAGCCCGGTGGACGCGATTCCGGATTTCATTCCGGTATTCGGCATGCTGGATGACATCGCTGTACTGGCCTGGTTGATGAAAGTCCTCGATGACGAACTCAATGCTTTCCGCGAATGGCGTAAACGTCAAATGCCAGAGAAGCTTGCCGTGGTCGAACGCCTGCCCGATACCCCTGAACAACTTCAGCTTCAGGGGCCGAAAAAGAACTGAACTGATTCAATCTCAGCCGCAGATAGATACCCCCCGCGACCTTGGCCGCTGTTAGGATTACACTTCTAGGGAAAAGTGCCGACTCGCTAAGTGTTGTTGTCCTACGGGGTAGTCATGGATATTCAGATAATTACACGCGAAGGCGAGCCCGAATATGCGGTTCTGCCGTGGGCTCAGTATCAGGCTCTACTGAAAGCAGCAGGCATTAACGAAGCACCGTCGCGTCCGGCCGCAGCGCCGCTTGCGACAACCCAGGACCCGATTCTTCCAGGTCTTGATCAACTACGCAGTTTGCGCGAAGGGAAGGGCATCGCCATCGAGGCGCTGGCCCGCACGGTAGGCATCAGCCCGTCTTATCTGGCCATGATCGAAAGTGGCGAGCGTCTGCCCGACGCGGCCATCCGCCGAAGCCTGGCCTGGGAATTGACGGTGCCAGGGTGGAGGGATGAATCGTGAGCGTACGCATCAGTCGTCAACATTGGGACGGATTGCTGGGCGAGCTGGATCAGGCGCGCCGTCAGCGTCATCTATTGACCTATCGGGCATTGCTGGAGCGTTTGCAGCTTCCAACGCCCGCCATGCAAACCCTGACTGCCGCGCTCGAGCATCTGGCGGCACTGGATGCCAAAGCCGAACAACCGCTGCGCAGTTCGCTGGTGATCAGCCAGGGCGCCAGCCGCCTGCCACGAACCGGTTTCTTTGAATGCGTCGAGCGCCTCGGGCGATTTTCCGGGCCGTCCGATGGCGTCGCGGCCGCGTCCTGGCATGCCTCGGAAGTGGTGCGGGTGTTCGAGTACGAGTACCCCGAGTCGGCGGAGGCCTGAGTGTTTTTCCGACTCAAGGCGCAGGTCAGTTACTGGCTGGCACGCCGGCTTTTTCACTGGCAATGGTTCGTGCGACAGCCGCGTGGCTGGAGCTGGCTCGAAGGCCAGTTCGCCCGTATGGCTAACCTGGGCGATGTCGACGCTCAGAGCTTCTATGGCCACATCCTGACCTTTCGCGGCGTCGGTCTGGGCGCTCGCGAAGAGGGCCTTCGCTTGCTGCGCCTGGCGGCATTGGCGGGTGATGGCAAAGCGGCGTATCAGGTCGGGGTGATCAGCCTCGCCGGGACGCCGAGCAAGGCGCCGGACCCGGCTGAAGCGGCGCGTTTCTGGAACATTGCAGCGAAGGCCGGGCATCCATTGGCCGAGCTCAAGCTTAAAGAGCTGGCGGCTCGAGATGACGGGCTATAGCCCAAAATCGTGTTGTTCCGGCGGGCGGCATCGCGAGCAAGCTCGGTCCCGCAGTGGATCTGTTGAGGGCCCGCCTTTCATGTGGGAGCGAGCCTGCTCGCGATGGCGTCAGACCCTTCATCGATGCCCGGCAAGCAGCACACCCTCTTTCTCCGGCGCCGCCAGGCTATCGATCACATGCACGCTGTACCCCTGCACATTCTTCGCGTGGTGTTTGGCCTGTGACGCCATCTCGGCCAATTGGCTGGCATCGAGTTGATCGCAGGCCTGTGGATGCAAATGCACCACGCCGATGGACAGGGACAACAAGGGGAACTCCTGGCGCAGGCCTTGGCGATTGGGCGCGATAAAGCAGCCGGCTTCCAGGTGTTCGCTGCGATAGAAGCGTCGGCACTGGCTCTGGAAGTCCTCCAGTAACTGGTTCAAGCGCTTGCGCCAGTCTTCCGGGCCGAGCACCAGCAGGAAGTCGTCGCCGCCGATATGGCCGACGAAGTCGCGGGACGGGTCGACGCGGTCGTTCAGGCATTGCGCCAGGCATAACAGGACTTCGTCACCACGGCCGTAACCATAGATATCGTTGAAGGGCTTGAAGCTGTCGATGTCGACGTAGCAGATCACCGATTCCCGTTGCTGTTGCAGCAGCCGCGTCAGGCATTGCTGGATCGGCACATTGCCTGGCAGCAGGGTCAGGGGATTGGCGTAGCGCGCTTGCTGGATTTTCAGTTCGGTAATCAACTTGAGCACATCGATGACCCTACCCAGGCCCAGGTAGCCGCCGTTGAGGGTGATGATGAAATCTTCTTCGATGCGTTGGCGGGCGCGGCTGGTGATCAGGCGGCTGACCTGTTGGAGTGACTGGCTCACCTCGACGGCGAGGAAGTCATCGTTCATCAGGCGGCTGATGGGTTTGCGGGCGAACAGATCGGTGGCAAACGGCTTGAGCAGGGCGTCGGAGAGTGAATGGCGGTGGACGATGCCACACGGTTGGCCGTGCTCATCCAGCACCGCCAGCGAATTCAGATTGGCCTGGCGGCGGAAGGCTTCCAGTACCGTGGCCGTCGGCGTGTCGCGCGTCACCGCCGGTTGGTCGTTGAGCAGGGCGCTGAGGTCGCTGCCATCGTCGTTCAACACCACGGCGGTGTTGTCCTGCCGCGGCATCATGGGGCGGGCATCCCGGGGCGGATGCTCTTGCGGTCGACAGAGCAAATAGCCCTGGACCAGGTCGACCCCCATTTCCGTCAGTACCGCGAGCTCTTCCGGCAACTCGATGCCTTCGGCGATCACCTGTGCGCGTGAGGCCTTGGCAATTTGCAGGATCGAGCCGACGAATTCGCGCTTGAGGGCGTCCTGATGTATGCCATCGATGAAGTGCCGGTCGATCTTCACATAGTCCGGCCGTAACTCGGACCACAGACGCAAACTTGAATAGCCGGCACCCAAGTCATCCAGGGCAATGGAAAAACCCATCGCCCGATAGTGATGCAGGGCGGTTTGCAGCAACTCGAAATCGTCGGTGGGAGTCTGTTCGGTGAGTTCGATCACGACCTGGCTCGGCGGGATGCCGAAATCGTCCAGCAGTTGCAGGGTGCGGCCGGGTTGGTGCGCGGCTTCGAGCAGGGATTCCGGGGACACGTTGAGGAACAGCTTGCCGGGCAGTTGCTGTTCATTGAAGCGTCGACAGGCGCTTTCACGGCAGGCGATTTCCAGTTCGCTCAAGCGTCCGGCCTGGCGGGCGACGGCAAACAATGCAATAGGGGAGTGCAGCGGGCTGTTGGACGGGCCCCGACTGAGGGCTTCATAGCCCAGAATCCGTCGTTCAGAAAGGCAAATGATTGGCTGGAACAGACTGTGCAAACCGCTTTGAGTCAGGATTGAACTCAACGCACTCAGCTGTTCTGTTGTGGTCATGGCGATCTCTGGCGATAAAAAAAGGACCGGGCGGGCTCTTGGTAAGAGAGCACGCCCGGTCCTTATTTCACGACAGAATGATGACTGTTTGATGACGCTCAGCAGAGCATCAGCATTAAATCGCCATCATCTTAGTGCTTGGCTACCGCGGTGTTGAGCTTGAGGTAGTCCAGCAGAATGCGCCCGGTCTCGCTCAGGTAGGCGTCGTCTTCTGGCTTGGTCTTGTCCGGCTCGGCCGCGATGGCGTCTTCGTCTTCTTTCTTCAGCTCTTTGAGCGGCTCTTCGCCCTTGGCCTTGCGACGGATATTCTCCATGGCCAGTTGCTTGGCTTCGATGTCGGTGTGCTGGGCACGACGGTCGGCTTCATTGAGGCTGACGGTTTTTTCTGCCATCAGTTTCTGCGCCAGGGCCAGCTTGTCGCGAATGAACACGAACTCTGCGTCCTTGGCCGTGCGCACGTCATGCTCGGATTTGAGCTGGCTGATATACGGTTTGAACGGGTCGACCGAAGGCCTGATCGCCGCTTTGATGGTGTCCCACGGCATGGCTTCCGGCAGGGCGCTCTCGCCGATTTCCTTGGTGTCGATGATCGACGGGTAATCGATGTCCGGCAGTACACCCTGATGCTGGGTGCTCTGGCCGGAAACCCGGTAGAACTTGGCCAGGGTCAGCTTCAGTTCGCCATGGTTCAGCGGCTGGATGGTCTGTACGGTGCCTTTGCCGAAGGTCTGGCCGCCGATGATCAGGGCGCGGTGGTAGTCCTGCATGGCTCCGGCGAAAATCTCCGAGGCCGAAGCGGACAGGCGGTTGACCAGCAACGCCATCGGACCTTTGTAGAACGCCCCCGGGTTTTCATCTTCCAGGACGTCGACGCGGCCATCGGCGTTGCGCACCAGCACGGTCGGCCCTTTGTCGATGAACAGGCTGGTCAGCTCGGTGGCCTCCTGCAGGGAGCCGCCGCCGTTGTTGCGCAGGTCGATGACCACACCGTCGACCTTGTCTTTCTGCAACTCGGTCAGCAGTTTCTTGACGTCCCGGGTGGTGCTCTTGTAATCCGGATCACCGGCACGGAATGCCTTGAAGTCCAGGTAGAACGCTGGAATCTCGATAACGCCGAGCTTGTAGTCCTTGCCATCCTGTTTCAGGTTGAGGACCGATTTTTTCACCGCCTGATCTTCCAGCTTCACCGCCTCGCGAGTGATCGGCACGATCTTGCTGGTCTGGTCGTTCGGCGCATTGTTGGCCGGAATCACTTCCAGGCGCACCACGGTGCCTTTCGGGCCGCGGATCAGTTTGACCACTTCGTCCAGGCGCCAGCCGACCACGTCGACCATCTCTTTGTTGCCCTGTGCAACGCCGATGATCTTGTCCGCCGGCGCAACCTGTTTGGTCTTGTCCGCCGGCCCTGCCGGCACCAGGCGCACGATCTTCACTTGATCGTTATCGCTCTGCAACACAGCGCCGATGCCCTCCAGGGACAGGCTCATGTTGATGTCGAAGTTTTCCGCGTTATCCGGCGACAGATAGTTGGTGTGCGGGTCGTAGGACATGGCAAAGGTGTTGATGTAAGCCTGGAAGATGTCTTCCGCACGGGTCTGGTCCAGACGCGCCAACTGGTTCTTGTAGCGCTTGGTCAGGGTTTCCTGGATCTGTTTGGGATCCTTGCCGGCGATCTTCTGCCGCAACACTTCGTCCTTGACGCGCTTGCGCCACAGGTCGTCGAGCTCTGCGGTGGACTTGAGCCAAGGAGCGTCCTTGCGATCGATCAGCAAGGTTTCCTTGGTGGTGAAGTCGATCTTGTCGACGCCCTTGTCCAGCTCTGCCAGGGCAAAATCCAGACGCGATTTGACGCGGTCCAGATAACGCTTGTAGATGGTGAACCCGGCGTTGAGGTCGCCGCTTTTGAGGAAGTCGTCGAACTGGTTCTTCCACTTGTCGAATTCAGCGATGTCGCTGGCCATGAAGTAGCTGCGCGACGGATCCAGCAGTTTGAGGTAGCTGTCGTAGATGATCGCCGAGCGCGCGTCGTCGAGCGGCGGTTTGCTGTAATGGTGACGCTTGAGCAACTCCACGACGTTCAGACTGGCGATGACTTCGTCGCGATCAGGTTGAAGCTTGTCCCAGCTGTTGGCTGCGAAAGAACTGCTCGACATCGGCAACAGGCCGATACCGATGAATAGGGCGAGGGCGGTGCTGGGGAACAAACGCTTCATGTTGATTCGACGCGGGGACAATTGATAACGCATATTAGGCCGTCTTTGAAGTCGCCGGTTCCACAAGGGCCGGTCGCATAATGCAAAAAGCCCGGTGCTACAGCTACGGGCTCAGTCCAGACTCACTATGGAGGCACTGTGAAAGCATTGCAAGGCGTTGAAGGTCAAGTGGAGTGGGTAGAAGAGCCGAGTCCGGCATGTGATGTGGGACAAGTTCGCATTCGAGTCGCTGCGGCAGGTCTCAATCGCGCCGATTTGTTGCAGAAAGCGGGCTTGTATCCGCCGCCGCCGGGGGCCAGCCAGGTGCTCGGTCTAGAGTGTTCGGGGGTGATCAGCGAGGTCGGGCCGGGTTCGTCCTGGCAACTGGGGGATAGGGTCTGCGCCTTGCTGGCCGGGGGCGGCATGGCCGAAGAGGTGGTTGTCGACGGACGGCATGTGTTGCCGGTTCCCGACGGAATGTCGTTGGCTGAAGCAGCCGCGTTGCCGGAAGTGTATGCGACCGTTTGGTTGAACCTGTTTCAGCTCGCCGGACTCAAGCCGGGTGAAAAAGTGCTGCTGCACGCTGGAGCAAGTGGAATTGGTTCAGCTGCCATTCAGTTGTGCAAAGCCTTTGGTAACCCGTGCTGGGTCAGCGTGGGCTCCGCCGAACGCCTGGCCTATTGCGAGGCGCTCGGTGCCCAGGGTGGCGTGGTGCGCAACACCGACCTGGAGAGCTTGCGCGACCTGGGGCCGTTCGATGTCATCCTCGACCCGGTGGGCGGCAACTATTCGGCGTTGAACCTCAAACTGTTGGCGCAGGATGGGCGCTGGGTGCTGATTGGCCTGATGGGCGGTCGCGAGGCGAAGCTGGATCTGGCTCAGGTGCTGTCCAAACGCGTGCAGTTGTTGGGATCGACCCTGCGCAGTCGAGACGATCAGTTTAAGGCCGATCTGTTCAGCGATCTGAGCCAGCATGTGTGGCCGCTGTTTGCTGAAGGACGCTTGAGTCCACAGTTGGCCAGGACTTTTGCGATCAAGGATGCGGAAGCGGCGTTTGCGGAACTGGCGAGCAACAAAGTGGAAGGGAAGGTGGTGTTGGTGATTGACGAAAGCTTGAGCTGAATCCTGTGGGGGCGGGGGGGGGGGGGGGGGGGGGGGGGGGGGGGGGGGGGGGGGGGGGGGGGGGGGGGGGGGGGGGGGGGGGGGGGGG
>NZ_JBXAFA010000037.1:0-10948 GCF_058792515.1 Pseudomonas sp. MT92
GCTGGAGATCGGAAAGCCCCTTTACGGTGGGATTCAGAGCTTACGTTGGTTTTTGGTTCCATTGCTCCCCAAACCCCAATAATCGGCTTTGCCGAAAAGGGCGTTCAGGGCTTCGTCGGTCATGGCGTTTTCTCCGTTAGAGATAACATCATAACACGGGTTAGAGAGGGGTCGTCTCAGAAAACGGAAAATAAAGCACGCTAAGCGTGCGTGGAGGCTGGCACCCAGCGGTACAGCGTCGGAATGGACACGCCGAGGTTCTTGGCCACGTCCTTGGGCGGCACCCCGCTGGCCAGCAGCTTCTTGGCCGACTCGATCTTGCTGTCGGTCATCTTCGGCTTGCGGCCGCCTTTGCGGCCGAGCTGCTTGGCGACTTCCAGCCCGGCGCGGGTGCGCTCGACGGTCAGCTCGCGCTCCATTTCGGCAAGGCTCGCCATGACGTGGAAGAAGAACCGCCCGGATGGTGTGCCGGTGTCGATGGAGTCGGTGAGGCTCCTGAACTGGACACCGTGCTTGTGCAGATCGCCGACCAGATCGACCAGTTGCTTGACCGACCGGCCCAGCCGGTCGAGCTTCCAGACGACCAAAGTATCGCCTTCGCGCAGCATTTCGAGCGTCTTGGCCAAGCCAGGCCGGTCTGCCCGCGTGCCACTCACCTTGTCCTCGAAGACCTTTTTACATCCGGCCTTGCTCAAGGCTTCGCGTTGCAGCTCCAGGTTCTGATCCTGCGTCGAGACGCGCGCATAGCCAATCAACATGGCTTGTCTCGCGCCCGGTCGATGCGTTCCTGCATCGCCTGCATCACTTCTTCGTGGGTGTACGATCTGGCGTTGGCGTCGGTGGCTTGCCGCAGGGCTTCCTCAACCTCGCGCGTCATCCGCTCGTAATCCTCCGGCCACAGCGCTTGCTCCATGCGCAGCGACGCCTGACCCAGCAGGTGCAGCAGGCTGAACAGCCGCATGTCGTTGGTGGCGACGATGCGCTCCCGAATCTGCTCCTGAATAGCTTCGCTAGCCCGATGCGCTTGTGGTGTGGCAGTCCCCTCGTAGTCAGCGGGGAATTCCGCTTCCTCGGCAATCCTTGCCCAGGCGCTGGCCAGCGCCTCGATGGTTGACGTGCTCATTTCCGCCGCTCCTGTGCTCTTTGGCGAATCAACCGGCCAAGGGGCCTCGACGCGAAAACCAGCAGCATCACGCCTATCGGATACCAGGTCGAGAAGACCACCAAGGCATCGAAGGCTGGCCGTCCGGTGTTGGTAGGCAGTACGGCGGTCACAGCCATCAACCCGCCGACCGTCCAGATGATGCGCCACACGTAGGGCATCACGCGGGGCACGTAGCCGTCATCGAAAGCGGTCTGGTAGTAGCGGCGCAGGCCGCGCTCGGCAAGCGCCTGGCGCTGCCGCTCCGACAGCGCATCCGTCCGGCCATACCAGCGCCGGAATGGTGGACAGCGCAGCAGCAAAGGGGTGAAGAGGATCATCACCGCCACGATCGCGACACCCCACGCCATGACGGCGCCGGCATCGGGCCGCTTGGCGTTCTCGATCACGGGCGCGAAGACGCCCGGAGCACCGATCATCCAGAACAGCGCAATGTGCTGATGGAAGGAGAGCTTCATTTGCTCATCCACTTGCGCAGCAGGCGCTTTTTCAGGGAGGCGCGTTCTTGCGGGTTGCGTCCCTTGTGATTGGCGATGCGATCCGCCGTGGCGGCCTGGCGCTTGACGGGCCAGTAGGAGCGGCCATCCTTGCCCATCGACCAGACGCTGCTGGCCTGGTTTTCCAGCAGGGGCAGATGGGCGCTCAGGGCTTCGGGCGACGCGCTGGTCAGCGCCGTGCGCTCACGGGTGCGCCAGCGCTGATGCCAGAGCTTCTTGTCCTCGCGCTCGCTGCCGCAGGTCGTGTGCCCGACGATGGGTGTTTTGCGGCGGCTGCGGCTCATAACGTAGTGGTCTCCAAGAACATTCAGGACTGATCCCAGGCGTCGATGGTCAAGACCTGATCGGCAGGACAGGCGGCTACGCGGTCGGGAACTGGATGGTGTTCAGTCTCATGCCGACCCCATTCGATTGATCGCGTCGCTTGCGGCACGCTGCGACGCAAGGAGGTTTGCGACCTGGTTTAGCAGCCGTGTCCGCTGCATGTCTGTTACCTATCTCCCCGACCGCTCATTGGACCAACTCCAGAGATTGGGCTCTATCGCTCAGCCAATACGAAACCGGCATTGGCTGATGCCACAACCGAGACGAACACAAATGGCTCGGTACCTGTATTTCGCGCCCCGTGCACTTGGCCCGGTCTTGCCACGGCTATCTCACCTTCCCTGAGGGCACGAACAATCCCATTGCCCTGAAAGTAATCAGCCATTCCCGACAAAACAGTCCACGTGTCTTGGCCGTGAGGATGAATGTGAGCCGCAATTTCCTGCCCGGGATGGACATGCCAAACCACGATAATTGAGTCTCGGGTTTCAAGCACAACGGAACGAATAGGCTCGCCTTCGGACGGCTGAACATACTCGGCTACAGAAAATATTCTCGATTCAACAGTCATCGGAGATCCCTCTTTCACAGTGCCCCCAGACAGGCTGGATATGAGTTCTAACTCGAATTTGAACGGGAGGCTGGTCGTGCGGTCGTGCAGTTGCCGATGAGCGTGTCGGCTGCTGCCTCCTTGCCCACCAGCGAACTCACGTCCGTTGCGGCCATCCAGAAGGTCTTGCCCGAGCGCGGCTCATAGGTCGCGGGATCGAACACGCCAGAGGGGCCGAACATCGGCGGCTTGATTGGTCATGGCTCCATGCCTTTGTCGTTACGGTCTTCATCGTCGGCATCCTGACGCACGGCGGGCAATTGCTGGAGCAACGCCGGCAGCCATTCCTGTACCGTCTCCCACACCACATCGAGGTTGATGTCGAAATAGCCGTGAGCCATGCGATTACGCATATTACGCATATTGCGCATGCTGCGCCACGGCACGTCGGCATGCGCCTGGGTGAACTCGACGTAGCCATCCATCACCTTTGTGGCCGCCTCGCCGATGACGATCAGGCTCATGATGACGGCCTGCTGGGTGCGCTTGTCGGCCAAGAAGTCGTCCTTGGCCATCCCTTCCACGAAGCTGCGCGCATCGGTTGCGGCCTGCTGAATGTGGTCGAGGTAATCGGGCAGGCGGTTCTCGCTCATATCGGTTGCGCCTCCGCGAGCACCTTGGCCCGGAACTTCGGCGGCAGGTCGCCGGGAGTCAGCAGATCGACGTCAACGCCGAGCAGCGATTTCAGTTCTTCTTCCAAATCGCCCAAGTCCAACAACGTGGCACCGGGCAGCGCATCGACCAACAGGTCGAGGTCGCTGCCATCCCGGTCGGTGCCATGCAGCACCGAGCCGAAGACGCGCGGGTTCGCGGCGCGAAAGCGGCCTACCGCTTCACGCACTGCGCTTCGCTTCATGTCAAGCACAACAGACGGTCGCATGGGCATCCTTTCTTATCGAAACTCGTTGAGATGATATGCAATCAAGAATAGAATTTCAAGAACTATTTTCGAGAATCGCAATGCCTTGATTCCCGTGCCGCGCTGTCGTTTTCAGAAGACGGCTGCGCCAAATGTCAGAAGCCGAATGCACTACAGCAGCAAAGGGGGTTGAACCCATCAGGGAATGACGGGCGGCAGGCGGCCAGGAGCGGCCGGTCATCAAGCGCTCCGGATAGCGGCCACCCCGGCGGGAGGATATGCTATACGCCTGTGCCCGGAATCGATCAGACCACACACCATGCCAGCTGCTGCTTTACCTGCGTTGTTATCTTGCCTTGCGCGATATTTCTTATTCTAAACAGAAGGTTGCAGAACATGTTATCCGACATCCCGATGTTATGCGGCAGAACTGTCGCCCTAAAACAAAGGGGTAAAAGATGATATACTCTCGTTTCGTTTTTAAATCCGCCAACGTGATCAAAAGAAATAAAACAGCCTGAGTCCTTATGTAATTTTAGGTCTCAGGCTGTTAATGTCTGTCTGCGTGACAGGGCTTATTTTCGAACTAAGATAAAGCAGGTCACGAGTTTGCAGTCATTGGATGTTCTGTTTTTTCATTTTATGTCATTTGGTCAATTCTTACATTTTCAGGGCTTGTTTTACGGTTTCCTTCAGAGGGGTCAAGGATCCGATCAGTTTTTGCAGATCATCTGATGTTTTGGACGCTTCTCCTTTGGAAATCGCGTCATAGATCGCTGCCGTAATTTCAGCAAACGGCTCAGGGACACCAGCGTTTACGAGGAAATTTTTCTCTTCTTCGAATGAGACAGGCTGATGCACGACTTTTTTGCCGGAAACCTCGGAGAGAATTTGGGCAAGTTCATCAAAGGTCCACGGTTGATTGGAAACAAGGTTATACGTTTTGTTTTCATGCCCTTCCTCTGTAAGAACCGTTGCGGCAGCCAAAGCAAGTTCATTGCGTGTTACTGAATTAACGATCCCGCTTCCCGCATTCGTAACAATTGCTCCAGACTCTATGGATGCGCGCAGCCCCTCATTTACAAAAAAGTCCGTATATAAGGCATTACGCAGGAAAGTATACGGGATATTGGTCGTACGGATGGCATATTCCGTTGCTAAATGTACGTGTGCAAGGGGAATTATTGATTCCTCAGCAAAGGCATATCCTGTGTAAGCAATATGTTTGACTCCCGCATCTCTGGCAGCTTTTACGACATTTGCATGTTGAACGATAAGAAGCGTATTATCATAATGCGGACCTGAGATAAAGAGCAGCTTGGAGACACCTGCAAAAGCCTTTTGAAGAGATTCCGGTTGATTATAGTCGCCATGGCGAACTTCCACGCCTTGATCGGCAAGAGTAGAGGCTTTTTCAACATTACGCACGATGGCAATGATTTGACTGGCGGGAACTTTTTTGAGCAAATGTTGAATCACAAGCCCACCGAGTTGACCAGTAGCACCTGTAACCGCAATTGACATAATCATTTCTCCTTTTTTTTCTAAAAATTTTTTGAATAAATAACATCATCTAGGTGGCGGAAGCCAAAAATAAACGAAGGCGGCCGCAATTGAAGACTGGATTGAGGAATGACTGTTTATTATGTATTTCGGCCATTCTTGCCCACCATTATAATTGCATCAGAAATGTAAATCAAATCTTATGCCTGTGCTGCTAAACAAGGTGAATGCCTCCTATCATTTTGTCGCGCCTATCATAGATAAGGCCGTGCAATCAAAATTTTTACAAGTCAACTCCTCTTTTTAGCTTTTTAATAGTTTGCCGCTGTTGTTCAACTCATGAAAAAGTTATTTTCTCTTTCCCTAAACTAGATAAACCTATGATGCTTCGTGTTTTTTTATATGGGTTAGATGCCAGATTTGGCGTTGCGTATGCTCACAGAAAATCGATAGCCGCAAGACTGTTTTTGGCAACTCATAGCCACTACAATTTCTCCTTCATACCGTAGAGGAGATTGCGCGTGAAGAACTGGATATTTCTGGCTGTTGCAATCTTTGGCGAGGTCATCGCAACTTCCGCACTGAAGTCTAGCCATGGATTCACTAGGTTAGTTCCTTCCGTTGTAGTTGTGGCTGGCTACGGGCTTGCGTTCTATTTCTTGTCTCTCGCGCTCAAGTCCATTCCGGTCGGTATTGCTTACGCTGTATGGGCTGGGCTTGGCATCGTGCTTGTGGCAGCTATTGCTTGGATTTTCCATGGCCAAAAACTAGACTTCTGGGCGTTCATTGGCATGGGACTTATCGTCAGTGGCGTCGCCGTTCTAAACCTGCTATCCAAGGTCAGCGCACATTGACCGGGTTGGCATCTAACAATTCATTCAAGCCGACGCCGCTTCGCGGCGCGGCTTAATTCAGGCGTTGAACGACAGCTTCCGTCAAAGCTGGACGGCTGCATCGGGTCGACACCGGCAATCGGATCGTTGCCGCACTGAACAGCCTCGTTCCAGGTCGCCGCTACTATGCGGCTGAACCTCGGGAGAGCAGCTTTACGCCGTCTGGTCGCAGCTCTCCCTTGGGTGACACATGCCGGTAGAGCGTCTGCCGGGTAATCCCCAGTTCTTCGCAGAGATCGCCCACCTTGGTTTCCGGTTGCCCCATGCTGGCCATCGCCAGGCGTAGCTTGGCGGCGGTCATCTTGAAGGGGCGCCCCCCTTTCCTGCCGCGAGCGCGCGCCGAGACAAGCCCGGCGACCGTTCGCTCGGAAATCAACTCCCGCTCGAACTCTGCCAGCGCAGCAAAAATGCCGAACACAAGCTTGCCGGCGG
Organism: Pseudomonas sp. MT92; assembly: GCF_058792515.1. Classification (NCBI taxonomy): domain Bacteria; kingdom Pseudomonadati; phylum Pseudomonadota; class Gammaproteobacteria; order Pseudomonadales; family Pseudomonadaceae; genus Pseudomonas; species Pseudomonas sp. MT92. Next base: position 6,281 of record NZ_JBXAFA010000037.1, read on the forward strand.
CAGTCGTCGTGTCGACCGCTGCACCGTGACCGGTCAGGACCTTCAGTCCCACGCTACGCGCAGTCAGGTCGTGCACGGTATTGATCAGGTGGCGCAGATCGCGGCCGAGCCGATCGAGCTTCCATACGATCAGCGTATCCCCTTCACGAAGCGCCTTCAGGCAAGCAGCCAACCCTGGGCGATCATCGCGTCGGCCTGATGCCAGATCCTCGTAGAGATGGGCAGGACTCACGCCGGCGCCGATGAGCGCATCGCGCTGCAAATTGGTGGATTGGGATCCGTCCGCTTTCGACACCCGCATATAGCCGATCAACATCTCTTCGCCTGTCACATATACGTTCGATTATGTGACAGTGTGAGCCAGAACGTGCCGGTCGTCAAAAATTGTCACTTAACCCGTAATTCTGTCTAAGGCATACAAAGGGTGTTTATGGTTAGTAAAGTGACGGCGCAAGACAGCATCGTGCAGGGGACTCCTGAGCAATCCCATCCCCTCGCGGCGGCTCGTGCATACGACTACTGAACAGGTCGTGTCAGCAGTCCTATGCACTCGGTACGGCCAACCCAATGAACCGGTGCAGTCGCCTTCTGAAAACGACACGCGCCGGTTGCCTTGGCGGGCTTGTCACAAACCTACGTTTTCAAGAAGAAGGAAACCGCATGCCCCGCCGTTCGATCCTCTCCGCCGCCGAGCGCGAAAGCCTGCTGGCGTTGCCGGACACCAAGGATGAGTTGATCCGTCACTACACGTTCAGCGAAAGCGACCTCTCCATCATCCGGCAGCGGCGCGGCCCGGCCAATCGGCTGGGCTTCGCGGTGCAGCTCTGCTACCTGCGCTTTCCCGGCGTCATCCTTGGCGCTGATGAGCCACCGTTCCCGCCATTGCTGAGACTGGTCGCCAACCAGCTCAAGGTCGGCATCGAAAGCTGGGACGAGTACGGGCAGCGTGAGCAGACCCGACGCGAGCACCTGGTCGAGCTGCAAACGGTGTTCGGCTTCCAGCCGTTCACGATTGGCCACTACCGGCAGGCTGTCCAGTTGCTGACCGAGCTGGCCATGCAAACCGACAAGGGCATCGTGCTGGCCAGAGCCTTGATGGGGACGATAGAGAAAACGGAAAAAATCGTACGTTAAGCGTACGGCCTGTCAGGTTGAGGCCCTAGAGGTTGCCGGCGAGGCGTCAGAAAATGCTGGAATCGGCCCTATCCTGACGCGGCCCAAGGTTCCGGCCTGACGCCTAGTTAGGGCGTACCGATACGGTACAATTAATTTTTGAAATGGCGACAAACGGCTATTTTCTGGCGGTCGTATCACAGACCAATTCGATGCTATATTTACAATTTAACTGGGGGCGCTGGTAAGCGTAATGCAATACTACGCTAAGCGAGGCGAGACGATGATGCACAAGCATGGGATGGGCAGATAGGTTTTTTGAGGCTGTAAAAAAGTTAACACACTCACATGAAGGGGGTGAAATGGATACACGATTATTTGCATTCGTCGGCGGAGACAGCGGTCTTTGGCGGATCGTTGGAACCGAAACCATAGTTGGCAAGTCACTGCCTGAAGCCAAAAGGCTCAACGTAATATCTGCCTCAGAGTTGCAGCCCGAAACCAATGCACCCTGGGTACTTCGCGGAATAACAAGCAATGAACGGTATGTCATGCGCGAAGAGAAGAACGAAATTGTGGTGAAGCAGCAAGGGCTAGCGCGCCCAGAAGCAACTTGCGCTGCGTTGATACCGATCCGAAAAAACGCAGCTTGGTGGGAATTCACGCAAGACGAGCGCCGGAGCGTTTTCGAAAAGTCAAAGCACATCCAAATCGGGCTCAACTACTTGCCTGCAGTAGCGCGCAAGCTCCACCACTGCCGCGACCTCTCTGAAAATGAACCGTTCGATTTTCTCAATTGGTTCGAGTTCGCGCCAACCCATGAGGCTGAGTTCAACGCATTGCTTTCCGAACTGCGTGCAACAGAGGAATGGAAGTACGTTGACAGAGAAGTCGATATCCGTCTCGTGCGAGAGGCGGCGTAGGTCAATCCCCGTCTGACCGCTCAGAGGCGTTAGCGGGCAGCCGGCACTGCATCTATTGATTTTGGATAGCTTGGAACCCGGCATTTCACTTGCAATTAATTCGAGCACGCCGCCATGAAATGCGAGCCGCCGCCGTCGATTGCAAGCTCGTTTGCAGATAGCGTGAGCATCAGCGCGCCGTCAGTTGCAGTTAATTCGAGCCGAAAGCGGCGTCGAATGCGAGCACGCCCGTTTTCAAACGCGAGCCGCTACAACTACCTGGTGCCGCCCGCGAAATTCGCCAGCCTCAAGCAGGCCAGCGAATTGCCGCTGGCCGTGGCCACCGATTGCGACCAGTACCTGCATGACCGGCTGACGCTGCTGGAAACGCAGCTCGCCACCGTCAACCGCATGGCGCTGGCCAACGAGCTGCCGGACGCCATCATCACGGAGTCGGGCCTGAAGATCACGCCGCTCGATGCGGCGGTGCCCGATACCGCACAGGCCCTGATCGACCAGACGGCGATGATCCTACCGCACGTCAAGATCACCGAATTGCTGCTGGAGGTAGACGAATGGACGGGCTTCACCCGGCACTTCGCCCACCTGAAGTCAGGCGACCTGGCCAAGGACAAAAACCTGTTGCTGACCACGATCCTCGCCGACGCGATCAACCTGGGCCTGACCAAGATGGCGGAATCGTGCCCCGGCACGACCTACGCCAAGCTGGCCTGGCTGCAAGCCTGGCACATCCGCGACGAAACCTACGGGGCGGCACTGGCCGAGCTGGTCAACGCGCAGTTCCGACATCCCTTCGCCGAGCATTGGGGCGACGGCACCACGTCATCGTCGGACGGCCAGAACTTCCGCACCGGCAGCAAGGCCGAGAGCACCGGCCACATCAATCCGAAATACGGCAGCAGCCCAGGGCGGACGTTCTACACCCATATCTCCGACCAGTACGCGCCGTTCCACACCAAGGTCGTGAACGTCGGCGTGCGCGACTCGACCTACGTGCTCGACGGCCTGCTGTATCACGAATCCGACCTGCGGATCGAGGAGCACTACACCGACACGGCAGGGTTCACGGACCACGTCTTCGCGTTGATGCACCTGCTGGGCTTCCGCTTCGCCCCGCGCATTCGTGACCTGGGCGACACCAAGCTCTACATCCCGAAGGGCGATGCCACCTACGAGGCGTTGAAACCGATGATCGGCGGCACGCTCAACATCAAGCACGTCCGCGCCCATTGGGATGAAATCCTGCGGATGGCCACCTCGATCAAGCAGGGCACGGCGACGGCCTCGCTGATGCTCAGGAAGCTTGGCAGCTACCCGCGCCAGAACGGCCTGGCCGTCGCCCTGCGTGAGCTGGGACGCATCGAGCGCACACTGTTCATCCTGGACTGGCTGCAAAGCGTCGAGCTGCGCCGCCGCGTGCATGCCGGGCTGAACAAAGGCGAGGCGCGCAACGCGCTGGCCCGCGCCGTGTTCTTCAACCGCCTGGGGGAAATCCGCGACCGCAGCTTCGAGCAGCAGCGCTACCGGGCCAGCGGCCTCAACCTGGTGACGGCGGCCATCGTGCTATGGAACACGGTCTATCTGGAGCGGGCCGCGAACGCCTTGCGTGGCCACGGTCAAGCCGTCGATGACGGCCTGTTGCAGTACCTGTCGCCGCTCGGCTGGGAGCACATCAACCTGACCGGCGATTACCTCTGGCGCAGCAGCGCCAAGATCGGCGCGGGCAAGTTCAGGCCGCTACGGCCGCTGCAACCGGCTTAGCGTGCTTTATTTTCCGTTTTCTGAGACGACCCCAGAGATAACGCAAGAATTATTTTTACCGCTCCATGCCCCGGTCGTTGGCGCGGTACTGCTGCCGCTGCTCGGCCAGCAGCTCGCGCACCTGCTCGCGGCGCTGGCCGTCGCTCAAGATGCGTTCAAGGATGGCCGGGCGTGCCGCATTGGGCGCGGCGTTGTAGCCGTCAATCAGCTTCTTCAAGCCCTCGGGCGCAGCCTTCCATTGCTCGCCCCGGTCGCTCCAGCCTCCGGCCTTCATCTCGCGCTTGACGGCCATTGCTGCAAAGTCCTTGGGCACGGCTTCGCGCTCGCGCTCGGCCTTCTTCTCGGCCTGCTGGCGCTTCTGCTGCTCGAACTCCTGGCGCACCTTCTCCCGGCGCAGTTCCTCCAGCTCGGCCACCTTGGCCAGCGTCGGCGCTTGCTCGGCGCTGATGCGCTGCTGTGCCTGGCTGCGCAGGTGCTGCACCTGCAAGCCTGCCTGCTCGATCTGCGGCCCCAGCTTCTGCCACTCGGCCCGGTTTGCCTCGCGCTGTTCCTCCAGCTCGCGCAGCTTGGCCGCGTGGCCTATGCCCTTGTCGTGCAGCCAGGCTTGCACCTTGTGCGCTTCGCGCCATTCCTGCGCCTGGTCGCGGGCGCGGGCTGAGGCGCTGCCCGCTTCGGTGTGCCGGTTCTGGAGCGCCTGCCGCTCTTGCTCTGCCTGCAAAACGCCCCGATCACGCTCTACCAGGTCAAGCGCCTTCGGTGGCCGAATGCGCCCGATTTCGTGGGCCAGCTCGGTGCTGGGGATGTAAGCCGGAACCCCAGAAATTTCCGTCACCCTAGTTGGGTGGGCTCAACACTCGTGTCACCAGCTACC
>NZ_JBXAFA010000038.1:0-7500 GCF_058792515.1 Pseudomonas sp. MT92
GGGCGCCTGGGAAGAAGACACCGAAAAGCGTTGGTAGGGCTTACGTTGGTTTTTGGTTCCATTGCTCCCCAAACCCCTTACCCGGCAATTCGGTAGGCGCCGCCACCTGCTCTGCATGCAGCGCAACGCCCAGTCGTGGAACTGCTTCGAGTAACAGGCGGGTATAGGGATGGCGTGGCTGATCGAGCACCTGGGCAGCCTGGCCCAGCTCGACGATTTGCCCCAAATACATCACCGCTACCCGGTCTGCCATATGACGCACGACGGACACGTTGTGGGAAATCAGGATGTAGGTCAGGTTGCGGGCGCGTTGCAGCTCTGCGAGCAGGTTGAGGATCTGCGCCTGAACCGAGATATCCAGCGCCGATGTGGGTTCGTCGAGGACGATAATATCCGGGTCGGAGGACAGGGCCCGGGCAATGGCAATCCGCTGACGCTGGCCGCCGGAGAACTGGTGGGGGAAGCGGTCCAGGTATTCCGGGCGGATACCGACCTGGGACGCGACCTTGGCTGCCACCTCGCGCATCTGTGCCCGATCGACATGACCCCGGGCGTACAGCGGCTCGGTGATGATCCGCCAGATCGGCAGACGCGGGTCGAGCGAAGACTGGGGGTCCTGGAACACAATCTGCACGTTGTTGCGGCCTTCGCTGCCGGTGCGACTGGCCCAGTTCAAATCGCCGCTGCTGGGCGCAATCAAGCCCATCAACAACTGCGCCAATGTGCTTTTGCCACAGCCTGACTCACCCACGATCCCCAGGGTTTCGCCCGCTCGTACCTGAAGATCAATGCCATTGAGGGCGTGAGCAAAGCCTCGCGGCCGACCCAGCCAGTCGTTACTGACGGGGAAACGCACACGAACATCGTTGAGTTGAAGAATCGGGGGAGCCATGTCGATAGCCCTATGAAGGACAGCATTGTTCATCACGAAAGCTCCTTGACGGGCAACCAGCAAGCGCTTTTACGTTGGTCGTTGATGGCATTGAGGGTAGGACGTTTGGCACAGACCGGCATGGCGTAAGAGCACCGCTCCTGAAACGTGCAGCCCTCGGGTAAAGAGGCGAGGTTGGGGACTTGCCCGGGAATGGTCAGCAACGGCTGGCCCGGCTCCACCATTTCCGGAAGGCCGCTGAGCAGCCCACGGGTATAGGGGTGTTGCGGGTTGTTCATCACGTCGACGGTGCGGCCTTCTTCGACCACAGCGCCGGTGTACATGACATACACCCGGTCACAGAATTGCGACACCAATGCCATGTCATGGGTGATGAGCAAAATGGCAGTCCCCCGTTGCCTGGCCTTTTCTCGCAGCAGCAACAGCACCTGGCGTTGCACCGTCACGTCGAGCGCGGTGGTCGGCTCGTCGGCGATCAAGAGTTGCGGTTCACAGGAGAACGCCAGCGCAATCATCACCCGTTGACGCATGCCCCCGGACAGTTCGAACGGGTAGCTCTCCAATACGTGCTCTGGGCTGGCGATGTGCATGTCGCGCAACAGGGCAATCTCCTTGAGCCGCGCCTGGGCAGCACTGATTTTCTGGTGATGGATGATCACATCGAGCATTTGTCGACCGATACGCCGGGTCGGGTTCAGGGCGGTCATCGGCTCCTGGAAAATCATCGCCGCATCGCGTCCGCGAATCTGCAGCAGTTCCTTTTCAGGCGTTGTGAGCATGTCGCGGCCGAGCATGCTAAGGCTGCCCGCGGTAATGCGATAGCTGCGCTCGGGCAGCAGACGCATACTGAGCATCGCCGTGACCGACTTGCCCGACCCGGACTCGCCCACCACGCCGACGATTTCGCCGGGATTGACGTGCAACGTCACGCCGTTCAAGGCTTTCACATTGTTTTTGTAAGCCGGGAATTCCAGGCTCAGATTGTCGATGGCCAGCACTGGGCTCGAAGTCTGCATTGTCATTTCCCCTGTTGCCGTGGGTCGAGCAGGTCGCGTACACCATCGCCCAGCAGGTTGAAACCGGTGGCGGTGATCAGAATCGCCATGCCTGGAAAGGTCGAATACCACCAGTTATCGAGGATGTAATTGCGCCCGGTGGCGACCATTGCGCCCCATTCGGCGGTTGGCTGTTGCGCGCCCAGTCCGATGAATCCAAGGGCCGAGGCCATGAGGATGGCGCTACCGATATCCAGGCTCAGTTGTACCAGCAAGGGCGGCATTGCGTTTCGCGCCACGTGCCAGTGCACCACGTGCCAGCGTCCGGCCCCGAACGTATGGGCGGCCTTGACGTACCCCATCTGTCGAATACTCAAGGCCTGGCCACGGGCCAGTCGTACGTAGGATGGGATTCGCACCAGGGTAATGGCCAGCATGGCGTTGAACAGACTCGCGCCCAATGCGGCCGCCAATGCCATGATCAGCACCAGTGACGGGACCGACAGCATGATGTCCATCAGGCGCATGATGAAGGCGTCGAAACGCCCACCGATCACCCCCGAAAAGCACCCCAGCAGCCCGCCGATGAAACAGGAGGCGAAAGCCACGAATAGGCCGACGCCCACCGACTGCTGGCTGCCGAACAGCACCCGGCTGAACAGGTCGCGACCCACTTCATCAGTGCCAAACCAATGGTCGGCGGATGGCGGCGCCAGGCGTTCGCCAAGGTTCAGTGCATTCGGGTCGTGGCTGGCGAGCCAGGGCGCGAAGATCATGCACAGCAGTACGATAGAAGTGATCAACAGGCCCGCCATGGTCAGCGGGCTCCGGCGGATCTGGTAAGCCAGGTAGGCGAGTTTTTCAGCCCTGCGCGGGCCACGTGCCGCCGTCAGAGTCACAGACATTTCAATTCACCTCGCCGATGCGTGGGTCGATCACGCGATACAAAAGGTCGATAGCCATGTTCAACAGGACATAGATGAACGAAACCAGAATCGCAAAGCCCATCACCGCCGGGAAATCCAGCGACTGGATCGACTTGACCACATAGGCCCCCATGCCGGGCCAGGCAAATACGGTTTCGGTCAGTACCGCGCCGTACAACAAATCACCCAGGGTCAACCCAAGGACGGTCACCGAAGGGATGAGGGCGTTGGGCAGGGCGTGACGCAGGATCACTGTCCACCGGGACAGGCCATAGGCGCGCGCGGTGCGGATGTAGTCTTCGCCTAATTGATCCAGCATGGCCGAGCGGATCTGCCGGGCGACTACCCCCAGGGTCACGAAGCCCAGCGTTGCGGCTGGAAGAATCAGGTGTTCGGCCGCATCGAGAAACAGTCGGACATCGCCCGCCAGCAGCGAGTCGATCAGGTAAAAACCCGTGATCGTCGGTGGCGGCGAGAGCCCTTCAGATAGCCGGCCACCACCGGGCAGCCAGCCCAGATGGCCGTAGAACAACACGATTGCACCCAGGCCGAGCCAGAAGGCCGGGGTGGAAATACCGGTGACCGCCAGGGTCCGGGCGATCTGATCGATCAGCCGGTTGTGGTAAACCGCTGACAACACGCCCAGTGGCACACCGACCAGAATCGCTAACGTCAGTGCGACCAGCGCCAGTTCCAGTGTGGCCGGGAAGAACGCTTGCAAGTCTTCCAGGACGGGACGGTTGGTGCGTATCGAGGTTCCCAGGTCCCCGTGCAACAGATCCATCAGGTAGCGACCGTATTGTTGATACAGCGGCAGATCCAATCCCAGTTGATGACGGATGCCGGCCACGAGAGCGTCGCTGGCGCGGTCGCCGGCGATCAATCGGGCAGGGTCGCCCGGGATCAGGTGGGAAATTGAAAAAGTAATCAGCGAAACACCGAACACGACCAACATCAAGCCGAGCAGGCGCTTGCGCAACAATGTCAGGAAGGCCATCTGGCACCTCAGTTACACGAGCGACGAAATCAGAAGCCGCGCCAGCCGCCGGGGGCTGGCGCGAAGGAGCATGTTTACTTGCTCATGCTTCCCAGGTTGAACACCTGTTCGAGCATGGGGTTGAACACGTAGCCCTTGACCGAATCACGCATCGGCAGGGAGTAGCTCTTCTGATAGAGGTAGGCATAGACGCTGTCGTCGAGCACCTTTTTCTGCGCAGTCTGGTAAAGCTCGACGCGTTTGGCGGTGTCGCTGACAGCGGCCGCTTCGCGAATCAGCTTGTCGACTTCCGGGTTGCTATAGAACGAGCGGTTGCCTTGCAGGCCCTGCATCTTGGAGTCGAACCAGAAGTTCATGAACATGTACGGGTCAGCGAAGTCCGGGCTCCAGGTCCCCACCGCGATGTCGTAGTCGGCCTGGCCAACGCGTTCACGCAGGGTGGCGTTGGCGGTTTTCTCCAGTTTGAGGTTGATGCCCAGAGGGGCCAGGGCCGCCTGCAAGGTCAGGCCGATCGGTTCCCAGTTGGCGTCCTTGTCCGAGTACATGTAGTTCAGGTTGGTGATCTTCTGAGGGGCCTTGGCCAGACTGTTCTTCGCGGCGGCCAGGTCCTGCTTCATCACTGGCAGCGAACTGTCGTAGCCCCACATGCCATCCGGTATCGGCCCGTTCAGCAGCTTGGCCTTGTCCTTGAGAATGCCCTTGACGATGCCGTTGTAGTCCACCGCTTCGGTAATCGCGCGACGGGCGTTGACGTCCGTCAGAGGCCCCTTCTTGTTGTTCAGGTACAGGTAAGTGACGCGCAACGAAGGAAAATCCTTGACCACTACGCCGGGCTTGCCGCCCAGTGCGCCCAATTGGTCTTCGGGCATGTCTTCGATGATATCCAGGTCCCCGCGCTCCAGTTGCAGCCGACGCACGGAGGGCTCCGCAATCGTCTTGAGGATCACGGTCTTGAACGCAGGCTTGGGACCGGCGAAGTAGGGATTCGGCTCCATTGTGACGGACTGGCCCTTTTGCCAACTGGTCAGGCGGAAAGGACCGGAGCCTGCGGTGTGACTGGACAGCCAGGCATTGGTTTCGGCGCCCTTGTTGGCCACCAGCGGGTTAACGATCGAGGCGCCGTTGTGGGCCAGGGTGAACAGGAAGGGGGCGAACGGCGTTTTCAGCGTAAAGCGGATAGTCTGCGGGTCGATCACCGCCACCACCATGTCCTCCGGGAATGCACCGGACGGCCCTTGCTTGAGGGTCATCAGGCGATCGAAGGAAAACTTCACGGCGGCGGCATCCACTGCGGTGCCGTCATCGAACTTGTTGCCGGGCTTGATCTTGAACTCCCAGACCAGGTTGTCCGGCGACACGGTCCAGCTTTCCGCCAGATCCCCTGTCACTTCGGTGCTGCTCTTGTCACCGTCGGTTTTGTAGCTCACCAGACGCTGATAGGACGGGTAGGTGATGGTCCAGTCGTTGTTATCGAAGGTTACCGCCGGGTCGAGCGTTTGTGGGTCGGCGGGCTTGCCGATGACCAGAGTGTCCTGAGCCGTCGCTGCCGAAGCGGCTTGCCAGGCGCCCAGGCTCATCGCGCTGCACAGTAGACCAAGCAGCAGCTTGCTGGTGCGTGGAGAGGTTTTTCGGGTCACGGTGTTCATTGGGGTCATGCCGGTTTCCTTAATCATTCGATGTATGGAAGTACGTCAGGTTTTTTATAAAAGCTATAACCGGGCAGTTGCAGGTGAAGCAGGTAACGCTTGTTGTTATCGCGTAGCGTTGGCGTCGAAACTCTGTGGTTTCGTTATCGGTTTGTTGCGGTTTTAGTTGTTCGAGAACGTGGTCTGGTTGTCTTCCAGCAAGGGGTAATCATCGGCATCCGGAAGTTCGTAATGCCACCACTCAGTGGGAATTGCGCAGAACCCGGACGCGAGCATGATTCCCAGCAACAGCAGACGATTGCGTTGCACGTGAACGGGAAGGTCGGGGTAGAACTGATGGGACTTCTCTTCCATGGTGTCGAAGGCGCTGCCCATATCCAGCGGCTGTCCATCGCTGCCCACCAGGGTCAAATCCACTGCCACGCCACGGCTATGGTGGGAGCCCAAATGGGGATCGCGCACGTAGTTACCGTCAGGCAATGCCTCCCACAATAGAAACTGGGCGAAAGGTGGACGGTAGGCGTCATAAATACGCAGTGTGTAACCGGCCAGCCGCGCCAGTTCACTGGCCTTGCCCAGGCAGTCGGCCGCTTGACGATGCAGCAGGCAACGGGCACTCGGGTAAATCACCTTTCCAGCCAGATTGTCGGCACTGGCGTAGATCAGATCGATTTGCACCTGATATCGCTCGGCATCAATCTCTACAAGGGGGCTGTTGTTCACGCAAAAACTCCAGTTGGGATTGGATGGATCTAGCCTTCGAACTGGCCGAAAGCTTTTTGCAATTGTCGGTTTTTGCTCAGGCGTTCATCGAGGCGGTCGCCGAACTTTTCTGCTACGGCCGACACCATCAGGTTCAACAGGCAGGCCAGCGGGGCAGGGGAGTCCCAGAACTGCCCGACATCGGTTTTGAGTTGCAGCAGATCCAGCGGGTAGTCACGTGCCCACGGGCATTGCAGATCGGTGATCAGGGCCAAGGGCAGGTTGTTATCGATGGCGGCGTCGCAGAAGGTCCGGGTCACACTGGAATAGGCCCGGAAATCCGAAATGATTGCGTAGGGGTTGGCAAAGCCGGAATTCAGGGTTTCGGCGTAGATGCCGGACAAGCCGTCGACGTAGTAGACCTTGGGCCGGATGTATTCGAGGTGGCTATGAAACGCGGTGAGAATCCCGCGGGTCGACTGGATGCCGAGAATGAATACCGCATCGGCTTCGTAGATGCGCTGCACGATTTCAGCGAAGGCACTGCTGCGCGCCAGGCCATAGACGTGCCGGATGGCCTCGATCTCGCGACTCATGGAACGGTCGAGTGCGTCTTCTCGAGTGCTTTCGGTGCGAAAGGCGCCGATCCGGTCGGTGATCAACCACGACGCCGGCGCTTCGCCGCGCAGACTCTGTTTGACCTCATCGATGTTCTGATAACCCAGCGAACGGAAAAAACGTCCCACGGAAATGCCAGTGGTGGAAGCCTGCTGCGCGATGCTGTCGGCCGACTCGAACGGTAGCTGATCCGGGTTTCCCAACAGGTAACTGGCAATGCGTTTGCCAGTCGGGGTCAGGTTCGAGAACTCTTGCTCGAGCAACTGAAGGAAGCTGTTCTTTTCTGTAGACATATCAGCGCACCGATCGAGGGATTGTTATTGCGGTGTCATTATCGTTAAACATGTTACATGTATAACATTTATCATCAAGACAACACCACGTTTTTTTCAGACGCGTTACGCCGAATCCCGAATCCCGGAAAAGTCCGAAAAAAAACCAGCGCAATGCGCTGGTTTTTTTGTTTGGAAAACTCTCGGGAGGGGAGAGCTCAGCGAATGTTCGGCGACACTCGCTGCAGGGACAAAATCAGTTCCAGAACGGACGCTATTCCCAACCTAAAGAAAAACCCATGATCGCAGGCGTCATGCAGGCCTTGGCACCGAACAAACCATTTCATCCATACCAATCTCAGGATGCTTTTTCGAGGACAAAAACAAAACCCCTACCTGCATGCGCAGATAGGGGTTTTGGAATTTAATCTTGACGATGACCTACTCTCACA
>NZ_JBXAFA010000039.1:0-6042 GCF_058792515.1 Pseudomonas sp. MT92
GCCATAGGGCTCCAGGCAGTAGCGCTCAATGTTCTCCGTGGCCCGCTTCCGGCCGCGCACGAACTTGCTGTTATTCACCACCGCGAGGCGCAGGGTGACGGTGGCCACCCGCTCGGCGGCGGGCGGCTCTGCCGGCGACGCGGCCGAAGGCTGCTGGTCGCGTGACCTGGCGCTCTTCTGGTACGCGCCGATCTCGACACCACGGTGGCGCAGGTAGCTGTACAGCGTGCTCTTGGAGATGTGCAGCTTCTCGCCGATCGCGCTGACGCTCAGGCGACCTTCGCGGTAGAGGGTTTCGGCCGCCATGGCGGTGGCCTCAGCCTTGGCTGGCAGGCCCTTGGGACGGCCACCGATCCGGCCACGCGCCCGTGCGGCCGACAGACCCGCCTGAGTCCGCTCGCGGATCAGCTCGCGCTCGAACTCCGCCAGCGAGGCGAACAGGTTGAACACCAGGCGGCCTTGGGCGTGGGTGGTGTCGATGGGGTCATTCAGGCTCTGTAAGCCGACCTTGCGCTCTGCCAGCTCGCCGACCAACTCGACCAGGTGCTTGAGGGAACGCCCAAGGCGATCCAGCTTCCAGATCACCACGGCATCACCCGGCCGCACGTTGGCCAGCAGTTTGTCCAACTCCGGCCGGGCGCTTTTCGCGCCGCTGGCGATGTCTTGGTAGATGCGTTCGCACCCGGCCTGTTTCAGGGCATCGACTTGTAGGTCGGCTTTCTGATCCCGAGTGCTCACTCGCGCATAACCGATCTTCATCAAAAGTACTGTTTACTCGACTACGTTAGTAATAGTTGAACTTTGATTAAGCGTACCAGTTATTTGAACCGTAGCGCGGGGAGCTTAACGAACCGAGCCATTCCTCGATAGAGTTCGGCAAAACCTTCGTTTTGTCGAACCATTGCATCGCCCTTTGTGATTGGCGTATAAACACACAAACACCTATTAGCGGAGAACGCTATGAATACCATTCGCTGGAATGTCGCCGTCTCGGCCGACACCGACCAGTCGCTTCGGATGTTTCTGGCCAGCCAGGGCGGCGGCCGTAAGGGCGACCTGTCGCGCTTCATCGAAGAAGCGGTACGGGCACACATCCTGGAGCTGAGCGCTGAGCAGGCCAAGGCCGCTAACGCCCATCTGAGTGAGGCAGAATTGACCAACGCGGTTGACGAAGCGCTCGACTGGGCACGTAAGCGCTGATGCGGGTCGTGTTGGATACCAACATCCTGTTCAGCGCCCTGATCTCGCCACATGGCGCGCCCGATGCGATCTACCGTGCCTGGCGGGCGGCGCGTTTCGAGGTGGTGACCTCGCGGATGCAACTCGATGAAATTCGTCGAGCCAGCCGCTATCCCAAGCTTCAGGCCATCCTACAGCCCGCCAAGGTGGGCGCCATGATCAATAACCTGCAACGGGCTGTGGTACTGGAGCGCCTGACCATCGAGGTCGAAGCCGATGATCCGGATGACTCGTTTTTGCTGGCCATGGCCTTGGCGGGCGATGCGGACTACCTGGTAACCGGTGATCGCCGCGCCGGCCTGCTGCAACGCGGGCACATCGAACGCACGCGGATCGTCACGCCCGCCGTGTTCTGCGTCGAGGTGCTGTGATCAATGCCGGTCGGTTTTCTGACTCAAGAGCAACGCGACGGTTTTGGCCGCTATGTTGATTCGCCCAGCCGTGAAGAGCTGGAACGTTACTTCCACCTGAGCGATGAAGACCGTGAAGCCATCCAGGTGCTGCGGGGTAACCATAACCGTCTGGGTTATGCCGTTCTGCTGACCACCGTCCGCTTCGTTGGCGTTCTGCCGGACAAGCCCGCCGCCGTGCCGGTGGAAGTCCTGCAGGTGCTTTGCCGACAACTGGCGATTCCAGACCCCGACTGCCTCCAGCGCTATAGCGATCATCGCCGCTGGATACATGCCACCGATATTCAGAACCGCTTTGGCTATCGTCATTTCACCGATCCGGGCATCGGCTTTCGCTTGAGCCGCTGGCTGTATGCCCTCTGCTGGACGGGCACCGACCGGCCGGGAGTGCTGTTTGAGCGAGCCACCTCGTGGCTGTTCACACAGAAAGTCCTCCTGCCTGGTGTGTCTCAACTAGAGCGCTTTATCGCCCAGTTGCGCAGTCGGGTCGAAGAACGCCTCTGGTTTACGCTGGGCCGCAGCGTGACTGAGGAACAGCGATTGCAACTGCAAGACTTGCTGACGGTGGCCGAAGGCAACCGCAGCTCCCGGCTGGATCAATTGCGCTCCGGCCCGGTCATGGTCAGTGGCCCCGCGTTGATTCGGGCACTGCGCCGGCTCGATGACGTGCGCGGCATCGGCATCACCTTGCCGGCGGCGGCGCACATCCCTCCCAGCCGTATCGCCGCCCTGGCCCGCTTCGCCAACACGGCCAAGGTCACCGCGATTAATCGGCTGCCGGCGTCGCGGCGGATGGCGACACTGGTGGCCTTCGCACTCTGCCTGGAGGCGACTGCGCACGACGACGCACTGGAAGTCCTGGAGGCCTTGCTGCGCGACCTGTTCAGCAACGCGGAGAAGGCCGACAAGAAAGCCCGCATGCGCAGCCTGAAAGACCTGGATCGGTCGGCCGCGACGCTCGCCGCCGCGTGCAAGGTCGTGCTGGACAGCTCGATCAGCGATGACAACGTGCGCGCCCGGCTGTTCAACGACCTGCCGAGGACCACCCTGGAAAAGGCCCTGGAAGAGGTCAACGCGCTGATCCGCCCGGTAGATGACGTCTATTTTCTTGCATTGGAAGCGCGCTACCGCAGCGTGCGCCGCTTCCTGCCCGACCTGCTCAAGCACATCCGCTTCGGCTTCAGCCCGGCCGGCAAGGGCGTGGCGGCTAGTCTGGAGTGGCTGCAACTGAACCTGCCGCGCCGGAAGCCAGAGGATGACGCGCCGCAGGAGATCGTGGCCAAGGCTTGGCAGAAGCACATCACCCGCGAAGATGGCTCCCTCGACATGGGTGCCTATGTGTTCTGCACGCTCGATGCGCTGCGCACGGCCCTGCGCCGCCGCGATGTCTTCGTCTCGCCCAGTTGGCGCTATGCCGACCCGCGTCTTGGCCTGCTCGACGGTGCCGAATGGCTGGCGGCGCGACCGATCATCTGCCGGTCACTGGGCCTGACCATCGACGCCAAAACCACCCTGGACGCCTTGTCCGTCGAGCTGGATGCAACCTGGCTGGCAGTAGCCGCGCGCCTGCCCGACAACCCGGCGATTCAACTGAGCGAGAACACCGAGGGCAAGACCGAACTGTCGCTCGGGGCGCTGGACAAGCTGGACGAGCCCTGCTCGTTGCTGCAACTGCGGGCGGCCGTGTCTGACCTGATGCCGCGTGTCGATCTGCCGGAAATCCTCTTGGAAATCGCCGCCCGCACTGGCTTTTCCGAGGCCTTCACCCATGTCTCCGAACGCAATGCACGCGCCGACAACCTGGTCACCAGCCTCTGCGCGGTGCTGTTGGGCGGGGCCTGCAACACCGGCCTGGAGCCCTTGATCCGCACCGACAACCCGGCGCTGCGCCGTGACCGGCTGTCCTGGGTCAGCCAGAATTATATCCGCGACGACACCCTGTCAGCGGCTAACGCCATCCTGGTCGGAGCGCAAAGCCAACTGGAACTGGCCCAAGTCTGGGGTGGCGGCGAGGTCGCCTCCGCCGATGGCATGCGCTTCGTCGTACCGGTGCGCACCGTGCATGCCGGCCCCAATCCGAAGTATTTCGGCACCGGCCGGGGTGTCACCTGGTACAACCTGATTTCCGACCAATTCTCCGGCCTCAACGCCATCACCGTGCCCGGCACGCTGCGCGACAGCCTGGTGTTGCTGGCGGTCGTGCTGGAACAGCAGACCGAGTTGCAGCCGACGCAAATCATGACCGACACCGGGGCCTACAGCGATGTGGTGTTCGGGCTCTTCCGCCTACTTGGCTACCACTTCAGTCCGCGGCTGGCCGATGTCGGCGGTACCCGCTTCTGGCGCACGCGCCCGGACGCGGACTACGGCAAGCTCAACGGGCTGGCCCGCCAGTCGGTCAAACTCGACCTGATCGCCGAGCACTGGGACGACCTGCTGCGCCTGGCCGGCTCGCTCAAACTCGGCCGGGTGCCGGCGACTGGCATCATGCGCACGCTGCAAACGGGAGATAGACCCACCCGGCTGGCCCAGGCGCTGGCCGAATTCGGGCGGATCGAAAAGACTCTGCACACGTTGACCTATATCGACGACGAGTCCAAGCGCCGCGCCACCCTGACCCAGTTGAACCGAGGCGAAGGCCGGCACAGCCTGGCCCGCGCCGTGTTCCACGGCAAACGCGGCGAGCTCCGCCAGCGCTACCGCGAAGGCCAGGAAGACCAGCTCGGTGCTCTGGGCCTGGTGGTGAACATCATCGTGCTGTGGAACACCCTCTACATGACGGCGGCCGTGGAACGGCTCAAGCAGCACGGCTATCCAGTGCTGGAAGAGGATTTGGCCCGGCTATCGCCGCTGATCTACGAGCACATCAACATGCTCGGGCGGTATTCCTTTGCGGTACCGGAAGAAGTTGCGCGCGGCGAGCTGCGGCCACTGCGTAATCCAGACGACGACCTGTGATCCCCCTAAACGCTATGAGCAACACCCAAGCTGCTGCTGGATCGGCGGGCACTTCACCGAGCCGAACGAACAGAAAACGCAGCAATCCCCTGGGTTGGGGCGCAGCAGCGCCTTGCAGTTGCTGCACTCGTAATAGAACTGGCAGGCGTCCGTGGGCATGGTTTCCGGCTTGGCGAAGCCGCAGCGCGGGCAAGTCAGCACGGACTCAAGGACAATGGCGCTCATCGTGACCTCACTTCTGCACTGTGGAGGGGTATCCCGCGTTCGCGGTCGCCTCAGTCAGTGCCTCGGGCTGGGCCTTATCGGGATCGTAGGTGACGGTCGCCGTCTTCTGGTCGAAATTGACCTGGACGTCACTCACGCCGGACACCTTCTCCAGCGACTTCTTGACCGTGATCGGACAGAGTCCGCACGTCATGTTCTGCACGTCGAGCGTGACGGTTTTCGGGGGAGCCGCCAGCGCCACGAAGGGCAAGGCGAAAAGCACGGCGATCAGCAGTTTGCGCATGGTTAATCTCCTTCAGTAGAACAGCGGGGCGAGCCACGGCACGGCCAATAGGCCGAGCAGCAGCACGCTGACGATCCAGAACACGAGTCGCTGTCGCACGAGCGTGCGCGGATCGGCGCAGGGTGTACCTGGCGTACAAACCTGTGGCACCAGGTAGAGCTTGCGGAATGCCAATCCCAGGAACAGTAGAGTCAACCCGATGAAGAGGGGGCGTAGTGGCTCCATCATGGTCAGAGCGCCCACCCACGTACCGCCGACACCGAGTGCCAACAGCACCAGTGGCCCGACACAGCACACCGACGCACCGATGGCGGTCAGCGAACTCGCGACCAGCGAGCCTTTCCCGGTGAGTTGCATCCCCATTCCCATCTCCTGAGCCTGATTGCCTAGGTGCTATTCTAAACTCCGTACCAAAGTACGGAATCAAGGAGAAAGTGATGGCCACAGAGCTGACCATTGGCAAGCTGGCAGACGCCGCCGGGGTGAACGTCGAGACGATCCGCTACTACCAGCGACGCGGGCTGCTGGATGAACCAGCCAAACCCTTGGGTGGCCATCGGCGCTATCCGGTGGACATGGTGAAGCGACTGCGTTTCATCAAGCGGGCTCAGGCGCTGGGTTTCACGCTCTCGGAAGTCGGTGGACTGCTGACGCTGGATGAGTCGTGCGCCTGTGCCGAAACGCGAGCACGGGCTGCACGCAAGCTCGCGTTGATCGAGCAGAAGATGGCCGACTTGGTCGTCATGCAGCAACTGTTAGGCGAACTGGTGCAGCAATGTGATGCGGGAGACGGCGGAACGATCTGCCCGATCATCGAGGCACTGATCAGAGAGTAATGCCTGGCGGGTGAGCTGGAGATCGGAAAGCCCCTTTACGGTGGGATTCAGAGCTTACGTTGGTTTTTGGTTCCATTGCTCCCCAAACCCC
>NZ_JBXAFA010000040.1:0-1445 GCF_058792515.1 Pseudomonas sp. MT92
GGAATTTAATCTTGACGATGACCTACTCTCACATGGGGAAACCCCACACTACCATCGGCGATGCATCGTTTCACTGCTGAGTTCGGGATGGGATCAGGTGGTTCCAATGCTCTATGGTCGTCAAGAAATTCGGGTACCGAACCGTCTTTCGACGCTTCAGCAAATTGGGTATGCGATAGTTTGTGCGGCTTTTGTGAATGGTTGCGAACTTTCGGTTCATTGCGTCTTCACACACCGCAATCTGGCTCTTAAGCGCAAATTGCTTGGGTGTTATATGGTCAAGCCTCACGGGCAATTAGTATTGGTTAGCTCAACGCCTCACAGCGCTTACACACCCAACCTATCAACGTCGTAGTCTTCGACGGCCCTTCAGGGGACTCAAGGTCCCAGTGAGATCTCATCTTGAGGCTAGTTTCCCGCTTAGATGCTTTCAGCGGTTATCTATTCCGAACATAGCTACCCGGCAATGCCACTGGCGTGACAACCGGAACACCAGAGGTTCGTCCACTCCGGTCCTCTCGTACTAGGAGCAGCCCCTCTCAAATCTCAAACGTCCACGGCAGATAGGGACCGAACTGTCTCACGACGTTCTAAACCCAGCTCGCGTACCACTTTAAATGGCGAACAGCCATACCCTTGGGACCGGCTTCAGCCCCAGGATGTGATGAGCCGACATCGAGGTGCCAAACACCGCCGTCGATATGAACTCTTGGGCGGTATCAGCCTGTTATCCCCGGAGTACCTTTTATCCGTTGAGCGATGGCCCTTCCATACAGAACCACCGGATCACTAAGACCTACTTTCGTACCTGCTCGACGTGTCTGTCTCGCAGTCAAGCGCGCTTTTGCCTTTATACTCTACGACCGATTTCCGACCGGTCTGAGCGCACCTTCGTACTCCTCCGTTACTCTTTAGGAGGAGACCGCCCCAGTCAAACTACCCACCATACACTGTCCTCGATCCGGATAACGGACCTGAGTTAGAACCTCAAAGTTGCCAGGGTGGTATTTCAAGGATGGCTCCACGCGAACTGGCGTCCACGCTTCAAAGCCTCCCACCTATCCTACACAAGCAAATTCAAAGTCCAGTGCAAAGCTATAGTAAAGGTTCACGGGGTCTTTCCGTCTAGCCGCGGATACACTGCATCTTCACAGCGATTTCAATTTCACTGAGTCTCGGGTGGAGACAGCGCCGCCATCGTTACGCCATTCGTGCAGGTCGGAACTTACCCGACAAGGAATTTCGCTACCTTAGGACCGTTATAGTTACGGCCGCCGTTTACCGGGGCTTCGATCAAGAGCTTCGCGTTAGCTAACCCCATCAATTAACCTTCCGGCACCGGGCAGGCGTCACACCCTATACGTCCACTTTCGTGTTTGCAGAGTGCTGTGTTTTTAATAAACAGTCGCAGCGGCCTGGTATCTTCGACCGGCGTGGGCTTACGC
>NZ_JBXAFA010000040.1:1543-3448 GCF_058792515.1 Pseudomonas sp. MT92
ACTTCACCCTCACCGGCGCACCTTCTCCCGAAGTTACGGTGCCATTTTGCCTAGTTCCTTCACCCGAGTTCTCTCAAGCGCCTTGGT
This sequence comes from Pseudomonas sp. MT92, assembly GCF_058792515.1. Lineage (NCBI taxonomy): Bacteria > Pseudomonadati > Pseudomonadota > Gammaproteobacteria > Pseudomonadales > Pseudomonadaceae > Pseudomonas > Pseudomonas sp. MT92. The sequence goes on from NZ_JBXAFA010000040.1 coordinate 1,631, forward strand.
ATTCTCTACCCAACCACCTGTGTCGGTTTGGGGTACGGTTCCTGGTTACCTGAAGCTTAGAAGCTTTTCTTGGAAGCATGGCATCAACCACTTCGTGTTCTAAAAGAACACTCGTCATCAGCTCTCGGCCTTAGAATCCCGGATTTACCTAAGATTCCAGCCTACCACCTTAAACTTGGACAACCAACGCCAAGCTGGCCTAGCCTTCTCCGTCCCTCCATCGCAATAACCAGAAGTACAGGAATATTAACCTGTTTTCCATCGACTACGCTTTTCAGCCTCGCCTTAGGGACCGACTAACCCTGCGTCGATTAACGTTGCGCAGGAAACCTTGGTCTTTCGGCGTGGGTGTTTTTCACACCCATTGTCGTTACTCATGTCAGCATTCGCACTTCTGATACCTCCAGCAAGCTTCTCAACTCACCTTCACAGGCTTACAGAACGCTCCTCTACCGCATCACCTAAGTGATACCCGTAGCTTCGGTGTATGGTTTGAGCCCCGTTACATCTTCCGCGCAGGCCGACTCGACTAGTGAGCTATTACGCTTTCTTTAAAGGGTGGCTGCTTCTAAGCCAACCTCCTAGCTGTCTAAGCCTTCCCACATCGTTTCCCACTTAACCATAACTTTGGGACCTTAGCTGACGGTCTGGGTTGTTTCCCTTTTCACGACGGACGTTAGCACCCGCCGTGTGTCTCCCATGCTCGGCACTTGTAGGTATTCGGAGTTTGCATCGGTTTGGTAAGTCGGGATGACCCCCTAGCCGAAACAGTGCTCTACCCCCTACAGTGATACATGAGGCGCTACCTAAATAGCTTTCGAGGAGAACCAGCTATCTCCGAGCTTGATTAGCCTTTCACTCCGATCCACAGGTCATCCGCTAACTTTTCAACGGTAGTCGGTTCGGTCCTCCAGTCAGTGTTACCTAACCTTCAACCTGCCCATGGATAGATCGCCCGGTTTCGGGTCTATTCCCAGCGACTAGACGCCCTATTAAGACTCGCTTTCGCTACGCCTCCCCTATTCGGTTAAGCTCGCCACTGAAAATAAGTCGCTGACCCATTATACAAAAGGTACGCAGTCACAGAACAAAGTCTGCTCCCACTGCTTGTACGCATACGGTTTCAGGATCTATTTCACTCCCCTCTCCGGGGTTCTTTTCGCCTTTCCCTCACGGTACTAGTTCACTATCGGTCAGTCAGTAGTATTTAGCCTTGGAGGATGGTCCCCCCATATTCAGACAAAGTTTCTCGTGCTCCGTCCTACTCGATTTCATGACTAAGAGATTTTCGCGTACAGGGCTATCACCCACTATGGCCGCACTTTCCAGAGCGTTCCGCTAATCTCAAAGCCACTTAAGGGCTAGTCCCCGTTCGCTCGCCACTACTAAGGGAATCTCGGTTGATTTCTTTTCCTCAGGGTACTTAGATGTTTCAGTTCCCCTGGTTCGCCTCTTAAGCCTATGTATTCAGCTTAAGATAACCATCTTATGATGGCTGGGTTCCCCCATTCAGACATCTCCGGATCAAAGTCTGTTTGCCGACTCCCCGAAGCTTTTCGCAGGCTACCACGTCTTTCATCGCCTCTGACTGCCAAGGCATCCACCGTATGCGCTTCTTCACTTGACCATATAACCCCAAGCAATCTGGTTATACTGTGAAGACGACATTCGCCGAAAATTCGCGCTACTCAATTAAGAGCAACTCACAAATTTTACCTTAGCCTGATCCGTTACCAGTGAAAGTAACGTTCAGTCTATCTTTCTATCACATACCCAAATTTTTAAAGAACGATCTAGCCAAAGACTAGAAATCAACAT
>NZ_JBXAFA010000041.1:0-4631 GCF_058792515.1 Pseudomonas sp. MT92
ACCGGGACAGGGTTTCTTGCACTTGTTCCAGCGAGGTCATCAGATGATCAACCTGATCCTGAAGATCCACGGCGAGATCAAATAGCTCAGCCACTCGGCTGCGTGATCCCTCGTTGAACGCGGCCATTGCCAGTTGATGCAGCTTCAACAGGTCGGTGCGCAGTTGCGGAGGTGCGCCGTCTGCGCTGTCATTCAAATCGCCGCGCAGCACGTCCACGGCATCGACTGCACGCAGCAGTGCCGTGGTATCGAAATTCTCGGGAGTCAGTTCGTCCCATTCGTCGTCGGTGATGCGGGCTGCCATCAGGAGAGCTCCGATTAAGCGGTTGCGAGCGTTAGATGCCCGATCGGCTCGGCTGCTGGCCGTACCTTGATTTCGATGTCGTAGCCGAGGCGATTCAGACAATCCATCAGCTTGCGTTCGGATAGATTGGTGAAGTCGCCGCGCATCATGCCCGACACCTTCGGTTGCGGGATGCCCATGCGTTTGGCCGCCGCTTGTTGAGTCAGCCCAAGGGCGCGCATGGCCCTCCTGATCTCGACCACCAGGCCGGTCTTGATCTTGAGCTTTTCAGCGTCAGGCAGTCCAAGGTCGGCAAAGACGTTGCCCGAGCTGCGCTGAACCTCGACGCCTTCAATGATTCGTTTTTGCATTTCGTAGCTCCTGTGCCAATACCTCGGCCACCTTCAGCCGAGCGCGGATGATGTCCATGTCGGCCTTTGGCGTGGCGATTCCGCTCTTGCTCTTCTTCTGGAAGCAGTGCAGGACGAACACCGCTTCCGCAAACTTGACCGTGTATACCGCTCGATAGGTGCCGCCGGCATCGTCTTCGACGACCTCCAGCACGCCGGCACCACCGAACCCCTTGAGCACCTTTGCTGCGTCATCCTGATCGCCTATCTGCGCCAACGAGAGCGCGTAACCGAAACGGCGACGCACGTCGGACGGCAACGCCATCAAATCCTTGTGGCTGCTCGCGATCCATTCGAGCGGTTTTTCTTTGTTTGTCATGACGGAATTTTATACCTGTTCAGGTAATGATGTAAACGCGGCAACCTCAAGGAGGTGTCGTAAAACATTTGTTTTGCGACAGGCTGTCAGCCGCCGCTGTGCTACCTGTGCAACACCCCCTCAAAAATGTACGGAAAACTCTATCGCTATTCACTATTATGCGGAAACCTGTTTTTGATGGTTATCCGCCTATGTTGGTTGGCTACATGCGCGTGTCGTCGGACTCCGACCGCCAGAGCACGGACTTGCAGCGCGACGCGCTGCTCGCCGCCGGCGTCGATCCGCGTCACCTGTTTGAGGATCGTGCCTCTGGCGCGAAGGATGACCGTGCCGGCTTGGCGCGGGCGCTTGAGTTCGTTCGAGCCGGCGATGTGCTGGTGGTGTGGAAACTCGACCGGCTCGGTCGCTCGCTGTCGCACCTGCTCGCCATTGTGACTTCGCTCAAGGACAAGCGGGTGGCGTTCCGCTCGCTGACAGAGAACCTGGACACTACGACGCCCTCGGGCGAATTCCTGTTCCAGGTGTTCGGTGCGCTCGCGCAGTACGAGCGCGCCTTGATTCAGGAGCGCGTCGTCGCGGGCTTGGCCGCCGCACGCAAACGCGGCCGGATCGGCGGCCGGCCGCAGGCGATCACTGGTGAGAAGCTGGACGCCATCGTCGCCGCGCTCGATGGCGGCATGTCTAAGGCGGCGGTGTGCCGCAACTTCAATGTCAAGCGCACTACGTTGATCGAAACATTGACGCGAGCAGGTTGGCGTGGTGCGGGAAGGACGGTCGATGAGCAACAAGAATAAGCTACTCACCGTCTTTTCTGACGCAGAGCAGGAAGCCTTGTACGGCCTACCGGACTTCGACGATGCTCAGCGGCTGGAATACCTGGCGTTGGCCGAATCTGAACTGGCGTTCGCCAGCAGCCGGCCTAGCCTGCAGGCCCAAGTCTATTGCGTCTTGCAGATCGGCTACTTCAAGGCCAAGCATGCTTTCTTCCGCTTCGATTGGCATGAGGTCGAGGACGATTGCGCCTTCGTGCTGAGTCGCTATTTCCACGGCGAAGCGTTCGAACGCAAGGCGATCACCAAGCATGAGCACTACAGCCAGAGGGGTCAGATCGCCGAACTGTTCGGCTACCGGTCGTGGGCGGCTAGCTTCCTGCCGCAACTGGCACAGCAGGCTGAACAGATCGTGCGGCGCGACGTAATGCCAGGATTCGTGGCCGCCGAACTGATCGTTTGGCTCAGCGAGCACAAAATCATCCGGCCCGGCCACACCACCTTACAAGAGCTGGTCAGTGAAGCCCTGTCCACCGAACGCAGGCGCTTGGGCGGCTTGCTGGCAGAAGTGTTGGACGAATCGGCCAAAGCTGCGCTGGGCCAGCTCCTGGTGCGTGACGACACCCTGTCTCAACTGGCAGCGCTCAAGCAGGACGCTAAAGATTTCGGCTGGCGTCAGATGGCAGGGGAGCGCGAGAAGCGCGCCACGCTGAAGTCCTTGCACGGGATCGCCAAGGCGCTGCTGCCCAAGCTCGGCATCTCGCAGCAGAACCTGCTGTACTACGCGAGCCTGGCGAACTTCTATACCGTCCATGACCTGCGCCACCTGAAGGCGGAGCAGACCCGGCTCTACCTGCTGTGCTATGCCTGGGTACGTTACCGGCAGCTCACCGACAACCTGGTCGACGCGATGGCCTTCCACATGAAAAAACTTGAGGACGAGAGCCGCACGGGTGCGAAACAGTCCTTTGTCGCCGAACAGCTGCGACGCCATCAGGAAACGCCGCAGGTTGGCCGCCTGCTGTCGCTGTACGTGGACGACAGCGTGGCCGATCCGACGCCGTTCGGCGAGGTGCGCCAACGCGCCTACAAAATCATGTCCAGGGAATTGCTGCAAAACACGGCGCAGCGCATGAGCGTCAAGCCACTGAACAAACTGGCGCTGCACTGGCAGGCGGTGGACGGCCTGGCCGAACGCATTCGACGCCATCTACGGCCGCTGTACGTCGCGCTCGACTTCGCCGGCACGGCCCCCGATAACCCATGGCTCGCGGCGCTGACTTGGGCCAAGAGCGTGTTCGCCAAGCAGCAGCGCCTATCACAACGGCCACTCGACGAATGTCCGGCGGCAACGCTGCCGAAACGCTTGCGTCCGTACCTGCTGATGTTCGATGCCGAAGGCACGCCGACAGGCCTGCATGCCGATCGTTACGAATTCTGGCTTTACCGTCAGGTCAGGAAACGCTTCCAGGCGGGCGAGCTCTACATTGACGATAGCTTGCAGCACCGGCATTTGTCCGACGAGTTGGTTTCGATGGACGAGAAAGCCGCCGTGCTCGCGCAGATGGACATCCCCTTCCTGCGGCAGCCGGTCAGTGCCCAGCTCGATGCACTGGCGACCGAGTTGCGTGCGCAATGGGTGGCGTTCAATCGCGAGCTGAAACAGGGCAAGCTGACGCACCTGGAATACGACAAGGACACGCAGAGACTGACCTGGCGCAAGCCCAAGGGGGAGAACCAGAAGGCGCGCGAGCAAGCTCTCTACGAGCAACTGCCATACTGCGATGTCGCCGACGTGTTTCGCTTCGTCAACGGCCAGTGCCAGTTCCTGTCGGCGCTGACACCATTGCAGCCACGCTATGCGAAGAAGGTAGCCGACGCCGACAGTCTGATGGCGGTGATCATTGCCCAAGCCATGAACCACGGCAACCAGGTTATGGCACGTACCAGCGACATCCCGTACCACGTCCTGGAGAGTACCTACCAGCAGTACCTGCGCCAGGCGACGCTACATGTGGCCAACGATTGCATCAGCAACGCCATCGCCGCACTGCCGATCTTCCCGCATTACTCGTTCGACCTCGATTCGTTGTACGGTGCCGTTGATGGGCAGAAATTCGGCGTCGAGCGACCAACTGTGAAGGCGCGCTACTCGCGCAAATATTTCGGCCGCGGCAAGGGCGTCGTCGCCTACACGCTGCTGTGCAATCACGTGCCGTTGAACGGCTACCTGATAGGCGCACACGAGTACGAGGCTCACCACGTGTTCGACATCTGGTACCGCAACACGTCGGACATCGTGCCGAGCGCGATCACCGGCGACATGCACAGCATCAACAAGGCCAACTTCGCCATCCTGCACTGGTTCGGACTTCGTTTCGAGCCGCGCTTCACCGACCTCGACGACCAGTTGCAGGAGCTGTATTGCGCCGATGATCTGGCATTGTACGAGAAATGCCTGATCCGGCCGGCTGGCCAGATCGACCGGCAACTCATCGTCGGTGAGAAGGCGAACATCGACCGAATCGTCGCCACACTGGGCCTGAAGGAAATGACGCAGGGCACGCTGATCCGCAAGCTGTGCACCTATACGGCGCCGAACCCGACGCGGCGCGCAATCTTCGAGTTCGACAAGCTCATCCGCAGTATCTACACACTGCGCTACCTGCGCGACCCGCAACTGGAGCGTAATGTTCACCGCTCGCAGAACCGCATTGAGTCCTATCACCAGCTACGCTCGACCATCGCCCAAGTCGGTGGGAAGAAGGAATTGACCGGCCGCACCGACATCGAAATCGAGATCAGCAACCAGTGCGCCAGGCTGATCGGCAACGCGATCATCTTCTACA
>NZ_JBXAFA010000042.1:0-2544 GCF_058792515.1 Pseudomonas sp. MT92
ATTATGCGGGAACCACCACGGTTCAATGGACGGCATACGGTGAAGGTTTATAACCTCATTGCCAATCCGGTGTGTGGCGAATGATGGGCATTATGAGCGCTGAGCGTATATCTCAGTACGCTTTTATTAGCGGACTGCCTTTACCTAGGCTAGTTGACGTCAGCGCCAACTGCCCTAGCGGAAAGCGAATAGTAAGTGGCGGATGCAATTTCAATGGATATTCTACTCAAGTGAATTTGGACGACTCTTCGCCAAACTCTACAGCTACCGGATGGAATTGCTCTGTGAGAGTCATGTCCATCGATCAACCTGATCCCTGGACCGGGGTCGAAGCATCAGCGATTTGCGCTTACTACGGCGGTTAGATGTTAAAGCTCTTCATCTTGCCAATCCGGTGTGTGGTCGAAAGTTAGTTTAGAGTTGACCGGGAAAGACGTACAGACTGGACCAGTAATTGGCGTTATGAGCTTTATGTATCCATCGCCTAACGGAGATGTGTATTGCAAGTTGTACAATCAAACTTTGAAATCTGATGCATTAATAATTGCAAATATACAAACGAGTGCAATCTCGCAAAATCAAAATGTATCTCAACTGTCGACAGAAATTGTAATAAACAATCGAACAGTCGGACTTGATTATCAAGTTGCGATTCAGTCCGGAGGCGGGTTTTCTGTCTCGTCATCCGTCTCGGAATCCGCCGCGCAGGGATTCGTTCCCATCAAACTATGTGTTTGGGGAAAGCAAGTGGCAAATTGGAATGTACTTTATTCACTGAGCGTGCTGCAGTAGTCTTGCCAATCCAGTGTGTGGCGAGAGCCAGAGAAAACCACGATTCAAAGTGGCAGGGCCTACACTTCCGTTTGTAGCGCTGGCTGGTCAAACGCCGGGCAATCACTCTGCTCGGCGTTCCCCTACGTAGATATTGTATTTGAAACACCAATGCAGGAAACTCCTCAAATTCTTGTGTCCGCAGAGTTCCTATTTCCATTCACCCCTTGCGCTCAGGGCGCTACTGACGCCATCGATTATCAAGTTACTAATTTGTCAAAAACAGGTTTTAGACTGTACGGAGGTGCCAGTCCGGCATCTACGGCAATTGCTTCATGTGGCGATATAGCGTCCTCCGGCCGTGCAATTAGTCTGTTCTCATGGATCGCGATTTCCAAGAAGGTCTAATTGCCAATCCGGTGTGTGGAAGGAAGCCTCGACAAAACGCATCGAGATTCTTTATCTAACGAATGCGGATGTTAGTCTTGCTGTTGGAGATGGAGGAGTCGGCGCATGCGTGGATAACCACGCCATCAATTCAGCGGATTGGAAAGCAGTGTGTGGCGATCGAGCGTGTATTCAGCGCGGATTCAAAATGGGATGGGTGTCAGAGGTAAGTCCGCCAACCACTGCCTGGTCTAGCGCCAATAAGTTAAACTGTGCGTATTGACCCTCTTGCCAATCCGGTATGTGGCAAACGCAGTATTCGGCATTAAAATTCAAAACGTTCACCACCGGATATATGGAACCTGGCGACGGTCGATTTAATAGCTATCGTTATTGCCCACAGGGGTACGATCTTTCAGCATCCAAAGCATACGAGATTGGTGGAGCATTTTGTGGTACGCAAATTGTGGACTCTGGATCAGTCATGAATGCTTGTATTGGTGGGCCTTACTATCACGAACTCACTTGCGTAATGCTTAAATAGTATTGCCAATCCGGTGTTTGGAAATCAAACAGCCGTCCGGCGTCATGCATAGCGATTACCATACCAGGCTATTCAACAAACGATGTAACCACATATGCCTGCCCGTTTGGTTATGCGAAAGTCGGCTGGGACACAACTGGATCAGGATGGCGGAACAGTAGTACGGCCGGTGTCATCATTGGCCAGAACGATTACGCGACGATATTTTGTTGTCAGTTCTGACTGCTTTGCCAATCCGGCGTTTGGAAAGCGATCTCTTCTGACCGCTGGGGAGGCTCGTTCTGGACCGCTACTCATACCGCAGGGGGGTGCGCTACCGCGAACTCTTACACTGGCTCTTGCAGTTGTCCGAGCGGCTACACGGCCACTACATCTTTTGCTGTTCAAGTGGGCGGGTGTGGACCTTGCGTTGCTTATAACTGTTTCAAGCCTTAGTCATACGACCTTGCCAATCCGGTGTGTGGGCCAAATTAGGGAAGACGTTGATACTTACTGGGTATGTGGTCCCCAATCAATGCTCTACTATCTGGGTTGACCCCGGTAACAAGATTTGCAAAGACTCTCAATTCGCGGTGGTCAACTTCGAGAAAGTTTTCGCTACGGCTCCGAGAATTGTCACATCAGTAACAGCTGTCGGCCCGGAATCCCCTTGCATGGGAAACTCTGCAAGAGGATTCTCCACAGGATCAGGTAATGTGACTTCTTATGGTGCTGTTATCTGGGGGTGGGCCTCACCAATATTCGGCTATTGTGGTGGAGGTGATAATTATGCGGGAACCACCACGGTTCAATGGACGGCATACGGTGAAGGTTTATAACCTCATTGCCAATCCGGTGTGTGG
>NZ_JBXAFA010000043.1:0-1987 GCF_058792515.1 Pseudomonas sp. MT92
CCGTACGCCCTTCGCGAAACCCATCACACACTGCTGGCGATCCCGCTCAAGCATCCGACGGCGAACAATCTCAGCGTGCTGAATCAGCGGATCAACGCGGTTTACCAAGCCGATGTGGAGGCGCGGGCGACGGGTGATGCGTACGTGAAAAGTCCGTTGCAGCGGGGCGTGGATGAGCATGTCGAGTCGGCTAACAGCCGGGTTCATCGCGTGCTGGGCTCGTTGCCGTTTGCGGCGGGGGTTTTGATGTTGGAGGCTTGGAATGTGAGGGTGGAGTGGGAGGCGGCGGAGCAGGTGACGCGGGAGAAGGGTCTATTTCGATCTCGTCTATCTATGATCGGGGCCGGCCTTGATCTAGCTTTAGCGCTGGAAATGTTGACGGTAAAACTTGCCAGTACGCAGTCTGTTTTAGCAGCAAGTCGCAAGGTTATGTTCACTATTTCAGATGACACCGCGAAATTAATCTTCCGTCGTTTCGAAAAGCACTTAGTCAGAAAAATATCTGTTCGTCTCATAGCGCAAATAGCAACTGGGGCTGTTTTCGCCTTTATCAATTTTTACGACATCTGGTACGCCCGGCGGTGGGGGGACGACGCAATGTGGGGCTATTTGATGATGGCGGTGGGCGGCTCCATCAGCGCTCTCAGTAACTTGATCGTTAGTAGCGTCACCTTTCTTGGTCTGGGGCCGGGCGGTTGGGCCGCGCTGATATTGATCTTGATCGGTGCCGGATTGGCCTGGTGGCTGAGCGACAAGCCTATCGAAGAATGGCTGGTCAATGGCCCGTTCGGCACTCAAGTTCATTCAGATAATGCGCACCTGCTGGATCCGCAACGTGGTTTTTATTACCTGATCAGTTTGTTTGCCGACATTCGCATCAACATAGGCCCCAACCCTCAATTCGTCCCCAATGCCAAACTCGACTTTCGCGCCAGGACACCTTTTCAAGTGATCTCGTCCAATACCTGCATTCGCATTGAAAGTAACTTGCCGGGCTTAATTGCAAACCTCGGCACCCTGAACATCAATGCCCACTGTAGACTTAATACCTTCGAACTCAAAGCGAGTCGCCTCAAAAGTGAAACGGTGCCGTTCACAAAACTGATCGATAGCCGTCTCGTCCCACCCAATGCCCAACGGCTGCTACCGCAGGGGCTGGAACTGTTTTTCAAAACCCCAGCGAGCTACGCGTTCGACGCGGTAACAGGCTCATCCGGCATCGCCCATCAATGGCAAGTCCGGGCTCAGTGTGTACTGGAGCAACACCATCAACGCTGGCACTTTCCTGCGCCACCACCGAAGGATGGGACGCCGTTTGATGCCACCCATATAAAACCCAACTTCGGCAGTGAGGGTGAGCTTTATTGGGCAGATGAAGTGACACATACATCACGAGACACTAACAAATGACCCAGGAATCTTATTACGCCAAGACGGCTTATGGGTCGAGCGAGGTGCCCGAGCAAGAGCCATCCAATGAACGACCATGGATCATGCGGTTTGCCAAGGTCAGACTGCCTTGGGGCAATGCCGACGAAGTAACGCCCGTCAGTTTTGTGGAGGATTACTCGCCACGAGATCTTCGAAATCAAGAGAAACTGAAGAGAGAGCGTGAAGAGCAAATAGCCGAAGGTATCTATACTCCGAGTCCATTCGAGCATATTGATTTTCATATGAGGGATGATCACGAAAGTTTTAGGTATGCACTCCTTCCTGCGGGCTCACACTTCTTGCTATACATGAAAACGTTCGGAAAAGTTATTTTCTTCCTGCTTTCCATTGTCAGTGCTCCTATATTTTTTTTGGATGTTGCAACCGGAAAAATGCCTGCATGGGAATCAATAAAAAGTTGGTTTTTTGATTTTTTTTCCTTGATTCTCGGCCTACCACTTCTCTCCTGGGCCATCGGCTCATTCGTCATCAAGCACTTCCCCAACCTCTGGATAAAACCCTCCCGAGGCCCCATCTGGGAGCTCAACCGCCGTAC
>NZ_JBXAFA010000044.1:0-1608 GCF_058792515.1 Pseudomonas sp. MT92
GGGGATGCGGACAAAAACTTGGACTGGTTATGCCGCGAAGCCCAGGCTTTCACGATACTCAATGGGACTGAGCGCGCCGAGGGAAATCTTGATTCGTTTTTCGTTGTACCAGCGAATGTATGAATCCAAGGCCTGAATGAACTGCTCGATGCTCGTTGACTGCCAGTTGCGAGGATAGAACAGCTCCGTTTTCAGTCGGCCGAAGAAACCTTCACAAGCCGCGTTGTCAGGTGAGCAGCCTTTGCGCGACATCGAACGAATCAGCTTCGCATCAGCGATGCGCGATAGCCAGCCGGGCCAGCGGTAGTGAGCGCCACGATCGGAGTGAACAACAGGCCGTTTATCGTTGCTGGCCACCGTTTCGACAGCGGCATCCAGCATCGTGTTCACAAGCTCGGCGTCGGGACGCGTGCCGATCGACCAACTGATTACCTTCCCATCGAAGCAGTCGATCATGGGGGACAGGTACACCTTGCCGGCTGGGATCTGGAACTCCGAGATGTCGGTCAGCCATTTCTCATTCGGAGCTAGGGCCGTGAAGTCGCGGTTGAGGAGGTTTTCCGGCGCCGGACTGATCTCCCCGAGGTAGGAACCGTATCGACGCCGTTTCGGCTTGGCGACGACTAGGCACTCCTGCTTCATCAAGCGCTGCACCACCTTCTCTGAAAGGCGTACACGCTGCCTGCTCAACGAAGCTCGCATCCGACGGTAGCCATAGCAACGATGATTGCGCTCGAATATGTCCGCCATGGCACGACGCGCTTCGGTGTACTTTTCCGCGACCTGCATTCGGGCTCGATGATAGAAATAGGAGCTTCGGGCCAAGCCCAACGCGTCAAGCAGCTCTAGCAAGGAGTACCTCTGCCTTAGGGCATCAGCCAGCAATGTCTTCTCCCGATTGGTCAGGACTTGCCGGTTGATGCCCGTCTCTTTTTTTATGAGTTCATTCGCCCTCATCAACAGGTCATGTTCAAGCTGCAAACGGCGAACATCGAGCTGGAGAGATTCGAGTTGCCGCTGCAACTCCTCTCGTTCCGGTGACGATGAGGGTTCAAGCCGACACTTCATGGATGGGGATACCTCTGGGCCGAGTAGCTGGTTTTTCCAGTTGTACAAGGTCGGCCTGCACACGCCCAGCTTTTGAGCCAGGGCTTTCGCACTTTCTTTTCGCGTGCACAGCGCGATGACCGCTGCCTGCTTCACCGCTGGCGGCCGGGCTAACCCGTCTGATCGACCGACAATACGCGTATGCAACTCGGGGCGCATTTCGTAAATCCAGGCACGCAACGAATCCCGCGCGGGGTAGCCCAACGCCTTGATGGTAGCGGCGATGTTGCGACCGTATTCGAGATAGTGCCCGACAGCCTTTTCCCTTTGGGCCAGTGAGTACTTCGACTTCGAGTTCTCGTAGCCACGCGGCAGGTCGAGGCATCGCTCATACTCTGCGTGCCAGCTCTTCAAAGAGTTCTTCGTCGGGTAGCCCAACTGACGAATAGTTGCCCCGGTTCGCTTGCCCAGTTTGATGTAGAGCTTGACCGCTCGGATACGGTCTTCGTATGAGTACATGAACTACCTCCAGGTAGTCCAAGATTTCCGCCGCATCCCCAC
>NZ_JBXAFA010000045.1:0-1548 GCF_058792515.1 Pseudomonas sp. MT92
TGTTGCCGCTGACCGAAAACTGACCCAGTAGAGGCTGTTCTGCCGACTGAAAACTGACCCAGGTGTTCAACTGCTTCTGCTCAATTTTTGAGCAGGAGAACACAGGGTGATCAGTATGGAAATGATGGGCAAAATTCGCCGGATGTATTTCCGCGACAAGCTGTCGCTGCATGAGATAGCCAAGCGCACCGGGTTGGCGCGCAACACGATTCGCAAGTGGGTCAGAGCACCTGAGGCCAAGCCGCCGGTCTACCAACGCCGCGCGATCTTCAACAAACTCAGCCCTTTTCACGCCACGCTGGAGCAGGCGCTAAAAGCCGATTCGCTGCGGCCCAAGCAACAGCGGCGCAGTGCCAAGGCGCTGTTGGCGCAAATCAAAGCCGAAGGTTATGACGGTGGCTACAGCCAGCTCACCGCGTTTATCCGTGCCTGGCGAGGGGGACAGGGCAAGGCGTCGCAGGCCTTTGTGCCGCTGACCTTTGCTCTTGGCGAGGCGTTTCAGTTTGACTGGAGCGAGGAAGGCTTGCTGGTCGGCGGCATTTACCGGCGTATGCAGGTGGCACATCTGAAGCTGTGTGCCAGCCGTGCGTTCTGGCTTGTGGCGTATCCGAGCCAGGGCCATGAGATGTTATTTGACGCCCATACACGCTCGTTCGGCTCCTTGGGCGGCGTGCCGCGCCGGGGCATCTACGACAACATGAAGACCGCCGTCGACAAGGTCAATAAGGGCAAAGGCCGGGCGGTGAATGCGCGCTTTGCGGTGATGTGCGCGCATTACCTGTTCGATCCGGACTTCTGCAACGTCGCCGCTGGTTGGGAAAAGGGCATCGTTGAAAAGAACGTGCAAGACAGCCGCAGGCGTATCTGGCTAGACGCCCAGGACTGCCAGTTTCACTCCTTCGAGGAACTCAATGCCTGGCTGGGCCAGCGCTGCCGCGCGCTTTGGAACGAGCTGACGCACCCTCAATACAGCGGGCTGAGTGTGGCCGAAGTGCTGGAGTTGGAGCGCGCTGAACTGATGCCTGTGCCAGCGCCATTCGACGGTTACGTCGAGCGGCCTGCGCGGGTCTCCAGCACCTGCCTGGTCAGCGTCGGGCGCAACCGCTACTCGGTGCCGTGTGAGTATGCGGGTAAGTGGGTCAGCAGCCGTTTGTATCCGACGCGAATCGAGGTGGTGGCTGACGACGCGCTGATCGCCAGCCATGTCCGCTTGCTGGATCGCGACCAGGTCAGCTATGACTGGCAGCACTACCTCCCGCTGATCGAACGCAAGCCCGGTGCGCTGCGCAACGGCGCGCCCTTTGCTGATCTGCCGGCGCCGCTGCGTCAGCTTAAGCACGGTCTGGGGCGTCATGCCGGCGGTGACCGGATCATGGCGCAAGTTCTGGCTGCCGTACCGGTCGCCGGGCTCGATGCGGTGCTGGTGGCTGTTGAGCTGGTACTGGAAAGCGGCAGCCTGAGCGCCGAACACATCCTCAATGTCGTGGCGCGCCTGGCCGCGACCGAACCACCACCCAGCGTCGAAACCCACTTGTCGCTCAAGGAAGC
>NZ_JBXAFA010000046.1:0-1452 GCF_058792515.1 Pseudomonas sp. MT92
GGGCGGATTCAACCGGTCGTCGCAACACCGGGTTGTTGAACAGATTTTAGATACTCATTCAGAGCTTCGACGGGTGTTTTCCAGCCGAGTGTTTTTCGGGGTCTCGTGTTTAGCGCGTGAGCTACGGCTTGGATCTCTTGAGCACTCCAGCGAGACAGGTCGGTACCTTTCGGGAAGTATTGGCGCAGAAGACCGTTCGTATTCTCGTTCGTGCCGCGCTGCCATGGACTATGAGGGTCAGCGAAGAAGACCTTTACTCCGGATTCGATAGTAAACCTAGCGTGATCCGATAGCTCCTTCCCACGATCCCAGGTTAAAGATCTCCACAGCTCGACGGGAAGATCAGTCACCGTCTTCTTCAACGCGTTGGCCATGCTAACTGCCCCGTAACCGGCAAGTGCCGGGCCGTTCTTCGTTCGGGGAATTAGCCCATAACCTTCTTCGCGGGGCAGATGGACGAGCATGGTGAATCGAGTTGAACGCTCGACCAGCGTTCCAATCGCAGAACGGTTTAGACCGATGATCAGGTCGCCCTCCCAATGCCCTGGTACAGCTCGGTCTTCCACCTCGGCAGGGCGACTGGAGATCATGACATCCTCGCTGACATGTGCCCACGCTTTGGCCTGCGCCCTGGCTCTCGGCACGCGCAATGCTCTCCCCGTGCGTAAACAGCTAACCAGCTCGCGCTTGAGAGCCCCTCGCCCCTGAATGTAGAGCGCCTGATATATGGCTTCGTGAGAGATGCGCATGGATTCATCGTCCGGAAAATCGATCTGTAGCCGGTTGGTAATCTGTTCGGGTGACCAGCCGCTGACCCATTTACGGTCACTGCGATGTGGTTTATTTCGGCCTTTGAAGGGAGCTTGTCGAGGCCCAGTAATCTCACGGCCATCAGCGTCGTGAACCTTACCCTCCAGACGGTCTTGCACGTAGTGATGCAGTCGTGGGTTAGTCGCCAGTTTCGCTGGCTTTGGCCTCTTGGCAACCAATTCTGCCTTCCATTGTGCGACTGAAGCTCGATACTCAAGCCGACCGCAACGAGTTGCAGCATTACGTGCCAGCTCCCGTGAAACTGTCGATGGGCTTCGTCCAAGGCGACGGGCAATCTCGCGCACGCCAACACTTTGCGCCCTAAGCAGTCCAATCTCTTCTCGCTCTGCGAACGATAAGTACCTTCCGGATATGTGGTTAGACATAAACAACGGCATCCCGCCCCGATGACGGAACCAGCGTGTGCCTACCGCTGATGAAACGCCAATGGCCTGCGCTGCCTTTTCGCTTGTGATCCCGGTTGCGATCTGCGCCCAAAACAGCCGCTCGATTTCATTGCGAAGCGACGGCGCACCTGGCGAACGCATCGCCCCTCGTCCCGTCAATTTTTGCATCCAGCCTGCAGGTCGTCCCATAAACACCTCGATCAGAGGTGTTGCGACGACCGGTTGAATCCGCCCA
>NZ_JBXAFA010000047.1:0-1327 GCF_058792515.1 Pseudomonas sp. MT92
TGGACTTGCCCCTACAAAACCGGACACCAACTCCCTGTTAAATTGATGCTGCCGCCAAGCGCCTGAACTCCCTCGGCGAGCGATAGTTCAAAGCGCTGTGCGGATGCTGCTCGTTGTAGTGTTCGAAGGCAATTGCCAAGTTACGCAGCGCCGTTTCCCAATCCGGTTTGGGCATGTGCGCCACGTAGTCACGCTTGATCGTCTTCACGAAGCTCTCCGCCATCCCGTTGCTCTGCGGGCTGCGAACTGGCGTGGTCACCGGCTGCAAGCCGATCTGTCGAGCAAACAGGCGTGTCTGTTCGGCGGTGTACGCCGAGCCGTTGTCGCTTAGCCATTGCACCGGCGTGGTGGGCAATTGATCACCGAAGCGCTTCTCCACGCTTTCCAGCATCAAGTCGCGGATATCATGGCCGCTGTACCCGGTCGGGCTTGCCACCCAGCCGATGGCTTCGCGATCACAGCAATCGAGGGCGAAGGTCACGCTCAGTTTGGCGCCGTCCTCGCAGCGGAACTCAAAGCCGTCCGAGCACCAACGCGTATCGCTGGTTTTCACGGCAATACGGCCTTCGTGCCGACGCGGCACGCCGGGCTGTTTGAGTCGACGCTCCAGCAGCAAGTTGTGATCACGCATGACCCGGTAAACCCGCTTCACATTGATCGCCGGCAGCGAATGGGTTTCACGTTCCCGACGCAGTAATCCCCAGACACGACGGTAGCCATAGCTGGGCAACTCGCTGACCTGCTGTTGGATTTCAACCACCAACTCAGCGTCGTCCACAGGTCTGCTTCGCCGTGTCTTGGGCGATACCGATTGCTTGATTCGAACCGTTAATTGCGAGCGCGCCACACCGAGACATTCGCTGACCAGCTTCACTGGTCGTCCCCCGGCAACAAGGGTGAGTGCGCAATCCATTTTCGCGACCGGGCGATCTCCACGGCCTCTTTGAGGATTTCGGCTTCCATCGTTTTCTTGCCCAGCATCCGTTGCAGTTCACGGATCTGCTTGAGCGCATCGCTCAGCTCGGAGGCCGGCACCACGGCTTCGCCAGCACTGACCGCCGACAGGCTGCCGTCCTGATACAGCTTGCGCCATAGGAATAACTGGTTGGCATTGATGCCGTTGCGCCGAGCGACGACCGACACACTTTGCCCTGGCTCAAGGCTCTCGCGAACCATGGCCAGCTTTTGCTCTGGACTCCAGCGGCGTCGCCGCTCCTGGCCCAAAAGCTCCCCACTCTTATCGTTGCTATTAGTCATAAACATAACCGTTTGCCTATCCCTTATCGTAAGGGGGAAACGGTGTCCTGTCTTTCATGGGGCTCGTTCA
>NZ_JBXAFA010000048.1:0-1214 GCF_058792515.1 Pseudomonas sp. MT92
AGAGCCCAGAGCCCAGAGCCCAGAGCCCAGAGCCCAGAGCCCAGAGCCCAGAGAATTGTCGGAGGAGCAATCTCTGCCGTCTAGTCCACTAAGCAAGAAAAGTGACGGCGCAACCTCAATGGAGAGCGAAATGTGTTATGCACGGAAACTCTGTCTTGCGGCCAAGTCCCAAGTCATGGACATGTTCCAGGAAGCCCGGCTTGGCAAGGCCGTCGACCCAAGCACGACGTTGCCGCTGGTCGGAGAAATCGCTGCCTCGGTGCTGCGCCAACCTCATGCCCTCATCAGCGTCGCACGCATCAAAACGCACGACGATTACACCTACCTGCACTCGGTTGCCGTCTGCGCCCTGATGCTATCGCTGGCCCGGCATCTCGATCTAGACGAGGAGCAAACGCGCCTGGCTGGCATCGGCGGACTGATGCACGACCTAGGCAAGGCCGCGATGCCGCTGGAAGTGCTTAACAAACCAGGCAAGCTCACCGATGCCGAGTTCGCCATCATGAAGCGCCACCCTGTGGAGGGCGCAAAGATGCTGCGCGCAGGCGGGGCCGAGCCCGGGGTGGTGGACATTGCCCTGCACCATCACGAGAAGATCGACGGAACCGGCTACCCGGATCGCTTGGCCGGTGACGCCATTTCACTCCTGGCCCGCATGGGCGCAATCTGCGACGTCTATGATGCCGTGACGTCGGAGCGAGCCTACAAAAAGCCGTGGGACCCGTCCGCGGCGATGCGGCAGATGGCCAAGTGGGAGGGCCATTTCGACAAACGCATCTTCCACGCCTTCGTCAAGGCCGTGGGCATCTACCCCGTCGGCTCCTTGGTTCGCCTGTCCTCTCAGCGTCTGGCCGTTGTCGTTGAGCCGGGAATGGAATCACTGCTGACTCCCAAGGTTCGCGTGTTCTTCTCGCTACGCTCGAGAGAGCCGATCCCGATGCAGACCATCGACCTGGCGGCCACGAGTTGCAAGGACAGTATCACTGGCCCCGAAGACCCGACGCTCTGGAACTTCAAGAACCTCGACGACTTGTGGATGGAATAGCCCCCACAAAACGACGGCCCCGTGAGGGAGCCGTTGAACATCGTCGAGCGATGCCCGTCCAGGGAGGGATGGCCGAGCTCGATTCTCCAGAAGGTAGCTGGTGACACGAGTGTTGAGCCCACCCAACTAGGGTGACGGAAATTTCTGGGGTTCCGGCTTACATCCCCAG
>NZ_JBXAFA010000049.1:0-1040 GCF_058792515.1 Pseudomonas sp. MT92
CCCGTCGCTAACACGGCGCGCTACGACCGCCTGCGTGGCCAGACCGAGGAGATCGGTCATGCGTGATTTGATGGCGGAACTCAAGGAGCTGCGCCTGCACGGCATGGCCACGGCCTGGGCGGAGTTGACTGCGCAGGGTGAGTCGAACACAGCCTCGTCCAAGTGGCTGCTCGAACACCTGCTGGAACAAGAGCACACAGATCGCGCCATGCGCTCGGTGAGCCACCAGATGAACATGGCCAAGCTGCCGATGCACCGCGACCTGGCCGGCTTCGACTTCAGCGCCTCCAGCGCAGACGCTCGTTTGATCAGCGAACTGGCCAGTCTGGCCTTTACCGACACCGCGCAGAACGTGGTGCTGATCGGTGGGCCTGGCACCGGTAAAACCCACCTGGCCACTGCGCTGGCCGTGTCCGGCATCACCCGGCACGGCAAGCGCGTGCGCTTCTACTCCACGGTCGATCTGGTCAATCTGCTGGAGCGCGAAAAGCACGACGGCAAAGCCGGGCGGATCGCCCAAGCTCTGCTGCGCATGGATCTGGTCATCCTCGACGAACTGGGTTATCTGCCCTTCAGCCAGGCCGGCGGTGCGTTGCTGTTTCACCTGCTATCCAAGCTGTACGAACACACCAGCGTGGTGATCACCACCAACCTGAGCTTCGCCGAATGGTCGAGCGTGTTCGGCGACGCCAAGATGACCACCGCCCTGCTGGATCGGCTGACCCACCACTGCCACATCGTCGAAACCGGTAACGAGTCCTATCGCCTGCAACACAGTAGCTTGGCGGCCCAGGCCAAGATCAAATCACGGGAGCGAAAGCGTAAGGGCGGCCAGGAACCGGAGGACGATGAGCCGTTCTGATTTCATGGCGACGACGGCCTGCTACATGGCTGCGTGTGGCAGGTCTTAAACAACTGAACTGGGCTAGCGAAGGAGTGGGGGCAACAGCAGCTGCGCTGGTAGACTTATCCACAGTTGCTGGTAACAAAATCAGCAATCCGCCCTGGGTCAAATTTCAATCGGCAGGGTGGGGATGCGG
>NZ_JBXAFA010000050.1:0-936 GCF_058792515.1 Pseudomonas sp. MT92
GGCGAGCTTGTGGATGTACATGCCGAGACGAAGCTCGGATACGGGAATGCGTTTTACCAACTTATTTTCCTTTCTGAGTTGGGTGGTTAGGCGTGCGCCGAGGCTGGCACCCAGCGGTAGAGCGGAGGTAAGGTCACGCCAAGATTCTTGGATCAGCCGGAACCGCCGAAATTTCCGTCAGCCGATCAACATGGCTTTGTCTCGCGCTCGGTCGATGCGTTCCTGCATCGCCTGCATGACTTCTTCGTGGGTGTACGACTTGGCGTTGGGGTCGTCGGCCTCTCGGAGAGCTTCCTCGACCTCGCGGGTCATCCGCGCATATTCTTCCGGCCACAGCGCTTGCTCCATGCGCAGCGACGCCTGCCCAAGCAGGTGCAGCAGGCCGAACAGCCGCATGTCATTGGTGGCGACGACGTGCTCTCGAATCCGCTCCTGGATCACCTCGCAGGCCCGATGCGCCTCTGGCGTCGCCGTGCCCTCGTAGCCGGCTGGGAGTTCTGCTTCTTCAGCGATTCGCGCCCAAGCGATAGCCAGCGCCTCGATGGTGGACAGGTTCATTTGCTCATCCACTTGCGCAGCAGACGCTTTTTCAGGGAGGCGCGCTCTTGCGGATTGCGTCCCTTGTGGTTGGCAATGCGATCCGCCGTGGCGGCCTGGCGCTTGATGGGCCAGTAGGAGCGGCCATCCTTACCCATCGACCAGACGTTGCTGACCTGGTTTTCCAGTAGAGGCAGATGGGCGCATAGAGCTTCCGGCGACGCGCTGGCCAGCGCGGTGCGCTCGTGGGTTCGCCAGCGCTGATGCCAGAGTTTCTTGTCCTCGCGCTCGCTACGGCAGGTCGTGTGCCCAACGATGGGCGTTTTGCGGCGGCTGCGGCTCATGATGTGGTTGTCTCCAAGAACATTCAGGACAGGCTTTCTGGGTAGAGCGCCGTCA
>NZ_JBXAFA010000051.1:0-764 GCF_058792515.1 Pseudomonas sp. MT92
CCGCTCTGGCGTGCCCGTTGCGGGGCGATCAGGCTGAGCGGAAAAGCGCGTTCGGCCAGGTTGTGCCAGGTGACGCTGGCTTTCGTCGCGCTGTCGGACGCCTGGGCATCCCACGCATTGAAGCGCCCGAAGGCCTCGAGCATCGCCTGCCCATCGGGCTGCGGGTCGAAAAGCCGTTCGAACGTCTGACTGTCGCACGGCAACGCGGGGCTCTGGCAACGCCGGGCGCGTAACTCCGGGTCCTCCTCCAGGCGCTTGACGCGGGCAGCACTGAGCTGGATCTCGCTGAAGCACAGTTGCACCGTTTCGGCAGGTTGCCGGTTCCAGGTGGCGGGCAGCCAGATGTCGCTGAGTGCGACACCCTTGGCCAGGCGGTAGTCGTCGCACAGATCCTGGCCTTCGCGAAACATCGACACGTCAATGTCGTGGTAAGTCGTGCGCTCGCCGTCCTGCCGCACTTCCAGTTCACGCCACAGGCGCCCGCGGTAAAACACATAGACAAAGCCGCTGCGGCACAGGACCGGCGTGCCGAGGTCGTGTCGGCTGCGCGCACCGGGCAGCGCGACGAAAGGCACGACGGGGACGATCTGGTTCCACTGCGCGTCCAGTTGACGCGGGGTAATCCGCACGTCCTCCAGCAACGGCAGGCGAATGGGCGCCCCATGGGTCGTGGCAATTTCCAGCCACAACTGATGCTCGTACCGGGCGTACCAGTTCCACACGAACAGCTCGCAGTGGACGCTGAATAAACGCTCCGTTTCGCG
>NZ_JBXAFA010000052.1:0-694 GCF_058792515.1 Pseudomonas sp. MT92
TGCCCCGCCAGCCAGGCGGAGCTTTTCGTCGTGCCCGTGCGTTATGCCCTGGCCGAGGAAAAGGCCACTGACCCTTGCTGCGCCCCCGGCGTGTCCACCCAGGGCCGGCCCATGGCGGTGCGACGCCTGCGTGCCGGGTTTGTTTATCTGTGGCAGGACCAGGGGCCGCTCAAGCGTTATGGCGTCTCGCGCTCTGGCCAGTTCAAGGAACAGGCACTGGACGAGGATGAAACGCTGCTGCTCAACGCTCCCCTGTCGGGGTTGGCGTTGGAAAAAATCCACGATGCCTGGATGCTCTACAGCGAATTCCCCTTGAACCCCGAGTACTGCAAGGCGCTGAGTGACAGCAGCGCCAAGCGCCATGAACACATGCGCCATATCGCCCTGCGTACCGTGGCCAACGAACTGCAAGCCAAGCATTGCCCGCCGCTGGAACAAGCCGCCGAGGTGATGGCTGAACTGCTCCCCGACACCTTTGCCCGCGCCCTGAAAGCGGACCTGAAGCGGGGCGCCGAGGATACCGACGCACTGGGCGAGGCCGTGATGAAGGACCCGACGCCACGCAACATCAAGGCCTACACCGACGCCATGCACCGTGCTCGCGAGCGCGAGCGCGTCCTGGCCCTGCACCCCGACGTCAGCGACCAGCCGCCGGGCCAGTGGAGCGCCGAGCCGTGGGAGGGGCAGGGCACTC
>NZ_JBXAFA010000053.1:0-684 GCF_058792515.1 Pseudomonas sp. MT92
GACGCCTTTTACGCTGGCATTTTCCTGCGCCACCACCGAAGGACGGTACGCCGTTTGATGCCGCCCATATAAAACCCGATTTCGGCAGTGAGGGTGCACTTTACTGGGCAGATGAAGTGACACATACATCAAGAGACACTAACAAATGACCCAGGAATCTTATTACGCCAAGACGGCCTATGGGTCGACCGAGGTGCCCCAGCAAGAGCAATCAACTGAACGACCATGGATCATGCGGCTTGCTAAGGCCAGACTGCCTTGGGGTAATGCCGATGAAGTGACGCCCGTCAGTTTTGTGGAGGATTACTCGCCACGAGACCTTCGAAATCAAGAGCAATCAAAGATAGAGCGCGAAGAGCAAATCGCCAAAGGCACTTATACTCCGAGCCCATTCGAGCATATTGATTTTCATATGAGGGATAATCAGGAAAGTATTAGATATGCACTTCTTCCCGCAAGCTCCCACCTCTGGATATACATGTCAGGTGTTGGACGTGTTTTATTTTTTCTGTTCTTTTTTGTCAGTATTCCGAGTCACTTCGTAATGACTTCAGCTACGACAGAACCATTTTGGGATCTAACAAAACGCTCAATATTCGAGTATTACTCTTGGTTTCTCGGCCTACCACTTCTCTCTTGGGCCATCGGTTCATTCGTCATCAAGCACTTCCCCAACCTCTGGAT
>NZ_JBXAFA010000054.1:0-650 GCF_058792515.1 Pseudomonas sp. MT92
TGCCGGCGCGCCCAGGTCACGAATGAAGCTGTTGGGGTCGATTGGCTGATGTCGCTTGAATTCCGTGTGTGCCCGCTCCAACTGATCCGCTGCGATCAATTGATGCGCTGGCATGTAGGCCCCATCCAACAAACTCTGCAGCCCCCTGAATCGCGTATTCAGGTCCTCAAAATTCGGCAACCGCTCGTTCATCAGGCTTCTGAACTGATTGCTCAGCACCTGCACGTTGGCAAGGTTTTCCGGCGCCGTGCCGAGGGTGATCGAGAAACTGCTCAGGTCCATGAGTTTCTTGCTCACGTCGAGCTGATCGACCTGGGTCAGGGTGTCCAGCCCCGGCACGACGGTGAGCAGGTTGCTTTGCAGGTAGGCGGCCAGTTTTTCGGTGGCTTCGCGGTTCCCGCACAGGGCCGCCACGCAGACGAATTCGGTTTCCAGGCGATGGCGGATCTGGGCATCGTTGCGGAAGTCGTAATACCAGGCGGCACGGTGAAAATGGCCGGCGACGATCATGTTCAAGCGGTCTTCGCGAATGACCTGCAGACGCTTGTGCCAGTGGCTGAGCAGCGTTTGCTGCCGGCGGACGGATGCTTCCATCTCCGCCCGATTGACCAGATGATCAATGCCACGCTGGCCTATAGCCTCGCCGTGCA
>NZ_JBXAFA010000055.1:0-640 GCF_058792515.1 Pseudomonas sp. MT92
CCCCACCAGGTTGGCCCTGGCAGCGATGCTCAGCAGCCGTGGACTGGCTTCGGCCCAGGCCAGCGCCCGCAGTTCGGTGGGGTTTTTGAGGATCTGGTTGATGATCGACGTCGTGTGTTTGGCGCCCCAGGTGTTGGTGCCCACGAGGATGCCGTCGCCAGCGATTTGCAGGGTCGTGGCTGCCAAGGCCTGGTGATTGCCTTGGGCCAGCGCTTTAGCCCATTGTCGGGAATGCTTGCCTAGATCGATTGCCGCAGCCGCAGCACCAAATCCAAAGGCACCCAACCCAGCGATACCACTCCAGTGTCCTAGACGGCTCATGGTGTTGAGCTTGCCTGCAACACTGTTCATCTGCACGATATGTGCCTGAAGGACCGTCACTGACAGGCCCTGTACAGCGGCAAAACCTGCTGCCGAGATTCCAATCAAGGACTCAGCGAAAGCCGCTTTATCAGAGAAAGAACGGTCATTGTTTTTAATGATCGCACTTAACACCTCCACAAACTTCTGCCCCTGATAAACAAACAGCAACAACGCAATCCCGTCGCCCCCGGACTTCAACACACTCATCAGTGGCTGGCCAAACGTCCCCGTGGCGCGAAAATCACGCACGGTGCGCAACATTTCGTCACGCAGCGCC
>NZ_JBXAFA010000056.1:0-571 GCF_058792515.1 Pseudomonas sp. MT92
TGATCAAATCCATCGCGGCCAAGAACCAGTTGTTCAAGACCTACATCGGCCAGGGTTACTACGGCACGCACACGCCGTCGCCGATCCTGCGCAACCTGCTGGAAAACCCGGCCTGGTACACCGCCTACACCCCGTACCAGCCGGAAATTTCCCAGGGTCGTCTCGAAGCGCTGCTGAACTTCCAGACCCTGATCAGCGACCTCACCGGCCTGCCGATCGCCAACGCCTCGCTGCTCGACGAAGCCACCGCCGCCGCCGAAGCCATGACTTTCTGCAAGCGCCTGAGCAAGAACAAGGGCAGCCACCAGTTCTTCGCCTCCGTGCATTGCCACCCGCAGACCCTCGACGTGCTGCGCACCCGTGCCGAACCGCTGGGCATCGAGGTGGTGGTCGGCGACGAGCGCGAACTGAGCGACGTGACGCCGTTCTTCGGCGCCCTGCTGCAGTACCCGGCGAGCAACGGTGATGTGTTCGACTACCGCGCATTGACCGAGCGTTTCCACGCCGCCAACGCCCTGGTGGCCGTGGCCGCCGACCTGCTGGCCCTGACCCTGCTGGCCCCGCCGGGCGA